>NZ_JAQFWP010000044.1 GCF_027706745.1 Nocardiopsis suaedae | reverse complement strand
CCAGGCATCACCCCACCCTACAGCCGCCAACGAACTAACGACTCAGGACACTAGTTTGCTCGGGGAGGCCCAGTCCACCCCGGGGCTGTGGGCCGTGCGGGGGATCGGAGGAGGGGACGGTGGAGCGGAGCGACACCGCGGCCGAGTCCGGCGAGTCCATCGCGCCCCGGCTGGCCTGGGGCGTCACCGCCGTCGTGTTCACCGGCATCTGCCTGATGTCGTTCTCCATCGTCCTCGACCAGGGGCACGGCCCCTGGGCTACGGCGGCGGCCGCCGCCGGGATGACCGCGCTGTTCCTGCTCCAGATGGCGCAGTTCCGCCTCGCCGGGGACGCCGACCACCTGTCCCTGGCCCGGAGCATCCTGGCCGCACAGGCCGTCCTCGCCTACGCGCCCATCCCCTACTTCGAGATGGGGTGGGCGTCGATGCCGATCTTCTTCGCGGGCAGCGCCCCCCTGGTGCTCCCCCCGCTCTACGGGTGGTCCTGCTTCGCGGCGGTCCTGGCCACCGACGTCGCCATCCACACCGCCTACACCTCCGACTGGACGGTCCTGGGCTATGCCGCGGCGACCTTCACGGTCTTCGGGCTGGCCGTGTACGGGCTGTCCTACCTGCGCGTGGTCATGGAGCGGATGCGCGCGGCCCAGCAGCGGCTGGCGGGCGCCGCGGTCGCCCGGGAGCGCCTCCGCTTCGCCCGCGACCTGCACGACGTGCTCGGCTACAGCCTGTCCTCGATCATCCTCAAGGCCGAGCTCGCGCACCGGATGGCCCCGACCCGTCCGGCCCAGGCCCAGCAGGAGGTCGAGGACGTCCTGGCGACCGGGCGCCAAGCCCTGTCCGACGCCCGCTCGGTCGCCCACGGGTACCGCGACCTGTCCCTGGACGACGAGTGCCGCTCGGTGCGGTCGGTGCTCACCGCGGCCGGCGTCGACCTGCGGCTGCGCGCCGAGTACGGGGACCTGCCCCCGCGGGTCGGCACCGTGGTGGCCGCCCTGGTGCGCGAGGGCGCCACCAACCTGCTCCGCCACAGCCGGGCCGAGTCCTGCACGATCGCGCTCGTGCAGGGGCCGGAGCGGATCACCGCCGAGATCGTCAACGACGGCGCGCCCGGGGACGAGGGGGCGGCGCGGTACACGCGGGCCCTGGGCGACCTCGCCGGACGCGCCCGCGCCCTCGGCGGATCACTCACCGCGGAGTTCCTCGGAGGCGAACGCTTCCGCCTGGCGCTGGAGCTGCCCCTGGAGCCCCTCAGAGCCGGTCCTCACCGGCCGGAGACCGGCGCCCGGTCCGTCCGGCGACCGTCCCGCCGACACCTCGCGTAGACAGACAGGCACGGGCTCCGCCGTTCCGGTGCCGCCGCGCCCGCCCGCGGCCGCGGGGTCTGGGCCCCCTCCCCCGCTTCTCCGGCGTGCCCGGCGCGGGTTAGTTTGAGCGTGGGCCGGTCACGGACGCGTTCCCACTCGGCGCGTTCCGCCGCACCATCGCCCCCGGTCGGCCGACCGTGTCGACCGCCCGCCGCCTGCGAGAGGGAACGACGCCGTGACGACGGGACCGAACGCGTCCACCACCGCCTCCGCCGTCCTCGGCCCCTCCTCCGCGCCCCACGGCATGGCGCCGACCTTCGCCTGGGCCGTCTCCATCACGGCCGTGGCCGCCTTCTTCCTGAGCAACCTGCAGATCACCTACGTCCACCCGTTCACCGACCCGGCCCACCGCGCCGCCGCGTTCGCGGTGCTGCCCGTTCTGCTCGTCCTGCAGCTGCTGGTGTGCCTGTGGTACGGCCGGGCGGACCGGCGCACCGCCTCCCGCGCCTGCCTGGCCGCGCAGGCGGTCCTGGTCTTCGCGCCGCCGCCGGTCTTCCAGGACGCGTGGATGGGCATCTCGGGGTACCTGGCCGGCAGCACCCTGCTGGTCCTGGGACCCCGCGCCGGATGGACCGCCTTCACCGCGACCGCGGCGAGCGTGGCCGCGGTGCACGCCTGGTTCAACCCGCTTCCGGCGAGCGTCCCCGCCGGGCCGCTGTTCATGACCATCCAGGTGGTGGTGACCGGGCTGATCATCTACGGCCTCACCCGGTTCAGGAAGATGGTGGTCGACCTGCACGAGGCGCGGACCGAGCTCGCCGAGGCGGCGGTGGTCCGCGAGCGGCTGCGGTTCGCCCGCGATCTGCACGACCTGCTCGGCTACAGCCTCTCGGCGGTCACCCTCAAGGCCGAGCTGGCGCACCGGCTCCTCCCCCTCCGGCCCGAGCAGGCCCAGGACGAGCTGTCCGAGCTGCTGGACACCGGACGCCAGGCGCTGACCGACGTGCGCGCCGTCGCCCACGGCTACCGGGACCTGTCCCTGGAGGAGGAGTGCACGTCGGTGCGCTCGGTGCTGACGACCGCGGGAGTGAACGTGCGGATGGAGGTCGGCCACGGCGAACTGCCCACCCAGGTGGGCACGGTGGTCGCCACGGTGCTGCGGGAGAGCGCCACCAACCTGCTGCGCCACAGCCGGGCGGAGAACTGCGAGATCACCATCCGGGAGGAGGGCGACCGGGTCCGCGCCGCGTTCACCAACGACGGGGTCCGCCCCGAGCGCTCCTCCGGGTCGGGGGAGCGCTCGGGCGGCCTGGACAACCTGGCGGACCGCGCCGCGGCCCTCGGCGGCACCCTGGTCAGCGGGATCGGCTGCGACGGCCGGTTCCATGTCACCGTCGACCTGCCCAAGCACCGCCACGGCGACACCGGCGGCGCCCGACCGGCGGTCGCCGCCGCGTGGCCCCTCCGTCCGGCAGGGAACGCCCCGGAGCCGACGGAGGCCCAGCAGACAGGGACGAGCCCCTCCTGACCTGAACCGCTCGCGCATCCCTTCGCCGAAGCGGCGATGATCCTGGCGGTGCCGACGGCGGCCTCGCGCATCGGGAAGCGGTGACCCGCCCGCCCCCTCCATGACCCCCTCACAGGGGAAGCGGTGACGGAAGGGCCGGGAACGCAATGGATTCGAACAATACCATCGATGCTTTCCGCATATTGCTCCGAACAGGGCCGGAAAATAGCATTGCCACAACACCAGGAAAGACTGCCGTCATTCCCTGCCCAATCGGCGCGCCCCGCACCCCTCCGCGGCCCCCTTTCGCGGCGACGAGGCGAAGCACGCCCGGGCGACCGACGAGGAAGGGCACATTGCGCGCGTACTCTATTTCGGTATCTCCAATCCTCTGATCCCGAATCGGCTCCCCGTGACCCCGGGCGCTGTTCTCTCGCCTGACCGATCCCTCCGGAGGGGCAGAATGAGTGATACCACGGAAAAGCAAGCGGTGAAGGGATTCGGCGCGCCGGCCCCCGGGGGTCCGGCGCCCGCCGTCAAGGCACGGGACACCCCGCGCCTGCCCGGAGCGCTCCCCGCCCCGCCCGGCGCGGCGGGGAGCGAGAAGATCCTCGAAGAGCTGTCCGAGGAGCTGTTCGCCTCCCTGCGCCGCACCGACCAGCGGCGCAGGGGCTCCGACTATCTCCGCGGCCTGCTGACCACGCCGGGGCGCAAGTCCATCCGCAACATGGCGGCCCTGCTCGGGGGCATCGGGACCGGGCAGAGCCTGCACCATTTCGTCTCCAGCTCCACCTGGGACTGGGTGCCGGTGCGCAGGGCGCTGGCCGAGTACCTGGTCCGCACCGCGCCCCCGCGCGCCTGGGTGGTGCGCCCCCTGCTCATCCCCAAGACCGGGCGCCACTCGGTGGGCGTGGGCCGCTACGGCGGCAAGGACTACCCGGTGAGCGCCCAGATGGCGATGGGTGTGTGGGCCGCCTCCGAGTCCACCGCCGTCCCCGTCCACTGGAGCCTCCACCTGCCCGCCTCCGACGAGGCGCCCGGCACCGCCGCCGACGGCGTCGACGCCGGCCTGGAGGTGCTCACCGACTGGGGGCTGCCGCCCCGTCCGCTCGTACTCGACCTGGAGGGGGAGGCGGTGGCTCCGGCGGTCCGCCGACTGCGCGCGGCGAGGCTGCACCCGGTCGCCCGGATCACCGGCGACGTCCGCCTCCAGGTGGCCGACCCGGCACTGGTCGGCCACAACGGACGGGTGCTGCACGCCGAGGAGGTCCTGCGCGCCGCGCAGGACCTGCGCCGCCCGGTGCGCGGCACCGGCGGCGGACCGGGCACCCGGCCGCGCGCTCCGCGCCGCCCTCTCGCGGGGCGGCCGGACATGGCGGCCGCGGTCCGCGTCGGCCTGGCGGACCGGTCCCGCGCGGGGGCGGGACTCGTTCTGGTGGGGATCGGACCGGCGAACCGCTTCTGGCCACGAGAGGTATGGCTGTCGACCCTGCCCTATCCGCAGAGCACGGTGGCGATCCCCGCCTACGGCGGCCTGCTCCGCATGACCGACCACGTCCAGGACTCCATCGGCACGAGTGTGGGACTCCGGGACTACACCGGGCGCTCCTACGCCGGATGGCACCGCCACGCCACCCTGGCCTCCGCGGCGCACGCGGTGGCGATGCTCTCCCGCTGACCGCGATCACCCTGGAGACACCTGGAGAGAAGGGGCCAAGGCCCTGACGGGCGCGCCTTGCCCGGGACGCGACACCCGGGCGCCCGCGGGGCACCGCACCCGACCGGCCATCGGCCCCCGTCCGCCACACCTGGGCGACATGCAGCCGTGCGTGTCACGTACTTGACGAAGTCCCTGACGGCCTTTGGCGACCCTTCGCACAGCTCGCGCATGATGAGCCCCGCACTCAGCCGTGCGGCGGGCGGAACGCCCCGGTCCCTTCTGGGCCCCGGGCCGCCGCCCACTCCATCACCCGTTGAGGAGTCCGTCGTGGACGAACCCGCCCTGCTCGCAATCGACTCCCGGACCGTCCTCCAGCAACCCGACTGGGCACAGGACCCCTATCTGCCAACGGTCCGCCGTGCCCTGGGCGCCCGACCGCCGCTGGTGCGTGCGAGCGACACCGACCGCCTGCGCCGTACGCTGGCCGACGTGGCCGAGGGGCGCCTCCTCGCCGTGATCGCCGGGGACTGTGCCGAGGACCCGTCGGACTGCACCGCCTCCGACGTCGCCGCCAAGACCGGCCTGGTAGAGCTGACCGCCGGGGCCCTGCAGATCGCCGCGCGGCGCCCGGTGGTGCGCGCGGCGCGCATCGCCGGACAGTCCGCCAAGCCCCGTTCCCGGCCGACAGAGGTCTGCGGCGGCGTCGAGGTGCCCGCCTACCGCGGGCACATGGTCAACGGGCCCGAGCCCGATCCCTCCGCGCGGATGCCCTCCCCCTCCCGCCTGCTGACCGCCTACACCTCGGCCCGCTCGGTGCTGGGCCACATGGGGTGGCTGGGCTCAGGCGCGCAGGGCTCCCCCTCCGTGTGGACCGCCCACGAGGCGCTGCTGCTCGACTACGAGCTGCCGCAGATCCGCACCGCCGACGACGGCCGCCGCCTGCTCACCTCGACGCACTGGCCCTGGATCGGCGACCGCACCCGCGACCCGGACGGTGCGCACACGGCGATGCTGGCGGAGGTGTCCAACCCCGTCGCCTGCAAGATCGGCCCGTCCATCGACGCCGCCGAGCTGGTGGAGCTGTGCGCCCGGCTGGACCCCGGCCGCGAGCCGGGACGGCTCACCCTGGTCGCCAGGATGGGCGCCGGTACCGCCGCCGAGCGGCTCGGCGGCCTGGCGGCCGCGGTCCGCGCGGCGGGGCACCCCGTGGTGTGGCTGTGCGACCCGATGCACGGCAACACCGTCACCACCTCCTGCGGGCTGAAGACCCGGCACGTCGAGGCGATGGTCCGCGAGACCGGCGAATTCCAGGAGGCGGTGCGCAGGGCCGGAGGCGTGGCCGGAGGGCTGCACCTGGAGGCGACCCCCGAGCAGGTCACCGAGTGCGTGCGCGACCAGGGCGACGAGCACGAGGTGGTCGGCAAGTACACCAGTTTCTGCGATCCGAGGCTCAACCCGGTGCAGGCGGCGGAGGTGGCCTCGGCATGGTCGGCCTGAGCACGGCCCCGCACCCCGCCGCCCGGCACACCCCCCTGCACGCCCCTCGACGGAGGACGACCATGCCCGCGATCCCGCCCATCTCCGCCTACCCCATGCCCGACGAGGACGACCTCCCGGTGAACACCGCCGACTGGACGCCCGACCCCGACCGCGCGGTCCTGCTCCTGCACGACATGCAGCGCTTCTTCCTGCGCCCCTTCGACGAGGCCGGCGCGCTCCGCGACGACCTGATCGGCAACTGCGCCCGGCTGCGCCGCGCCTGCGCCGCGCTGGGGGTGCCCATCGCCTACACGGCGCAGCCCGGCGGCATGTCCGCCGAACAGCGCGGCCTGCTCAAGGACTTCTGGGGACCGGGGATGACCATGTCCCTCGAAGACCGGGAGGTGGTGCCCGAGCTGGCACCGGAGCCCGGCGACTGGACGCTGAGCAAGTGGCGCTACAGCGCCTTCCACCACACCGGCCTGCTGGAGCGCCTGCGCGCCTCCGGCCGCGATCAGATCATCGTCGCCGGGGTCTACGCCCACGTCGGCGTGCTGATGACCGCCGTGGACGCGTTCACCAACGACATCCGGACGTTCCTGGCCGCCGACGCCGTCGCCGACTTCTCCCCCGGGTTCCACCGGCTGGCCCTGGACTACACCGCCCGGCGCTGCGGGGTGGTCGCACTGACCGGGACGCTGGCCGGAGCGCTGGAGGGGGCCGCCGACGCACCGGCCCCCCGCGAGGAGGCGGTGGCATGAACACCGGAAGCACCCTGTTGGAGGAGGTGCTGGCCGACCGGAGGTCCTCCTTCGCCCTGCTGTACCGGCCCGAGTCGGCCGCCGGTCCGGACGCGGTCGAGGTGCTGGCCGGACCGGCCTCCACCACCGCGTCCCTGGCCGACCTGCCACTGGACCCCGCACCCGCCCGGGACGCCGGGGAGGGCACCACCCCGGCGCGGCACGAGCTGCTCGCCCTGGTCCCCTACCGGCAGATCCGCGAGCGCGGATTCGACTGCGCCGACGACGGCGCCCCGCTGATCACGCTGCGCGTCGAGGACCAGGGACGGGTGCCGCTGGCCGGATTCCGCGCCCGCGTCCCCGACACCGGCATCACGCTGTCCGACGGCGGGTTCGACGTGGACGACGCCGCCTACGCCGCCACCGCCCGCCGGATCATCGACGGCGAGATCGGCAACGGCGAGGGCGCGAACTTCGTGCTGAAGCGCTCCTTCACCGCGACCGTCGAGGGGTTCTCCGCCGCGAGCGCGCTGACCCTGTTCCGCCGACTGCTCAGCCAGGAGTCCGGCGCCTACTGGACCTTCGTGGTGCACACCCCGTACGGCACGTTCGTCGGCGCCTCCCCCGAGCGGCACGTCAGCCTGGACCGGGGCACCGCGGTGATGAACCCGATCAGCGGCACCTACCGATACCCCTCCTCAGGGCCGGCGCTGGAGGGGGTCAAGGCCTTCCTCGCCGACCGCAAGGAGGCCGACGAGCTCTACATGGTGGTGGACGAGGAGCTCAAGATGATGGCCCGGATCTGCGACTCGGTGCCCCGGGTCATCGGTCCGCGCCTCAAGGAGATGGCCCGCCTCGCGCACACCGAGTACCACATCGAAGGGGAGAGCTCCCGGGACCCGCGCGAGATCCTGCTCGAGACCATGTTCGCCCCGACGGTCACCGGCAGCCCGTTGGAGAGCGCCTGCCGGGTGGTGGCCCGCCACGAGCCCGAGGGGCGCGGCCACTACAGCGGCGCGGTGGCGCTGATCGGGCGGGATTCCGGCGGCGGGCGCGCCGTGGACTCGGCCATCCTGATCCGCACGGCGGAGATCTCGCCCGAGGGCGGCCTGCGCCTGGGGGTGGGTGCGACCCTGGTGCGCCACTCCGACCCGCAGGCCGAGGTCCAGGAGACCCGGGCCAAGGCGGCCGGGGTGCTCGCCGCGCTGGAGGCCGACCGCACCCGGGGGCTGGCCGACCACAGCGAGGTCCGTTCGGCCCTGGCCCGGCGCAACGAGCAGGTCTCCGGATTCTGGCTGGGGCGCTCGGGGCGGGCGGCCGTCCCGGAGCTGGCGGGGCTGGGCGTGCTGGTCGTGGACGCCGAGGACACCTTCACCGCGATGCTCGCCCACCAGCTGCGCGCCCTGGGCCCACACGTGGAGGTGCGCCGCTACGACGAGCCGTTCCGGCTGGACGGGCGCGGGCTGGTGGTCATGGGCCCCGGTCCGGGTGACCCGCGGGACACCGTGCACCCCAAGATCGCGGGGGTGCGCAGGGCCGTGCGCGCGCTGCTGGCCGCCCGGGCGCCGTTCCTGGCGGTCTGTCTGAGCCACCAGGCGCTCTGCCTGGAGCTGGGCCTGGAGGTGATGCGCCGGGACACGCCCAACCAGGGCGCCCAGCACACCGTCGACCTGTTCGGCCGCCACGAGCGGGTCGGCTTCTACAACACCTTCGCCGCACGCTGCGCCGAACCGGTGTTCGTCCCCGCCGGAGACCTCCCCAGCCCGGTCCAGGCCGCCCGCGACGCACGGACCGGGGAGGTGCACGCCCTGCGGGGGCCCGGCTTCGCCTCAATGCAGTTCCACCCCGAATCGCTGCTGACCCGGGACGGCGTGGGCATCCTGGCCCGGACCCTGTCCGGAGTCCTCCGGCCGGACGCCGTGCCGGTCTGAGGCGACGGGGCGGCGGCCCCGCCGGAAGACCGCCGCCCCGCCCGGACCGGCACCGCGCGTCACAGCCGCACGGCGCCGGTGTTGATGCAGGCGAGCAGCGTGCGCGCCTGGACGTTGACGTAGTGGCCGTGCCGGACCAGCGCGTTCAGCTGGCCGGGGGTGGCCCACACGAACCCGGGCGGCGGCGCCAGGGGCGTCAGCCCTTCGGCGTCGACCACCATGTAGCGGCTCCGCGCGTTCAGGAAGCGTCCGCCCTCCTCGGAATGGACGGCCTCGTAGCGGATCCGCTCAGGGGGAGACCCCAGCACCGCCGCGAGGAAGGGCGGGCGATCCGCCGAGGGCAGGTGGGCATGGTTGCGCGGGGTGCACTGGACGGTGGGGCCCAGCTCCACCGTGTCCAGGAAGCCGCCCTCCACCCGGGCGTTCACCAGGACGTGCGGCACGCCGCCGATCCTGCGGGTGAGAAAGGCGGTCACGCCCGTCCCGCACGGCTCGATCAGCGGCTGGGTCCAGCCGCCGACCTCGCGCGTGCCCGCCCGCACCCGCACCCCGACCACGTCGAAGTACCGCCCCTCCCGGTGGCGGACGCGGTCCGGCTCGCGCACCCAGTCGGGGATGCCGGCCAGCGGGACGGTCTCGGCCCGCACCCGGTAGCGGGAGCGCTCTCCGGTGAACCAGGACAGCAGTTCGGGGTCGGGGTGCAGCGCCTGCGGCTCCTCCTCGGCGACGGGGGCGCACGCCAGCACCGTGCGGGCGTCCATGTTGACCAGGTCGTCGTGGCGCAGCAGCTCTCCGAGTGCCCCCATGCTGACCCAGCGGAAGTCCTCGTGCACCGGCACGTCCGCGTCCGGTGGCACCTCGACGATCATGTTCCGGTTGCTCTTGCGCAGGAACCACGAGCCGTGCTCGGACTGCAGCGCGTCGGCCAGCACCCGGGCGCGGCCGGGCTCGGTGAAGTACTCGATATAGCGCACCGCCCGGCCGCCGTGCGCCCGGGTGTAATTGCTCCGGGTCGCCTGGACGGTCGGCGAGAGCTGGACGGTGTTGGCGTTGCCGGGCTCCATCTTGGCCTGCATCAGCATGTGCGGCAGGCCGTCGATCTCCTGGACGAGGATGCCCAAGACGCCGACCTCGTTCTGGTCGATGATCGGCTGGTGCCATTCGGGCACCGGAACACCGCCCTCGACCCGCACGTGCAGCCCCGACACGGTGAAGAAGCGGCCGCTGCGGTGGGCCAGGTCGCCGGTGCGCCGGTCGAAGCCCCAGCCGTCGAGGTCGGCGAAGGGCACCCGGTCGACGCGGAAGCCGCCCGCCGCGCGGCGCTCGGCCACCCAGTCGGCGACGCCGTCCGGACCGGAGAGCGGCGGCGGGGCCGAGTACACCTCCACCGAGCGGCGCAGGCGTGCGCCGACGGCGGCCTCCTTCCTCCATCGCAGGGCGGGACCGAGCCCTCGGGCGTCGGGGAGGGCGCCGACCTGTGTCGGCGCCGTACGCGGGTTCATCGGCTCCTCCTCTCGCCGCCGCGGCGGCTCAGGTGCGCACACCGGTCCGGCGCAGCGGCTTCCACCAGGCGGGGTTGTCGGCGTACCAGGCGACGGTGCGGGCCAGCCCGCGCTCGAAGGGGACGAGCGGGGCGTAGCCGAGCTCCTCGCGGATCCGGGTGTCGTCCACCGAGTAGCGGCGGTCGTGGCCAGCGCGGTCTTCGACCCGTTCCACTGCCGACGCGTCCGCGCCGCACAGCTCCAGCAGCAGCTCGGTGATCTCCAGGTTGGTGCGGTCCTCACCGCCGCCGACGTTGTAGACCCGGCCCGCGCGGCCGCGGGTGAGCACCTGGTGCACGGCCCGGCAGTGGTCCTCGACGTGGAGCCACTCGCGGACGTTGCCGCCGTCCCCGTACAGGGGCACCTTCTGCCCTTCCAACAGGTTGGTGATGAACCGGGGGATGAGCTTCTCCGGGTGCTGGTTGGGCCCGTAGTTGTTGGTGCAGCGGGTGACGGACACGTCCAGGCCGTGGGTGCGGTGGTAGGCCAGGGCCATGATGTCCGACCCGGCCTTGGAGGCCGAGTAGGGCGAGTTGGGGTCGACCGGCTCGGCCTCGTCCCAGGACCCTTCGTCGATGGATCCGTACACCTCGTCGGTCGACACGTGCACCACGCGCCCGGTGCCCGCCTTGAGCGCGGCCTCCATCAGCGCCTGCGTGCCCAGCATGTTGGTGCGGGCGAACGCGCCCGCGCCGGCGATCGAGCGGTCGACGTGGCTCTCGGCGGCGAAGTGGACCACGGCCCCGTGGCCGGGCAGCAGACCGTCCAGCAGGGCGGCGTCGCCCACGTCGCCGCGGACGAAGGTCAGACGGGGGTGGTCCATCGGCAGGTTGGCCGTGTTGCCCGCGTAGGTGAGCAGGTCCAGCACGGTGACCTCGGCGCCCTCGTACCCCGGGTAGCCGTCCTCGAGCAGCGTCCGGACGTACTGCGAACCGATGAACCCCGCGCCTCCGGTCACAAGGATCCTCATTGTCGGCACCTTCCTTTCCCGTGCCCGGCCGCGGCCGGGCACGGAAGCGACGCGGCCCGGTTCCCGGGGCCGCGAGTTCACCTCCGACCTTCGCGTCCGGGAATCATTTCGGGACAGCCGCTTCCGGCCGGTGTGTCACATCCGCACCTCTGGATCCGATTCCACGCCCGATCTCGGACGGCATCCCATGACGAATTCACGGGCCCGTTCACGGCGAACACGCCCATCGCCGTTCGAAGAGCGTCCGCACGGCGGCCGAGAATGCCTTGGAACGGGGATCTCGACGCCCCGCCCCGCCCTACGAGGGGCCCCTCTCGCCCGTGAGGAATTCATACGGCGACGGAGGACCGGAGCACTACCGGATCGGTGCCCCCGCCTTCACGATGCCCCCCTGCCGGTCGTTCTCGGCCGGGGCGAGCCGCTGGTCCGCGTCGGCTACGCCCATGACGGGCGCTCGATCACGGGGGTCTCCCGGGGGTCCTGGAACGGGGGCGCCAGCTCGGCCTCAAGGGTGAAGGCCGGGGTCGGCGCCGCGGCGAACGACTCGGCGACCTCCATCACGTAGCGGCCGTAGGGCGACTTGGCCAGGCGCTCGCCCAGCCGGTGGCACTCGACCGCGTCGATGAATCCCATGCGCAGGGCGATCTCCTCCAGGCAGGCGATGTTCACCCCCTGCCGCTGTTGCAGGATCTGGACGAACTCTCCGGCCTGGACCAGGGAGTCGTGCGTCCCGGTGTCGAGCCAGGCGAAGCCGCGGCCCAGGTCGACCAGTCGGGCCCGGCCCTGTTCCAGATAGGTGCGGTTGATGTCGGTGATCTCCAGCTCGCCGCGCGCGGAGGGGGTGAGCGTCCGGGCGATGTCGACCACCTGCCCGTCGTAGAAGTACAGCCCGGTGATCGCCCGGTTGGACCGCGGGCGCTCGGGCTTCTCCTCCAGGGAGAGCAGGCGGCCCTCCGCGTCGGCCTCGCCGACGCCGTAGCGCTCGGGGTCGGAGACCGGGTAGCCGAACAGCGTGCACCCGTCGACGCCGAGGGCGCTGCGCTGGAGCAGCCCCGACAGCCCCGGGCCGTGGAAGATGTTGTCCCCGAGCACCAGGGCGGAGGGCTCGCCGCCGACGTGCCGGGCGCCGATCAGGAAGGCGTCGGCCAGGCCTCGGGGCTCCTCCTGCACCGCGTAGTCGAGGGACAGGCCCAGCTCCTCGCCCGTGCCCAGGAGCCGCCGGAAGCCCGGCAGGTCCTGCGGGGTGGAGATGAGCAGAATCTCCCTGATCCCGCTGAGCATCAGCACCGAGAGCGGGTAGTAGATCATCGGTTTGTCGTAGACCGGGAGCATCTGTTTGGAGACTCCGCGCGTGATCGGGTGGAGTCGGGTTCCGCTGCCTCCGGCCAGGATCATCCCTTTCACGGGTACCTCCGATTCGGCCTGGGTCGGTTTCCTTCCAGCGTCCGTGCGCCAGCCGCCGACACGGGCTCTACGCCGGGCGGAACGACTTTTCCCCGGCCCCCTTCGCCGACGTGAGCGGCAGGGAGCCCTTGACGCTCGTCGCCCCGGGGATTATTCGCCCGCCGGGCTCCCGGGCGGGAGTGCGAGCCTCACGAACCCGGGGGTGGATGCGTCACAGCGGGCGGGAGGCGGTCACCCCACGGCCGACCCTCGATGAAGAATTCATAAACGGTTCGGTGATGTGCGCACTGCCGCCGCCGCCCCGTTTCAGAGCAGAATGACGGTGCCTCGAGCCTGAGGAGCAGTGTTGACGGCCGAACTGCACCGGAGACCGCGCGCGTCGCCCACCACCGGTCGGCGGACACCCGAACACCGCGTACAGAAAGGGACGAGAAGTGGAGAAGACGACGCCCGCCCGCGCCGGCCGACGCGAATGGATCGGGCTGGGGGTGCTCGCGCTGCCCACCGTGGTCCTGTCCATGGACCTGACGGTGCTGCACCTGGCGGCCCCCACACTCAGCGCCGACCTCGATCCCACCGGGAGCCAGCTGCTCTGGATCCTGGACGTCTACGGATTCATGGTCGCGAGCTTCCTCCTGGTCATGGGGAGCCTGGGCGACAGGATCGGCCGCAGGCGCCTGTTGTTCATCGGCGCCGCGGCCTTCGCCGCCGCGTCGGTCCTGGCCGCCTTCGCTCCGACGGTCGAGACGCTGATCGCCGCTCGGGCCCTGCTCGGCGTGGCCGGCGCCACACTGATGCCGTCGACCCTGGCCCTGTTGACCAACATGTTCCACACCTCGGCGCAGCGGACCTTCGCCATCGCCGTGTGGATGACCTGCTTCACCGCGGGTGAGGCGATCGGCCCGTTGATCGGCGGGGCACTGCTGGAGCTCTTCTGGTGGGGGTCGATCTTCCTGATCGGCGTTCCCGTCATGGCGCTGCTCCTGGCGGTGGGCCCCTTCGTGCTGCCGGAGTCCTCTGAACGGCTCCCCGGGCGCCTGGACATGGTCAGCGCCACGCTCCTCATCGCCTCGGTCCTGCCGCTGGTGTACGCGGTCAAGAAGCTGGCCCTGTCGGGCGTGGGGCTGGAGCCCATCGGCTGGGCCGTCCTCGGCCTGGCGGTCGGCGCCGTCTTCTGCCGGCGCCAGCTGCGGATGGACGACCCGATGATGGACCTGCGCCTCTTCCGTCTGCCCGCCTTCAGTGCGGGACTGACCACACAGGTGATCGCGGTGGCGGCGATGGCCGGCAGCCAGCTGCTGGTCCTGCAGTACCTGCAGTCGGTGCTGGAGCTGTCGCCGTTCCAGGCGGGCCTGTGGACCGTGCCGTCCATCGTCCTCGGCATCATCGCCACACTGCTCGCGCCCAAAATGGTCACGCGCATCCGCCCGGCGAAGGTGGTGGGCGTCTGCCTGGCCATTGCGGCCGTCGGTTCCGGCATGCTCGCCGTGACCGCACCCATGCAGAGCCTTCCGGCGGCCATCATCGGCTTCACCGTGCTCTACACCGGAGTGACGCCGACGCTGGCGCTCATCACCGACCTGATCGTCAGCTCGGCGCCCGAGGAGCGCTCGGGCATGGCCTCCGGCGTCGCCGAGAGCGGCGGGGAATTCGGCCTGGCGAGCGGCATGGCCTTCCTCGGAGCGGCGACGATGGCCGTTTACCAGGTACGCCTGACCGAAGCGGCACCCGCCGGGGTGGACGAAGGGTCCCTCGACGCCGCCCAGGAGACCGTGGGAGCGGGTGTGCGCATCGCCGAGGAGACGACGGGAGCCACCGGGGCCGCCCTATTGGAGGCGGTTCACGCGGCCTACTCCGACGGATTGCAGGTCGCCGCAGGCGCCGGAGCCGTGTTGCTCGCGGTCGGCGCCGTCCTCGCGCTCGGCTTCCTGCGGGGAGCGCCCGCCTCCGCCGAACAGGCCGGGGACAGCGCGTCCCCGGCCGAGCCGAAGAGCACTGCGGGGGCGACGACCGAGCACTGATGACGGCGCCCCCGCCTGAGGGGGACGGCGGCCCGGCGCTCTGATCGAGCGCCGGGCCGCCGTCCGTTCCGGAACCGATGGGCGGCGCCGTGTCGAGTTGACACCCTTTACGGCTTCCTGTTGTTCCGTTGCTCCGAAAAGCCGCATTCTGCCATGTGGGCGTTCCGGAGAAACGGATGCTCTCCACCTCCGGAAACCCTCTTTTCCCTTCTTTCGAACCAGAGCAGAGAGGATCGGCCGTGGCCGTCCAACGTGTATGGGACTATCTGCCCGAATACGCCGAAGAACGCGAGGAGATCCTCGCCGCGGTGGACCGCGTCTTCTCATCCGGAGTGCTCGTCCTGGGCGATGGCGTCCGGAGCTTCGAAGAAGAGTTCGCTCGCTACCACGGTGCCGCGCACGCCGTCGGAGTGGACAACGGAACGAACGCGATCAAACTCGGCCTCCAGGCCCTGGGCGTCGGCCCGGGAGACGAGGTCATCACCGTGTCCAACACCGCCGCCCCCACGGTCGTGGCGATCGACGCCCTCGGCGCCGTCCCCGTCTTCGTGGACGTGCGCGAGGACGACTTCCTCATGGACACCGACCAGGTGGCCGCAGCGGTCACCGACCGCACCAAGGTCCTTCTCCCCGTGCACCTGTACGGACAGTGCGTGGAGATGGCCCCGCTCAAGCGAATCGCCCGTCGGCACGGGCTGGCGATTCTGGAGGACTGCGCGCAGGCGCACGGTGCGCGGCATCACGGCGAGATCGCCGGGAGCATGGGGGAGGCGTCGGCCTTCTCCTTTTACCCGACCAAGGTGCTGGGCGCCTATGGGGACGGCGGGGCCGTGGTCACCTCGGACACCCGGCTCGACGAGGGCCTGCGCCGGCTCCGCTTCTACGGGATGCGGCCAGGGCGGTACTACACGTGGGAGACGCCGGCCCACAACAGCCGTCTCGACGAGGTCCACGCCGAGATCCTCCGAGGCAAGCTGTCCCGCCTGGACTCCTACATCGCCGGGCGGCGCGCGGTGGCCCGCCGCTACGAGGAGGGCCTGGCGGGGACCGGGCTGGAGTTGCCCCGCACCGCCCCCGGCAACGAGCACGTCTACTACGTCTACGTCGTCCGCCACCCCGAGCGCGACCGGATCATGGAGGCGCTCGAAGAGCACGGCATCTCGCTGAACATCAGCTACCCCTGGCCGGTGCACACCATGGAGGGGTTCGGCCGTCACGGCTACACCACCGGAGACCTTCCGGTCACCGAAAAGGTCGCCGACACGATCTTCTCTCTTCCGATGTACCCCTCCCTGCCCCGCTCCGCGCAGGACCGTGTGATCGACGCTCTGCGCACCGTGGTCGACCGGCTGTGAACCCACCCCGCCCCGCCCCACCATCACAGAGAGAGGTCCGCATGCAGCAGACGGAGACGACTTTCGACGACCGCTACCGCACCGGGCTCGACCTCGCCGCCCGCTTGGGCGGGGAAACGGACGGGACGGAGGCCTTCGAGCTCCTCGGGAGGCAGTGGGACCTGCTTCCCGGTGTCTTCTGGCCCCGTCCGGGCACCGGGACGGAGTGGTACACCACCGCCATCCCCTACCGGAACGCGCCCCGGTTCCTGGAGATCGGCTGTGGGGCCGGGGTCACCGCCGTGTGGGCCGCCCTGCACGGATGCGGCCACGTCACCGCCACCGACGTCGTGGAGTCCGCGGTGCGCAACACCGCCCTCAACGCGGCCCGCCACGGGGTCGGTGACCGCGTCCGGGCGCAGCGCAGCGACGTCTTCTCCGACCTGGCCCCGGATGAGCGCTTCGACCTCGTGTTCTGGAACTGCAGTGTGATCGAGGCGCCCGAGGACTTCGAGTTCACCCGCGACGTGGAGTGGGCGATCTTCGACCGCGGCTACTCGGCGCTGCGCCGCTACCTCAGTGAGGTGCACGACCGGCTCACGCCCGGCGGACGCGCCCTGGTGACCTTCAACAGCCTGGGCGACCAGCGGCGCATCGAGGAGACGGCGCGCCAGGCGGGTGTCGGGTTGCACCGTCTCGGAGAGTCCACCCGCCTCCTCTCGGGCGAGGGCGTCACCTTCCGGCTCTTCGAGATCCTGCGGCCTGAGGAGCCGAGAGGGGAGCGGGCATGAGGGTCCTCTTCGTCAGCAGGGGGAGCGCCGCTCCGGTCTTCGGCCTCGTCCCTCTGGCCACGGCGGCCCGCAACGCGGGCCATGAGGTCCTCGTCACCTCGACGGAGGACATGGTCCCCGTCGTGACCTCCGTGGGACTGCCCGTGGTCCCGGTCTCGGAGCGCTCCGAGGAGGACTACGGGGTCCGTGGCAGGGACGGTACGCCGCTCGCGTTCCCCGAGCGCGGAGCGCGGGAGCAGCGCCTGTTCGCCGGCGGCTGGTACGGCCGCCTGGCGGCGGGATGCCTGGACGGCCTGCGCGACCTCACCTGCTACTGGCGCCCGGACCTCATCGTCGGCGGTCGGCTGGATTACGCGGCCGCCCTTCTCGCATCCTCCATCGGCGTCCCGTTCGCACGCCAGGCCGTGGACATCGGCGAGTGGTCGGAGGTGGACGAGGGAGCGGCGGCCGAACTCGCGCCTGAACTCGCCCGACTCGGGGTGGACGCCGTTCCCGGCCCGGATCTGGCGATCGAGATCTGCCCGCCGAGCCTGCGCCCCGCGGGTGCCCCGGAGACCGAGTACATGCGCTGGCGTCCCGGGAACACGCAGCGGCGCGTCGAGCCCTGGATGCTGACCCGCGGATCGCGCCCGCGCGTGGTCGTCACGGCGGGGAGCCGGGCCACCCCGGAACAGCATGTGGACTACCTGCGGCCGCTCATCGAGGCGGTGCACGGGTTGGGCGCCGAAGTGCTGGTGGCCGTCCCCGGGGCGCTCGCGGAGGCGGTCGCCCCGATCGCCGGGCGGTCACGCGTGGGGTGGATCCCGCTCGACGTGGTCGCCCCCACGTGCGACCTGTTCGTCCACCATGCCGGAGGAACCACGTCCTTCGCCGCCATGGACTCGGGGGTGCCACAGCTGGTGGTCCCCGAGGAGGACGCCACGTTCGACCTCGGGCGGCGCATGGACGCCGCCGGGGTCGCGATCGCCCTGCACCCGGACGACCTCACCGCGCGGTCGGCCAGCGACGCATGCCGCAGGCTCTTGCAGGAACCGTCCTACCGCGTCCGCGCGGCAGAGGCCGCGGCGGAGATCCGATCGATGACGCCGCCCTCGGAAACGGTCAGGCGGCTGGAGAAGCTGGCCGGCTGAGGGCCCCGGCCCCGCACCGGCAGGGAAGGGACCTGCCCCGCCCACGGCAACGATGGCCCGGCACCGGTTGCCGGTCCGACCCGGCGGCCGTCTCGTGCAGGCCGCCGGGCCCCGGGCGCGCCCTGGGGCCCAGCCCGCCGTCCTGCCCTCGTCCGGGGGCCGGACCTCCCGAAGGAGTTCTCATGTACGGAAGTGAATCGGCCCCCCTCTACGACACCCTGCACACGGCGCGGGGCAAGGACTTCGCAGCCGAGGCCGCGGAAGCCACCGATGCCGTCCTCGGCCGCACGCCCGGGGCGCGCTCTCTCCTCGACGTCGCCTGCGGAACCGGCGCCCATCTGGAACACTTCGGCACGCACTTCGACCGCGTCGAAGGGGTGGACCTGTCCGGCCCCATGCTTCAGGCCGCGGCCCGGCGCCTCCCCTCGGTGCCGCTCACCCACGGCGACATGCGCACCTTCGACCTCGGGCGCACGTTCGACGCCATCACCTGCCTCTTCTGCTCGATCGCCTACGCCGGGGCCGCGGCCGATCTGAAGGCGGCCCTGGAACGGTTCGCCGCGCACCTGCGCCCAGGCGGGGTGGCGGTGGTGGAGCCCTGGTGGTTCCCGGAGAATTTCACCCCCGGCCATGTGGCCGGGGACGTGGTGCGCTCCGGTGACACACTGATCTCACGCATGTCGCACAGTCGGCGGGAAGGCGAGCGGGCGGTGATGCGCGTGCACTACGCGGTGGCCGATTCGCAGCACGGCCTCAGCGACTTCACCGAGGAGCACCGCTACACGCTGTTCCGCCGAGAGGACTACGAGCAGGCGTTCGCGGGCGCCGGATTCGACGTCGAGTACGTGTCCGCGGAGTACACGGCGCGGGGCCTATTCGTCGGAGTACGGCGGTGAAGCGGGTCCTGGTCTTCGGCGCCACCGGATTCGTCGGCCGCCATGTGTGCTCCCAGTTCACCGAAGAAGGAGATGAGGTGATCACGGCCTCCCGCGGCGGCGGCGAGCCGCACGGGGCCGACCACCTCACCATCGACCTCGCGGAGGCCTCCCCGCTGGAGCTCGCCGAGCTGCTCGCCCGGATCCGGCCCGACACGGTCGTGAACGCGGTGGGCAGCATCTGGGGGGCGTCCGATACGGAGATGGAGCGCCGCTGCTTGACACCGGTCCGCACCCTGGTCGAGGCGCTTTCGCTGATCCCGGGCACACCCCGCCTGGTCCACCTCGGCTCGGTCCTGGAGCACGGTTCTCCTCCGAGCGGGGCGTACGGCAGGGCCAAGCGCGCGGCGACCCAGGAGATCCTGCTGGCGACGGCGGAAGGCCGCATCGAGGGGACGGTTCTGCGGGTGGCCAATGTCATCGGTCCGGGCACCCCGGAGATCAGCCTGCTGGGCAAGGTGGCCGGAGCGCTCACCGAGGCCAAGCGCGAGCGCGGGGAGGCGGTCGTCGAACTGGCACCGCTGAGGGCCCAGAGGGACTTCGTCGACGTCCGCGACGTGGCCGAGGCGGTCTGCGCGGCCGCCCGGAGCGACCCGCCGGGTGCGGTCGTCGACATCGGTTCAGGGCACAGCGTTCCCGTCCGTGAACCGGTCGACCTGCTGGTCTCGGCGAGCGGCGTCCCCGCCCGGGTGATCGAGTCCCCGCCCCCCGTGCAGGAGCGGGCGCCCCGGACCGAGGACCGGATCGTGGTGGACACGGCGCGCGCCTGGTCCCTCCTCGGCTGGCGCCCCCGCCGCACACTGGCCGCAGCGGTCACCGCCTACTGGCGCTCACTGGAGGCGACGCCCTGAGCGAGGTGTTCGGGGAGGCGGAAGGACCGCTGATCGCGGTGGGGAACCGGCGGTGGCCGCGGCGGTGCCCGGCTCGGAGTTCACGGATCGGGGTTCACGGATCCGACATGACGAACCCATGCGCCCACCCGTGAGGTGCGCACTATGTCCGGCTCGCCCCTTCTGTGGAGAATGTCTTTCGTTCCGATCGACACGGACCGGATACGGAAACCGGATCACGAAGGAGACGGCAATGGCCCCCACCGCCCTGTCCGCTCAGGCCCTCACCGACACCGAGCTGCAGATCGACGTCTTCGACAGCTGGACCCTGCCCTCCCACGTCGTCGCCGCCGCCACCGGCGGCCGCTGCGGGCTGCCGACACCGCGCCGCACCACCGCCCCCGCTCCCGAGCGCACCCCCACCCCCGCCCCGGCCTCGGCGTGAGCACCGGCGCCCGGCGATGCCGCTGAGCCGCGCAACGCAGCACACTCCGGGCCGCCCGTCCTACGGGCGGCCCGGAGTGTGTCACCTCCGCCCCTCTGCGGCCTGACGCCATGAGGAATTCACACGCCCCCGCATGACGAACACACTGCAGGCCCGGCCGTACCGACGTCCACAATGAGACCGCCCCGCCGGACCAGGAGGCCCTCTGATGCACCCCGAACCGACCTCCGAGACGCCGCCGTCCCCTGCCCTCCACACCGCCTCCGCCCCCGCGGAGCCGCTGGGCTTCCGGGCCGGTCTGCGCGCCGAGACCGTCTCCGGCGAGGGCGTCTACCTGTTCTCCGAGGCCGGTGTGACCACCCTGCGCGGTGCGGGGGTCGAGGCACTCGCACCGCTGCTGGACGGCACCCGCGACATCGGGGCGCTCCGGCGGGACGCGCCCGCCGATCTGGCCCCCGGCACCGTCGACCGGGTCGTCGGCCGCCTGCACGAGGCCGGACTGGTCGCCCCGGCCGCGCCGCAGCCGCCCGCGGAGGCCGCCTACTGGGCGGCGGCCGGGCTGGATTCGGCCGCCGTCGCCCGCACCGTCGCCGCCTCCCCCGTCCAGCCGGTGGCCGTCGGCGGCGCCGACGCCGCGGCGGCCCTCCACGCCCTGGCCGCCACCGGGCTGCACACCGCCGACGCGCTCACCCACCTCCCCGGCTCCCGCCACACGCCCGCCGAGGGCACCGCACTGTCGGTGGTGGTCTGCGGCGACTACCTGGACGCCGGACTGGACGAGATCGACGCCGCGCACCGGGCCCAGAACCTGCCCTGGCTGCTGGCCCGCCCCGCCGGGGCCCGGGTGTGGATCGGCCCCTTCTTCACCCCGGGGCAGGGCGGCGCCTGCTGGCACTGCCTCGCCCACCGCCTCCGCTTCCACCGCCAGGCCGAACTGCGCGCCCAGCGCGACCTGCGCCTGAACGGGCCCATCTCCTGCCCCGCGCCCACCGTCCCCGCGCTGTCCTCGGCCGCACTGGGGCTGATCGCCCTGGAGGCGGCCAAGTGGACCGCGGGCCACCGCGACGCGCACCAGAGCGCGGTGTGCACACTGGACAGCCTGACCCTGCAGACCCGCCGGCACGAGCTGCGCGCCCGCCCGCAGTGCACGTACTGCGGCGACCCCGGCCTGGTGCGCGCCCGGACGCGGCGCCCGGTGCAGCTGCACACCCGCCCCAAGACCGCCGACGGCGCCACCGGGCACCGCTCGCGCACCGCCCAGGAGGTGATGGACGCCTACGGGCACCTGGTCAGCCCGGTCACCGGCCTGGTCAAGGAGCTGCGCCCCGAGCCGTCCGCCCCCCGGGGTGCGCACATCTACCGCAGCGGCCCCAACATGGCCGCCGCCTGGGCCGACCTCGAACAGATGCGCGTGGTCACCCGGGCGGAGAACGGCGGCAAGGGCACCACCGACCTGCACGCCCGGGTCAGCGCGCTGTGCGAGGCGCTGGAGCGGCACAGCGGCGCCTACCACGGCGACGAGGAGGTGGTCCGCGGCAGCTACGCCGAGCTGGCCGACCGGGCCGTGCACCCGGACGCGTGCACGCTCTACGACCCGCGGCAGTACCCCGGCCGGGAGCGCTGGAACGCCGAGCACGGCCTGTTCCAGCACGTGTGCGACCCCTTCGACGACCACAGCCCGCTGGACTGGACCCCGGTGTGGTCGCTGACGCGGGAGTGCACCACCCTGCTCCCCACCGCCCTGCTCTACTTCGGCGCGCCGCACGAGCCGGGGTGGGCCCCCGTGGTGGCCGACTCCAACGGCAACGCGGCCGGGACCAGCTTCGAGGACGCGGTCCTCCAGGGCGCCCTGGAACTGGTCGAGCGGGACGCCGTGGCCCTGTGGTGGTACAACCGCACCCGCCAGCCGGGCGTGGACCTGGACGCCTTCGCCGATCCGTGGGTGGACCGGATACGCGGGGCGTTCTCCGACGCCGGGCGGCGGCTGTGGGTCCTGGACGTCACCTCCGACCTGGGCGTGCCCGCGATGGCCGCGGTGTACCGCGACACCGGCCCGGGGCCGCAGAACGTGATGTTCGGCTTCGGTGCCCACCTGGACGCCCGCACCGCTCTGCGGCGGGCCGTCGCCGAGGCCTGCCAGATGCTCCCCTGCGCGCAGGGCCTGCTGGGCTCGGACGACCCCGACGCGGCCCGCTGGCTCGCCGGGCCCGGCACCGACGGCGCCTCCTACCTGCTGCCCGACCCCGGGCGGCGCCCGCTGCGGCCCGACGACTACGACGACGCCTCCGGCGACGACCTCGCCGGGGACGTGCGCGCCCTGCGCGACCGGTTCTCCGCCGCGGGCCTGGAGACCCTGGTGCTCGACCAGACCCGGCCGGACATCGGGCTCCCGGTGGCCAAGGTGATCGTGCCGGGCCTGCGCGGATTCTGGTCCCGGTTCGCGCCGGGACGGCTCTTCGACGTCCCGGTGGAGCTGGGCAGGCTCGCCGCGCCGACGCCGTACGAGGAGCTGAATCCGGTCCCGATATTCCTGTGACCCTTGGACGGCGGATGTTCCAGCACGGCGGGGGGACGCGCCCCCAGCGACTGCTCTCCCTCATCGACGGCGCCCTGGTCGAGGAGGGCGCCGACGGTTCGCTGACCGTCGCCTCGCGGTGGGGGGACGTGCGCGTCGCCGACCCCGGCCCCGCCGTGCGGACGCTGCTGGACCGGATGTCGCTGGGGCCGGTCAGCCCGGACAACGTGCTCCCCTGCGGGGGGCCGGAACGGGACCGGGCGCTGGACGGGGTCCGGCGCGTCCTGGAGGACCTGGACGGGTGCGTGGTCCATTCGCTGTCCGATGGGAATCTGGGCGGCCCGGTGCTGTCCGTGGAACCGGTCGCGCCGTGGGCCCGGTTCACCCCGCCGCTGCGGCCCCGCCTCCCGGCGGGGCTGGTGGTGCGGATGTCGCGGTACGCGGTGGTGCGCACCTCGGGCACCCTGCTGCTGGCCGAGTCCCCGCTGGCGCTGCACCGGGTGGTGCTCCACCGGTCCGAGGCGCTGCGGGTGATCGGGGCGCTGGCCTCCCCGGTGGGCCCCGAGGAGCTGGCCGCGGAGCTGGACGACATCGCGCCCGCGGTGCTGTGGGAGGTGGTCGCCCACCTGACCGCGGCCGGGGTGGCGGTCCAGGGGCGGCGCGGGCCCGAGGGCGGCCGCCCGCTCCTGCTGGAGGACACCGACACCCGCCTGGCCCCCTGGTCCCCGCACGACCTGCTGTTCCACTCCCGGCGCCGACCCGGTCGCGACGGCCGGTCGCTGGCCGCGTCCGCCCGGACCGGGCCGGGGAACCGGCCGCCGCCCCGGCGGGTCCCGCTCCCCGGGGCGAAGCCGCCGGTGCGCGCCGTGGTGGTCCCCCCGGACCCGGGACGCCCCCTGCGCGCCGCCGAGCTGGGGGCCCTGCTCTCACGTGCGCTGGACCAGGGCGCCCCCGGCGTCATGGACGCGGTGCCCGCGGTGCCGGGGCCGGAGCGGTCGCTGGACTTCTACATCACCGTCAACCACAGCAGCGACGTGGAGCGCGGCATCTACCGCTACTCCCCGCGGGGCCACGCGCTGCTGCTGGTCAACTCCGACGAGGAGGACACCCGGGCGCTGCTGGACTGCGCCCGGGTGGCCGGGGGCAGCGGCCCGGTCCCGGCGGTGCTGATCACCATCGCGGCGCGGATGCCGGCCATCCCGCGGTCGGTCGAGGCCAGCCCGTACGCCACCGCCCTGCTGTTGACCGGCGCCCTGCAGGAGCGGCTGCGCCAGGCCGCCCAGGACCTGCGCCTGGCCGCCTCGGTCCTGGTCACCGGCGACGGCGAGACCTCGGCCCGGGCCCTGCGCCTGGACGGCATCGCCGAGGTCCCCACCGGCGACTTCAGCGCCGGGTGAGGCGGGCCGCCTCCGGTCAGATCCAGCCCGCCTCCGCGGCGATGCGGATGGCGTCCACCCGGTTGCGGGCGTTGAGCTTGGTGGTCGCCGAGGTCAGGTAGTTGCGCACGGTCCCGGCGGTCAGGAAGAGCCGCCCGGCGATGTCGGTGACGTCGATCCCGTCCGCCGCCAGGCGCAACACGTCCAGTTCCCGGGGGGTCAGCGGGCACTCCTCGGTCTCGAACGCGGCGAGGGCCAGTTCCCCGTCGACGACCCGGCGCCCGGAGTTGACCCCGCGCACGGCGTCGGCGAGCTCCTTGGGCGGGGCGTCCTTGAGCAGGAAGCCGCCGACCTTGGCCTCCAGGGCGCGCCGCATCGTCCCCGGCTTGCCGAGGCTGGTGAGGATGAGCGTGCGCGTCTCGGGCGCCTTGTCCCGGATCTCGGTCGCGGCGGTGAGGCCGTCCTTGCCCGGCAGGTCGATGTCGATGATCGCGACGTCGGGGCGGTGCTCGAGGACGACCGGGAGGATCTCGTCCCCCGAGACCACTTCGGCGACGACCTCGATATCGTCCTCCAAGCCGAGGAGGGACACCAGCGCTCCCCGGACCATGTGCATGTCTTCGGCCAGGATCACCCGGATCACTGCTGTGTTCTCTTCCTTCCGGCGGTGGACGGCGACGGCTGTCCTTCATGGCCGCCCCGGGGGCGGTGGCCGCCTTCGGACACTTTAGTGGGTCCCGACCTCGTCCCGACTTTTCACAATTGTCCACTTTCGGACAAGATGTTCACGGCAGGACTAATCGACTTCGGTTTCCCTGCGCCTCGCGCCGCACCGCCGACCGATTCCGCGTCATGAAACGGCAAGGAGGCAGGCTTCCGTCATTCCGCGTCGTTGGCGAGCAGGGCGATCTGTACCCGGTTGTTCAGATCGAGCTTGGTGAGGATGCGGGACACGTGCGTCTTCACCGTGGGCAGGCCCATGTACAACCCGTCGGCGATTTCGGCGTTGGACGCGCCGCGGCCGATGGCCGCCGCCACCTCCCGCTCGCGGCCGCTCAGCAGCGCCAGCCGCTCGCGCGCCCGGTTCCGGCGGCGCAGCGCCTCGTCCCCGCCCCCGGCCACGTGCGCGATCAGGCGCCGGGCCACCGACGGGGACAGCACCGGCTCGCCCGCCCGCAGGCGGCGCAG
Source organism: Nocardiopsis suaedae (assembly GCF_027706745.1). Classification (GTDB taxonomy): domain Bacteria; phylum Actinomycetota; class Actinomycetes; order Streptosporangiales; family Streptosporangiaceae; genus Nocardiopsis_A; species Nocardiopsis_A suaedae. The sequence continues at coordinate 33,161 of NZ_JAQFWP010000044.1, read as the reverse complement.
CGCCCCGACGATCTCCTCCGGGCGGGTGTCCTTGAGCAGGAACCCCGCCGCGCCCGCGCGCAGGGCGCGCAGCACGTGCTCATCGGTGTCGAAGGTGGTCAGGATGATCACCTCCGGGGCGTCCGGCCCGGCGCGCAGCGCCTCGGTGGCCTCCAGGCCGTCGGTCCCGGGCATCCGGATGTCCATCAGGACGACGTCCGGGCGCAGCCGCCGGGCCAGGGCGCAGGCCGCGTCGCCGTCCCCGGCCTCCCCGGCGACCTCGACGTCGGGCGCGCCACCGAGCATCAGCGCCAGCCCGGAGCGCACCAGCGGGTCGTCGTCGGCCAGCAGGACGCGGATGCTCGTCATGGTGCCCAGGGTAGCCACGCCCGGACCGCGAACCCGCCGTCGGCACGGGGGCCGTGCTCCAGGGTGCCCCCGGCCAGCGCCACGCGCTCGGACAGGCCGACCAGGCCCGCGCCCGACCCTGCCCCGGGGCCGGGCGCGGGGCCGGGGCAGGGATCGGAGACCACCTCCACGTCGAGCCCGTCGCCCGGCCCACCGGCCACGCGGACCGCGACCCGCGCGCCCGGGGCGTGCTTGCGCGCGTTGGTCAGGCACTCCTGCACGACGCGGTAGGCGCTGCGCCCGGCCGCGCCCGGGGCCGCCCCGGGTTCGGCGACGTCCTCGTCCAGGCCGACGTCCATCCCGGCGGCCCGCGACTCCTCGACCAGGGCGGCGATCCCGTCCAATCCGGCGCCTCCGCCGGCGCTGCCGCCGTCGCCGCCGTCATCGTCGTCGGACCGCAGCATGCCGATCACTTCGCGCAGGTCCTCCAGCGCCTTGTGCGCGCTGTCCCGGATCACCCCGGCGGCACCGGCGACCTCCTCCGGCGAGGCGTCGCGGCGGTACTCCAGCGCCCCGGCGTGCACGCTCAGCAGGGACAGCCGGTGCCCCAGCACGTCGTGCATCTCCCGGGTGATGCGCTCGCGCTCGGACAGCCGCGCCCGGTCGGCGAGCAGCACCGCCTCCCGCTCGGCCAGCCGGACCCGCTCGGCCTGGGCCCGCGCCTCCCCCTCCGCGCGGACGGCGCGCTCGCGCAGCGACTCCACCAGGCTGCGGCGGGCGCGCGCGTACATCCCCCACCCCAGCACCGCGAACGACAGCACGCCGCCGACGGCCGCGGCGAAGAGCAGGTTGAAGGCGAAGGGCAGGCCGGGCTCGGGGCGCAGCGCGCCGAAGACCAGGCCGGCGGCCACCGCGGCCGCGCCGACCGCCGCCGCGGTGCGCGTGGGGCGGCGCAGGGCCACCCCGTACAGGGCGACCAGCATCGCCCCTCCGACCAGTTCGGAGAAGGTGCTCAGGGCGACCAGGAACAGGGCGGTGCCCACCGGCCACCGCCGCCGCGCCCACACTGCGGCCGCGGCCGCGACCCAGGCGAGCGTGTCGGCGGCCACCACCGGCTCCGGGACGTCCCGCGGCGCGCCGTCGACCGCGTGCACCACCGCCATGATCGGCGCCCACGCCAGGACGAACCCGAAGACGAGCAGGTCCTGGGCCCACCGCCGCACCGACCGCGCCATCGCGCACCACCCCTCCGGTCGATCCCGGCACCGACCCTACCGCCGGACATTCCCCCCGATGCAGTAACGAACGTGCAATCCCGCCCTCCCCGCCCGTCATCGCCGATAACCGATCAACACCCCAAACGAATTCACTCAGACATAGCGGATGAGGATGACCGGACCTCGGGGATGCGCGCCGAATACATAACGGGTCCGCAAGGGCGGAAACCCGTGCTCCCTCCTTCATTGCGGAGAATATTGGAGCCTGTCCGCAACCGCGCGCGTCCCGACTCTTCGCAGGAAGGACCGGTGCGACCCCACTCGTCCCCACCCCGCCCGCCGGGGCCGAATCACCCCGTGCGTACTCCGGGGAGCGAATTTCCCCCGCTGCCGCGAATACGCCCCGGCATGTCCCGAGAAAGGCGGGGGTAGGACGTCGGTCGACCGAGCGGGCTTTCAATCCCCTTGTGTCGGCGCGGTTCCCACGCGGTCCCCTCCCCCCGAGGAGGCCGCTGCGCGGGCATCGCGCCGTCCACCCCCGTGAAGAGTTCACACGACTGCAGAAATGGCGGTGCTCCGTGACCGAGCAGCTCGAATCCGGTACCGAAGCCCAGGACGGCGGCGCTCCCCGGCCCCAGCTCAGCCTCGGGACGGCCGCGGCCCGCAACCTGGCCACGACCACCAAGTCCCAACCGCAGATGCAGGAGATCTCCTCCCGCTGGCTGCTGCGCCTGCTCCCCTGGGTCCGCTGCGCGGGCGGCGCCTACCGGGTGAACCGCCGGCTCAGCGCCGTGGTCGGCGACGGCCGGGTCACCTTCACCACCCGCGGCGCCGAGATCTCGGTGATCCCCCAGGAACTGCGCGAACTGCCGCTGCTGCGCGGCTTCGACGACGACGCCCTGCTGACCGAGCTGGCCGGCCGCTTCCAGCAGTCCGAGTACGAGGCCGGGCAGCCCATCGTGACCGCCGGGGACGCCGCCGACCGGGTCCACCTGGTGGCGCACGGCAAGGCCAACGAGATCGGCACCGGCGAGTTCGGCGACCCGGTGGTGCTGGAGACCCTCGTCGACGGCGACCACTTCGGCGACCTGTCGCTGGTCGGCGGGGCCGACCGGTGGGAGATCACCGTCAAGGCGGTCACCCCCACCACCGTGCTCTCCCTGGACCGGTCGGCCTTCCAGGAGGTCGCCGACCGCTCCGAGGACCTGCGCGCGCACATCGAGGCCTTCCTGTCCGGCCTGGGCGCCCCCGCCAACGAGCACGGCGAGGCCGCCATCGACATGTCCTCGGGCCACGTCGGCGAGCCCGACCTGCCGGGAACCTTCGTCGACTACGAGATGGAGCCGCGCGAGTACGAGCTGAGCGTGGCCCAGACGGTGCTGCGGGTGCACACCCGCGTCGCCGACCTCTACAACGAGCCGATGAGCCAGGTCGGCGAGCAGCTCCGGCTCACCATCGAGGCCCTGCGCGAGCGCCAGGAGGCCGAGATGGTCAACAACCGCGAGTTCGGGCTGCTGCACAACGCCGCGCTGGAGCAGCGCATCCCCACCCGCAGCGGGCCGCCCACCCCCGACGACATGGACGACCTGCTCAGCCTGGTGTGGAAGGAGCCCGCGTTCTTCCTGGCCCACCCCAAGGCGATCGCCGCCTTCGGCCGGGAGTGCTCCGAGCGCGGCCTGTACCCGCAGACCGTCGACCACGGCGGCCACCAGATCCCGGCCTGGCGCGGGGTGCCGATGTTCCCCTGCAACAAGATCCCGGTCAGCTCCACCCGCACCTCCTCGATCATGCTGATGCGCACCGGCGAGCAGACCCAGGGCGTGATCGGGCTGAACCAGACCGGGCTGCCGGACGAGTACGAGCCCGGCCTGTCGGTGCGGTTCATGGGCATCGACGAGAAGGCGATCATCTCCTACCTGGTGAGCACCTACTACTCGGCGGCGGTCATGGTGCCCGACGCCCTGGGGATCCTGGAGCACGTCGAGCTCGGCCGGGAGGCCGGGTAGCACCGTGCACCCCTACCGGATCCCGCCGTTCTACGCGCTGTACCCCGCGCGGCTGAACCCCCATGTGGAGGCCGCGCGGGAGCACTCCAGAGCCTGGACCGAGGAGATGGGGATCTTCGACGACACCGGACCGGACGGCACGCCCGTGTGGACCCGGGAGAAGTACGAGGCCCACGACTTCCCGCTCCTGGCCGCCTACACCCACCCCGACTGCGACGAGCGGCTGATGAAGCTGGCCGCCGACTGGTACGTGTGGGTGTTCTACTTCGACGACCACTTCCTGGAGATGTTCAAGCGCACCCGGGACAAGGAGGCCGCCAAGGCCTACCTGCTGGGCCTGCGGGCGTACATGCCGCTCGACCCCGGGGACGGGGTGCCCGAGGCGGGCGCCCCCGTCGAGCGGTCCCTGGCCGACCTGTGGCTGCGCACCGCCCCGGCGATGTCCCGCGACTGGCGCGAGCGGTTCCTGGGCTACACCCGCAACCTCACCGACGAGTCGCTGCGGGAACTGGTCTCCATCGCCAAGGACGAGGTCGCCAACCCCATCGACTACCTGCAGATGCGGCGCCGGGCCGGCGGAGCCGAGTGGTCGGCCGGCCTGGTGGAGGCGGTGCTCGGCGCCGAGCTGCCGGCCCGGGTGGCCCGCACCCGGCCGCTGCGGGTGGTCACCGACGCCTTCGCCGACGCCGCCGGGATGCACAACGACGTGTACTCCTACGTCCGCGAGGTCGAGGAGGAGGGCGAGCTCGACAACGGCGTCCTGGTGATGGACACCTTCCTGGAGTGCGGGCCGCAGCGGGCCGCCGAGGTGATGCGGGACGTCGTCGGGTCGCGGATGCGCCTGATCGAGAACACCGCCGCCACCGAGCTGCCCCCGCTCTTCGCCGAGCACGCCCTCGACGACGCGGAGAAGGGGCGCGTCCTGCGCTACGTCAAAGGGCTCCAGGAGTGGTTCTCCGGGACCGACGCCTGGCACCTGGAGTCGGGGCGCTACCCCGGCGCCGCGTCGGTGGCCGCCACCGACGGCCTCCCCGTGCCCAAGGGGACGGGCACCGCGGCGGTCCGGGCGGCGGCCACCGTCGCCCTGGGCTCCCGGGCGTTCGCGACCTCGCACGGCCCGGTGCAGCGCACCCCGGCCGAGCCGGTCGAGCCGCCCGATTTCGCGATGCCCTACCCGGCGCGCACCAGCCCCCACCTGGACCGGGTGCGGGCGCACACCAAGGGGTGGGCCGGGACGACGGGCATGCTGTCGACGCCGGTGTGGGACGAGGCGGCCTTCGACGCCGCCGACTACGGGCTCTTCGCCGCCCTCACCCACCCCGAGGCCGGCGCCGAGGAGCTGGACCTGGTCGCCGACTGGCACGTGTGGGGGTTCTACCTCGACGACCTGTTCGTCCAGGAGTTCAAGCTCACCCGGGACCGCGCGGGGGCCCGCGCCTACCTGGAAGGACTGGAGGCCTTCCTGCCGGAGGAGCCCGGGGCGGCGCCCGCCCCGGCCGACCCGGCCCAGCGCGGGCTGGCCGACCTGTGGCGGCGCACCGCGCCGCTGCTGTCGCCCACGGCCCGGCGGTCCTTCCCCCGGGTCCTCGCCGACTTCACCGGGTCGTGGCTGTGGGAGCTGGCCAACGACGCCCAGCACCGGGTGCCCGACCCGATCGACTACATCGAGATGCGCAGGCGCACCGGCGGGACCCTGTTCTCGCTGGAGCTGGCCCGGCTGGCGGACGGGGACGGCCCCGGCGGGCCGCTGCCCGAGGACTTCCTGGCCGACGACGCGGTGCGGTCGCTGAACGAGTCCTGGGCCGACGTGGGGCCGCTGCGCAACGACATCCTGTCCTACCGCAAGGAGATGGAGGAGGAGGCCGACGTCAACAACGGCGTCCTGGTGGCGCAGCGGTTCTTCGGGACCTCCGCCCAGGACGCCGCCCGGATCCTCTCGGCGGCGGCCGACGCCCGGCTGGAGGAGTTCGAGCGGGCCGCCCGCGAGGACGTCCCGGCGCTGTGCGCCGAGATGGAGCTGGGACGCGAGGCGACGGCGCGGGTAGAGCGGTACATGAACGCCCTGCGCCTGTGGCTCGCCGGAGACCGCGCGTGGTCCGCCGCGACGGGGCGCTACCGGGCCGTGCCGGCCTCCGGGGCGCCCGGGGCCACCAGCCCGGTGCTGCGCCGCCTCCTCGGCGGCCCGCGCGGCCCGGGGACCGCGGCCGCCCGCCTCCCCCGGCCCTCCGCTCCCGACCACCCCCACACCCGACCGCGACTCGACGAACGGTGCGCACCATGACCCAGACGCACGACGGTCCCGGAGCGGCCGCGGACGGGGTCCCCCCGCCTCCGCAGAGCCTGGCCACCGGGGCCGCACGGAAACTGGCCACGACCACCAAGACGCCCCCGGCCACCCGGGAGACCACCCCCCGCTGGCTCTCCCGGATGCTGCCCTGGACCGACGTCCCCGGCGGCGCCTACCGGGTGAACCGCCGCCTGACCCACTCCCTCGGCGACGGCCGCGTGCCCGTGGTCCGCGTCGGCACCGACCACCGGCCCCTCCCCGCCGGGCTGCGCGAACTGGCCCTGCTGCGCGGGGCCGACGAGGGGAGCGCCGCGGGGATGGAGGCGCTGACCGCGGTCGCCGACGCCTTCACCCAGGTGCGCTACCGGCCCGGCGAGACCATCGCCGAGGCCGGATCGCCCGCCGACCGGGTGCTGCTGGTCGCGCACGGCAAGGTGCGGCGCACCGGCACCGGCCCGTTCGGCGACCCGGCCCACCTGGGGCTGCTGTCGTCCGGGGAGGTCGCCGGGGGCTCGGCGCTGGCCGGGCCGGCGTCGCAGGCCGAACCGTGGGCGGAGACCCTGACCGCCGCCACCGGGTGCACGGTGCTGGCGCTGGCGGCGGACGACTTCGCCGCGCTGCGCGACCGCGTCCCGGCGCTCGACGCCCTGGTGCGCCGGGCGCGGAACGGCCCCCGCCCGGAGACCAACCGGCTCGGCGAGGCGGCCGTCGCCATGGCGGCCGGGCACACCGGGGAGCCGGTCGTCCCGGGGACGTTCGTCGACTACGACCCCTCGCCGCGCGAGTACGAGCTGGGCATCGCCCAGACGGTGCTGCGGGTGCACACCAGGGTGGCCGAGCTGTACAGCCAGCCCATGGACCAGCAGGGGGAGCAGCTGCGCGTGACGGTGGACTCGCTGATGGAGCGGCGCGAGTTCGACCTGCTCAACGACCGGGGCTTCGGCCTGCTGCACAACGCCGACCCCCGGCAGCGGGTGTCCACCCGCTCCGGGCCGCCCGGCCCGGACGACCTGGACGAGCTGCTCAGCAGGCGCCGCAAGTCGCAGTTCTTCCTGGCGCACCCCAAGGCGATCGCCGCGTTCGGGCGCGAGTGCTCCCGGCGCGGGGTGATGCCGGGGACCGCGCGGGTGGAGGGGCAGGCCGTGATGACGTGGCGCGGAGTGCCCCTGCTGCCCAGCGACAAGGTCCCGGTCAGCCGCGCCGGCACCACCTCGGTCCTGGTGATGCGGACCGGGGAGCAGGACGAGGGGGTGATCGGCCTGCACCGCACCGGGCTGCCCGACGAGCACGTTCCCGGGGTGTCGGTGCGCGCCATGGACATCGGTGACCAGGCGGTCCGGCGCTTCCTGGTGACCGCCTACCACTCGGTGGCGGTCCTGGTCCCCGACGCCCTGGGCGTGCTGGAGAACGTCGAACTCGGCCGGTGAACCCGTCCCCGGGGCCGCCCGCACAGCGGCGGCCCCGCCCCTCCTCCGAGAGAACCGAGGCCCGACCGGCCGCGCCGACCCGTTTGGGAGGTCCCATGTCCCCCACAGAATCCGCAACCGAGCCGACCGCACCGGCCCCGCCCGCCGCCGCGGGCCCGCCGCCGCGCAGCGCCGCCGGTGTGCTGTCCGACTCCCGCGACCTGGTGGTCCCGGCGCTGCGCGAGGCCGTGGAGGGCCTGCCCCCGGCGATGCGGCGCATCGGCGGGTACCACTTCGGCTGGTGCGACGGAGACGGGGCACCGGTGGCCGGGGGCGGCGGCAAGGCGCTGCGCCCGGCGCTGGTGCTGCTGGCGGCCGAGGCCGTCGGCGGCGGCGCCCGGCCGGCGCTGCCGCCCGCGGCCGCCGTGGAGCTGGTGCACAACTTCTCCCTCCTGCACGACGACGTGATGGACGGGGACACCACCCGCCGCCACCGGCCCACCGCCTGGACGGTGTTCGGCGCGGGCCCGGCGGTCCTGGCCGGGGACGCGCTGCTCACCCTGGCGTTCGAGGAGGTGTCCCGGGGCGGGTCCCTCGTGGGGGCGCACCGCGCCGCCGAGGCCGGGCGGGTGCTCGCCGCCGCCGTGCAGGACCTGATCGGCGGCCAGTCGGCCGACCTCTCCTTCGAACGGCGCGAGGACGTGGACCTGGACGAGTGCCTGTCCATGGCGCACGGCAAGACGGGGGCCCTGATGGCCTGCTGTACCGCCCTGGGCGCGCTGTGGGCGGGGGCGGGACCGGCCCGGGTGGGGGCGATGCGCGACTTCGGCGCGAACCTGGGGCTGTCCTTCCAGATCGCCGACGACCTGCTGGGGATCTGGGGCGACCCGGAGGTGACCGGCAAGCCGGTCCACTCCGACCTGCGCAGCCGGAAGAAGACGCTGCCGGTGGTGGCGGCGGTGGCGTCGGGGACCCCCGCCGGGGACGAGCTGCACGCGCTGATGGCCGGGCACGAGCGGCTCTCCGGCGCCGAGGCCGAGCACGCGGCGGGCCTCGTGGAGGCGGCGGGCGGCCGGGCGTGGGCGACCGAACGGGCGGACGCCCTGCTGGAGAACGCGTTGGAGGCCCTGCGCACGGCGGTCCCCCCCGGCCGCCACCGGGAGGAGCTGGCGTCCCTGGCACGCCTGGCCGCCCACCGCGACGGCTAGGACGGGCCGGGCGGGCCTCCCGCGGCCGCGGCACCGGCGCGGGACGCCCCGCCCCCGTCACCGAGAGGGGCCGTATCACCACTATCCGTCGACTTCCGACACGACGACCCCCGAGGAGGAAGCCATGACCGTTTCCAGCGGTGCGACGGGCCTTCCGTCGCACGCGGCCGGACCGCCCCCCGGCGGCACCGGGCCCACGGCGGCGCTGGTCGCCGACGTCCTCGTCCCCGACGACGGGCCGCCCGTCCCCTGCCCCGCCGCCGACCTGCTCGACGGTTCCCTCACCCGCGCCGGGGTCCCGGTCCGGCGCGGACCGGTCTCCCTGCCCGGCCCCGGCGGCACCGGCGCGGGCGCCGTCCTCGCCGCCGTCCTCGACGGCACCGGCGCCGAAGGCGCCGACGCCCGTATCGGCCTGGGGGTCGAGATCGAGGACCTGCGGGAAGGCGCGGCCGCGCGGACCGAGGAGGCCGCCCGTGCGGCGTTCTCCTCCTGGCGGGAGGCGGCCGGTGTCCCCCGCCGGGTTCTCCTGGCCGCTCCGCGCTCGTTCTGCGCCGGGGTGGAGCGGGCCATCGAGATCGTCGAACGCGCGCTGGAGCAGTGCGGCGCCCCCGTCTACGTGCGCAAGCAGATCGTGCACAACACCCGCGTCGTGGCCGACCTGCAGGAGCGCGGCGCGGTCTTCGTCGACGAGCTGGACGCCGTCCCGGCCGGGCGGACCGTCGTCTTCTCCGCCCACGGGGTGTCCCCCGCCGTCCGCGAGGAGGCCGACCGGCGCGGCCTCGACGTCATCGACGCCACCTGCCCCCTGGTCACCAAGGTGCACACCGAGGCGCGCCGGTTCGCGTCCCGCGGGGACACCGTGGTGCTCATCGGGCACGGGGGGCACGAAGAGGTCGAGGGCACGCTGGGCGAGGCGCCCTCCCGCACCGTCCTGGTGCAGACCCCCGAGGAGGCGGCCCGGCTGGAGGTGCCCGACCCCGGCCGGATCTCCTACCTCACCCAGACCACGCTGGCCGTGGACGAGACGGCCGAGATCGTGGACGTGCTGCGCGCCCGCTTCCCCGCGCTGCGCGGTCCCGCCTCCGACGACATCTGCTACGCCACCACCAACCGGCAGGACGCCCTGGCCGCCATCGCCGACGAGTCCGACACGGTGCTGGTCGTCGGGTCGGACAACTCCTCCAACTCCGTGCGCCTGGTGGAGCTGGCCGAGCGGAACGGCACCCCGGCGCACCTGATCGACGCCCCCGGCGACATCCGCCCCGAGTGGCTGGCCGGTGCCCGCACGGTGGGGCTGACGGCCGGGGCCTCCGCGCCGCCCGCCCTGGTCGACGCGGTGGTCGCGGCGCTGCGCGGGCTGGGGCCGCTGTCGGTCACCGAGTACGAGACCGCCCGCGAGACCGTGCACTTCACCCTGCCCGCCCCGGTGAGGCGCCGATGACGGGGGCGAACGGGGCCGGTCCGCACACGCCGCTGCTGGACCGCGTCGACTCCCCCGCCGACCTGCGCGCCCTGCCCGACGCGCTGCTGCCGGACCTGGCCGGGCAGATCCGCTCCTTCCTCATCGACCGGGTCTGCCGGACCGGCGGGCATCTGGGCCCCAACCTCGGGGTGGTGGAGCTGACGCTGGCCCTGCACCGCGTGTTCGACGTCCGCGAGGGCGGGGACGTGCTGCTCTTCGACACCGGCCACCAGTCCTACGTGCACAAGCTGCTCACCGGGCGGCGGGAGGGGTTCGACGGGCTGCGCGCGGAGGGCGGGATGTCCGGCTACCCCAGCCGCGCCGAGTCGGGCACCGACGTCATCGAGAACTCGCACGCCTCGACCGCGCTGTCCTACGCCGACGGGCTGGCCAAGGCGCTGGCCCTGCGCGGTGAGCGGCGCCGCCGGGTGGTGGCGCTGGTCGGCGACGGCGCGCTCACCGGCGGGATGAGCCTGGAGGCGCTGAACAACCTGGGCGCCGCGCCCGACCGGCCGGTCGTGGTGGTGCTCAACGACAACGGGCGCTCCTACTCCCCCACCTCCGGCGGGCTGGCCGCACACCTGGCGCGCCTGCGCGGGTCGGACGGCAGGGAGGCGGCGGGCGAGGACGGGGGCGGCGTGTTCACCGCCCTCGGCCTCGCCTACCTGGGGCCGGTCGACGGGCACGACACCCGGGCGGTGGAGGACGCGCTGCGCGAGGCCGCCGCCCTCGGACGGCCGACGGTGGTGCACTGCGTCACCGGCAAGGGGCACGGGTACCCGCCGGCCGAGCGGGACCGGGCCGACCACCTGCACACCGTGGGCGTGGTCGACCCGCGCACCGGCCGCGCGCGGTCCCCGTCCGGCCCGTCCTGGACCTCGGTGTTCGGCGAGGAGATCGCGGCGATCGGCGCCGAGCGCCCGGACGTGGTGTGCGTGACCGCCGCCATGCCCGGGCCGACCGGGCTGGAGGCGTTCGCGCGCCGCTTCCCCGGGCGCGTCTTCGACGTGGGCATCGCCGAGCAGCACGCGGTGACCTCCGCCGCCGGGCTCGCGCTGGGCGGGGCGCGGCCGGTGGTGGCGGTCTACTCCACCTTCCTCGGCCGCGCCTTCGACCAGGTGCTGTTGGACGCGGCCCTGCACCGGCTGCCGGTGGTGCTGGTGCTGGACCGGGCGGGGGTGACCGGCCCGGACGGGCCCAGCCACCACGGGATGTGGGACGCGGCGCTGCTGCCGGTGGTGCCGGGGCTGCGGCTGGCCGCGCCCCGGGACTGCGCCGCGCTGCGGGAGCTGCTGCGCGAGGCGGTCGACGAGGACGGCGGGCCGACCGCACTGCGCTACCCCAAGGCCTCGGCCGGGCCGGACGTGCCCGCGCAGGCCCGGATCGGCCACTGCGACCTGCTGCGGGAGGACCCCGCCGCCGACGTGCTGCTGCTAGGCGTGGGGCCGATGGCGGGGGCCTGCCTGGAGGCCTCCCGGATGCTGGCGGCGCGCGGGGTGCGCACCAGCGCGGCCGACCCGCGGTGGATCGCGCCGCTCGACAACGCCCTGGTGGAACTGGCCGCCGCGCACCCCCTCGTGCTGACCGCCGAGGACGCCACCGCGGCCAACTCCCTGGGCGCCCGGCTCGGCCAGGAGCTGGCCCGGCGCGGGTCGGCCACCCGCACGGTCACCCTGGCGCTGCCGCCGCGGTTCCTCCCGCACGGCCCACGCGCCGGGATCCTCGACGAGCACGGCCTCGACCCGGCGGGGATCGCCGCCGCCGTCCTCGACCACCTTCCGCACGGCGGCTCCCGGCCCGGAGCCTCCGGGCACTCCGGGGTCCGCCGGGAGAGGAGCACACCATGACCGCGACCGAACTGGGCTTCCCCCGCATGCCCTCCGACCCCGAGCCGTGGACGGGGCCGCGCGCGCCCGACCGCCGCCCCACCCGCCGCCTCGACGTGGGCGGCGTGCCGGTGGGCGGCGGCGCGCCGGTGTCGGTGCAGTCCATGACGACCACCGTCACCGCCGACGTCGACGCCACGCTGCAGCAGATCGCCGAGCTGACGGCGGCCGGCTGCCAGATCGTGCGGGTGGCGGTGCCCAGCGCCGACGACGCCGGGGCGCTGCCGAGGATCGCCGCGCGGTCGCAGATCCCGGTGGTCGCCGACATCCACTTCCAGCCCAAGTACGTCTTCGCCGCGATCGAGGCCGGGTGCGCCGCGGTGCGGGTGAACCCGGGCAACATCAAGAGGTTCGACGACCGGGTCGGCGAGATCGCGCGGGCCGCCGCCGACGCGCAGGTGCCCATCCGCATCGGCGTCAACGCGGGGTCGCTCGACAGCCGCCTGCTGGCCAAGCACGGCGGCGCGACGCCCGAGGCGCTGGTGGAGTCGGCGCTGTGGGAGTGCTCCTTGTTCGAGGAGCACGGGTTCGGCGACATCAAGATCTCGGTCAAGCACCACGACCCGGCGGTGGTGGTGCCCGCCTACGAGCTGCTGTCCGAGCGCTGCGACTACCCGCTGCACCTGGGGGTGACCGAGGCCGGGCCGCCGCCGCAGGGCACCGTGAAGTCGGCGGCGGCGTTCGGGGCGCTGCTGAGCCGGGGGATCGGGGACACGATCCGGGTGTCGCTGTCGGCGCCGCCGGTGGAGGAGGTCAAGGTCGGCATCCAGATCCTGGAGGCGTTCGCCCTGCGGGAGCGGGGGCTGGAGATCGTGTCCTGCCCGTCGTGCGGGCGGGCCCAGGTGGACGTGCACACGCTGGCCCAGGAGGTGGCCGCCGCGTTCGAGGGGTTCCCGGCGGCGCTGCGGGTGGCGGTGATGGGGTGCGTGGTGAACGGCCCCGGGGAGGCGCGGGAGGCCGACATCGGCGTGTCCTGCGGCAACGGCAAGGGGCAGATCTTCGTGAAGGGCGAGGTGGTGGCGACCGTACCGGAGTCGAGGATCGTGGAGGCGCTGATCGAGAAGGCGATGGAGATCGCGGAGGTGTCCGAGGACGGGTGACCCCCGCGCCCCGGCCGGAGGAGGAGGCCGCCCGGGGCGCGACCGGCGCGGCGCGTCGACCCGTCCCGCCCGCCGGGGTAGCCAGGGAGCGGACAGCGGACCGAGGAGGCTGCCGTGGAGGAACGGTTCGACACCGTCGTCATCGGAATGGGGCCCGGCGGGGAGACGGTCGCGTCCCGCCTGGCGGCGGCGGGCAGGCGGGTCGCGGTCGTGGAGCGGGAGCTGATCGGCGGCGAGTGCGGGTACTACGCCTGCATCCCGTCCAAGACGCTGCTGCGCCCGCCCGAGGTGCGGTCCGAGGCCGCGGGGTCGGCCGGGGTCGCGGAGCCGGGGCTGGACTGGCCGGGCATCCGGAACTACCGCGACACCCTCGTACGGCACTTCGACGACTCCCGTCAGGTGGCGGGCTACGAGGAGCAGGGCGTCACGGTGGTCAAGGGGGCCGCCCGGGTGACCGGCCGCGGCCCGTGGCGGGTGGAGGCGGCCGGCCGCACCCTGGCCGCGCCCGACATCGTGGTGGCGACGGGGTCGTCGCCCGCGCTGCCGCCGCTCCCCGGGCTGGACGCGGTGGAGACGTGGACCAACCGGGAGGCGACCACGCTGGAGCGCGTCCCCGCGTCGGTCGCCGTGATCGGCGGGGGCGCGGTGGCCGTGGAGATGGGGCAGTTCCTCGCGCGCATGGGGGCCGGCGTCGAACTGCTGGAGCGCGGGGACCACCTGCTGGGCCGGGAGGAGCCCGAGGTCGGCGCGGAGGCCGCCGCGGCGCTGGAGCGCGACGGGGCGCGGGTGCGCACGGGGACCAAGGTGGTCAAGGCGTTCCGCGACGACGCCGGGCTCAGCGCGCTGGAGCTGGACGACGGCTCGCGGGTGGAGGCCGAGGTGGTGCTCGCGGCCACCGGCCGTACCCCGAACACGGCCGGGCTGGGACTGGAAGAGCAGGGGGTCGACGTCGGCCGCAGGGGGCTGGAGGTGGACGACCGCTGCCGGGCCGCGGAAGGGCTGTGGGCGGTCGGCGACGTCACCGGGGTGGCGGCGCTGACGCACGTCGCCAAGTACCAGGGGCGCGTGGTCGCCGACAACCTCCTGGGGCGGGACCGCCGTGCGGACTACACGGCGGTGCCGCGGGTGCTGTTCACCGACCCGGAGACGGCGGCGGTGGGGCTGACCGCGCGGCAGGCGGCCGAGCGCGGCATCGCGACCGCGTCGGCGGAGGTGGACCTGCCGACGGAGCTGGCGCGTCCGTGGACCTACTCGACCGACCCGCGGGGCCGCCTGGGCGTGCTGGCCGACACCGGGCGCCGGGTCCTGATCGGGGCGTGGGCGGTGGCGCCGATGGCCGGGGAGTGGATCCATACCGCGGCCTTGGCGGTGCGCGCGGAGGTCCCCCTGGACGTCCTGGCCGACGGGATCGCCCAGTTCCCGACCTTCAACGAGGCCTACGTGAACGCGGTGGAGAAGCTGGAGGGGTGACCCCGCGGCGGGCCACGGCGCCGTCTCGTCCGCTACCGTCCCGCGTGCTGCCCCGGGTGGGGCGGGTACGGGCCCGGCTGATGCGGGGCGGGGGCCTGGACCGGAGCCGGGGCCGCCTTCTCCGTGCTCTGGCGCTTCAGCGTCCACTTCGACGGCGCGAACGCGCCCCCCAGCAGCGCGAAGATGATGAACGTGTTCGATATGAGCAGGTCCTCGTTCACCATCTCCTCGCCGCTGGTGGCGAACACCAGCATGGCGATGCCCCCGAACGCGGCGATGAGCAGGCAGACGACCTGCAGTGCGTGCAGGATGATGCGCAGGGCGATGTTCATGTCCGTCGTTCCTTCGTTCCTTCGTTCCTTCGTGATCGGTTCCCGCCGGCCTCACCGGGCCGCGGTCAGGGGGACCACCGGTCCGTCGTCGTAGGGGTCGGTCGGCGCGCCCACCGCGAACCCGCCGTCGATCTCCACGGCGTGCACGGCGCCCGCGGCGTTGTAGGACTGCTCGGGCAGGCCCGTGGCGAGCACCCGGGCGCGGCCCTCCCCGTCGAGGGGCAGCCGCAGCACGCGGGTCTCCTCTTCCGTGCTGTCGCCGTATTCGGCCACCGCCAGCACGCCCCGGTCGTCCGCGCCGACCACCTGCACCGCGTGCTCGTCGACGCGCCGGTTCCACAGGATCTCCCCGGCCTCCAGATCGATCGCGACCATCCGCTCGTCGGCCGACCAGTTCCCCGGGGACGCGTACAGCACCCCGTCGTGGGAGGCCAGCGCCGTCTCGGAGTCGCCCAGCCGCCACTCCTCGCTGGCCGCCCCGTAGCCGGACTCCTGGGTGGCGTCGATCCGCTTCCACCCGTCCTCGCCGTCGGCGATCAGCAGTTCCGAGCCGATGGTCGGCTCCTCGTCTCCGTCCCCGTCCGACAGCAGCGACGACAGCTCCGACGACAGCGACGCGTGCACCACGGCCAAGGGGTCCGTGCTGACGACGCTGACCGAGCTCAGGAAGTCGATGTTCATGTCCGTGGGGAAGGCCCGCACCCCGGACACCTCCCCGGTCGCGGTGTCCAGCCGGGCGGCGAACGGTGCGCTCGTGCCGTCAGAGGTCTCGCAGCTCCCCGCGACCGCCGCGCTCCCGCCTTCGGTCATCACGTCGTTGCCGTGCGAGACGCAGTCCTCGCCGGGCCCCTCGATCCCGGTCTCGGCCCACAGCGTCTCACCGTCGGCGGCGTCCACCCCGACCAGCAGCGGCCCCCAGGCGGCCAGCGCCCTCGGACCGTCGGCCCACACGTGCACGTCCCGGCCGGGGATGCCTTCGGCCTCGTTCAGCTCGGGCACCTCCCAGCGCCACCGCTCCTCGCCGGTGTCCAGGTCGAGCGCCACCAGGGTGTCGCACAGCGCGCCGTCGTCCCCGGCGCCGCCCTCGCGCTCGACGATCACCAGCGCCAAGCCGCCGTCCTCCCCGGCGGGGTCCTGGGCGGCGGCGCACAGCCCCTCGCCCTCGGTGAAGCGCCAGGAGGCGGAGCCGTCCTCGACGCCGTAGGCGGTCACGCCCGCCCGGTCGGCGCGCACGGCACCGCCGCCGCCCGGCCACAGGGCGAAGACCTCGTCGAAGTCGGTGGTCGCCCCGCCCGGCCGGTGGACGTCGTCCGCCGGGGCCTCCCAGACGGGGACGGCGGCCGTGGACTCCCCCTCGGTCTTCATGGGCGGGTCGAAGATCGCCGTGATGTTCTGGCTCCCCCAGTAGTAGGAGACGAACACCGACGCCGCGAGCCCGGCGGCCAGGAAAGGGAGGCGCTTGAGGGTGAAGAGGCGCTTGAAGTCCTTGCGTTTGGGCCCCTCGCCCATGCGGGCCAGGCGGGATTCGCGCGCGTAGAGGCCCGAGCGGACGTGCTTGGGGTCGAGGGGGACGCCCCATTCGTCGCGGGGGATGTTCGAACCGCCCCCGCTGCCGCCGCCGGCGTTCTTACGGGCATTGCGCCGCGCTTCGCGCGCGAGCTTCTTGATCCGATCCTCGTCGGCCATGGGGATGTGCTCTTCCGGGAGATTCGAGGAGCGCTGGGGAGGCGCCCGTGCGGAGGTCTGACGCGACTGTGCGCTGGGCGGTTCCGGTGAGCACGGCGCCGGCGCCCATGTCGGGGTGACGGCCGGGGGCGAGCGGCCCCCGGCCGTCCGGGAGCGCACCGGATCTGGGGGGATCGATCGGCACGCCGGCGCGGTGGACCGAGGGGCGCCTCCGCCGTGCGGAGAGGAGGGGATGGACGGCGGAGGCGTCCTCGGTGCGGACCCATGATGCCCGCAGACGCTCGGGGCGCGGCAAGGTGTTTCGACGATCATGGAAACGCCCTGGAAGACCGGCGGGCAGGCGGCGCACGCGGGGGCGCGCGGGGGTCACCCCTGGCCGCGGTAGGGGCCCTGCGGCGGCACGGGGGCGTTGTAGTGCTGCTGTGCCGGGGCCTGCGGGGCGAGGGCGTTCCGCCCGCCCTTCCGCTCGACGGGCGGGATCGACCACAGGGTGGGCGAGAAGGCGATCGCGAGGAGGCCGAACATGGTGAACGACCCGATCATCAGGTGGTCGTTGGGGCCCGGGTCGTCACTGGCGACGATGATGGCGATGGTGCCGATGACGGCGAATCCCAGGCAGATGGCCTGAAGGATGTGCAGGATGACACGGGCGGCCGTGATCATGGGGTGTTCTCCTCGGTGTGGGCGGGCCGTGTGCCGGACCCGTGGTGATTCATCCTCTATGTGACCGAATATCCGGTGTTTCGGTTCCCGTGGCGCCGACCGCGCGCGGGCGCACCGGCACGGGTCGTCACGCCGCCGCTTGGAAGACGCCGGTCGCGACCATGCCGGCGAGCAGAACGCCCGCGAGGGCCGACGCCTCGACGATCCATCCCTTGACCAGCCACAGGTCCGACTCGCCCACGGCCGTCCCCGGGGCCGGGTGGAACAGGTCCTGGCGGTGGTGGGCCGCGAGGTCGGCGACGTACCGCACCCCCTCCGCCCGGGACGCCGCGGTGGCTCCGATGCGCAGCAGGTAGGGGGCCACGGGGCGGCCATAGGCGTCGCGCGAATCCCCGGCCCCGGCCTCCCGGAAGGCGGCGAAGTCCGGAAGGTTCTCGAAGGGGCGGTCGAGGAAGAGTTCGAAGACGGGGCGCATGACGGTGGTGTACCGGCCCGCGCGGAAAGGGGCTTCACGGGACACGGCGAGGCGGACCGCCTCCCACGGCACCCGGGTGGTGCGGCCGCGCCGCCACAGCTTCGTGTGCTCGGTGATCTCCACCCCGAAGGGGCCGACGGAGACGGAGCAGCGCGCCAGCATGCTCGGAAGGGCCGCCACGAGCCCCACCAGCAGGCCGGCCCCGAGGAGCGCCAGGCAGACGAGCGCGAGCGCCGCGGGGAGCGGCGCCTGCCAAGGAGCGGCCAGCGCCGCCTTGGCGCCGGGGTCGTCGGACGCCGCGGTCACGAGCATGCTCCCGATCCCCAACGTGTACATGAGGGAGAAGGCGGCGATGCCGACGCGCCGCGGCTTGGCCCGCCCGAAAGGCACGCTCTGCGGAGGTGCGTGGCGGGGGCTGAAGGGCATGGGGCCGTGCATCGGGTCCTTCCCGGTCGTGTACTCCGTCGGCGGCGCGGCACCTCCGGGCGCACCGCCAAGAAGGTTCCCAATGGGCACGGCCCCGGGACAACGGTTTTCGACCACCGTCGAAAGGCGCAGAACGGAGGCGGTGCGGGACGTCGGCCCCCGGTCGGGGCCCTACCGGGCCGAACGCCCCTCCCCGCTCCACAGGTCGCCGAACCCGTGGCACAGGTCGGGGCGGAAGGCGTACAGCGCGGCGCGGAGGCTCGTCGCCGGGACCTTGTCGGGGCGGGGGCCGTTCCCCAGGAGCGCGTCGCGCAGCGGCGGACCGCTCTGCGAAGGTCCGGCAGGGGAGAGCATCCGCAGCCGGTACGCGGGGAAGGCGACCCGCTCCGCCACTGCGGTCGAATCCGGCCTCTCCTGCCGTCCACAGGTCAGCTTGAGGCCGGTCCCGGGAACGCCCCACCCCGACAGCGGGTCGCCGCCCCGCAGGAAGACGTCGACGACCTCGGTCTTGAGGTCCTCCCGGACCGAGTTCCGGTCGGAGCGGTCGCGCGTGATGATCGCCTGGACGCGTTCCCACTCGATGGCGGTCGTCACCGTGGCCCGCAAGTGCATCGGCTTCTTCCGGACGAACTCCAGGCCGCCCTCGCCGACGCGGACCGCGAGGGGCGCGGTGGACCGGGGGAGCGTCCACAGCGCGGCCCCGAACAGCAGGGCGCAGCCGATGCACGGGACGACCAGGACCAGCGCGAGCAGGCCGGCCGCCAGGGTCCCCCACCCGAACGGGTTGGACATCAGATACCCGCTCCCGGCGACCACGGCCGCCGACAGCGCGACGACGCCCAGCTGCGACAGCACGGAGGCCCGGTAGTCGACGGTGACCGGGGGACCGGTCACCGGACGGTCGGCCTCCTCGGTGTGGGCCTCCGGCGGCCGGTCGGCGGCGGGAGGCACGAACCACTGCTCGGCGCGGAGTCCCTGGGGAAAGATGCCGGGCCGCACCGCGCCCAGCATCGGGGCGATCTTCCGGACGGCCTCCGCGTACTCCTTCCTGTCGCCGCCGAGGCGGACCCGGAACGCGGGGGCGGTCACGTCCTCCACGTCGATCTCGTCGTCGGGGACGCGCTTGGGGCGTGCCGCGTTCGGCAACCCGGAGACCTTGCGGCGGAGATAGACGTCCAGCACCGGGCGCCGCACGGTGCCGCCTTCCGAGCCCTTGCGGTAGTTCACCGTGCGCGCGCTGACCGCATGGACGTCGTCCCAGGCGAGGACGGCGCGGCCGCCCGGCGCCCACCAGCGCCGCCGCTCGGTGATCGCGAGTCCGGTGGGAAGGACCTCGACTTCCAGGTAGGTGTGGCGGTACGGCACCCGGTAGGCGGCGTAGACCAGCCCGGCGGTCACCGCGAGGACCAGGACGCGGTGGAACAGGTAGCCGTCCTGCCACAGCGCGGCGACTCCCTGGAGGCGCAGCGTGGCGGCCGTGCCGTAGTACAGGCCGCAGACGATCGCGGCGACGACCGCCGTCAGAAGGAGGAACGGGACGGTGCCGCTGCGGCCGCCGCGGATCTCGACCCGGTGCGTGTTTCCCTGGGCGGGGGAGGGAGCCATTCCCCAAGGATTCCAGAGGGTGCTCGTCAGGCGTCCAGGAGCCCGGTGAAGTGGAAGGCGGGAATGACCATGCCCGAAGAGAGGGAGAAGCGGTGCGCGGGGTGGCGGTCGGTCCCCGAGTCCAGGTGGAGCTGCTCGCAGCCGCGTGCGCGGACAGGTGCTCCGCGTTGATCTCGGGAGAAACGACGCTACCGGCCCACTCTTAGGGGCGCTTTTCCCGAGATCGACAGCACAGGGGGGCCACACCGGCGCCTGTCCGATTCCGGCCGGAGTGTCCGAACTGCGGAACCCGTTGCGCGGCGGGGCCGTCCTCTCCTATGAGCGTGGAACATCTCCGGCAGTGGATGACGGATGTCATCCCCGCCGCACAGCGGTCCGTCACGTCCGGCCGGTGACACCGGCGCCTACCCGACGCCCCCCACACGGCGGGAACCTGGACGCGGCGGAGCGACAAGGAAGGACGGAACATGAACGAGCCGACGGAACGGGGACCGGGCGACGGCGGGACGCCGCCCGGCGGGCCGCTTCCGCCGCCCCCCTACGGCGCCCCCGCCGCGGTCGCGCCCCCTCCCCCCGCGGTGGACCCGGTCCCCGAGGGGGAGCCCTACCACCTGCTCGCCCGCACCGCCCGGAACCGGTGGTGGCGGCCGGTCGTCGGCTCGCTGTTCATCCTGGGCGTCGGCGCCGTCTTCGTGCTGGGGCTCGGCATGGTGCTGGGCATCGTGGCCGCCTTCTCCGGCGTGGACATGACCGACCCCGAGGCCCTGTTCACCGAGATGCCCCTGCTCACCCTGGTGACCACGGCGCTCGGCCTGGCGCTGACCCTCCCGCTGGTGCTGTTCGCCGTCCGGTTCGTCCAGCGGCGCCCCGCGGGCTCGGCCTCCTCGGTCGCCGGCAGGCTGCGGTGGGGCTGGATGGCGCTGTGCGCCGCGGTCGCGCTCGGCGCCATGCTGGTGAGCTGGGGGGTGTCGCTCACCTACTCCCTGCTCTCCGGCCAGGGCCTGGGCGAGTTCGAGGTCGACTGGGCCGGGTGGGGCGCCTTCCTCCCGGCGGCGGCGGTGATCGTGGTCCTCATCCCCTTCCAGGCGGCCGCCGAGGAGTACGTCTTCCGCGGCTGGCTGATGCAGGCCTTCGGCGCCTTCATGCGCACCCCCTGGCCGGGGGCGCTCGTCAGCTCGCTGGTCTTCATGTCCCTGCACGGCTACCGGGACTGGGGCATGGCCTGGGTGTTCCTCTTCGGCCTGTGCCTGGCCTACGTGACCATCCGCACCGGCGGCCTGGAGGCGGCGATCGGGCTGCACGTGGTGCACAACGTCGGCGGCTTCCTGCTGGCCGCGGCCGCGGGCGAGACCGCCTCCCCGCTCGACCAGGGCTCGGTGTCCTGGGAGATCATGCTCGGCCCGGGGGTGGAGCTGCTCATCTTCCTGGCCGTCGTCCTCCCGCTGGCCAAGCGGAGGAACGTGGCCACCCGGTCGTGAGGCCGCCGCGGTGAACGGGTCCGGGTCAGCGCTCGTGGCGCAGGCGCTGCCGGACCCAGTAGACGTTGAGGCAGGCCCCCAGGAACCCGGCGCCGAACACCACCGCCAGCAGCGTGTGGTGGGCCCACACCACCGCGAGCACCGTCGCGGCGAGCAGCACCGCCGCCCCGAACCAGGCCAGGACCAGCCGGAACGCCAGGGCGCTCGCCGGCCGGTCGTGGCTGCCCAGGGCGCCCCTGAGCCGGCCGCGGCGGCCGCGCCGCCCGTACCCGCCGTGCGCCATGCCCGCATCGGTCATCATGCACCTCCGAAGCCGTGCGCCGCCTGGGGGGCGGACCGGGTCCGCCTCCCAGGCTACGCCCGCCTATTCGGCGTCGAAGATCTCCGGCAGCGTGGAGGCGTGCGCCGTGCGCAGCTCCTCGACGGGGATCTCGAACCCGCCGCCGTCGAAGGAGACCGAAAGCGCCCCGCCGCCGACCGTGCCGATCGCCGACGCCGGGACCCCGTGCCGCACGCACAGCTCACGGAAGGCGTCCTCGGCGTCCGGACGCACCGCCACCACGGCCCGCGCCGTGGACTCGCTGAACAGCGCGGTGAACGCGTCCTGCACGCCGCCCTCCAGGCGCACCGAGCAGCCCGCGCCGCCGCGCATCGACGACTCGGCCAGCGCCACCGCCAGCCCGCCGTCGGACAGGTCGTGCGCGGCCGCCGCCACCCCGTACTCGGCGGCCGAGGCCAGCACCTCGCCCAGTGCCCGCTCGGCCTCCAGGTCCACCCGCGGCGGGAGCCCGCCCAGGTGGCCGTGGACCGTGCCCGCCCAGGCCGAGCCGCCCAGCTCGTCGCGGGTCTCGCCGAGCAGGTACAGCGCGGCGCCGTCGTCGGCGGCGCGGAACGCCGAGGTGAGCCGGTCGTGCACGTCCCCGATGACCCCGAGCACGCCGATCACCGGCGTCGGGTCGATGGCGCGGTCCCCGGTCTGGTTGTAGAAGCTGACGTTGCCGCCGGTGACCGGGGTGCCCATGTCCCGGCAGGCCTCGGCCAGGCCGCGGGTGGACTCGGCGAACTGCCACATCACCCCCGGGTCCTCCGGCGAGCCGTAGTTCAGGCAGTTGGTCACCGCGATCGGGCGCGCCCCTGTGGCGGCCACGTTCCGGTAGGCCTCGGCGTAGGCGGCGCGGACGCCGGTGTAGGGGTCGAGCCGGGTGAAACGGCCGTTGCCGTCGGTGGCCAGCGCGATGCCGCGGTCGGAATCGTCGGCGATGCGGACCATGCCGCCGTCGGCGGGCGCCCCGAGCACGGTGTTGCCCATGACGTAGGAGTCGTACTGCTGCGTGACCCACGCCGGGTCGCACACGCCGGGCGCCGCCAGCACCGACAGCACCTGCTCGCGCACCCCTTCGGCGTCCTTGGGCCGGTCCAGCCGGTCCGGGGTGTCGGCCTGCAGCGCGTCCTGCTCGGCGGGGCGCGCGTAGGGGCGGTGGTAGACCGGCCCCTCGTCGGCAGCGGTGCGCGGCGGCAGGTCGACGATGGTCTCGCCGTGCCAGGTCATCACCAGGCGCCCGCCGCGCTCGGCCTCGTCCGCGGACACGTCGGTGACCTCGCCGATCACCGCGGCCTCGATGTTCCACTTGCCGCAGGCCGCCAGGAACGCCTCCAGCTTGGCGGGCTCCACGACCGCCATCATGCGCTCCTGCGACTCGCTCATCAGGATCTCTTCCGGCTTGAGCGTGGAGTCGCGCAGCGGCACCCGGTCCAGCTCGATGCGCATCCCCCCGGTGCCGCCCGCGGCCAGCTCGGTCGTGGCGCACGACACCCCGGCCGCGCCCAGGTCCTGGATGCCGACGACCAGGTCCTCGGCGAACAGCTCCAGGCTGCACTCGATGAGCAGCTTCTCCAGGAACGGGTCGCCGACCTGCACGCTGGGCCGCTTGGCCTCGCTCTCGTCGTCGAAGGTGGCGCTGGCCAGCACCGAGGCGCCGCCGATGCCGTCGGGGCCGGTGGTGGCGCCGAACAGCACCACCTTGTTGCCGGGGCCGGGGGCCTGGGCCAGCTTGATGTCCTCGTGCCGCATGACGCCCACGCACAGCGCGTTCACCAGCGGGTTGGCCGCATAGCCGGGGCCGAAGCCCAGCTCGCCGCCGATGTTGGGAAGCCCCAGGCAGTTGCCGTAGAAGGAGATGCCGGAGACCACCCCGGGCAGCACCCGGCGGGTGTCGGGGGCGTCGGCCGGGCCGAACCGGAGCGCGTCCATGACCGCCACCGGGCGCGCGCCCATGGTGAGGATGTCGCGCACGATGCCGCCGACACCGGTGGCCGCGCCCTGGTGCGGCTCCACATACGAGGGGTGGTTGTGCGATTCGATCTTGAAGGTGACGGCGCGGCCCTCGCCGACGTCCACCACGCCCGCGTTCTCGCCCATGCCCACCAGCAGGGCGTCGGACTCGGGGGCCATCTCCCCGAACTTCTTCAGGTGCACCCGGGAGCTCTTGTAGGAGCAGTGCTCGCTCCACATCACCGAGTAGATCGCCAGTTCGGCCGCGGTCGGGCGGCGGCCGAGGATCTCCCGGACGCGCGCGTACTCGTCGTCGGCCATGCCCAGCTCGGCGTAGGGCTGCGGGGTGTCCGGCGTGGTCTCGGCGTTGGCCACGGTGTCCATGGCGCGGGTGTGGGACATGCGGAGATCTTCCGTTCGGTGCGCTGCGGTCGTGGTGCGCGGTGGTCTGCTGCGGTGGGCGGGCCGGGGCGGCCGGGGGCGGTCAGTAGTGGGCGAGCACCACCGCCGCGGGGGTCGAGGAGTCCGCGGGGACCGGGCTCGCCATGGCCATCACGGACCCGTCGGAGAGCACGAACTCCTCGGCGGACACGTCCTCGGGGTCGGTGCCCTGCGGGACCAGCGGCTCCCACCCGTCGTCGATCAGGTGCCCGCGCACGTCCTCCAAGGCGTCCTCGGCCTCGATCTCCTCGCCCTCGGCCGGCTGCAGGCCGACGGTGCGGTAGCACTCGCCGGGCTGCCCGCCCTGCCCGGATCGGCACTGCTGGCCCAGGTCGACATAGCCGACCGTGGAGGGCGAGCCGCCGAGCGCCTCCATCGCGGGGGCGTCCTCGGGGGGCGCCTGGTCCTCCTGCGGCGGCGGCGTGCTCAGCGCGTTGAACAGCCCCGCCGCGCCGGTGGCCACCATGGCGACGATGACCAGGCCGACCATGACGGCCATCGTCCGCCGGGACCGCATCAGCGCCATCATCGAAGGACCGCCCCCTCGCGTTCGCGTGTCAGCCTGTTCAGCCCGACCGGTCGGCCCCGGCCGGCACGGCCCCGGCCAGGTGGGCCAGGACGGAGGTGAAGAAGCCCAGGCCGTCCTCGGACGGGCCGGTCAGGGCCTCGACGGCGTGCTCGGGGTGGGGCATGAGGCCCACCACGTTGCCGTGCCCGTTGGTGATCCCGGCGATGTCCCGGTCGGAGCCGTTGGGGGCCTGCCCGGCGTAGCGCACCACCACCCGGCCCTCGCCCTCCAGCGCGTCCAGGGTGGCCGCGTCGGCGGTGTAGCGGCCCTCGCCGCTCTTGAGCACCACGGTGATCTCCTCGCCCGCGGTGTAGCGGCCGGTCCAGGCCGTTTCGGCGGACTCCACGCGCAGCCGCTGCTCACGGTTGATGAAGTGGAGCGACCGGTTGCGGGTGAGCGCGCCGGGCAGCAGGCCGCTCTCGCACAGGACCTGGAAGCCGTTGCAGATCCCCAGGACCGGCAGCGCGCCGGAGCGGGCGGCGGGCACCAGCTCCCCCATCACCGGGGCGAACCGGGCGATGGCGCCGCAGCGCAGGTAGTCGCCGTAGGAGAAGCCGCCGGGCAGCACCACCGCGTCCACCCCCTTGAGGTCGGCGTCGGCGTGCCACAGCGGCACGGGCTCGGCGCCGGCGATCCGGACGGCGCGCACGGCGTCCCGGTCGTCGAGGGAACCGGGGAAGGTGACGACGCCCACACGGGCTGTCATGGGCACTCTCCGATGAGTCGGTGGAGGCGCCGCGGCTCGCGGCGCGGCGAACGGACCGGCCGGTGCCCGCGCGGCGGGCGGGACCTGGGGCGCGTCGGGGACGCGCCCTCGTCACGAGGTTACCGGTAGCCGGGGCCCGGGCGCGTCCCGCCCCCAGGGGCCGAGGTCCTCGGTGAGCAGCACGGTGGTGCGGCCCTGCCGCCCCGGCGGCGGGGTGCTCACCCGCACGTCGGAGACGAGGCCGTCCATGAGAAGGAGCCCGCGCCCGGATTCGGCTCCGGGCGCGGGCGTACGGGGCACGGGCACGAACCCGCGGCCCCGGTGGCTGACGGCGATGCGGCAGCGGCGGGCGTCGGCCTGCACCCGCACCTGGAACTCGCGGGCGGGCTCTCCGTGCTCGACGGCGTTGGCGCACGCCTCGGAGGCGGCGGTGAGCAGGCGGAACGCCCGGTCCCCGCCGATCCCGGCCGTGCGCAGCACGGTGCCGACCCGGTCACGCATCACGGAAACGGAGGAGGTCCGTCTCGGAAGGGCGAAGGAGATGTCGACGTCCATGCCGGATGTCCTGGGTGCTCCGCTGTCGGTGGCGCTACTCCCACCGCTGCCCGCGGACCCGGCGGTGAAACGGGCAGTTCGGGTCCGACATCCCTGAATCGGGAGCTTTCGGACCCTACTCCGCGACGCGCAGTTCGAAGTCCTCGATCACCGGGTTGGCGAGCAGCGTCTCGGCCAGGCGGCGGACCTCCTCCAGGCGGGCCTCGTCGGCCTCGCCCTCGACCTCCACCTCGAAGCGCTTGCCCTGGCGGACCTGCTCGATCCCGGAGAAGCCGAGGCGGCCGCAGGCCCCCACGACCGCCTGGCCCTGCGGGTCCAGGATCTCGGGCTTGAGCATGACGTCGACGATGACGCGGGCCACGGTTCCTCCGGCTGGTCTGGGAGTGGAGTCGAGGGAGCAGGGAAAGCGTACGGTACCTGCGGCATCGCACGGGTAGCGGGACCCCGCGGGCGCCCCGGACGGGAGCCGAAGGTAAAGGTCCGCGCCGGAAATTCCCGATTCCCAGGCCGATACGTGATCCGTGACGCGCATCACCCGGATGGTTGTCATCATTCGGCGCTAGTGTGCGCGTCTAACAGTTCGGTACCGATCGGTACCGGACACCCGGTCGTCCCGAGGGGGAGTTTTGACGACCATCGAACTCGAGCGCACCGCCCCGCAGGCCGAGGACCAGGACACGGCCCTCGACTTCGCGGAGGCCGTGACCCCGTACGCGGAGCAGCTCTACCCGACGGCGCTGCGGATGACCCGCAACGCCGCCGACGCCGAGGACCTGGTGCAGGAGACCTTCGCCAAGGCCTTCGCCAACTTCCACCAGTTCAAGGCCGGCACCAACCTCCGGGCCTGGCT
The DNA here is from genome assembly GCF_027706745.1 of Nocardiopsis suaedae. Classification (GTDB taxonomy): domain Bacteria; phylum Actinomycetota; class Actinomycetes; order Streptosporangiales; family Streptosporangiaceae; genus Nocardiopsis_A; species Nocardiopsis_A suaedae. The sequence continues at coordinate 6,735 of NZ_JAQFWP010000044.1, read as the reverse complement.
GTACCGCATCCTGACCAACACCTTCATCAACGGCTACCGCAAGAAGCAGCGCGAGCCGCGCCAGGACTCCACCGACGAGATCAAGGACTGGCAGCTGGCCGCCGCCGAGGCGCACACCTCCGCCGGCGCCCGGTCCGCCGAGGCCGAGGTGCTCGACCACATGCCCGACTCCGGGATCCGCTCGGCGCTGGCCGCGCTCCCCGAGGAGTTCCGCCTGGTCGTCTACCTGGTCGACGTGGAGGGCTTCTCCTACAAGGAGGTCGCCGCGCGCATGGGCACGCCGCTCGGCACGGTCATGTCGCGGCTGCACCGCGCCCGGCGCCAGCTCCGCGAGCAGCTCGCCGGTTACGCCCGCGAGCGCGGGGCGCACGCCGCCGCCTGAGCGGCCGGCGCTCTTTCCGTCCCCCGCGACGCTCACCTCAGGTGATCACCGGTGACCGTCGCCCCCCAGGAACATCACTGTGAGTAGCCGAATCCGCGGTGTTCGTGGCCGGTCCCTCCTCCCCGGGGGCCGGCCGTCCGTGTGCTTTCCGGGGGTACGCCGGGCGGCGGACGCGGGTGCTCGGTGGTCCGAATTTTTCTTCGGACGACCTTGTGCTTCCTAGGAAGTCCTGGTAGTTGCGGTTTTCCCGGTCTGGGGGATCATGGGCCCGCAGCCGAAAAGGTGGCGCCGGGGCTTGCGCTGGGCACGGTGAGGTCTGTCACGATATGCCCAGGGCCGCCCGACAGACCCGTTACCCCGGGTGAGCGGGCGGAGGACCGGCCGGCGGCGTCCACCCACGCGGCTCGGCCCCGACGTACCCGAGGAGCGACAGGTGTCGGACACCACCGCGCACGACGAACCGGAGCTCGTCCAGCTCCTGACACCCGACGGGGAGCTGGTGACGCACCCCGACTACCCGCTGGAGGTCGACGCCGACCAGGCCCGGTCGCTCTACCGCGACCTGGTGCTGGTGCGCCGCGTGGACACCGAGGCGGTGGCCCTGCAGCGCCAGGGCGAACTCGGCCTGTGGGCGTCGCTGCTGGGGCAGGAGGCCGCACAGATCGGCTCCGGCCGCGCCCTGCGCGATGGCGACATGGCCTTCCCCTCCTACCGCGAGCACGGCGTCGCCTGGTGCCGCGGCATCGCCCCCAGGGAACTGCTCGGCATGTTCCGGGGCGTCACCAACGGCGGGTGGGACCCCGACGAGCACGGATTCCAGCTCTACACCATCGTCATCGGCAGCCAGGCGCTGCACGCCACCGGCTACGCCATGGGCGTCCAGCGGGACGGCGCCCTCGGCGACGACGGCGAGGCGGTCATCGCCTACTTCGGCGACGGCGCCACCAGCCAGGGCGACACCAACGAGGCCTTCAACTACGCCGCCGTGAACAACGCCCCGGTGGTGTTCTTCTGCCAGAACAACCAGTGGGCCATCTCCGAGCCGCTGGACCGCCAGTCGCGGGTGCCGATCTACAAGCGCGCGTCCGGCTTCGGCTTCCCCGGCGTCCGGGTGGACGGCAACGACGTGCTCGCCACCCTGGCGGTGACCCGGGCCGCGCTGCAGAACGCCCGCGAGGGCAACGGCCCCACCCTCATCGAGGCGTTCACCTACCGGATGGGCGCGCACACCACCAACGACGACCCCACCCGCTACCGGGCCTCCGCCGAGCTGGAGGAGTGGAAGCGCAAGGACCCCATCCTGCGGCTGCGGACCTACCTGGAGAAGCAGGGCCTGGCCGACGAGGCGTTCTTCGCGGGCGTCGACGAGGAGGCCGACCGGATCGGCGAGCAGGTGCGCGCCGAGTGCCGCGCCCTGCCCGACCCCGGGCCCCTGGAGATCTTCGACGAGGTCTACGCCGAGCCCAACGTCCACATCGACCGCCAGCGGGCGGACTTCGCCGACTACCTCGCGTCCTTCGAGGACGCCGGGGCCGAAGGGGGTCGCTGACCGATGAGCACCAACCTGACCATCGGCAAGGCCATCAACGCGGGGCTGCGCCGCGCCATGGAGGCCGACCCCAAGGTCCTGGTCATGGGCGAGGACGTGGGCCGCCTGGGCGGCGTCTTCCGGGTGACCGACCAGCTGCACAAGGACTTCGGCGCCGACCGGGTCATCGACACCCCGCTGGCCGAGTCCGGCATCGTGGGCACCGCCATCGGCCTGGCCCTGCGCGGGTACCGGCCGGTGTGCGAGATCCAGTTCGACGGGTTCTTCTTCCCCGCCGCCAACCAGACCTTCACCCAGCTCGCGAAGCTGCGCCGCCGGTCGGCGGGCAAGGTGAGCGTGCCGGTCGTGCTGCGCATCCCCTACGGCGGCGGCATCGGCGCGGTGGAGCACCACAGCGAGTCCCCCGAGGCCTACTTCGCGCACACCGCCGGGCTGCGGGTGGTCACCGTCGCCAACGCGGTGGACTCCTACTGGATGATCCAGCAGGCCATCCGCAGCGACGACCCCGTCGTCTTCCTGGAGCCCAAGCGCCGCTACTACGAGAAGGCCGAAGTCGACACCGACGCGGCGCTGGAGAGCGCCGCGCCGATGGGGCGGGCCCGCATCGCCCGCCCGGGGACCGACGCCACCCTGCTCGCCTACGGCCCCATGGTCAAGACCGCCCTGCAGGCGGCGGAGGCCGACGAGGAGCGCTCCATCGAGGTCATCGACCTGCGCTCGATCAGCCCGGTCGACTACGCGACGGTGACCGAGTCGGTGCGCCGCACCGGCCGCCTGGTCATCGCGCACGAGGCGCCGCTCAGCCTCGGCCCCGGCGCCGAGATCGCCGCGCGCGTCACCGAGGAGTGCTTCTACCACCTGGAGTCCCCGGTGGTCCGGGTCGCCGCCTTCGACACCCCCTACCCGCAGTCCCGGCTGGAGGAGCACTACCTGCCGGACCTGGACCGGGTGCTGGACGGGGTCGACCGCGCGTTCGCGTACTGAGCAGGGAGTCGGAGAAGAGCATGGCGCACAGTGGCATTCAGGAGTTCCGGCTGCCCGACGTCGGCGAGGGCCTCGTCGACGCCGAGATCCTGCAGTGGTACGTCGGGCCCGGTGACCGGGTCGAGGTCAACCAGATGATCTGCGAGATCGAGACCGCCAAGGCCGCGGTGGAGCTGCCCAGCCCGTACGCGGGCACGGTGCACGAGCTGCTCGCCGAGGCCGGGGCCACGGTCGAGGTCGGGAGCCCCATCATCCGGGTGGACGACGGCAGCGGGGGCGGCGAGGCGGCCGGGTCCGCGGAGTCGGCGTCCCCGTCCGGGGACGCCGGGGAGGAGAAGGAGAAGCCCCTCGTCGGGTACGGCGAGAAGGCCGCCTCCACCAAGCGGCGCCCGCGGCGCCGTCCGGCGGCCGCCGCGAACGGGAGCGGGCCCGCCACGGCGGTGGAGGAGCCGCCCGCCCCCGAGCCCGCACGGGAGAAGGAGGCGGTGGCCCCCGTCCTGACCAAGCCGCCCGTGCGCAAGCTGGCCAAGGACCTGGGCGTGGACCTTCGGACGGTGGAGCCCACCGGTGAGGGCGGCCTCGTCACCCGCGAGGACGTGCGGCGCGCCGCCGAGGGCCCCGCCCCCGCGGCCTCCGGTGCCCCCGCCGCCCCGGCGGAGGCACCGGCAGCGGCACCCGCCGCCCCGGCGGTGGACCGGTCGGCGCTGGAGGAGCGGATCCCGGTCAAGGGGGTGCGCAAGCGCACCGCCGCGGCGATGGTGGACAGCGCGTTCACCGCCCCGCACGTCACCGAGTTCCTGCAGGTGGACGTCACCAGGATGATGAAGGCGGTGCGGAGGCTGCGCGAGCGGCCCGAGTTCGCCGACACCAAGGTGTCGCCGCTGCTGCTGGTGGCGCGGGCGCTGCTGACGGCGGTCCGGCGGCACCCGGAGGTCAACGCCTCCTGGGACGAGCAGGCGCAGGAGATCGTGCTCAAGAAGTACGTGAACCTGGGGATCGCGGCGGCGACCGAGCGCGGCCTGGTGGTGCCCAACGTCAAGGACGCGCACGCCAAGCCGCTGCCCGAGCTGGCGCGGGACCTGCAGGCGCTGACCGAGACGGCGCGGGCGGGCAGGACGTCCCCGGCGGACATGACCGGCGGGACGATCACCATCACCAACGTCGGCGTCTTCGGCGTCGACGCGGGCACGCCCATCCTCAACCCGGGCGAGGCGGCGATCCTGGCGTTCGGCCAGATCCGCGACATGCCCTGGGCGCACAAGGGGAAGCTGAAGCTGCGGAAGGTGACGACGCTGTCCCTGTCCTTCGACCACCGCCTGGTCGACGGCGAGCTCGGCTCCAAGGTCCTGCGGGACATCGGCGCGATGCTGGAGGACCCCGAGGGCGTCGCCCTGGCCTGGGGGTGAGGTCCGGCCCAGAGGACGGTGGTGGGCCCCGGCGGCGCGACGGCGCACCGCCGGGGCCCACCCGGCCGAGGCGTCAGAGGGCGCCCCCGTCGGCCACACCCCCGCCGATGTCGATGGTGCCCTCCGGGGCCGGGCGGGTGCGGATGAGGGAGGCCCTGCCCTGGCGGATGTCCAGGGGGCGGCCCTGTTCACCGGCGAGGACCAGGGCGGCGGCCCCGGTCGCCTCGTCCTCGACGACGTCGCCCCGGCGGGGGAAGCCGCGGGCGCGGACCAGCCCCCGGCCTTCGTCGATCCAGGCCCACGCGTACAGCCAGCCGTCGCCTTCGGGCGGCCCCGGAAGGGCCTCCAGCTCCCCGGCGGAGGGGTACCGCTCGGTGCGGCGGCCGGCGGCCCATTCCGGCCGGGCGCGGATCCACACGGTGCCGTCGGCGTCCTCCCGCACGGGCACGGTGCCCGCCTCGGGGCGCAGCTCCCGCACGGGGCGGCCGGACCGGCGCAGCAGCCAGGCGGTGCCCACCAGGGGGTGGCCGGCGAAGGGCAGGCGCACGCCCGGCGTGTAGATGTCGACCGCGCCGGTGTCCGGGTCGTCGACGAACACGGTCTCGCTGAAGCCCAGCCGCGCCGCCAGGGCCTGGCGCGCCTCCCGCCCGGGGAGCGCGGGGCCGTCGAGGACGACGCCCAGGGGGTTGCCCCCGCCGCCGTCGGGCCCGATGAAAACGCGCAGGACGTGTACGGTCGGGGCTCCGGTTGCGGCGGTGTCGTCGTCCACAGGACGATTGAACCACCGCCACTCGGGCGCGCGGAACTTCGTCCGGTTATGGGGGTGTTGATGCGTGTCCGTGTCCGGCCGCGCCGAGGGCCTCCCTGGGCGCCCGCACGGGTGATATACGACGCGTGAGGGCGCAGCCGCAGGTGAAGGGAGCATGGTCGCGTGACCATCGTCGAGTTCCTCTATGCACGGTTGGACGAGGACGAGAGGGCCGCGCACGCCGCCTCCCCCGGCACCGGCGGCCCCGGGCGCGTCCGCGCGGACGTGGCGGCCAAACGGCGCATCGTGAACGAGTACGTGCGGGCCTACCGGTCGGGGGTGGACGCCATAGGAGGCCGGGGGGCGCCCGCGAGCGACGACTCGTGGGGCGCGCTGCACGCGTGGCGGAAGGCGCTGGAGCACCTGGCGTCGGCCTACGCGGGCCACCCGGACTTCGACCGCACCTGGGCGGTTCCCCAGGGAGAGAACGTCCCCCGGAGGTGAGGCGGCCAGGAGGCGCAAGAGGCTCGTCACACGGAGGCGCCTCCGGCACCCACGCCGGGGAGGGACGGCAACGACGGGACGAGCTGGTGCCCCGCTGACGGGCCCTGGCCGGGCGGCGGGCCGCAGGGGTGCGAGGTGGAGGGCGGCGACGGCGCGGACGGGGTGGTTCCCCGGGCCTGCTTGCCGTCCGCTGGGTCCCTTGCGGTGCGGGTGGGCGGCGGCTCGGCCGGTACCCCGCTGACGGGCCCCGGCCGGGCGTTGGGCCGCCGGGGCGCAGGCAGTAGGAGGGACTGCACGAGTGGCGCATACCGGGCATGAATACTCCGGCCTGCCCGTCCTGGGTGGCGGATCCGCCACCCGATCCGCCTCAAAGCGTCGGTTCCGCCACCCGGGATGCCCCCGGAGGGGCGAGGGGATGGGCCGGGCTGGACCGGCGGGGGCGGGTAGGCGCGCCCGCGCGCGGCACCCGCCCCCGCCGCCACCCGAGACCTCTGCCCGGAGATGATCTTGGCGGGTCTGACCTGGGGTTCCGTGGTTTTCCCACAGGGGCCAGATCCGTCCCCGTTCTGTCGTACCCCTGTTCTAACGTTGGGAGCATGGCAAGCGAGAAGCACCCCAGCGGGCCCCCGCCCGGATCGCGCGCCCAGCGCATCCAGACCGCCCTGGCCGGTGTGCTCGACCAGGCCCACGGGGCCCTTGCCGAGGACCTCCCGTCCGGGGCCCAGCACCTGCTCGGCGACCTCGTGGCGGTGCTGGCCGCCGGGCTCGGCCCGCTGGACCTGGCCCTGGCCCGCCTGGCCGCCCGCATCAACCACACCGGCGCCCTGGCCGGATCCGGGAACACCACCGTGGCCGGGCTCCTGCGCGAGCACGGCCGCTCGGCCGCCCAGGCCAAAGCGATCACCACCGTGGCCGACCACCTGGACGACTACCCCGAGGCCGTCGCGGCGGCCGAGGAGGGGCGGATCGGCTTCGCCCACCTCGCCCAGATCATGGACCTGTCCGAGAAGGCCGTGGCGGGACGGTGCACCGAACTGCACCCGGACGCGGCCGATTACCGGTCCAAGGCCGAGCACATCATGGTCACCGCCGCCCAGGAGGGTGCCACCGACCGCGCCCTCAAGCGCATCGGCAACCACCTGCCCCAGCGCCTCGACCCGGG
>NZ_JAQFWP010000043.1 GCF_027706745.1 Nocardiopsis suaedae | reverse complement strand
CCGGCGGACGGCCGGGGCCCGTCAGCGGGGTACCGGCCGAGCCGCCGCCCACCCGCACCGCGAGCAGCCCGCCGGACGGCAAGCAGGACCAGGGAACCACCCCGCTCTGGCCGTCGCTGCCAAACACGGTGACCACGCACCCACCCGGCGGCCGACAACGCACCAGGTAGAGCAGCCGACCTCCCTCGTCGCCGCCATCTCCCTCGCGCCCCGACCACCCGCCGCCCGGCCGGGGCCCGTCAGCGGGGCACCGGCCAACCCGCCCCCCGCACCGCGAGCAGCCCGCCACCCGGCAGGCAAGCCCGGGGAACCGCCCCGCTCACGCCGTCGCCGCCCACCACGGCGACCACGCACACACCCGGCGGCCGACAGCGTTACCGCTTGGGTCTCCGACCTGCGTCGTCGCCGCTTTCAACCCCGCACCCTGGAATCCCGCCACCCGGCCCGGGCCCGTCAGCGGGGTACCGGCCGAGCCGCCGCCCACCCGGACCGCGAGGAGCCCGCCGCCCGGCAAGCAAGCCCAGGGAACTGCCCCGCTTCTGCCGTCGCCGCCAAACACGGTGACCACGCACACACCCGGCACCCGACAGAACAACAGGCAGGCCCGCCCACCTTCGTCGTCGCCGCCCCTTCCTCGCGCCCCGGCAGCCCGGCGCCCGGCCGGGGCCCGTCAGCGGGGCACCAGCCGAGCCCCCGCCCACCCGGACCGCGAGGAGCCCGCCACCCGGCAGGCAGGCCCGGGGAACCGCCCCGCTCACGCCGTCGCCGCCCACCACCCCGACCACGCACACACCCGGCACCCGACAGAACAACAGGCAGGCCCGCCCACCTTCGTCGTCGCCGCCCGCCCCCACGCTCTGGTGGCCGGATAGACGGGCAGGGCCCATCAGCGGGGAACCAGCCGACCCCGCCGTGAGACATCCCATCACCATGTGACCGGATAGAAAAGGCAAAAATCGGACTTTTCATCTCATAGCAGGCGTAGGCTGGCGCAGTTCCGCGCATGTTCAAGCCCTGGAGCTCAGTCGGCAAAGACCCGGTCCACCACGGGACGTCGCCCCGCCGTCCGCGGGGCGACGTGGTGGGCTGGGGCCTTCCAGGGCGGCCAGGAGAAGGAGTCCGATGTCCGACCAGCCACGACGCAACGGCCCCAGCGACGAGGAGCTGGGGATGGACCGGAAGATCAGCCGCCGCGACTTCTTCGACGGCGCCAGCGCGGCGGCCGCGGCCGGCATCGCCGCCGTGGCGCTCTCGGGATGCGGCGCCCCCGGTGAGCGCACGTGGTCGGCCAGCCCCCGCACGCCCGTCCCCGCCGAGCCCGGCACCGACTACCCGCCCGGCATGGAGGGGCTGCGCGGCAACACCCAGCAGGCGCTCAGCATCCCGCACACCATCCGCGACGGGCGCCTGGGCAGCGTCGTGAACACCTCCGCGGTCTCCGACACCGGCGAGCACTACGACCTGGTCGTGGTCGGCGCGGGCATCAGCGGCCTGGCGGCCGCGTACTTCTACCGCAAGAAGAACCCCGGGGCCAAGGTCCTCATCCTGGACAACCACGACGAGTTCGGCGGCCACGCCCGCCGCAACGAGTTCCACGCCGAGGGCCGCGACCAGGTGCTCATCGGCTACGGCGGCACCCAGGCCATCGACACCCCCTCGATCTACAGCGACACCGCCATGGGGCTCCTCAAGGAGCTGGGCATCGAGGTCGACAAGTTCGAGGAGTTCTTCGACCAGGAGTTCTACAACCGGTGGGACCTGGCCGACGAGGGCGACACCGTCTTCTTCCGCGCCGAGGAGTTCGGCCGCGACCACCTGGCCGTGCGCGCCGAGGGCGCGTCCGTGCGCGAGTGGCTGAAGGACGCCCCGGTCAGCCCCGAGGCGCTGGACGAGATCGTCATGCTCTACGACGAGCCGCAGGACTGGCTGCCCGGCCTGTCGGACGGGGAGAAGAAGGAGCGCCTCGCCCGGCTGACCTACGCCGGGTACCTGCGCGACGTCGTCGGCGTCGGCGACGAGGTGCTCGCCTACGTGGAGACCCTCACCAGCGACGAGTGGGCGGTGCCCGCCTCCACCTGGGGCGCCCTGGACGCCTGGGGCGAGGGCTACCCGGGCTTCGACGGCCTGGGCCTCGACGACTCCCGGGCCTCGCCGCTCAACTCCTTCTCCATGCGGCGCTTCTGGGACTTCGAGGACCCCTACATCCACCACTTCCCCGACGGCAACGCCAGCATCGCCCGCCTGCTGGTGCACGCCCTCATCCCGGGCAGCGTCCCGGGCGAGGAGAAACTCGACATGGAGAGCGTCGTGCTCGCCGAGTTCGACTACTCCAAGCTCGACACGGACGACAGCGACGTCCGGCTGCGCCTGCAGGCCCCCTGCACCGACCTGCGCCACGACGGTTCCCCGTCCTCGGCGGAGCGCGTCTTCGCCACCTACCACCGCGACGGCGGGCTCCACCGGGTCACCGCCGACCACGTCGTCATGGCCGCCTGGCACGTGATGGGCAAGTACCTGATGAAGGAGCTGCCCAGCTCCCAGCGCAACGCCATGCAGGACGCCTCCAAGCAGCCGCTGCTCTACGCCAACGTGGTGGTGCGCAATTGGCGGCCATGGGTGGAGCTGGGCATGCGGCACATCCGCCTCACCGGCGGCGACTGGGCGGTGGCCCAGCTCGACTACCCGGTCTCCATGGGCGGCTACGAGCACCCGCAGAACCCCGACGAGCCGATCGTCATCCAGATGATCGGCGCACCGAGCGCGGGCGTGCAGTCCCTCAAGCAGGGCGCCATCACCGGCCGCCACCGCACCCTCAAGCGCGACTTCGCCAGCTTCGAGCGGAGCATCCGCCACACCCTCAACCGGACGCTGGGCGACGGCGGGTTCGACGCCAAGCGCGACATCGAGGCCATCACCGTCAACCGGTGGGGCCACGGCTACGCCCGCGAGTACACCAGCCTGTGGGACTCCTTCTGGCCGGACGGCCCGACCCCCGCCGAGCGCGCGCGCAAGCGGCTGGGCCGGATCGTGATCGCCAACTCCGACGCCGCCCCCAACGCCTACACCGACATCGCCATCGACGAGGCGCACCGGGCCGTGGAAGAGCTCGGCGAGGCCTGACGCACGGGGGTCCCGGGGGCGGCGGCACTGTCCCCGGGGCCCCGCCTCCCCGCCGGGCGGCGTGTGCGCCAAAGCCCACCGCGATCCGGTCGGCCGCGCCGCCGCAAGGCGCTAAGTTGGTGCGGGTCATGCCTTACTCGCCTCCCGAACCCGCCGACCTGGACCGGCTCCGCCTGTACGCCTACCTGTCGGCCCCCGAGCGCCGCACCTACCTGGCGATCATGCGCCTGTTCACCGGCACCCTGCTGGCCGACCTGGGCGCCGGGGACGTGGGCGCCGCGCTCGCCGCCGCCGAGCGGCGCGGCGAGGTCGACGAGGGCGAGTCGCGCCTGGACACCGTGGTCGACCGGCTGGAGCAGCTCGCCCGCTGGGGCAACCTGGTCCCGGGCCGCCGCGAGCCCGCCGCCACCATCGCCGAGTTCACCCGCAGCCGGGTGCGCTACCAGGTCGCCAAACTCGCCATGCGGGTGCAGCGCGACGTGGACGACCTGCTCAGCGTCGCCGAGGGGGCCCGCGAGGTCTCCCGCGAGCTGCTCCCGGCCATCGAGCGCGGCCTGGCCGAGACCTCCCGCCTGCTGGACGAGGCGCTGGAGGCCGCCCCCGACGGCCGCGCGGTCCCGCGCGCCCTGCGCGAGCGCCTCTCCCAGCAGGTGACCACGCTGTTCCTGCAGCACGGCGAGTTCGCCGCCGCCGTGCGCGACTTCTACGCCTACCTCGGCTCGGTCATCGCCCGCTACGACCTCTCCCCCGAGGAGATGGCCGGGTTCAAGCACATGCTGCTGGAGTACGTCGACCTCATCGCGCGGGACGTGCTGCGGCACGCCGAACCGGTCGCCGACCGGCTGGCCGCGCTCGACAGGCGGCGCGAGGCGCTGCTGCGGGTGCTCGGGGGCGGCGCCGACCTGGTGCCCAACACCAGCGTGGTGGGCCAGACCGAGCTGATGGAGCGCGCGCCCGGCCGCACCGCCGCCGACTGGGACGGGCTGGCGGGCTGGTTCGTGGGCCGCCCGGGGCGCCCCTCGGAGGCCGACGAGCTGCGCGAGGCCACCAGCAGGGCGATCAGCGCCCTGCTGGGCAACGTCAAGCGCGCCACCGGCGCGGGCGGCGTGGACCCGGGCCGCCGCCGGGACCTGCTGCGCCTGGCCGCCTGGTTCGACGGGGCCGCCCCCGCCGACGCCCACGACATGTACGCCGCCGCCTTCGGCCTGTCCTCCGCCCGCCACCTGGCGCTGGCCCCCGAGGAGGACGCCCCCTCGCCCGGCCTGCCCTGGTCCGGCGGCGAGGGCGTCCCGGTCGAGGTGAACGTGCGCAGCCGCGGCGAGCGCGCCCCCGGCGGGCAGATCCCCCGCCTGGGCGACGACCCGCTGGGCCGGGCGGCCCTGCTGGAGGAGGAGGCGCGCCGCAAGGAGCGCAGGTCGGCCGCGGTGGGCGAGCTGGCCGCGTCCGCGGACGACCTGGCCGGGGCCCAGCTGTCGGCCGACGCCCTGGAGCTCTTCTGCGAGCTGCTCACCCTGGCCGGGGCCGGGCGGGACGCCCCCGCCGAGCAGGGCACCGCCGCCGACCCGGTGTCGGGGCTGACCCTGGTGCTGCACCCGGACGGCGGGGCGGCCCGGATCGGGTCGGTCTTCGGCACCCTGGAGCTGCACGGCACCCGTGTGGAGCTGGACGTGGCCGAGGGCGGCGCCGGAAGCGGGGTGGGCCGGTGAGCCGCGCCGCACGCACCGCGCGGGCCGAGCGCTCGGCGCTGGAGGGCCTGGACTCGATCGAGGCGGCCCAGGTGCGCCGGTGCGCCCGCACCCTGCTCCGCCGCCCGCTGCTGCGCGCCGACGGACCCGAGGGCGACGCGCTCCCGGCGGTGCGCCGCTACAGCGACCGGCTGCAGGCGCTGTTCGCCCACTACCTGGGGTACCGGCTGGCGGTGGAGCCGACGTTCGCGCGGCTGTACAAGTCCGGCCGCACCCCCGACGGGGTGCGCGGCGCCCACAAGGCCAACGGTGCGGCGTTCACCCCGCGCGCCTACGCCTACCTGTGCCTGGTGCTGGCCGAGCTGACCGGCACCAGCGGCCAGGTGCTGCTGTCCGGGCTGGTGGACCAGGTGCGCGCGGCCGGCGCCGAGGCCGGGCTGGACCTGGGCTGCGGCATCGTGGACCGCAGGGCGCTGGTGGCGGCGCTGCGCCACCTGATCGACCTGGGGGTGCTGTCCGAGACCGACGGCAGCGTCGGGCCCTGGGCCGAGGACGCCGGGCGCGAGGCGCTGCTGACGGTGGACGTGGAGCTGCTGGGGCACCTGGTGGCGGCCCCGCTGGGCCGTCTCGAAGGCCCGGCGCAGCTCGCCGCCGGGGGCGCCCCGGGGCCGGGCGACGACGTGCGGTACGCGGTCCGGCGCCGCCTGGTCGAGGACCCGGTGGTGCTCAACGGGGACCTGACCGCCGACCAGCGGGACTGGCTGCGCACCCGGCTGCGCCAGGAGTCGGAGCTGCTGGAGGAGCTGCTGGGGCTGCACCTGGAGGTGCGGGCCGAGGGCGTCCTGGCGGTCGACCCGGAGGGCTACCTGAGCGACCTGCTGTACCCGGGGCACGGGACGCTGTCGCGCATCGCGCTGTTGACCGCCGACGCCGTCCTGCGGGACGGAGGGGGCGGCGGGGACGCCGGCGCCCACGACGCCCCCTCCGAAACCCCCGACGACGGCCGGGTCCCCGTCTCCTACGCGCGCCTGGAGGAGGCGGCCGCCGACATCGTGGCCCGCTACCCCAAGGCGTGGTCGAAGGAGGCCGTGCGCGACACCGCGCGCCTGGCCCGGTCGGTGGCCCACACCCTCGTCCAGGCCGGGCTGGCGCGGGCGGGCACGGCCCCCGACGGGAGCGAGCGGGTCGAGCTGAGCCCGGCGGCGGCGCGGTACCGCCCCCGCCCGGACGGCCCCGAGGGCGACGGCGACGAGGACGAGGCGCAGGCCGACGGCGCACGCCCCGCCCCGGTGGGCCCCGGCGAGGGCCAGGAGTCCCTGTTCGCCGTAGGGGACGACCTGCCGTGAGGCCCCAGGACGCCGTTGATCTCGGGAGAACCGACGCGACACGCGCGGTTTGAGAGGCGTTCTCCCCGAGATCGACGAGAGCACCGGCCCATCGAAGACATCCGGGCGCACGCGCCCGGAAGCGACACCGACGTGAGGACCGACACCGTGGAGAGCACCTCCGACCCCCGCAGCCGCTGGCGCCTGCACCGCGGCGGCGTCGTCAACATCTGGCAGTACCGGGACGAGGAGTTCGACCTGTCCGGCGGCCGGGTCATCTTCAAGGGGACCAACGGCTCGGGCAAGTCGCGCACCCTGGAGCTGCTGCTGCCGCTGTGCCTCGACGGCGACCTGCGCAACATGGGCTGCAAGGGGTTCGACACGGTCAGCATGAGCCGCCTCATGCTCGACGACTACTCCGAGGGCACCGTGCGGCTCGGCTACGCCTGGGTGGAGCTGCGCCGGGTGCTGGACGACGGCACCGAGGACTTCTGCACCGCCGGGATCGGCGTCAAGGCGAGCGCCTCCAGCAGGCAGATCACCGACTCCTACCGGTTCCTCACCCCGCTTCGGGTCAACAAGGACTTCGCGCTGCTGGAGCAGGACCGCCCGATCACCGCTTCGCGGCTGCGCGAGCACATCGGCGAGGACGCGGTGGTCCCCTCCCAGGAGGCGTTCCAGCAGCGGGTCGCCGAGACCGTCTACGGCATCAGCGGCGGCGGCCGCTACACCGACCTGCTGCACCTGCAGCGCACGCTGCGCAATCCCGACATCGGCCTCAAGGTGCTCCAGGGGCAGCTGGAGCAGCTCCTCTCCGACGCGCTGCCGCCGGTCGACCCGGACGTGATCGCCCGCACCGCCGCCGGACTGGACAACCTGGAGGGCGTGCGCCGCAACGTGGCGCGGCTGCGCCGCGCCGACTCGGCCCTGCAGGAGTTCCTGGAGGGCTACCGGGGCTATGCGCGCGGCGTGCTGGCCGACCGGGAGGCCCGCCTGGCCAAGGCGGAGAAGGCCGCCGACCGCGCGCGCTCGGCCCTGGACAAGCGCCGCAAGGAGCGCGACACGGCCGAGGCGGGGCACCGCGGCGCCTCCGACGAGCGCGACGCCCTCACCGCCCGCCTGGACACGGTGCAGACCGACCTGGAGGCGCTGAAGTCGTCGGCCGCCTACGGCGCCCTGGGCGATCTGGAGGACAAGGAGGCCACGGTGGCCTCGCAGCGCCGGCACACCGAGGCCGCCCTGCGCACCGCCGAGGACCTGCGCGCCGCCGAGGAGCACTCCCTTGAGGCGGTGGAGCGCGCGGCCGCGCTGCCCGCCCGGGTGGGCCGTGAGGCGTCCGCTGCCGCCGCCGAGGCCCGCGGCGCCCTGCGCGAGCTGGGGCTGGGCCAGGCGCTCGGTACGCTGCCGGAGCTGGAGCCCGACGTGCGGCGGGGCGAGGAGACCGCGCGGGTGCTGCGTTCGGCCGACCCCGCGGCCCGCCCCGAGGACACGGTGCGCCCCACCGCCCCCGCCGTGGGCACCGAGGCGCTGGCCGAGGCGGCCGGTACGGCGGCGGAGGCGCTCGACGGGGCCGCCGCGGCCGCCGCCGACCGGGGCCGCCTGCTGTCCGGGCTGCGCGCCGAGGCCGAGCGGCTGGCCGAGGCCGAGACCGGGCTGGAGCGCCTGGGTGAGCGCGCCGAGGCGGCCGCCGAGGAGTCGGCGGCGGCCGACCGCCGGGCCCGCGAGGGCGAGGAGCGCCTGGCCGACGCGGCCGAACGGTGGAGCGCGGCGGTGCGCGAGTGGAACGACCGGGCCCTGCCCGCGGGCGACCGGCCCGGCGCCGGGGAGCTGCCCCCGGTCCCCGGCGGCGGGGAGGTGCTGCTGGACCCGGCCGCCTTCCGGGACGCGCACCGGGAGGTGCGGGCGGCCCTGCAGCCGCGGGTGCGGGCGGTGCAGCGGGCGGTCCTCGCCGACGAGCAGCGGCTCTCCGAGGCCGGGGCCGAGCGGACCCGCCTGGAGGCCGAGCTTGCGCACCTGCGCGAGGCCGCCGAGGTCGGCCCGCCGGTGCCCGAGCACACCACCGCCGAGCGCGACCCGGCCCAGGGCGCGCCGTTCGCGCGGCTGGTGGACTTCGCCCCCGGCCTGGGGCCGGAGGAGCGCGCCGGACTGGAGGCGGCGCTGCGCGCGTCCGGTCTGCTGGGGGCGTGGGTGCGCGCCGACGGCGGGATCGGGGCGGACGGCTCGGACGGTGCGGCAGGTGCAGGCGGCACGGACGGGGATGAGACCTGGGCCGTGCCCGCGGGTCCCGTCGACGGGCCGACCCTGGCCGACGTGCTGGTCCCGAGCACGGACGGCGGCGCGGAGGACGCCGGCGGGGAGGGCGAGGGCGCCCCGCCGGTGCCCGAGGACACCGTCCGCGCCCTGCTGCGCTCGGTGCCGCTGCTGCAGGACGGTGCTTCCGGCCTTGATGGCGTGGGCGGCGTGGGCGTGGACGATGACGACGCCGCCCGTTCAGCCGCCACTCGCGGCGACGGCGCGGCCGATGGCGCGCACGCCGCAGGCGCCCCCTCCCCCGGTCTCGCGGTCGGGGCCGACGGCTCCTGGCGGGCGGGCGCGCTGGTCGGGCGGCACGGCAAGGAGCGGGCCGAGCACATCGGCGCGGGGGCGCGCGAGGCCGCGCGGCGGCGCCGCACCGAGGAGGCCGAAGCCGCCCTGTCCGCCCTCGCCGAGCGGGAGGAGGGGCTGCGCTCGTCCCTGGAGAGCGCCCAGCGCCTGGAGCAGGAGTGGAACGCCTGCCTGGACGCCTTCCCCGACATCTCCCCGGTGCTGGCCGACCTGGCCGAGACCCGCCAGCGCCGGTCGGCCGCGGCCCGCGCCGCCTCCGACGCCGAGACCGCCGAGGCCGAGCACGCCCGCGCCCGCGCCCGCCTGGAGGCCGAACGCGGCGAGCACCGCCGCTCCTGCGGCGACGCCGGGCTGCCGGACGGTGCCGAGGCCCTGCGCGAGCTCGCCGACCGGGCCCGCGCCACGGCGTCGCTGCTGGAGCGCGCGGCCGGGCGGCTGCGCGGCGATTACACCGAGGCGCTGCGCGCGGTCGCCGCGTCCCTGGAGGACCACGCCCGCACCGCCGCCTCACGCGCCCAGGCCGAGGAGGAGGCGGCGCGCACCCACCGGGCCTTCGCCGAGGCGCACGGGGTGCTGGAGACCCTGCGCTCGTCGCTCGGGCAGGACGCCGAGGAGGTCAGCGCCCAGGTGCGGGCGCTCACCGAGGAGCGGGCGCGGCTGCGCGACGAGGCGCCCAAGGCCCAGTCGGAGGTGGAGTCCCGGCTGCAGGCGCTCACCCAGGCCGAGGGCCGCACCGAGCAGGCCGAGGCGGCCCTGGAGGAGGCGCAGGGAGTGCTCGCCGACGCCGAGGACGCGCTCACCGACACCGCCGACGTTCCGGGCGTGTGGGAGGCGGCCACCGGCCTCGTGGAGGTGCCCTTCGAGCGGGCCGACCTGCGCACGGGCCTGCGCGAGGCGCTGGAGCCCGAGGGCAGGCCCGGCGACCCGGGAACGCTGGAGAGGGACCTGATCTCCCGGGTGCAGGCGCTGCAGACCGCGCTGGCGGGCACCCACGACGTGCAGGCCGACCGCGACCGCGGGGTGCTGACGGTGGCCGTCAGCGACGAGGCGGGCACCGCCCCGGCCGCCTCCACCGCCCGGCTCACCGCCGCGCGCCTGGCCGAGGCCGAGGCCGACCTGACCGGCGGGGAGGAGCGCGTCTTCGAGGAGTTCCTGCTGGGGGACGTGGCCGAGGAGCTGCACCGGCAGATCCGCGCCGCCGAGTCGCTGACCCGGCGGATGAACACCGTGCTGGAGGGGGCGCACTCCAGCCAGGGGGTGCGGGTGGAGCTGGCCTGGGAGCCCGCGCCGCACCTGGACCCGGCCGAGCGGTCGGCGTTCGCGCTCGCCAAGAAGTCGGTCGCGGAGCGCTCCGAGGAGGAGAACGACCGGCTGCGGCGCGCGCTGATGGACCGCATCCGCGCCACCCGCGCCGAGGGGCGCAGCAGCGGGTACGCCGAGGTGCTGGGCGCGGCCCTGGACTACCGGGAGTGGTTCGCCTACCGGGTGCGCATCCACGACACCGGGCCCGACGGCAACCCGCGCGACCGGCGGGTGCGCCAGCTGTCGTCCGGGGAGACGCGTCTGGTGTCGTACGTGACGCTGTTCGCGGCCAGCGCCGCGTTCTACGACGCGCTCCGCAGCGAGCTGGACGGGCCGCTGCGGCTGGTGCTGCTGGACGAGGCCTTCGAGCGGCTGGACGACCCGACCATCGCGCGGCTGCTGGAGCTGCTGGTGGACCTGGACATGGACTGGGCGATCACGTGGCCGTCCGGGTACGGGGTGTCGCCCAGGATCGACCGGATGCACATCTACGACATCCTCAAGCGCAAGGGCGCTTGGGGTGTGGCGTGCGCGCGCACGACGTGGAACGGCAGCGGGTTCGAGGCGGCTCCGGCGGGGTAGAGGAGGGCCGGGCCGCGCCCGACGCGGGGACCGGGGGCGGCCCCGGGCCCGGCACGGGTCGGTGCCGCCTTGGCGATCACGCCCGGAAAGCGGCTCCGAGCACGCCGGACGCCGTCGAACCCGCGCAGGTCCGGGATTATTCCCGAGGCCCCTTGTAGCAAGGGCTACAGGGGCCCCGTACAGGCCCGGCTGATAGGTTCATGGTCGGCGGATCGAGGATCGCAACTTGATCGGCGGTTCGAGGGTCGCAGGATCGCGACGGCGATCGCGACGGGAACCGCAACCGAGCCTTAAGAAAATAGACGTGTCAGAGGAAAGGTGCGCACATGTCCGCGCCATATTCGCTTCCTGAGCTGCCCTACGACTACGCGGCGCTGGAGCCGTGGATCTCCGGTCAGATCATGGAGCTCCACCACGACAAGCACCACGCGGCCTACGTCGCCGGTGCCAACACGGCGCTGGAGAAGCTGTCCGAGGCGCGCGAGAAGAACGACTTCGGCACGGTCAACATGCTGGAGAAGAACCTCGCGTTCAACCTCGCCGGCCACGTGAACCACACCGTCTTCTGGCCGAACCTGTCGCCGGACGGCGGCGACAAGCCCGAGGGCGAGCTGGGTGCCGCCATCGACGACCAGTTCGGCTCCTTCGACGCCTTCCGTGCCCACTTCGGTGCCGTGGCCACCGGCATCCAGGGCTCCGGCTGGGCCATCCTGGCCTGGGACATCCTGGGGCAGAAGCTCATCATCGAGCAGCTCTACGACCACCAGGGCAACCTGGCGGCCGGCTCCTACCCGATCCTGCTGCTGGACATGTGGGAGCACGCCTTCTACCTGCAGTACAAGAACGTCAAGGCGGACTACGTCAAGGCGTTCTGGAACGTCGTCAACTGGGCGGACGTGCAGCGCCGCTTCGAGGACGCCCGCAAGGTCGTGCTGGGCTAGCACACCGGCGGAACGCGGGTACGCGAGGGGCGGGGCCGTCGACGGCCCCGCCCCTCGCGCATGCCCGGGAGGATCCCTCAGGCGGGGCTGCGCACCTCGGTCAGGGCCGCGACCGCCTCGACCGGGGAGCCGACGACCGGGCCGCCCGTGGCCTCCAGCCGCTCGCGGCTCATCATCCCGCTGGCCACCAGGAGCGTGTGCGCGCCGACCTCCCGCGCGGCGCGGGCGTCGTCGTCGATGTCGCCGACCAGCACCACCGTGGAGGGGTCGATGCCCTGCTCGGCCAGGTGGTGGACCAGGTGCTCGGCCTTGGAGTCGTCGACGGCATCGTACTTGCGCCCGTCGACGCGGGTGAAGTGCGGTTCGAGGCCGAAGTCGGCCACCAGCCCGGTGACATGGCGGTGGGAGGCCATCGACAGCAGCGACTGGCTGCCCCCGGCCGTCGTCCAGCCGGAGAGCACCCCGGGCACACCGTCGGCCAGCCCGCAGCCGGGCAACAGCGAGCGGTACTGCCGGTCGTACTCGGTGTTGAGGTGCTCCCACTCCTCCTTCGCGAGCGGGCGCCCCAGGTGGTCCTGGTAGCACTCCAGGAGGGGGCGGCGGAACACCGTCCTCCAGTAGTCCAGGTCGACCGGGGCACGGCCGAAGGGCTCGCACACCCGGTTCAGGGCGGTCAGGTTGGCGTGGTTGTCGTCGAGGAGCGTGCCGTTCCAGTCCCAGACGATGTGCCGGACTCCTGAGAGATGGTCGAATCTGTTCTCAGCCACTCCCGCACTCTAAACGCCGGGAGAGACTCTGGACGCCGCGGCCGCCTTCCGGTGGGATGGCGGGGACCCTATCCCCCGATCCCCCACGAGGAACCCTGTGCACAAGCGAGAACCCCATAGCGGACCCGCCCGCACGGCGCTCCGGACCGGAGCGCTCGCCGCGGCGGCGCTGATGGGGGCGGCCGGACTGGCCGCCCCCGCCTCCGCCGACGCCCCCGGGCCGGTGGTCGAGGACGGGCGCACCCAGCCCGTGTACGACTACGCCGACGCGGTCTACCAGGAGGTCGACATCGTCACCGGCGCGGACAGCGACGGCGACGGCGAGCCGGACACCGTCCGGATGCGCATCATGCGGCCCCAGGAGACCGAGGACGGGCTCCAGGTGCCCACCATCCTGGAGCCGAGCCCCTACTGGGCGGGCACGCACGACGCGCAGATGTACGACGTGGACCTCGACGACGACAGCGCGGGCACGGTGCCGCGCGGCAGGCCCCGGGCCGGGTCGGCCGAGGAGATGGCCCGGGCCTCGGCCGAGGGCCCACGCGGCGCCTCCGCCCAGGCGGGGCCGACCGGCGACGGCTCGGCGACCATGCCGAACTACTACGACAACTACTTCCTGCCGCGCGGCTACGCGGTGGCCCAGCTCGACAGCCTGGGCACCGGCGGGTCGACCGGCTGCCCCACCAGCGGCGGGGAGAACGAGACGCAGGGCGTCACCGCCGCCGTGGACTGGCTCAACGGCCGCACCACGGGCTTCGACGCCGACACCGGCGAGGAGGTGTCGGCCGAGGACTGGTCCACCGGGAACGTGGCGATGACCGGCATCTCCTACAACGGCACGCTGCCGGTGGCGGCCGCGAGCACCGGAGTGGAGGGGCTGCGCACCATCGTGCCCCAGGGCGCCATCTCCTCCTGGTACGACTACTACCGCGACAACGGGGGCGTCGTCGCGCCCGGCGGCTACCAGGGCGAGGACGCCGACGTGCTGGCGAAGCTGGTGTACACCCGCGCCGACGCCGACGTGTGCGACCCGGTCATCGACGGGGTGACCGAGGGGCAGGACCGCGACAGCGGCGACTACAACGACTGGTGGGACGAGCGGAACTACCGGAACGACGCCGAGGGCGGGGAGTTCCGGGCCAGCGTGTTCCTGGCGCACGGGCTCAACGACTGGAACGTCAAGACCGACCAGGCGATGCTGCTGTGGGAGGCCCTGGAGGACCAGGGCGTCGAGCGCAAGATGTGGCTGTACCAGGCGGGCCACATCAACCCGTTCAACCTGCGCATGGACGAGTGGCTGGACCAGCTGCACCGATGGTTCGACCACGAGCTGTACGGCATCGACAACGGGATCATGGACGAGCCCCGGGTGGACGTGCAGGGGTCCGACACCGAATGGGCGGCGCAGGCCGACTGGCCGGGCGAGGGAACGGCGCCGGTGCGGCTCGGACTGCGGCCCGGCGGTGAGGACGGCGACGGCGGCCTGGAGCCCGGCAGGCACCGGGGCAAGCCGAAGTGGGAGGAGTTCACCGACGAGGGGCGCGATACCCCGGCCGAGGATCTGGTGGCCGAGCCGGGCACGGGCAAGGACGGGGCGCTGGTGTACCGCACCGGTGAGCTGACCGAGGACGTGCGGATGAGCGGCGTGCCGGAGGTGGCGGTGCGCGCGGCCATGGACGGCTCGTCGCCGTACCTGACGGCGCTGCTGGTGGACTACGGCACCGACACCCGGCCGACCGCGGACGTGCGCTACGACACCGACGACCGGATCTGCTATGGGGAGGGCGTGCCGGAGGACCCCGGCTGCACGTACCCGAGCTACAACGTCACCGAGGAGTCGGACTTCAAGATCGTCACCCGGGGGTGGATCGACGCCCGCAACCGGTGGTCGGACGAGAAGCAGTGGCCGGTGTTCGAGGACAAGCCGTACCGGTACTCGTGGCCGATGCAGGCGCAGGACTACGTGTTCAAGAAGGGGCACCGGATCGGCGTGGTCCTGGTGTCGACCGACCACGACTACACGCTGCGGTACCCGGCGGGGACGGAGGTGGAGGTGGACACGAAGCGGACGTCCATCACGCTTCCGGTGTCGGACGGCAGGGGCGGTCTGGACTAGCGGACCGCAGGAGGGGGCGGCGCCCGGCCGGGTGCCGCCCCCTTCGTGTTCGTGTTTCCGCTTCCTGTTTCTGCTCCCGCTTCCCGCTCCCGCTTCCTGCTTCCGCGTCCCCGGTCAGGCCGCCTCGGCCCCGGCGCGCTCGCGCTTCTTGCGGCGTCGGCGGCGCCAGGCCCAGATGCCGGCGGCGAGGGTCACGGGGACCACGATCAGCACGAGGATCGGCAGGACGATCGCGAGGAACGAGGTCACCGCGCTGATGCCGTCCTCGATGAAGCTGGCGACCGGGCCGCCGACACCGAAGGTCGCGGTGTTGAGGACGGGCCGGGACACCGACTTGAGGCCGTGGAAGACCAGGGCGATGACGGCCCCGGCGACGATGGGCCACCAGGAGCCGTCGCCGGTGTCCATGTCGGTGGTGAAGGAGGACGCCCCCGCGCCGAAGGTGATGCCGCCGGAGGTGGGGCGGATGAGCGTCTGCACGGCGTCGTTGACGCTGTCGACCGCGGGGACCTTGTCGGCGAGGAGCTCGACCGCCAGGAGCACGCCGAGGATCACCAGGGTCGCGGGGTGTTCCAGCCAGGCCCAGGAGGGGCCGAGCTCGAACAGGGGGGTGAAGCGGGAGAGCAGCCCGGCCGCCAAGAGGGGGATGTAGGCGTTGAGCCCGGCGGAGGAGGCCAGTCCGGCACCGGTGAGGAGTTCGAGCATCCGCAGACTTTCCGAGAGGTCCCGTGGGGTCCCGGCCTCGCAGACCCGGCGGGGGCGCGGGGTGTGCGGGGCACGGGGCGCACCCGTCGGCGCGCGGTTGTCGAGCGTACGGGAACCCGGCGGCCGTCCGCCCCGGAGCGGCGGTCCGACGGTGACCGGTTCCGGCCGCCGGGGCGGCCGGGCGGGCTGCAGGTCGGTCGGGGCGATCGACCCACTCGGAGGTGCCGGTTGCCGGGCCGCGCCTGCCAGGCGGTGGGCCCCTCGCGGTCAGGGGGCAGCGGCCGAGCCGGTACCCCCGCTCACGGCCCCGGCCGGACGACGGGTCGGCGGTGTGCAGGGTGGAGGGCAGCGACGACAGACGGCAGCGGCCTTGGGGCAGCACTGTCGAGCGGCGGGCGTGTGCGCGGTCGCTGGAGGGGGTGCGCTGGTCGGGTGACGATTCCACCGCGCAAGAGCGCCGGAGCGCCCCCGCCGCGCCTGATACACGCGGCATGTCCGGCCTCCGGGCACTTCCTCGGGACCCTGGAGGCGGTTCGGGGCGACGAGGGTGGCGGTTCCACCACACGATCGGCCCGGGGAGGGGCATTTCACCGCGCTGGATGCCCCGGACCGCCCTCGCCCCCCATGAAGACCCGTGCGGGACCGCCCCGAACGCGGGCGGACCGGGGACGGGGCCTCACTGCCAGTAGCCCTCGACCTCCGAAGCCGGGCGGACGCGCGCCTCGGGGGCCTCCTCGCCGTACTCCCCCTGGGCCCGGCGCTGGCGGAGCAGGTCCCAGCACTGGTCCAGCTCGGTGGCGACGCTCCGCATGCGGGACCGCTCGTCGGGCGTGAGGCGGTGCTCGCTCTGCTCGCGCAGCGCCTTCTCCTCGCCGATCAGCTCGGTGATCCGCGAGAGGATGTCCTTCTCTGCCCGCTTTTCGTCGCTCATGGGCCAATGGTCGGACGACACCCCCGGCACGGCAAGCCTCGCGTCCGGCGTTTCCGCAGCTCGCCAGAGTGAAGCGGGCCCACCCCGCCTCCAGGGGAACACTCCATGAGAGGATTCACATATACTTTGTGAACTTAACATTCCACTTAACATCCGGGAGGCGACGTGGCGGAACCTTCGGCGCCGCTGTGGGTCGGCATCGACGTGGGGACCCAGGGCGTGCGGGCCGTGGCGGCGCACGGCGACGGCACCGTGGCGGGTCAGGGCGCGGCCCCGCTGCGCGGCACCCGCCGGGACGGCCGCCACGAGCAGGACCCCGAGCACTGGTGGGAGGCGGTCGGGGCGGCCTGCCGCACCGCCGTCGAGCAGGCGGGGCACGGGCACCCCGTCGGGGGCGTGGCGGTGTGCGCCACCTCCGGGACCGTGCTCGCCGCCGACGATGGGCTCCGCCCGCTCGGGCCCGCCCTGATGTACGACGACGGGCGCGCCGCCGACGAAGCGGAGCCGCTCATCGCCGCGGCGGGCGGGGAGGCCTGGCGGCGCGTCGGCGCCCGGCCGCAACCCTCCTGGGCCTTCCCCCGACTGGCGCTGCTGGGCCGCCGGGCGCTCCGCCCCGGACGCGGCGACCTCCTCCTCCACCAGGCCGACTTCCTCACCGGCCGCCTCAACGGGGCGCCGACCGCCGCCGACACCAGCCACGCCCTCAAGTCGGGCGCCGACCCGCTGGCCGCGGCCTGGCCGGACCCGGTGGTGGAGGCCATGGGGGTGCCCCCGGCGGCGCTCCCGGCGCTGACGGCGCCGGGGCGGCCCATCGGGTCGGTGTGCGCCCGCGCCGCCGCCCACACCGGCCTGCCGCAGGGGACGCCCATCGTCGCCGGGATGACCGACGGGTGCGCCGCCCAGCTCGCGTCCGGCGCGCTGGAGCCGGGGCGCTGGAACTCCGTCCTGGGCACGACCCTCGTCCTCAAGGGGGCGTCGGAGCACCGGATCGCCGACGGCGCGAGCGGCGTGTACAGCCACCGGTCCCCGGACGGCCGGTGGTGGCCGGGCGGCGCGTCCAGCACCGGTGCGGGGGTCCTGGCCTCGGCGTTCCCCGGCGTCGACCCGGCCGTCATGGACGCGGCGGCCGACCTGGAGCACCCGGCCTCCGCGGTGGTCTACCCCCTGGTCGGCCAGGGCGAGCGGTTCCCGTTCGCCGCCCCGCAGGCGCGCGGTTTCACCCTCGGGGAGCCGAAGGACGAGGCCGACCGGTACGCCGCGACCCTGCAGGGCGTGGCGTTCGTGGAGCGGCTCTGCTTCGAGCGGCTGGGCGCCCTGGGGGCCGAGGTCGGTGGTCCGGTGCGGGTGACCGGCGGCGCGGTCGCCAGCGCGCGCTGGACGCAGCTCCGGGCGGATGTGCTCGGCCGCCCGCTGGAGGTGCCGGAGAACGCGGCCCCGGCTTTCGGCATGGCGCTGCTCGCGGCGTGCGGCGACACACCACCCGAGCGGGTCGCGGCGCGGATGGTGCGGATCCGCGCCACAGTGGAACCGCGCCCCGAGGTCGGCGAGCGGCTGGAGGGCGCCTACGCACGGTTGGTCGACGCGCTCGCGGAGCGCGGTTGGAGCGCTGCCCCGCAGGGGGCCGCGGAGAGGGGGCGGCGGTGACGGACGCGACGGAGCTGGTCGTGGTGCGGCACGGGGAGACGGTGTGGCACGCGGAGAACCGGTACGCCGGTTCGAGCGACGTGGCGCTGACCGAGGAGGGCGTGCGCCAGGCGGAGGAGCTCGCCCGGTGGGCGGCGACGGCGGGGCTGAGCGGCGTGGTGAGCTCGACGCTGAGCCGGTCGGCCCGGACCGCCGCCCCGGCGGGCGAGGCGGCGGGGCTCCCGGTGGCGGCCGACCCCCGCCTGGTCGAGCAGGACTTCGGTCAGGGCGAAGGGCTGACCTCCCGCGAGATGCGCGAACGCCTGGGCGGGGCGCGCGAGCGGTTCGAGCTGGACCCGCTGCGCAACCCGCTGCCGGGGTCGGAGGACCCGGTGAAGGTGGCCGAGCGCGGGGCGGCGGCTCTGGCCGACGCGGCCCGGGCGCACCCCGGCGGGAGGGTCCTGGTGGTGGCGCACGGGACGCTGATCCGGCTGGTGCTGTGCCGGCTCCTGGGCATGGACGCGAGCCGCTACCGGAGGGCGTTCCCGAAGGTGGGCAACTGCCGGGGAGCCAGGCTCCGGTGGACGCTGGAGGACGAGGCGGGCCTGCTCGGCTTCAACGAGCCCTTGGAGGCCTGACCGGCGGCCCGGCCGGTACTCCGCTCACGTCCCCGCCCATCCGTCGGGCCGCCGGAATGCAGGGGGAATGCAGCAGCGACGACGAAGGGCGGCGGCCCTACCTGCAGCGCTGTCGGCCGCACGGCGCGTGCGTGGTCGCCGAGTTCGGCGGCGACGGAGTGAGCCGGGCGGTTCCCCGGCCCCGCTCGCCGGGCGCCGGGTCGCTCGCGCTCCAGGCAGGCGGCGGCAGACCTGGTACCCCGCTCCGGGCCCTGGCCGGGAGACGGGCTGCCGAGGTGCAGGGGAAGGGCGGCGACGACACGGGGGAACGGGGCCGGGCGCCCCGCCCGCCCTGCCGCGCCGCCCGGACCGCGAGGGGCCCACATGCCGGCAGGCAGGGCCGGGGATCCCCGGCCCTGGCCGCCGCTGCCCATCACGGTGACCACGCACACGCCGCACGGCCGACAGCGCCACCGCGAGGGCCGCCGACCCCGCCCGTCTGGCCCCTCGCCTGAAGGACGCCGCCAGGCTTGACGTGACCTAGGGCATAACCATACAAATAGCTCGTCAACATTGATGTTAAGTTCACACCTTTTTTGATGGAGCGGTGGCGGCGGATGGACATCGGAGTGGACGTGGGCACCTCGCTCACCAAGGCGGTGGCGTTCGACTCCCGGGGACGCGAGGTCGATACCGCCTCCGTCCCCACGGAGCTCGAACACCCCGCCCCCGGGCACGTCGAGCAGGACGCCCGAGCGGTCACCGCCTCCGTCGGCACCGTCGTGCGCGCCCTCGCCGAGCGCCTGGACGAGCCCGTCCGGCTCCTCGCCCTCACCGGGCAGGGCGACGGGCTCTGGCTGCTGGACGCCGACGGCCGCCCCGTCCGCCGCGCCCTGTCCTGGATGGACGGCCGCGCCGCCGGGATCATCACCGAATGGGAGCGCGGGGGCGCCGCCGCCGAAGTGTTCGCCGCCACCGGCGGCGCCCTGTTCCCCGGCGCCCAGGCCGCCCTGCTCGCCTGGGCCGACCGCAACGAGCCGGAGGTCCTGGACCGCGCCGCCACCGCCGCCTACTGCAAGGACATGGTCTTCCAGCGCCTCACCGGCGTCCGCGCCACCGACCCCTCCGAGGCCTCGATGCCCTTCGGCGGCACCCCCACGGGCTACACTCCCGCCGCGCTGCGCGCCACCGGCCTGGAGCACCGCGCCGCCCTGCTCCCTCCCGTGCACAGTGGGCCGCCGCTGGCCCCCCTCGGCCCCGAAGGTGCCGCGCTGACCGGCCTCCCCGAGGGCACCCCGGTCTCCTCGGGCCCCTACGACCTGCCCGCCTGCGCCCGCGGCGCCGGGGTGGTCCGCCCCGGCGACGGCCTGCTCATCGTCGGCACCACGCTGGCCTGCCAGGTGGCCCGCACCGCGGTGGACACCACCGGCACCCGGGCCGGGATGTCGCTGGCCACCGGCGAGGGCTCCTACCTGCGCGCGATGCCCGCCATGGTGGGCACGGCCAGCCTGGACTGGGCCCTGCGCCTGACCGGCCGCCCCGTGGCGGACCTGGAGTCCCTGCTGGAGGGGTCGCCGCCGGGGGCGCGCGGCCTGCGCGTCCTGCCCTACCTGGCGCCGTCGGGCGAGCGCGCGCCGTTCGTGTCGCCCTACGCCCGCGGGGAGCTGGACGGCCTGAGTCTCCACCACGGCCCCGCCGACGTGGTCCGCGCGGTGTGCGAGGGCATCGCCTACGCCTCACGCCACTGCCTGGAGGCGGCCGGGCTGGAGGGGCGCCTGACCCTGTGCGGCGGGGGCGCCCGCAGCCGCGCGTGGGTGGAGGTGTTCTCGGCGGTCCTCGGGCGGCCCGTGGCCCTGGCGCCGGGCGCGCAGGCCGGGGCCCGCGGCGCCGTCCTGGCGGGCCTGCGCACGCTGGGCGCCGGGGTCGACGAGGCGGCGTGGACGCGGGCCCCGGTGTCGGCCGATCCCCCCGCCGGCCTGGTCGCCCGCTACGACGCCGGATACCGCCGCTACCTGGCCCGCCTGGAGGCCGCGCGCCCCCTGTGGGAGGAGGCCGAGGCGGCCGCCGCCGCGGGCTGAGGCCCCGCCCCGCGTCCGCCGGTATGTCCCCTTCCTCCTCGCGCCATAGGGTTGCACCGCGCGGAATGTCGGCCGACAACGCGAGGTTGGATACCGCGAGGGGGTATATTGATGGACGCAGTCACTGACGAGCAGGGGAGCACCCGGATGGCGACCTACGGCTACCACGATGACAAGCAGAGCCACATCAACCGGCTGCGCAGGATCGAGGGCCAGGTCCGCGGACTGCAGCGGATGGTCGAGGACGACAACTACTGCATCGACATCCTGACCCAGACCGCCGCGGTCAACAAGGCGCTGCGGTCCTTCGCCCTGTCGATGCTGGACGAGCACCTCAAGCACTGTGTCGGCCACGCCGTCGCCAGCGGCGGCGAGGAGGCCGACGAGAAGGTGCGCGAGGCGTCCGAGGCCATCGCCCGCCTGGTGCGCTCCTGACCCCGGAGCGAAGAGGACGAGGAGGCCCCCAATGGCCGGCACCACCATCACGGTCAGCGGCATGACGTGCGAGCACTGCGTGAGCTCGGTCAAGGAAGAGGTCGGGGAGATCCCGGGCGTCACCGCGGTCGAGGTCGACCTCGGCAGCGGGCGCGTGGACATCACCAGTGACGGCCCCGTCCCCGCCGACCGCCTCGCGGCCGCCATCGACGAGGCCGGGTACACCATCTCCGGCTGACCCGGCGCCCTACCGCGGCCGACCCGCGCGCCCGCCCTGCCCGGCGGGCGCGCCGCCGCGCCGCGGCCCCGTCAGCCCCCCGACAGCCGCTTCGCCTCCGCCTTGGCCGTGTCGCCGTCGAGGTAGTGGTCGCCCTCGATGTCCACGAAGGCCGAGGGCTTGCCGTGGTGGAAGCCCAGGCGCGCCACCTCGCCGCCGAGCATCGCGTCGATCACCCAGTTGGCCAGCACGCGCGCCCGCGAGGGCGCCGACGGCACCGCCGCCAGGTGATAGGCGCGCGTCACCCCCAGCGCCGGGAGCCCGCTCAGCTCGTAGCCCAGCGGTCTGGCCAGCGCGTCCTTGCCGCTCAGGTCGACCACCAGGCCGAGGTCCCGGTGCCCGAAGGGGGTGAGCGGCCGCCCGAGCAGCGAGGCGACCACGTTGTCGGCGGCCACCACGCCCTGCCGCTGGGCGAACTGCGCGGTGGGCGGGCAGTACCCGCCGCCCTCCTTCATCAGGTCGGGGACCGCGGCGGCGTCCCCCAGGGCGAACACCCCGTCCAGGCTCTCGGCGGCCATGTCCGCGCCCACGACCAGCCGCCCCCGGTCGGTCTCCCCGCCGAGGGCCGACATCAGCGGGCTGGGCGTGGTGCCCGCGGTCCAGATGAGGGTGCGGCAGGGCAGCACCCGGTCGTCGGTGAGCGTCACCCGGTTCTCGGTGACCTCCTTGACCGACACCCCCAGCTTGACCTCGATGCCCATGCCGCGCAGCAGGTCCAGGGCCTCGTCGCCGAGCTTGGTCCCCAGCTCGGGCAGGATGTGCGGGGCGATGTCCACCAGGTGCCACCGGATCAGCGAGCGCAGCTCGGGGTAGCGGCGCGCCATGTCCTCGGTGAGGCGCTCCAGGGAGGCCGCGGTCTCCACGCCGGTGTAGCCGCCGCCGACGACGATGAAGCGGCACCGCTCCTCGCGCTCGACCGGGTCGTCGCTGGCGTTGGCGAGTTCGAGCTGGGCCAGCACGTGGTCGCGCAGGACCACCGCCTCGGCCAGGTTCTTGTTGCCGAAGGCGTGCTCGCGCAGCCCGGCGATGTCGAAGGCCCGGGTGAGGCTGCCGGGGGCCAGCACGAGGCGGTCGTAGCGCTCGGTGGTCTTCTCCCCGTTGATCTTCTCGATGACGACGGTGCGGCTGGAGGGGTCCACCCCCATGGCGGTGCCGGGCACCATGCGCGTGCGGCGCAGCACCCGGTGCAGCGACACCGCGATCGACTGCGGCGTGAGCAGCCCGGAGGCGACCTGCGGCAGCAGCGGGCTGTAGAGCATGTAGTCGTTGGGCGCGACGAGGACGATGTCCGCGGCCGCCCGCGGGATGCGCCGCTCCAGGCGGCGCAGCGCGTGCAGCCCCGCGAACCCCGCGCCGATCACCACGATCCTGGGACGTGCCATAGCCGAACCACTCCCCCTTCGACGGCCCGCTGCCCGGGCGTCCCCCTGCCGAAACTAACCGCGGGGCGGGGCGCCGGGGAGGGCGGCGCGCCCGCGGAGCGCACCTTTTGGCCGGGATTTGCGGATGGTCGGATTCCCATACCGGGGGTTCAGCCTCCGATGACCCCACGATGGTCACACAAAGTTACGATTTGATATCGGAGGGTGATCGACGGGCCCCGTTCCCGCCGATCACCCGGATCCACACGACCCGAGATAGGGGAGATCATGAAGCGTGTCAGCAAGGCGGCGGCCGTCGTCCTGATGACCGGCGGCCTGATGTGCGCGGGCGCGACCGCCGCATCGGCGGACGAGTACGACGGCTACGACGGCCACCGCACGCAGGCACCCAGCACCGACCTGATCGCGGCGATCACGGCCCTGTGCGAAACGGCCGCGGAGGCGGAAGGCGACGCCGGCGCGGAGGGCGAGGCCGGGGCCGAAGCGGGCGCGGACGCCGAGGCCCCCGCCGACACCGGCGCGGAGGGCGACGCGGCCACGGACGCGGCCGGTGACGCCGCCTCCGAGCTGGACGCCCAGGTCAAGGCCGTGTGCGACGCCGCGGCCGCGGCCGACCTCGAAGCGCTCGGCGACGCCCTGGGCACCGTCGAGGGCGCGACCGGGGGTGTCGACACCGGTGCGGTGGACGGCGTCACCGAGGGCGTGGACACCGGAGCCGTGGACGGCGTGACCGGCGCCCTGCCCTAGCCGCGGCCCGCCGCAGAGCAGACAGGGGCGGCCCGGCGGACCGCCGCCGGGCCGCTCCGTTGCGCCCCCTAGGCCGGCAGGCCGAGCTCCCTCGCGATCAGCATCCTCTGGACCTCGCTGGTGCCCTCCCCCACCTCCAGGATCTTGGCGTCGCGGTAGAAGCGGCCCACCGCGTACTCGTTCATGAAGCCGTACCCGCCGAACACCTGGGTGGCGTCGCGGGCGTTGTCCATCGCCGCGTTCGAGGACACCAGCTTGGCGATGGCGGCCTCCTTCTTGAACGGCTCGCCCGCCAGCATCTTGCGGGCCGCCTCGTAGTAGGCCAGCCGCGCCGTGTGCGCCCGGGCCTCCATGTCGGCGATCTTGAACTGGATCGCCTGGTAGCCGCCGATGGCCGAGCCGAACGCCTCCCGCTCGCCCGCGTAGCGCAGGCTCTCGTCCACGCACCCCTGGGCCAGCCCCACCGACAGCGCGGCGATCGCGATCCGCCCCTCGTCCAGGATGCGCAGGAACTGGGCGTACCCCCGCCCCCGCTCGCCCACCAGGTTCTCCTCCGGGACCCGGCAGTCCTGGAAGACCAGTTCACGGGTGTCCGAGGCGCTCCACCCCACCTTGGAGTACTTCTGCCCGACGGTGAACCCGGGGGTGCCCGAGGGAACCAGGATCGAGGAGATCTCCGGCCGCCCGTCCGGCTTGCGGCCGGTCACCGCCGTCACCGTCACCAGCGCGGTGATGTCGGTGCCGGAGTTGGTGATGAACGACTTGGTGCCGTCGATCACCCACTGCCCGTCCTCCAGGCGCGCGGTGGTGCGGGTGGCGCCCGCGTCCGACCCGCCCCCCGGCTCGGTCAGGCCGAAGGCGCCCAGCGCCTCGCCCGAGCACAGGCGCGGCAGCCACTCCTCGCGCTGCTTGTCGGTGCCGAACCGGTAGATCGGCATCGCCCCCAGCGACACCCCCGCCTCCAGGGTGATCGCCACCGAGGAGTCGGCGCGCGCCAGCTCCTCAAGGGCCAGGCACAGGGCGAAGTAGTCCCCGCCCATGCCTCCGTACTCCTCGGGGAACGGCAGCCCGAACAGGCCCATCCGGCCCATCCCGGCCACGATGCCGTAGGGGA
The DNA here is from genome assembly GCF_027706745.1 of Nocardiopsis suaedae. Classification (GTDB taxonomy): domain Bacteria; phylum Actinomycetota; class Actinomycetes; order Streptosporangiales; family Streptosporangiaceae; genus Nocardiopsis_A; species Nocardiopsis_A suaedae. The sequence continues at coordinate 34,875 of NZ_JAQFWP010000043.1, read as the reverse complement.
AGGCCCCCTTCTCGTAGTAGTCGCCGATGACCGGCGCCACCTCGTCGCGGGCGAAGGCCTCGACGGTGCGGCGCAGCTCCTCGTGCTCGTCGGACAGTGCGCTGCTGCTCGTGCTGGTCACGGCTCTCACTCCTGGGTCGGGGCGTCGGTGTCGGGCTCGCGCGGGGTCTCCGCGGCTTCCGGGGCGACGGCGGCCAGGACGGCGTCCATGGCCACCGCGTCGCCGGGGCGCACCGCCAGTTCGGCGACGGTGCCGTCGACGGGGGCGGTCACCGCGTGCTCCATCTTCATCGCCTCCACGACGACGACGGGGCTCCCGGCCTCCACCCGGTCGCCCACGGCGACGGGCACGGCCAGCACGGTGCCGGGCATCGGGCTGCGCAGCGTGCCGTCCGCGGCCGCCGCGGGGCCGCGCATCGGGGCGATGGCGGGGGCATCGGTGAACGACCAGGCGGCCCCGGCGCGGCCGAGCCACAGCTCGCCGCCTCCGGCCGCGCGCTCGTAGCGGACGGTGCGCCCCTCGGCGGCCACGGTCACCGAGCGCCCGTCCGGCGCCCGGCGGGCGGTGGCCCGCCCGGGTTCGGCGTCCCCGACCCGCAGTTCGTAGTCGACCGGGGCGCCGGGCTCCGCGTCCGCCCCGGACAGCCGCCGCACCTCCACCGCGACCGGGTCGCGGCCCGGCGCCCGCAGCCGCCAGGTCGTCCAGGCGTGCTCACCCGGGCGCCACCCGGTGGGCAGGTCGAACGGATCGGCGCCGGGCCCCTGCGGCTCCAGGCCGAGCTGGTGGTCGAGCGCGGCGGCCGCGTACACCTCCGGCGGCACGGCGGCGTCCCCGCCGGGCGCCAGCTCCGGGCGGAGCAGCTCGGTCAGCCCGGTGGTCAGGTCCCCGGCGGCCACCGCCGGGTGGGCGACCAGCGCACGCAGGAACGCCACGTTGGTGCCGCAGCCGAGCAGGGTGTACCGGCTCAGGGCGGCGTCCATCCGGTGCAGCGCCGAGGCGCGGTCCGGCGCCCAGGTGACGACCTTGGCCAGCATCGGGTCGTAGGCCGAGGTGACCGCGGTGCCCTCGTCGAGCCCGGAGTCCACCCGCACGTGCGCGCCCTCCGGCTCGTCCAGGCGCAGCACGGTGCCGCCGGTGGGCAGGAAGTCGCGGGCCGGGTCCTCGGCGTAGACGCGGCTCTCCACCGCGTGCCCCTCCAGCCCGACGTCGGCCTGGGCGAACGGCAGCGGCTCGCCCCGCGCCACCCGCAGCTGCAGCTCCACCAGGTCCACCCCGCGGCGCCCGCCCACGGCCACCACCTCCTCGGTGACCGGGTGCTCCACCTGCAGCCGCGTGTTCATCTCCAGGAAGGCGAACTCCACCTCGCCGGACCCGCCGGAGGGGGCGTCCTGCACGATGAACTCGACGGTGCCCGCGCCCACGTACCCGCAGGCCTTGGCGGCGGCCACCGCCGCCCCGCCCATGGCGGCCCGCAGGTCGGGGCCGACCAGCGGGGACGGCGCCTCCTCGATGATCTTCTGGTGCCGCCGCTGCAGGCTGCACTCGCGCTCGCCCAGGTGCAGCACGGTGCCGTGGGCGTCGGCCAGCACCTGCACCTCGATGTGCCGGGGCCGGTCCACGTACCGCTCCACCAGCAGCGTGGCGTCGCCGAACGCGGCGGCGGCCTCCCGGCGGGCGGCCGCGGCGGCCTCCGCCAGGCCGGCGGGGTCGCGCACCAGCCGCATGCCCTTGCCGCCGCCGCCGGCCGAGGGCTTGATCAGCAGCGGGTACCCGGCCTTGTCGGCCTCGGCGGCCAGGTCGGCGTCGGAGAGCGGCGCCCCGGGCTCCTCGGCGAAGCCGGGCAGCAGCGGCACACCGGCCCGCGCGACCGCCTCCTTGGCGCGGATCTTGTCGCCCATCGCCTCGATGGCCTCGGGCGGGGGGCCGACGAACACCAGCCCCGCCTCGGCGCACTGCCGGGCGAAGGCGGCGTTCTCCGAGAGGAAGCCGTACCCCGGGTGCACCATCGCCGCCCCGGCGCGCCGGGCGGCGCCGATGATCGCGGGCCCGTTCAGGTAGCTGTCGGCCAGGGCGGCGCCGCCGATGCGCACCGCCTCGTCGGCCTCGCGCGTGTGCCGGGCCCCGGCGTCGCCGTCGCTGTAGACCGCGACCGAGCGCATCCCGAGGCGGCGCAGCGTGCGCATGATGCGCACCGCGATCTCGCCGCGGTTGGCCACCAGGACCGACGGCGCGGTGCCCGGCCGGCAGGCCTGGGAGCGCTCGCGGGGGTCGGTCGTCGTCATCGTCCACCTCTCATCGTCCACGCCCGCTCACATCCGGAAGACGCCGTAGCCCACCGGCTCCAGGGGGGAGCGGCGGGCGGCCGACAGGGCCAGGCCCAGCACGGTGCGGGTGTCGGCGGGGTCGATCACGCCGTCGTCCCACAGCCGGGCGGTGGAGTAGTAGGGCTCGCCCTGGTGCTCGTACTGGTCGCGCACCGGCTGCTTGAAGCGTTCCTCCTCATCGGCGGCCCACTCCTCGCCGCGCGCCTCCTTCTGGTCGCGGCGCACCGTGGCCAGCACCGAGGCGGCCTGCTCGCCGCCCATGACGGAGATGCGGGCGTTGGGCCACATCCACAGGAAGCGGGGGGAGTAGGCGCGGCCGCACATGCTGTAGTTGCCCGCGCCGAAGGACCCGCCGATGACGACGGTGAACTTGGGCACGCGCGCGCAGGCCACGGCGGTGACCATCTTGGCGCCGTGCTTGGCGATGCCCCCGGCCTCGTAGTCGCGGCCCACCATGAACCCGGAGATGTTCTGCAGGAACAGCAGCGGGATGCGGCGCCGGTCGCACAGCTCGATGAAGTGGGCGCCCTTCATGGCCGACTCGGCGAACAGGATGCCGTTGTTGGCGACGATGCCCACCGGGTGGCCGTGGACGTGCGCGAATCCGGTGACCAGCGTCGTGCCGTACTCGGCCTTGAACTCGGTGAACTCGCTGGCGTCGACGACGCGCCCGATGACCTCGCGCACGTCGTAGGGGGTGCGGGTGTCGGTGGGGACGATGCCGTACAGCTCGTCGGGGTCCAGGGCGGGGGGCCGGGACTCGCGGCGCTCCCAGGCGGGTTCGTCGCGGGGGCCGAGGGTGGCGGCGATGTCGCGGACCATGGACAGCGCGTGCGCGTCGTCGTCGGCGAGGTGGTCGGTCACCCCGGACACGCGCGAGTGCAGTTCGCCGCCGCCGAGCTCCTCGGCGCTGACGACCTCGCCGGTGGCGGCCTTCACCAGGGGCGGGCCGCCCAGGAAGATGGTGCCCTGCTCGCGGACGATGACCGCCTCGTCGCTCATCGCGGGCACGTAGGCGCCCCCGGCGGTGCACGAGCCCAGGACGGCGGCGATCTGCGGCACGCCCTCGGAGGAGAGGGTGGCCTGGTTGTAGAAGATGCGCCCGAAGTGGTCGCGGTCGGGGAAGACGTCGTCCTGCATGGGCAGGAAGGCGCCCCCGGAGTCGACCAGGTAGACGCAGGGCAGCCGGTTCTGCCGGGCGACCTCCTGGGCGCGCAGGTGCTTCTTGACGGTCATCGGGTAGTAGGTGCCGCCCTTGACGGTGGCGTCGTTGGCGACGACGACCGCCTCCCGCCCGGCCACCCGGCCCACGCCCGTGATGATCCCGGCGGCGGGGGCGTCGTGGCCGTCCTCGCCGTACAGGCCCCAGGCGGCGAGCGGGGACAGCTCCAGGAACGGGGAGCCGGGGTCGAGCAGCGCGCGCACGCGTTCACGGGGCAGCAGCTTGCCGCGTTCTTCGTGCCGGATGCGGGTCTTCTCGGGCCCGCCGAGCGCGGCGCGGGCGATGCGCTCGCGCAGCTCGGCGGCGAGGGCGCGGTTGGCCTCGGCGTTGGCGGCGAACGCTGCGCCGCCGGTGTCCACCGCCGAGGAGAGCACGGGTGCCCTGCTCATCGGTTCCCCTCTGTGTTAATGGCCGCTAACATCGTCGATGTTAGTGATGACTAACATCGGTGTCCAGCGTCACACCGGACCGGGCCGGTACGATCGCCCGGCGCGGACGGCGAGCGAGGGGAGCGGGCATGGCCGAGCGGGTTGCGGCGGGCTCCCGCCGCGCCGCGATCCTGCGGGCGGCCGCCGGGCTGTTCGCCGCGCGCGGCTACCACGGGGCCTCCATCGAGGACCTGGGCCGCGCGGTCGGCACCACCGGCCCGGCGCTGTACCGGCACTTCCCCGGCAAGGAGGCGCTGCTGGCCGCGATGCTGCTGGAGGTCAGCGAGCGCCTGGCCGAGCAGGGGGCGCGCGTGGTGGCCGGCGCGGCGGGCCCCGAGGAGGCGCTGGAGGGGCTGCTGCGCGGGCACATCGCCTTCGCCCTGGGCGAGCCCGCGCTGATCACCGTGCACGACCGGGAGCTGGACAACGTGCCCGAGCCGGAGCGGCACCGCATCCGGCGGCTCCAGCGCGGCTACGCCGAGGAGTGGGTGGGCGTGCTCGCCCGCCTGCGGCCCGGCCGGGCGCGCCAGTCCCTGCGCGCGGCCGTGCACGCGGCCTTCGGGCTGCTCAACTCCACCCCGCACAGCGCGGGCGAGCTGGCGCCGGACACGATGGCCGAGCTGCTCTTCCGCATGGGCCGGGCCGCCCTGCTGGTCGAGGACTGACCCCGCCGCACGAAGACCGCGGAGCGGCGCAGTAGGGGCGACGTCCGGGCCCACCCCGTCCGCTCCGGCCCCGCCCCCTCCGGCCCTTCAGCGGTCGCGGGGGCGCCCGGTGTCCCGGGCCGCGGGGCCCACGCCGCCCGAGGGCCTCTTGGACCTGCGGCCGAACATCTGCCAGGCACGGAATCCGACACCCGCCAGGACGAGCACGATGGCGCCCACGGCCGTCCACGGGAAGGCCATGTCCTCGGTGCCCTCCGCAGCGCCCCCGCTCCCCTCGGCCGCCGCGAGGACGGCGGGGCCCACCCCTTCCGTCGCGGCCCCCTCGGCGGCGGTACCGACCGCGGCGGGCGCGGAGGGCACCGCCGGGGGCGTCCCGCCCTCGGCGGCCGACGCCGGGACGGGTGCGGTGAGCACCGCGGCGACGCTGAGAACCGTCGCGGCGAAGAGGAAGCGCGGAGAAGTCATGTACCTGCGATGCGTGCGGGTCCTCCCCCGTTCCATCCTCTCCGCACCACGCACACCCCGCCACCCTGCGTGGCCGGTGCCGCCCCCGCACTCCGCCCCTCCCCCGAGACTGCAACAATGGACATTGACAAGGTTCGGGCCGTGCCGCCCGACAGCCCAGCGCCGTTGGAAGGGGAACAGGCGACCGTGTCCACTCCCACCGGGACCGCCCCCGCACCCGACCGCGCCGACGCGCCCCGCATCGCCTACGACCGCGTCGGCCGGGGCGCGCCCGTGGTGCTCCTGCACGGCATCGGGCACCGGCGCCAGACCTGGTACCCGGTGATGCGCGAGCTCGCCCCGCACCACGAACTGATCGCCCTGGACCTGCCGGGCTTCGGCGCGTCCACCGCGCCCGCCCCGGACGCCCCCTACGACGTGGAGTGGCTCGTCGACACCGTCGCGCGGACGTTCTCCGGGCTCGGCATCGAGCGGCCGCACGTGGTGGGCAACTCCCTGGGCGGGGCGATCGCCCTGGAGCTGGGCGCGCGCGGGGCGGCGGCCTCGGTGACCGCGTTCTCCCCCGTCGGGTTCGCCCCCGCGGGAGGCCACGCGGGCCTGCGTGCGCTGGCGGCCGGGGCGCGCGTGGCCGGGCTGGTGCCCGAGCCGGTGCGGGTCGCCGCCGCCGCCAGCCCGCCCGCCCGTTCGATCGCCCGCCGGGTGCTGCGCGGCGACCCGTCCTCACCGGCCGCACGGAGGCTGGCCTTCGACGCGACCCTGGTCAACGCCGGGTCGCCGTTCGTGCGCCTGGTGCCGCGGGTGGCCGGGTACCGGTTCACGCACACCGGCGTGCCGTGCCCGGTGACGGTGGCCTGGGGCGACCGGGACCGCCTCCTGCCCCCGTCGGGGGCGCGCACGGCGCTGCGCCGCATCCCGCACGCCCGCCTGGTATCGCTGCTGGGCTGCGGGCACATCCCGATGGCCGACGCCCCGCGCCTGGTCGCCGCGGAGATCCTGCAGACGGCCCGGTCGGCCTGACCGGCCGCGGGGCGCCCGCTGGGCGGCCGCCCCGACGGGGTCACCCCAGGTCGAGCCCGTAGGCCAGCAGGGTGATGCCGGGCAGCGGGTCCCAATCGCGGTCGGGCAGGCGCCGGAATCCGCGCCGTTCGTAGATGCGCTGGGCGGCGGTCATCGTCGGCTGGGTGGACAGCACCACGCGGCGCGCCCCCTCGGCCGCCGACCGCTCCACGACCGCCTCCATCAGCGCCCGGCCCACACCGCGCCCGCGCGCCGCCGGGGCGACCGCCAGCGCGCGCACCTCCGTCTCCTCCGGGCCGCGGGCGACCTCGCTCGACGGGCGGTAGGCCTGGACCATCACCGTGCCCAGCAGGGCGCCGTCGGTATCCTCGGCCACCAGCACGTCTCCGCCGCCGTCGGCGCCGAGCCTGCGCAGCACCTCGGCGTAGTCCGGGCTCGCCTTGAGCATCCCGTCCGCCTCATAGGCGGTGACCCGAAGGTCGCCGACCGCCTCACGCTCCTCTGGACGCACACGACGAATCACCATGCGCCCGAGTGAACCAGACGGCGGGGACAGAAGCGCACAGGGCCTCACACGACCTCGAACACCGGGCCGTTGGGGCGGAACGGAAGCCGCTCCCCCTTCGGCACCAGGTAGGCGTGTTCCCTGCGCACCCGGAGCACGTCGCACGCGGTATCGGTGACGACGAGGACCGGCGCCCCGGGCGGGAAGTCCTCCGCCGCCTGCAGCAGGTCCACCCCGGGCTGGAGCACCGTGCCTCCCCCGCCCTTGATGCGCACGCGCCCCTCGATCTCGTGGGGCCGCAGGTACCCCGCGTCATAGGGGGCCGCGTCGCAGAAGACCACGCGCGCCGCGGGAACGTCCCGCGCCTCGGCGTAGGAGGCGATGGCGCCGAGCGCCTTGCCCATGAGCCGGTTGCCCATCGACCCCGACGTGTCCAGCACGACACCGAACGTGCAGCGCGCGATCTCCTCGGGCGGGAAGTACCGCCCCGCACGCGGGATGTCGGGCGTGGAGGCCTGCCGACGCGCCGGGCGGGCGAAACTGCGCACCGCCTCGGGCCGGGGCACGAACTCGTCGAACCAGCGCGCAAGTCGCACGTCCCACGGCGGCGGAGGGTGCGCCAGGGCGCGGATCTCCGACTCCAGCCCGACCGGCACCAGTCCCCGGTCCTGGCTGACGTGCAGCTCCAGCCCCTGCACCAGGCCACGGCGGTAGAACTCGTCCAGGTCCACGTAGTCCTTGGGGCGGTGCGGCAGCGGCTCGCCCAGCACATCGCTCCCGCCCTTGCCCCGGAGCGTGGCCATGCGCCGCATACGCCGCCGGTCGGTGGCGATGCGGTCGTACACCTCCTCGGCCGACATCCCGGCGAGCCGCGGGTCGTACAGCAGCCCTTGCGGCATGTCGCCCACTCCCATCTCGACCAGCCACCCGTTGATGACGTAGTCGCAGGCGACATTGAACAGGAAGTGGTCCCTGGGGCCGCACCGGTCCGCATGGCGGAGGGCGGCGTGCAGCATCTCGTGGGCCAGGATGAAGCGCCATTCCTCCTCGGTCTGCTCGCGCAGCGGGTTCACGTAGATCTCGCCCGCGGAGGCGTCCACCGCGGCCACGGAGATGTCGTGGGCGCGCGCGAGGTCGGCGTCGGCCACGACCTCCATGCCGGTGGCGATGCCGCCGAGCAGCGGGTAGGAGGACACGAACCAGCCCAGCGCGCGCTCCCAGGGGTCCCGCTCGTGCCGCCGCTTGGGCCGGTTCCCCGGCCCGGCTCCGGCGTCCTCCATCGCCTCGGCCATGGTGCGCGCCAGGCCGTGCGCGAACTCGCGCCCCCAGTCGGGCGGGTCGTACCAGGACGTCCACGGCGCCAGCAGCTGGTCGGCGCCGCTGCCCGCCACGCCGCACGCCTCCAGCCCGGCGGGGATGCCGTCCCTGCGCCACCGCTCGGCCAGCTCCCCCTCATCGCCGCCCGGGACGGGCGGGTGCGGCGGGAACGGCGAGGCCCCCACGGAGAAGGTCTCCTGGAAGCGGACGACCGCGGCGCAGCGCGCGGCGAGCGTGAAGCGGTCCGGCTGCTCCCGTTCGCCGTTGGCCGCCGGGACGTGTCCGAACCCCAGGTGCAGCAGGCAGTGCGCCAGCACCCAGGCCCACTCGCCGGCTTCGGCGAGGCGCTTGGGGTGGACGTGCACGGTGCCGTTGGAATCGACCACCGCCCAGCCGTCGGGCGGCACCTCCCGGCAGTCCTCGCGGCAGTACTTGGGCGCCATCGACCCCAGTGCCCGGTTCGCGGCGATGATCCTGCCGCCCTCGAAGAACGCCTTGGCCGCCGGGTCGGGCCGCGCCCCGCTCTTGCGGGCCCGGCCGCGCCTGCTCACCGCCGGGCCTCGACCAGGCGCGGCAGGTCGCGCGCCGCCTCGACCAGGAACCAGGACGGCAGCAGCGGCAGCCCGTCCGCGTCCTCGGCGACGACGGTGCGCGCCACCTCCACGGAGACCTCGGCGAGCTGCACCAGCAGCGCCTTGGAGCGGTGGGCGAACTGCATCGCCGACGGGGAGGCGTGCTCGCGGGAGGCGGGCAGCTCCTTGGCCAGGCGGCCGCGGAAGGACTCGGCCAGGAAGTACAGCAGGTCGCGGTCCTCGACCGCGGAGGGCCAGCGCGCGTCACCCTTGATGACGGCCTCCAAGCCGAACCGGCTGCGCACGATCTTGGCGTAGCCGCAGAACGCGGTGGCGTGCGCCGGGGTGAGGGTGCCGTGCGCGATGACCTGAAGCGCCTCCTCGTCCAGGTCCTCGCCGAAGGAGTGCAGCGCGTCGGAGAGCATGTGCCAGGAGCGCGGCGTGGAGAACGGCTCCTCGCTCTTGGGCGGCGCCGACCACAGGTGGTCCGGGCGGTCGGTGATGTAGTCCGTGATCCAGGGGTGGATGTCGTTCCCGAAGGCCCAGGCGAGCCAGTCGGTGGCCGAGGCCCGCAGGTGCACGTGGGTGAGCCGGTTGACCAGCGCCGAAGCGATGGGGCGGGCCAGGGCGTTGTCGGAGGCCCGGTTGCCCGCGCCGATGACGATGCTGCCGTGGGGCAGCTCGTACCCGCCGATGCGCCGGTCCAGGATGAGCGAGTAGAACGCCTTCTGCACGTCCGGGGTGGCGGCGTTGAGCTCGTCGAGGAACAGGCAGTAGGGCTCCTCGCGGGCGATGGCCTCGGGCGGGCAGAACACCGAGCGGCCGTCGCGGATCTGCGGAACCCCGATGAGGTCCTCGGGGGCGAGCTGGGTGCCGAGCAGGCTCACGCACTCCAGGCCCAGCGACTCGGCGAAGGACCGCACGAGCGAGGACTTGCCGATGCCGGGGGCGCCCCACAGGAACACGGGGCGCACGGTGGCCAGGCCCAGGAGGAGTTCGGGGACGCGCGCGGGCGTAACGGTGACGGCGGCCTGCAAGCAGGGGCTCCTTGTCAGGTACGGGGGGGCGGGAACGGGAGGGGCGGGGCCGGACGCGCCGAGGCGCCCTGCGCCCACACAAGAGTGCGGTGGCAGGGCGCCTCGGCACAAGCGGTTTTCAGTCCCGTCCCGGCCGTAGGAGGGGACGGTCCGGGCTGGGGGCGGCGGCCGTCACTCCGCGCTGACGCGGATCTTGGACTGCCCGTGCGGCAGCTCCTCCCAGTCGTCCATGAACCGGGCCGCCAGGCCGTGCTTCTCCGCCAGCGCGACCAGCGTCTCGGTCCTGTAGTAGAAGTCCTCCCTCAGGACGTGGTGCTCGGCCCCCTCGGTGCGGTCGAAGGTGAAGTCGAAGAAGCCCTTCGGGGCGAGGATCCGCCCCACGTTCGCCAGGGCCTCGTCGACCACCTCGATCGGCGAGTGCGAGAAGACGCTGTGCGCGTGGACCACATCGAACCTCCCCTCCGGCAGGAAGGAGAACGTCAGGTCGCGCGTGAGCGTCAGATGCGGCAGCTTGGCCTGCAGGCTGCGCTCAGCGAGCACATCGGTCGCTGAGGCCAGGATGTCCGGCGAGATGTCGATCCCGTAGTAGTTGCCCTCGTCGAGGTACTCGATGAAGCGCCAGCCCGCCCGCAGGTTCCCGCAGCCGATGTCCAGCAGCCGGTGCTCGGGGCTCAGGCCGTGCCCGACCAGGTAGTCGAACTGCATCTGCCCCAGTGCCAGCCACCGCTTCTCCGACTGGCTGCCCACGGCGGCCTTCGGGTCGCGTGCGGTGTCCGAGGCCATCACGGCGCGGTAGTAGGACACGTGGTCGCCCCGGTGGCGGATCCGCAGGGCGGCGTCGCGCAGGGCCCGCGAGGCGTACGGCACCACCCGCGCCGGGTTGCGCAGCGCGTAGCGCACCTTGTGTCCGAGGGAGGACCGGTCGGCGGCCAGCGCTCCCGCCTTCTTGTCGGGCATCACTCTCAACTCCTCTTACATGCTCACTGCCCACCGGATCCCGTATCCGATCCTCCACCGCGGACCCGGTTCAGGCCCGCAGTGACACGGGCCGGATGCGCGCGCGTCAGCGGGGGGACGGGCGGCGCGCACTGCGCGGGGGCGGGCGCGGAAGGGCGGGCGCTGGCCGTGACCCTACTCGCCCCGGCCGGTGTCCGGAATCCCTGGGGTGCGGGCTTTTCAGGCCGCGACGCGGCGCAGCCGGACGGCCAGCGCCTCCACCGCCATCACCACCGCGAACACCATCAGCGTGATCAGGGTGACCGTCCCGAACTCCTGCACGCGCGCCGCGTTGAGCAGTTCGTAGCCGATGCCCCCCGCGCCGACGATGCCCAGGACCGTGGCCGACCGGATGTTCACGTCGAGCTGGTACAAGAGGTGCCCGACGAACGCGGGCAGCGCCTGCGGCAGCGTCGCGGACAGGAACACCTGCGGCCCGGACGCGCCGACCGCCCGCAGCGCGCGCTCGGGGCCGGGGTCGACCTCCTCCACCGAGTCGGCGGCGAGCTTGCCCAGCAGCCCGACCGCGCCGATGGCCAGGGCCAGCGTCCCGGCGACCGGCCCGAGCCCGATCATCACCACGAAGACGATGGCCAGGATGAGTTCGGGGACGCCCCGGACCACCACGATGAACATGCGGCAGGTCTGGGCGACGCCGGAGTTCGGGGCGACGTTGCGCGCCGCCAGGACCCCGACGGGGAGCGCGAGCAGGGCGCCGAGGAGCGTGGCGGCGAAGGCGATCTGCACGGTGAGCAGCAGCCCCTCCAGCAGGCGGTCGCCGATGCCGCCCGTCTCCGGCGGCCAGAACAGCGCCAGGGCCTCCAGCGGGGCGCGGGAGCCCGCCGCCTGGGCCTCGGTGGCGACGGCCGCGACCGAGGCCAGGACGGCGGCCCCGGCGGCCGCCACGGCGGCGGCGCGGCGCACCCGCCCGGCGGTCCAGCGGGGGGTGAGCCGGCCGGAGGCCGGCGCCGCGGCGGACGCGGCGCGCGGATCGGCCCCGCCCGCGGCCGTCCCCACCGGCGCCCCGGCGGCGTCGCGCGCACCGGCGCGGCGGGCGCCCAGCGCGGGTGCGAGCCGGGCGGCCAGCCGGACCAGGCCGCCCGCCCGCTGCTCGGTCCCGGGCAGCAGGGCGCGGCGGGCGGCGACCGACACCAGTTCCACGGCCACGCACAGCGCCAGCACGACGACGGCCAGGGCCATGCCGCGCTGGTAGTCCAGGCGCCCGAGGGCGTGGCTGATCTCCTGCCCGATGCCCGCCACCCCGACGAACCCGAGGATGACCGAGATGCGCAGGTTGACGTCGAACCGGTGCAGGGCGGTGGCGATGAACGAGGGCAGCACCTGCGGCAGCACACCGCCCACCAGCTCCTGCAGGCGGCTCGCGCCCGCTGCGCGCAGGGCGGCGCGCGGCCCCTCGTCGATCTGCTCGACCGCGTCGGCGTAGAGCTTGCCGACCATGCCGACCGAGTGCAGGCCCATGGCCAGCACCCCGGTGAGGGCGCCGAAGCCCAGGATGCGGAAGAAGAGGACGGCCAGCACCACGTCGGGCACGGCGCGGGCGACGACGATCGCCGCCCGCGCGGCGGCGCGCGCCGGGCGCCCGGGGGCGGTGTTGCCCGCCGCCCACACCGCCAGCGGGGTGCTCAGCACCACCGACAGCACGGTGGCGGCGGTGACGATGGCGAGGGTCTCCAGTAGCGGCGGCGCCAGCTCGGCCAGGGGCGGGAAGTCCAGCGGCAGCATCCGGGACAGGAAGTCGGCGGCGTTGCCCGCGCTGTCGGCCAGGGTGGCCGGATTGATCCGCAGGTCGATGAGCGACCACACGGCGGCGGCGAGCAGGGCGGCGCCGGTCAGGGCGGCCGCGGCGGAGGCCGGGCGCGGGCGCGGCAGGGTACGCGGCCCGGGCCCAGCCGCCGGGGCGCCGAGCGGCGCGTTCGGGGAGGGCGGGGCGGGTGCGGTCGTCATGGCCGCGCCGCCCCTCAGGCCACCGGGGCGGGCGCCGGTGCGCCCACCCGGGAGTAGACGGCCATGGCCTCGTCGCGGCCCAGCCCCGCGGTGGGCGCGTCCATCACCACGCGGCCGCTGCGCAGGCCCACCACCCGGTCGCCCCAGGACAGTGCCAGGTCGACCTGGTGCAGGCTGCACAGCACGGTCAGGCGCTCCTCGGCGGCCACGGCCCGGATCAGCTCCATGACCTGGTGGGCGGACTCGGGGTCGAGGGAGGCCACCGGCTCGTCGGCGAGGAGGATCTCGGGGCGCTGCAGCAGGGCGCGGGCGACGGCGACCCGCTGCTGCTGGCCGCCGGACAGGGTGTCGGCGCGCTGGAAGGCCCGGTCGGCCAGGCCCACCCGGCCGAGCTGCTCCAGCGCGGCGCGCCGCACGGTGCGCGGGTAGAGCGGCAGGCCCAGGCGGGGGGCGCGTAGGCCCCCCAGGGCGCCGTGGCACACGTTCTCCAGCACGGTGAGCGGGCCGACCAGGTGGAACTGCTGGAAGACGAACCCGACGCGGCGCCTGAGCCGCCGCAGCTCGCGGGAGGAGGCGGCGCCCACGTCGGTGCCCAGGACCCGGACCCGGCCGGAGGTGGGCGCCTGGAGCCCGTCGACGTGCCGGAGGAGGGTGGACTTGCCCGAGCCGGAGAGGCCGAGGAGGACGACCACCTCCCCGGCGCGCGCGGTGAGCGAGACCTCGTCCAGGGCGGGGGCGTCGGCACCGAAGGCCTTGGTGACCGCGTCGAACTCGACGACGGTCCCCTCGTCGGCGGCGACGGCGGCCTCGGCGGCGGTGTCCCGGCCTTCGGTGTCCTCGGTGCGGCTGTCGGCTTCCATGCTGGTGCTTCCTTGTCGGGGTCGTTCCGCGGGCACGGCGGGGGCGTGACGGTGTCCGCGTTCAGGGAGGCACGGGAACGGCGCCCGGGACGCGGGGGTGCGGGGCCGTGCCCGGCGGCTCTCGGGGAGACAAGGGCGGCGGGCGTCCGGGGGGAGGTCCGCCCTGCTCACCGGTGTGGCATCAGGGGGCGCCGGTCCCGGCCGTCAGGCGTCGGCCGAGGAGCACTGCTCGGCTTCGGTCGCCTCGCAGATCTCGTCCAGCGGCGCGTAGAAGTCGTCGGGAACGCTGGTCCAGCCCCAGATCCGCTCGTCGGTGAGGTCGCAGTCGCCTTCCTCGCAGTAGCCGTTCTCCACCAGGTAGTCCTGGTTGCCCTTCTCGGCGATGGCGGTCACGACCGTGTCGAACAGGTCGGGCTCCAGGCCGTTGTAGACGGTGATCGGGGAGCTGGTGATGGTCTCGGACTCCCAGACGACCTCCAGGTCGCCCTCCCCGATGGAGCCGTTCTCCACCAGGGTCTCGTCGACCATGGAGTCGAACGCGAAGCCGGCGTCGCACTCGCCCTCGGCCACGGCGATGGCCGAGGAGTCGTGGCCGCCGGCGTAGGTCTCCTCCCAGTCGCCCTCCTCGATCCCGGCGTCCAGCAGCCCGGCCAGCGGGTACAGGTAACCGGAGGTGGAGTTGGGGTCGACGAAGCACAGGTGCTTCCCCGCGAAGTCGTCGATGGACCCGATGTCGGAGCCGGAGGGGACGATGCCGTAGGAGGTGTACCCGGGCTCCTCGCCCTTCTCCTGCACCATGGCCCCGGCGACGGTGATGTCCGATCCGCTCTGGTCGGCGAGGTAGTAGGAGAACGGGCCGTACTGCGCGATGTGGATCTGCCCGCTGCGCTGGCCCTCGATGACGGCGGCGTAGTCGGTCGCCGACTGGAACTCGACCTCCAGGCCGGTCTCGTCCTCCAGCATCGCGATGACGGGTCCGTAGCTGTTCTCCAGGCCGGTGGCCTCCTCGGCGGGGACCGCCCCGATGACGAGGGTCTCGGGGGTCTCGCCGCCGTCCCCGCCGCCGTCGGCGGCGCTGGGCCCGCACCCGGCGAGCACGGTGGCGGACGTGGCCGCGGACGCGAGGACGGCGGCGGCTCGGCGGTGTCTGATCTGCATGAACGGGGGACCTCCGGTTCACCGTCCGCCGGGGGGCCTGCGGACGCCTTGACGTGCGCCCCCATGCTCGGACAGGACCCTTGGGCCGGGCCGACCGCGAGATGTCCCGCGGGGGAATTCGAGATTTCCGTTCTGAGTGCCGATGACCGGATGATCCCCCCTAGGCCCCGTAGACCGGTTCCGGCGGGGGCGCCTGGGCCAGGAGGTCCGCCACGGCGCCGCCGACGTCGGAGGGGTCCCACCTCTCCGGGCGCACCGCCTCCGGCCCCGGGCGGTAGCCGTCCATCAGCCGGATGCGGCCGCCCTCCGCCTCGAAGACCCGGCCGGTCACCCCTTCCGCCCCGTCCGACCCCAGCCACACCACCACCGGGGAGACGTTGGCCGGGTCCATCGCGTCGAAGCCCGCCTCCGGCGCGGCCATCCGGTCGGCGAAGACGCCTTCGGTCATCCGGGTGCGCGCCGCCGGGGCGACCGCGTTCACCACCACGCCGTACCGCCCCAGCTCGGCGGCGGCCACCAGGGTCAGCGCGGCCACGCCCGCCTTGGCCGCCGCGTAGTTGGCCTGCCCGACGCCGCCCAGCAGACCCGCGCCGGAGGAGGTGTTCACCACGCGCGCCCGGGGGCGCCGCCCCGCCTTGGCCTCGGCCCTCCAGTGCGCGGCCGCCTCCCGCAGCGCCAGGAAGTGCCCGCGCAGGTGCGCCCGGACCACGGCGTCCCAGTCGTCCTCGGTGAGGTTGACCAGCATCCGGTCGCGCACGAACCCGGCGTTGTTGACGAGCGTGTCCAGGCGCCCGTAGGCCTCCAGGGCGGTGCGCACCGCTCCCCGGGCCCCGTCCGCCGAGGCGATGTCGCCGGTGCAGGCCACGGCCTCGCCGCCGCGCGCCCGGATCTCGGCGGCGGTCTCCCGCGCGGGGCCGTCGGCGCCTCCGGTGCCGTCCGGGCCGACGCCCAGGTCGTTGACGACCACGCGGGCGCCCTGCCGGGCGAACTCCAGGGCGTGCGCCCGCCCCAGCCCGCGCCCTGCACCGGTGACCAGGACGACCCTGCCTTCACAGATCACGGCCGCTCTCCTTCCGATCGCCTCCGTGGGCCGATTCGTGGGCCGACCCGTCCACCGCGCCCCGCGCCGACGGGTAGGACGGCGGCTCGCCGCCGCCGTGGACCGGCAGGCAGGCCCCGGTGATGTAGGAGGCGGCGTCGGAGGCCAGGAAGACGCACGCCTCGCCGATCTCGCGGGGCTCGGCGGGCCGCCCGAGGGGGACGGCGCGCCCGGCGGCCTCCAGGCCCCGCCCGTCGCCGAAGTGCAGGGCGCTGCGCTCGGTGCGCACCATCCCGGCGCGCACGCAGTTGACCCGCACCTCGGGCGCCCACTCGGCCGCCAGCGAGGCGGTCAGGCTCTCCAGCCCGGCCTTGGCCGCCGCGTAGGCGGCCGTGCCGGGGGAAGGGCGCACGGCGCCGACGCTCCCGATGAAGGTCAGGGTGCCCCCGCTGTCGCGGAGCGGTCCGTAGAAGGCGCGCGCGAGCAGGAGCTGCGCGGTCAGGTTCAGCTCGATGATCTTGGCGTGGGTGCGGGCCCGGCCCTCGGCCGCGCGCAGCGGCGGGGAGCCGCCCGCGTTGCCGACCACCGCGCGCACGGGGCCGGTCTCGGCCGCCAGCCGCTCCAGGTCGCCGGAGTCGCGGATGTCGGCGCGGACGAACCGCACCCCGGCGGGCGGGTCCTGCGGCTCGTGCCGGGCGCAGGCCACGACGTGCGCCCCCGCCCCGGCGAAGGCCGCGCACACGCCCCGGCCCACGCCGCGCACCCCGCCGGTGACCAGCACCGTCCCGCCGTCCAGACCGGTCATCTGGGCCCCTTTCCGTCGCCGCGGCCCGCTGCTACGTTCTTTCTAACAAACGTTTGGTGGAAAGGTAAGGCATGGAGATCTCCACCGCCCTCCACCCGGACGGGACCGCCGAGATCGCGGTCGACGCCCCGCCGGTCAACGCGCTGACCGCCGACGGGTGGCACCGGCTCGCGGCGGCGGTGGAGGCCGCCGGGGCCGCCCCGCGCACCCGCGCCGTGCTGCTGCGCGCCGAGGGGCGCGGCTTCAGCGCCGGAGTCGACATCAAAGAGGTCCAGCGGGGCGGCGGCGCCGCGCTCGTCGAGGTCAACCGGGGGTGCGCGGCCGCCTTCGCCGCCGTGTACGCCTGCCCGGCGCCGGTGGTGGCCGCCGTCCAGGGGTACTGCCTGGGCGGCGGGGTGGGGCTGGCGGGCAGCGCCGACGTGGTCCTGGCGGCCGAGGACGCCTACTTCGCCCTGCCCGAGGTCGACCGGGGCGCGCTGGGCGCGGCCACCCACCTGTCCCGGCTGGTCCCGGGGCACCTGGCGCGCGCGATGGTGTACACCTGCCGCCCGGCGACCGCCGCCCAGCTGCACGCCTTCGGCTCGGTGCTGGAGGTCGTGCCGCCCGGGCGGCTGCGCGAGGCCGCCCTGGAGGTCGCCGGGGACATCGCCGCCAAGGACCCGGAGGTGGTCCGGCGGGCCAAGGAGTCCCTGAACGGCATCGACCCGGTGGACCCGCGCCGCTCCTACCGGTTCGAGCAGGGGTTCACCTTCGAGCTGGGCCTCAACGGGGCGGGCGACCGGCTGCGGGACGCCTTCGTCGGAGGCGGGGCCCATCCGGACTCGGGAGAGGGGTGACGACGTGTGCGGCCCGGCCCCACCGCCGGCGCGCCCACAGGCGCCTCTCTCGTCGGCGGCCACCGGCGCCGAATGCCCCGGCTCCACCGGACGCCATCGGGCCGTCGGGCATTCCGATTTCCGGCCCGTCCTCACCGGCGTCCCGACCACGTCCCGACCGCGCACGATGCCGCGCACCGCAGGCAGGCGCACGCGCGCCCGGCTTCCCGAGGAGGGCCGAACCCTGGACAAGCGCATGACGCCCGACGACATCGCCGCCGCCATCCCCGACGGAGCCGTCCTGGGCATCGGCGGGTGGGGGTCCCGCCGCAAGCCCATGGCGCTGGTGCGGGCCCTGTGCCGCTCCCCCGCGCGCGACCTGACCGTCGTCGCCTGCGCCGGGCCCGACCTCGGGCTGCTGTGCGCCTACGGGAAGGTGCGCCGGGCCGTCGTCCCCTTCGCCACGCTCGACAGCGTCCCCCTGGAGCCGTGGTTCCGCCGCGCGCGCGAGGAGGGGCGCATCGCGCTCACCGAGTACGACGAAGGACTGTTCATGTTCGGGCTGCTGGCGGCGGCGCACCGGCTGCCGTTCCTGCCGACCCCCGCGGGCCTGCGCTCGGACGTCATGCGGGTCAACCCGGAGCTGCGCACCGTCCGCTCCCCCTACCCCTCGCCCGGCCACCCCGGCGGAGAGGAGCTGGCGGCCGCGCCCGCGCTCCGGCTCGACGCGGCGTTCGTGCACGTGAACCGGGCCGACCGGCGGGGCAACGGGCAGTACCTCGGGCCCGACCCCTACTTGGACGACCTGTTCGCCAAGGCCGCCGACCGCACCTACCTGTCCTGCGAGCGCATCGTCGAAGGCTTCGACGGGCCGCCGCAGACCCTCCTCATCAGCCGGGCGACCGTGGCGGGGGTGGCCGAGACCCCGGGCGGCGCGCACTTCACCTCCTGCGAGCCCGACTACGGGCGCGACGAGCGCTTCCAACGCGCCTACGCGGCCGCCGCGAAGGACCCCGGGGCCTGGGACCGCTTCCGCGCCTCGGCCGTCGACGCCGGAGAGGACGCCTACCAGCGGGAGGCCCGACGGTGACCGCTCCCCCGACCCGCGCCGAGGTGGCCGTGGCCGCCTGCGCCGACGCCTGGCGCGGCGACGGCGAGGTGCTCGCCGCCGCCATGGCGCCGTGCTCGGTCCTGGGCGCGCGGCTGGCCCGCGCGAGCTTCTCCCCCGACCTGCTCACCACCGACGGCGCGGCCGTGCTCACCCGCGAGCCGGTCCCCTTGGGCGCCGACGGCGAGGCCGAAGGCTGGCTGCCCTTCCGCGACCACCTGTGGCTGGTGCTGCACGGCCGCAGGCATGTGATGCTGGGCGCCTCCCAGATGGACGCCGAGGGCAGGTCCAACATCTCCTGCGTCGGCGACTGGGAGCGCCCGACGGCGCAGCTGCTCGGCGTCCGCGGGTGCCCCGGCAACACGGTGCGGAACACGGTCAGCTATTGGGTGCCCCGCCATTCCCGGCGCGTGTTCACTCCGAAGGTCGACATGGTCAGCGGCGTCGCCGCCGCCGACGCGCACGAGCTGCGGCGGGTGGTGACCGACCTGGCGGTGATGGACTTCGGCGGCCCCGGCCGCACCCTGCGGTTGGTGTCGGCGCACCCGGGGTCCACGGTGCAGCAGGTGCGCGACGCCACCGGCTTCGACCTCGCCCTGCCCGAGGGCGGTGCGGCGGCCGTCGCCGAGACCCGCGTTCCCACGGGTGAGGAGCTGCGGCTGCTGCGGGAGGTGCTCGACCCGGGCGGGGTGCGCGACAAGGAGGTCCCGGGATGACGCCCGGATCCGTCTCCGCCCCGCCTCCCGCCCCCATGGACACGGCGCTCACCCGGCTGGCCGGGTGCCGGTACCCGGTCGTGCAGACCGGCATGGGGTGGGTGGCCGGGCCAAAACTGGTGGCGGCGGTCGCCGAAGCCGGCGGTCTGGGCATCCTCGCCTCGGCGACCATGTCGGTGGCGGACACGGCCGCCGCCATCCGCTCCGTGAAACGCAGGACGGACGCGCCGTTCGGGGTGAACCTGCGCTCGGACGCCGCCGACGCCCGGGAACGCGCCGAGCTGCTGGTCTCCGAGGGCGTGCGGGTGGCCTCCTTCGCCCTTGCGCCGCGCCGGGACCTGATCGCCCTGTTGAAGGGGGGCGACGTCGCCGTCGTGCCGACCGTGGGGGCGCCGCGCCACGCGGAGAAGGTGGCCGCGTGGGGTGCGGACGCGGTGATGGTGCAGGGTGCGGAGGGCGGCGGCCATACAGGGGCGGTGGCCACGACCGTGCTGCTGCCGCGCGTGCTGGACGCCGTGGACATCCCGGTGGTGGCGGCGGGCGGCTTCCACGACGGGCGCGGGCTGGCGGCTGCTCTGGCCTTCGGAGCGTGCGGGATCGGGATGGGGACGCGGTTCCTGCTGACGTCGGACAGTGCCGTTCCTGAGGCGGTGAAGCGGGCGTACCTGGAGGCCGACGAGACCGTGGTGACGCGCGCGGTGGACGGCGTCCCGCACCGGGTGCTGCACACCCCGGCCGTCGACGCCGTGGAGCGCGCGGGGGCCGCGCGGCGCCTGTTCCTCGCACTGCGCAACGCGCGCGCGTTCCGCGCGCAGGCGGGGACGGGCTGGGCGTCGATGCTCCGCGAGGGCTGGTCCATGCACCGCTCCCAGGGAACCGGGATCGCCCAGACGCTGTCGGCGGCCAACACTCCGATGATGCTGCGCGCCGCGATGGTGGAGGGCCGGACGGAGGCGGGGGTGATGTCGGCGGGCCAGACGGTCGGCGCGATCACCGACCTCCCGAGCTGCCGCGAGCTGGTCCACCGGACCGTCGAAGAGGCGAGGCGGGCCGTTGCTGAGCTTCCGAAATGATTCCCCGCGACGCCCGTGACCGGCGCCAGACTTCGACCGTGTGTTCCTGATGGACACTGCGAGGAGGAGATGTGGGCGAGCCGCTCTTTGACGAACCCGGCCGAGCGCTGATCGAGCAGCCGCCACCGAACGTCGCCGCTCTCCGGGCGGCGGTCGCGCAGATCGCTCCGTCCCGGTTGCCCGAGCTCCACTCGCACCTGGCCGAAGCCACGACCAACGCCGAGAGCACGGGCTCTTTGGCCCCGATCCGCGCCTTCACGCACCACTGGTCGACCGTCGTCGCCATCACCCGGTTCCCCGAGCGGGAGAGTCGGCTCCGTGAACTGGAGGCGATCGTCGACAGCGGTTCCCCCGATTCACGGGCAGCGATCAAAGAGATCCAGGCCCTCCTCGCCCAGGCTGAGACGGACGCAGGTCTGTGAACGACTGGGGTCACGCCTGTGAGCCTGCAGACCTGCGCAATGGGCTCCCTGTCGGAGTCATCGCCGAAATCGAGAGGCTAGCCGCCGAACTGGCGGACCTCGGCCACGAGCCAACATGGTCGGACGCCCGGAAGAGCGGAGCGGAGGACTCAGGCAGTTCCTCATCCTCGGTGGTCGCGGCTACTTCTATCTCCTTGTCGACGATCACCATAAGGACATCGTGATCGTCAGGGTCGTCTGGCACGAACGACTTCTGTCAACGTCACCTGACCCTCTCGATCACCGTCACGTTCGCCTGGCCGCCGCCCTCGCACATGGTCTGCAGGCCCCACCTGCCCCCGGCGCGCTCCAACTCGTGCAGCAGGGTCACCATCAGCCGCGCCCCCGTCGCCCCCAGCGGGTGGCCCAGCGCGATGGCTCCCCCGTTGGGGTTCACCCGCTCCGGGTCGGCGCCGGTCTCCTTCAGCCACGCCAGCACCACCGCCGCGAAGGCCTCATTCACCTCGATCGCGTCCATGTCGCCGATGGACATCCCGCACCGGGCGAGCGCCCGCGCCGTCGCCGGGATCGGCGCCGACAGCATCCGGACGGGGTCCTCCCCCAGCACCGACATGTGGTGGATCCGCGCCCTGGGCTCTAGGCCGTGCTCTTCCAGCCCGCGCTCGCCCGCGATGAGCAGCGCCGCCGCCCCGTCGGTCACCTGGGAGGCCGTCGCGGCGGTGTGCAGCCCGCCGGGCACCAGAACCGGCAGCTCCGCCATCCTCTCCGGCGAGGTGTCCCGGCGCGGGCCCTCGTCCACGGCCGCCCCGCCGACCGGGACCGTCTCCCGCGCGAACCGGCCTTCGTCGGCCGCGCGCACCGCACGCCGGTGCGACTCGGCGGCGTAGTCCTCCAGTGCCCGCCGGGTCAGCCCCCAGTCGCGGGCGATCGCCTCCGCCCCCGCGAACTGGGACACCGGCGCGTCCCCGTACCGGTCCCGCCAGCCGCGCGACCCGCTGAAGGGCCCCTCGGCCACGGGCCCGTCCGGCTCGCGCCCGTCGGCGCGCGCGAGCGCCTCCCCGGCCCGCATGGCCGCGCCGATCGGCACCGCCGACATGCTCTGCACCCCGCCCGCGACCACCAGGTCCGACGTGCCCGCCAGCACCGCCTGCGCCGCGAAGTGCACCGCCTGCTGACCCGACCCGCACTGGCGGTCCACGGTCACCCCGGGCACGTGCTCGGGCAGCCCGGCCGCCAGCCACGCCGTGCGGGCGATGTCCCCCGACTGCGGCCCGAGCGCGTCCACGCACCCGAACACCACGTCCCCGACCGCCCCGGGGTCGGCCCCCGAGCGCTCCATGAGGGCGCCGATCACCCGGGCGCCCAGGTCGGCCGGGTGCACCCCCGCCAGGGCGCCTCCCGCGCGCCCCCGCCCGACCGGTGTGCGGACCGCGTCGACGATGTAGGCCTCGGGCATGGTGCGCTCCTTAAGGGGGCGTGGCAGGGGCGGGCGTCACTCGCCGGGCGCCTGGATGCCTTCCAGGACCATGGCGAGGTACTGCTGGGCGATGCCGGAGGCGGGCAGGCGGCCGTGCGGGTCGTACCAGTTGGCCGCGACCCACACGGTGTCGCGGATGAAGCGGTAGACGAGGGAGGCGTCCAGGTCGGCGCGGAACGCGCCCTCGTCCGCGCCCCGGGTGAGCAGGTCCATCCACATGGACCGGAACCGGGTCTGGGACGCGCCGAGGTAGGCGAAGCGCGGGTTGAGCGCCAGGTGGCGGGACTCGTTCTGGTACAGCACGACGGCGGGGCGGTGCCGGTGGATCGACGCGAACGAGGCCTCGACCAGGCGCTCCAGGGTGGTGCGGGCGTCCTTGTCCTCGGCGAGGATCGCCTCGTAGGAGTTCCACAGGTCGTCCAGGAAGCCCGAGAGGATCTCGTCGGCCATCGACTCCTTGGAGTCGAAGTGGTAGTAGAGGCTGCCCGCCAGCATCCCGGCGGCGTCGGCCACCTGCCGGATGGTGGTGGCCGCGTACCCCTGCCGGGCGAAGACCTCCGCCGCCGTCTCCAGGATCTCGGCCCGCCGCCGCTCACGCGCGGCAGCGGTGCGTTCGGCGTCCCTGCGCCGTGGGCTCATCGTTCGTCGCCTTCGTGTGGGTGGTGTCGGCCGGTGGCACGGCCCGACCTCGGGGGAATCGACGCTACCGCCGCGGGCGGTGTCAAGTGGTGAGCGCAGCTATGGGTCGGGCGTCGGGGCAGGGGCGACCAGCTCGGCCAGGCGCTCGGCGGGGGTGTCCCACCCCAGTGTCCGGCGGGGCCGGGTGTTCAGCTCGACGGCCGCCTCGTCCAACCCGGCCTGGTCGATGGTGTCGAAGTCGAACTCCCCTTTGGGGAAGTACTGCCGCAGCAGCCCGTCGGCGTGCTTAAGGGTGCACCGATAGGTGTTCTCGTTCGACCCGCGCTGCCAGGGCGAGTGCGTCTCACGCGCGCTGGTTGGAGACCGGGACCACCTCCCCCGTCATGTACGACGCGTAGTCGCTGGCGAGGAACACGATCACGTTGGCCACCTCCCACGGCTCGGCCGCCCGGCCGAACGCCTCGCGCCGGGCCAGCTCCTCCAGCAGCTCCGCCGGGGCCGACTTCGCCAGGTTCTCGTGCAGGGCCAGGCTCGGCGCGACCGCGTTGATCCGCACGCCGTGCGGGGCCGCCTCCATCGCCGCGCACCGGGTCAGCGCCATCACCCCGGCCTTCGCGGCGGCGTAGTGCGCCTGTCCGGCCTGGGCCCGCCACCCCAGCACCGAGGCGTTGTTGACCACGGCCCCGCTCCCCCGCGGCACCATCCGCCGCATCGCGGCCCGGGTGCAGCGCATGGTGCCGGTGAGGGTCACCTCCAGCACCCGGGACCACTCGGCGTCCTCCATCTCGGCCAGCGGCGCCGTCCCGCCCAGCCCGGCGTTGTTCACCACCACGTCCGGCGGGCCGAACCTGCGCTCGGCGGCGTCGAAGGCGGCCTGCACCTGCTCCTCGTCGGTGACGTCGCAGCGCACCGCGGCCACCCGGGCGGCGCCGAACTCGGCGGCCAGCGCGCGCTCGGAGCCGGCCAGGCGGCGCCCGTGCGCGTCGCTGACCACCACACGCGCCCCCTCCTCCAGCAGGCGCCGCGCGGCCGCCCCGCCGATGCCGGTCCCGGCCGCGGCGGTGACCAGCGCCGTGCGGCCCCGGAGCAGCCCGCGGCCAGGGCCGGGGGCCGCCGGGCGGCCCTGCTCGGGGTTCACCATGGGTGATACCCTACCAAACGATTGTTAGAAAGAATGAGCGGACAGCACCCAGCGATCGGGCCCCGGCGGACCGGGGCCCCAGCGACCGGGAAGGGGCCGCATGGACCTCGACCTGACCCCCGCCCAGCGCGCCTTCCGCGACGAGGTGCGCGACTGGCTGCGCCGCAACGCCCCCGCCGACCCGCTGCCCCCCATGGACGGCGCCGAGGGCTTCTGTGCCCACCGCGACTGGGAGCGCACCCTGGGACGGGCCCACCTGTCGGCCGTCACCTGGCCGGCCCGCTACGGCGGACGCGACGCCGGCCCGGTCGAAGGGCTGCTCTTCGACGAGGAGTACCACGCCACCGGAGCGCCGGAGCGCGTCTCCCAGAACGGCATCGGCCTGCTGGGCCCCACGCTCCTGGCGCACGGCACCCCCGAGCAGTGCGCGCGGCTGCTGCCCCCGACGGCCTCCGGGGAGGTCGTCTGGGCGCAGGCCTGGTCCGAACCCGGGGCCGGGAGCGACCTGGCCGCCATCCGCTCCCGCGCCGAACGCGCCGAGGACCCCCAGCACGGCCCCGGCTGGCTCCTGCACGGCCAGAAGACGTGGAGCTCGCGCGCCGCCTTCGCCGACCGCGGATTCGGGCTCTTCCGCACCTCCCCCGAGCGCCACCGCGGCCTGACGTACCTGGTGTTCGACCTGGACGCCCCCGGACTCACCCGCCGCCCCATCGGCCGCCTGGACGGCCGCCCCGCCTTCGCCGAGCTGTTCTTCGACGGGGTGTTCGTGCCCGACGCCGACGTCATCGGCGCCCCCGGCGACGGGTGGCGGATCGCCATGGGCACCGCCGCCGGGGAGCGCGGGACCGGCCTGCGCGGCCCCGGCCGGTTCCTGGCCTCCGCCCACCGGCTGGCGGCGCTGCTCCGCGAGAGCGGGCCCGGAGGAACCGACGCGGGCGGCGGCGCTCCCGGCGGCGCGGCGGCCGACCGGGTCGCCCGTGCGTGGATCGGCGCCCAGGCCTACCGCCTGCACGCCTACGCCGCCGCGTGCGCCGGCGCGCCCCCGGGAGCGGGCGAGGCCGCCATGAACAAGCTCTTCTGGTCCGAGCTCGACGCCGACCTGCACGAGACCGCGCTCGACCTGCTCGGCCCCGAGGCCGAACTCGACGGGCCGTGGATGCGCGGCCACGTGTTCTCCCTGGCCGGGCCCGTCTACGCCGGAACCAACGAGATCCAGCGCGACATCGTCGCCGAACGCGTGCTGGGCCTGCCCCGGCCCCGGAGGAGTGACCGCTGATGCACTTCGCGCCCACCCGCGAGCAGCGCCTGTTCTCCGGCACCCTGGACGCCCTGCTCGGCGCCGGGGTGCCGGGGGCGGCCGCACGCGCCTGGTCGCGCGGCGACCGCGGCCCCGGCGGGCGGCTGTGGAACGGGCTCGCCGAGGCGGGCCTGTTCGCCCTGGCCGTGCCCGATGAGCACGGCGGCGTGGGCCTGCGGCCGGTCGAGCTCGCCCTGGGCATGGTCGAGGCCGGGCGGCACGCCGTCCCCGGCCCCCTGGTCGAGACGGCGGCCGCGGCGGTCCTGCTCGACGGCGGCGTCGACGGCGGTACCGAGAGCGGTGCCGACGGCGGACGTTCCGCGGCGCGGATCGCTGACGGGGACCTGGCGGTCTCGCTGGCCGTCCCGCCGTGGGCGCCGCACGCCTTGGACGCCGACTGGGCCGGGGCGGTCCTCGTACTGGAGGGCGGTTCCGTGCAGGCCGCCGAGCCCGTGGAGCCCTTGGAGTCCCTCGATCCGGCCCGCAAGCCGTGGCGGGTGCGGGCCGCCGCTCCCCTGCCGGGCGCACCGGGTGACCCCCCGCTCGCGTTCGACCTGGCCCTCCTGTGCTGCGCCGCCCAAGCGCTCGGCGTCGGTGAGCGGCTCCTGGAGGCCACCGTCGGCCATGTGAAGGCCCGGCACCAGTTCGGCCAGGCCGTGGGCGGGTTCCAGGCGGTGCGCCACCGGTTGGCCGACACCGCGACCGCCCTGCGCTTCGCCCGTCCGCTGGTCCTGGGGGCCGCGGCCGCCTTCGCCGCCGAAGCCCCGGAAGGCGGGGAGCCGCCCCCGACCGCCGCCCTGCGCGCCCGGGACGTCTCCGCCGCCAAGGCCGCCGCCTGCGACGCCGCGCACACCGCCGCGCGGGCCGCCCTGCAGATGCACGGCGCGATCGGCTACACCGACGAGTTCCCGCTCTCCCTATGGATCCGCAAAGCGCACGCCCTCCGCCGTGCCTGGGGCTCGCCCGCCGCCCACCGCGCCCGGGTCCTGTGGGCCCTGGACCGGTTGGGCCCCCACCACCGCGGGGCCCCGGTCAGAACAACGGGCGCAGCGGCCCGATGATGCGCTCGGTGAGCTTGGCCAGAAGGGGCCTGCGGTTCCACTCCGCCTCGCTCAGCGGAACGGCGTTGGCGATGTCGTTGGCGAAGATCTCCTCCAGGTGGCGGGCCATCCCGTCGTCGAAGATCTCCACGTTGATCTCGTGGTTGCCGGTCAGGCTCAGCCGGTCCACGTTGGCGGTGCCCACGGTGGACCACCGCCCGTCGATGGTCGCGGTCTTGGCGTGCACCATGGCGTCCTGGAAGCGCCACAGCGTCACCCCGCCCCGCAGCAGCGTCGCGTACAGCCCCCGGGACAGCCAGTCGGCGATCACGTGGTTGGACTCGTCGGGGATCAGCACCCGCACGTCCACCCCGCGCCGGGCGGCCGCCGCCAGCGCGTCCAGGATCTCCCGGTCCGGCAGGAAGTAGGCCTGGGTGATGTAGACGTGCTCGCGCGCCCGGTCGATCGCGTCCAGGTACATCCCCCGGATCGGGTAGACCAGCAGGTCCGGCTGGTTGCGCTGGGAGCGCACCGCCGGGGTCCACTGCGCCTGGCCGAACGCCGACAGCCGCGGCTGGCCCGCCCGCCGGTGCCGGTTCCAGAATTCGCAGAAGGCGTTCTCCAGCTCCCACACCGCCGGGCCCACCATCCGCAGGTGGGTGTCGCGCCACTCGGTGGCGTAGGCCGCCCCCACGTTGTAGCCGCCGACGAACCCGGCCTCGCCGTCCACCGACAGGATCTTGCGGTGGTCGCGCCCGAGCTTGCGCACGTCCAGCAGCAGCACCCCGGGGTGCACCACCGGGAACCGCAGCACGTGCACCGACGGCGGGAAGCGGAAGAAGGAGCGGGGCACGACGAGGTTGGCGAACCCGTCGTAGACGACGTGGACCTCCACGCCCCGCTCGGCCGCGGCGATCAGCTCCCGCTTGAAGCGCCGCCCGACCTGGTCGCCCTTGACGATGTAGGACTCGAACAGGATCCGGGTGCGCGCCCCCCGGATCGCCTCCAGCATGTCGGAGAACAGGTCCTCGCCGTAGGTGTAGGTGGTGACCAGCGTCTCGCCGACCGGCAGCTCCTTGGGCGCGGTCCGGGGGAAGTGCGCCCGGCGCGGGCGCACCCGCTTGCGCCACAGGTCGATGCCGACCAGCCCGAGGACCGCGGCCGCCTGGGCCGCCAGCAGCGCCGCGACCACCCGCTTGACGACGGTGATGACCGTGGATCTTCGTAGCATCGCCTCAGTCTCCGGTCCCTGCCCGACCGGCGTCGGACGGGCACCAAGCTACCTTTCGACGGCCTGCGCGCCGCGGACCCCGACACGCCCGTGTCCCCCGCCGCGCAGCGGAGGGGGACACGGGGCCGGGGCCGGGCGGCGGCGCTACCGCCGCTCGCGCACGGCCGCCAGGATCTCCTCGGCCGCCTCCTCCAGCGGCACCCCGTTCTTCTGCGATCCGTCCCGGTAGCGGAAGGAGACGGCGCCCTTGGCGATGTCCTCGTCGCCGGCCAGCAGCATGAAGGGGACCTTCTGCTTCTGGGCGTTGCGGATCTTCTTCTGCATCCGGTCGTCGCCGGAGTCGACGTCGAACCGGACGCCCTCGCCGCGCAGCCGCTCGGCGAACCGCTCCAGGTAGGGCACGTGCTCGTCGGCGATCGGGATGCCCACCGCCTGCACCGGGGCCAGCCAGGCCGGGAACGCCCCGGCGTAGTGCTCCAGCAGCACGGCGAAGAACCGCTCGATCGAGCCGAACAGCGCGCGGTGGATGACCACCGGCTGCTGCCGGGTGCCGTCCGCCGCGGTGTACTGCAGGTCGAAGCGCTCGGGCATGTTGAAGTCGACCTGGATGGTGGACATCTGCCAGGTGCGGCCGATGGCGTCGCGCGCCTGCACCGAGATCTTCGGCCCGTAGAAGGCGGCGCCCGCCGGGTCCAGGACCAGCTCCAGGCCCTGCTTCTCGGCGGCGGCGCGGAGGGCCTCGGTGGACTCCTCCCACACCTCGTCGGTGCCGACGAACTTCTCCGGGTCCTTGGTGGAAAGCTCCAGGTAGAAGTCGTCCAGGCCGTAGTCGCGCAGCAGGTCCAGCACGAAGGTCAGCAGCGAGTCGAGCTCGCCGGCCATCTGCTCGCGGCTGCAGTAGATGTGCGCGTCGTCCTGGGTGAAACCGCGGGCCCGGGTCAGGCCGTGCACCACGCCCGACTTCTCGTACCGGTAGACGGTCCCGAACTCGAACAGGCGCATCGGCAGCTCCCGGTAGGAGCGCCCGCGCGCGTCGAAGATCAGGTGGTGCATCGGGCAGTTCATCGGCTTGAGGTAGTAGTCCACCCCGTCGTCGAGCTGCATGGGCGGGTACATGCCGTCGGCGTACCAGTCCAGGTGGCCCGACTTCTCGAACAGCCTGGCCTTGGTGGCGTGCGGGGTGTTGACGAACTCGTAGCCCGCCTGCTCGTGCCGCCTGCGCGAGTAGTCCTCCATCTCCTTGCGGATCACCCCGCCCTTGGGGTGGAAGACCGCCAGGCCCGAACCGATCTCATCGGGGAAGGAGAACAGGTCCAGCTCGGCGCCGAGCTTGCGGTGGTCGCGCTTCTCGGCCTCCTCCAGGAAGGTCAGGTACGCCTTGAGGGCGTCCTTGGTCTCCCAGGCGGTGCCGTAGATGCGCTGGAGCTGCGGGTTGGTCTCCTTGCCGCGCCAGTAGGCGGCGGCCGAGCGCATCAGCTTGAAGGCCGGGATCGCCTTGGTGGTCGGCAGGTGCGGGCCCCGGCACAGGTCCTTCCAGCACAGCTCGCCGGTGCGGGGGTGGACGTTGTCGTAGATGGTCAGGCCGCCCTCGCCGACCTCGACCGAGGCCCCGTCGCCGGCCGCGCCGGCGCCGCCCTTGAGGCCGATGAGCTCCATCTTGTAGGGCTCGGTCGCCAGCTCCTCGCGGGCCCCGTCGTCGGTCACCTCGCGGCGGTCGAAGCGCTGGCCCTGCTTGACGATCTCCTGCATCTTCTTCTCGAGACGCTTGAGGTCGTTCGGGGTGAAGGGCTCGGCGACGTCGAAGTCGTAGTAGAAGCCGTTCTCCACGGGCGGGCCGATGCCCAGCTTGGCCTCGGGGAACAGCTCCTGGACGGCCTGGGCGAGCACGTGCGCGGCGGAGTGGCGCAGGATGGAGCGGCCGTCCTCGGAGGAGATCTCCACGGGCTCCACCGCGTCGCCCTCGGACAGCTCCCAGGCGAGGTCGCGCAGCTCCCCGCCCACGCGCGCGGCGATCACGGTCCGGCCGTCCGCCTCCAACGCCTGGCCGGCCGTCGTCCCCGCCGCCACCGAACGCTCGGTTCCGGCGAGGGTGATACGCAGCTCTGGCACGGCGGACACGGTGGCTCCTTGTCTCGGTGTTCGTGGCGGGGAGGGGCAGAGAGCGCTGAACGGGCCGCGCGCCGCCTCCCACGCACGATGCTATCGGTTGGCCGGGCCCCGACCGGCCGCCGCGCGCGGATCGCGGCGGGGTACCGCGAGCGTCCGCACGGGTATGCAACCCGCGGAGGTGGAAACCGGACACCGGCGGACACTCGGCAGGAACAAGGGGGCGCGGAGTGCGCATCGTGATCGTGGGGGCGGGCATCGCCGGGCTGGCGCTGGCGCTGGCGCTGCACCGCTCGGGGCGGCGCTGCGTGGTGCTGGAGCAGTCCCGCGGGTTCGCGCCCGTCGGCGCCGGGGTGCAGCTGGCCCCCAACGCCTCGCGGCTGCTGCTGCGGCTGGGCCTGGGCGACCGGCTGGCCGAGGTGTCGGTGCGCCCGTCCCGGCGGGAGGTGCTGGAGGGCGCCGACGGGCGGCTGCTGCACTCCACACCGCTGGGCGAGGAGGCGGAGAAGCGCTACGGCGCGCCCTTCTACACGCTGCTCCGCTCCGACCTGCACGCCCTGTTGCTGGAGGCGGTCCCCGAGGGGACGGTGCACACCGAGCACTACGTCACCGACATCCTGGAGAACAGCGACGAGGTGGCGCTGCACTGCGCCGACGGGCGGCAGGTGCACGGGGACGTGGCGGTCGGCGCGGACGGGGCGCACTCGTCGGTGCGGGCGCTGCTGCGGCCCGAGCACCGGCGGCCGTCGAGGCAGACCGTCTACCGGGGCCTGGTGCCCGCCTCGGCGGCGCCCGGGGCGGTGGCCGACCCGGCGGTGCGGGTGTGGATCGGGCCGGACCGGTACTTCTCCCGGTACCCGGTGTCCGGAGGGCGGGAGGTCAGCTTCATCGCGATGGTGCCCGCGCACGGGCCGGGGCCGGTGCCGTGGACGGCGGGCGGGCGCGTGGAGGTGCTCGACCGGGCCTTCTCGGGGTGGACCCCGGAGGTCCGGGAGACCGTCGCCGCCGCCCGGTGGGTCGGCGAGTGGGTGCTGCAGGACCGGGACCCGGTCCCGGCGTGGACCAGCGGGCGGGTGGGCCTGGTGGGCGACGCGGCGCACCCGATGCTCCCCTACTTCGCGCAGGGCGCCAACCAGGCGGTGGAGGACGCGGTGGTGCTGGCGCGCTGCCTGCGCGGGGCCACGGCGCTGACGGCGGGGCCGGCGCTGTCCCGGTACGCGGCGCTGCGCCGCGCGCGCACGGACCGCATCCACGCCCTGGGGCGCAGCGCCATGGAGCTGCTGGCGTGGGAGGACGGCGCGCCCGATGGGCCGCCCGGCCTGTCGGCCGATGTCGAGATGGACAACGCCGACTGGGTGTTCGGGCACGACGCGGGCGAGGAGGCGCCGTCGGCGTGAGGGCTCCGGGGCGCCTCGGGGCGGCCCGGGGGCCCAGACACGCCGATTCGTGGCGGCGTCCGCCCCGGTCATCCTCCGGTTCGAGGTCACGGCCCGATACTCGGGCTTGATCAGGCCGATATCCTCTGCGCATGCCCAAGACCCCACTGACCGGCCTCGAAGACCAGCCGGATCCGTCGGGATCGCGCCCCTCGCCCGCGCGGACGCGCCATTGGCGCCGCCTCAGGGCACGAATGCGCGTGTGGCGGATGCGGATGCACGCCCACCCCGTCCTCCATGTGACCTGGCGCACCCTGGTGACGATCGTCGGTGGGACCGTGCTCGCCGCCGGGATCATCATGTGCGTGACGCCGGGGCCGGGGGCCGCGGGCATCGTTCTGGGCTTGGCGATCCTCGCCACCGAATACGCGTGGGCGCGGGGGCTGCTGCACCGCGCGCGCATGTGGGCGCGCCGCGCCAAGGAGGCCGCGCTGGAGGCGGACCGCAAGCGGCGGGAGAAGCGCGCCGCGCGGCGCAAGTGAGCCGTTTTCCCTCGAAGCCGCCCGCGCCCGCCCGGACGGCCGACGGGTGCTTCGGGGCTCCTCCCCCGAAGCACCCCGCGGGCGCCCGCAGAGGGCTGAGAGCACCCAGGAGCGGCGCTCGGGGATTCGGGCCGCATGTTTCCGGGGGGCGACCGCCCTCAAAGACCCGAGGAGCGCCTCTGGCTTCCCAGGAGGCGTGTTGTGCACCTCACCCGGGTAGGAGCCGAACCGTTCGGCTCCAGAGCTGGTCCGAACGTGCAGAAGGAACCGTCGGCGGACCCGCGCGCGGCGGCCGTCCCGGGGCCCGGCGGAGGCCGGCCGGGGGGCGGTCCCGGCGGCACAGGGTTCGGCGGGCAGGCCGAAACCCCAAAGAAAAAGGCCGACTCCGCGGGAACGGAGCCGACCTTGATCCGAGGTGGGCGATACTGGACTCGAACCAGTGACCTCGTCGGTGTGAACGACGCGCTCTAGCCAACTGAGCTAATCGCCCCGGGTGTCTCCCCGCCTGTCCGGCGGGGCGAACAATGAAAACTCTAGCGCATCCGACGGGGTGCTCGTGCAACCCGAGCACTCCAGGAGAGCGACCCGGGGTGTGATCGAGGTCTCATCACCGGTGCCGCCCGGCCGCTCCAAGGGCGCGCAAAACGTGAAACCCCTTCGGTAAAGGGGATGTGAACGGCCGGTGGCGACGGGGTCCACCCGAGACGTCCCCGTACGTGACGCGGCACACAGATCATCCGGAAATTCCTGGTTTCCGCAGCTCATTACAGTGACGGAGGATCGGTGAGGCTCGGCTTGGGCATCTCTTGGCGATCCGATGGCAAAAAGTCCCGCGGTTACGCGTCATACATCGCGGACGGCCGCGTTGGAGCGGGTGAGACGGCACTACGGACCCGCACCCCGCGGGGCCGGACGAGAAAAGGTTTGGCGAACATGAACAGTAGCGGCACCACCGCCAGCGCCGAGCTGGGCCTGCGGCTCGTGGTCCCCGACCGCACCTCGGTCCCCCTGGTCGCACGGCTGGACTACACCGCCGACGACCCCTACGCGATCAAGGTGGCCTTCCACACCGGCGAGGACGAGCCGGTCGAGTGGATCTTCGCCCGCGAGCTGCTGACGGTCGGCATCGTGCGCCCCGTCGGCGAGGGCGACGTCCAGGTGTGGCCCTCCAAGGGCGGCGACGAGCGGACCGTCAACATCGCGCTCTCCTCGCCCTTCGGCCAGGCGCAGTTCGACGCCGCGGTGGCCCCCCTCGCCGAGTTCCTCCACCGCACCTACGAGATCGTCCCGGCCGGGGAAGAGGGCGGCCACATCGACCTCGACGCCGAGATCGACCGCCACCTCTCCTCCTGACGTCCGGCCCGCGCCCGCCGCCCCGGTGCCTACGGGAGCGGTTCCGGGCCAGTGCGGGCGCGCCCGGACGCGCCGGAGACGCACATGCCGCGGGTGGTTTACCCACGGCATTGCATGACAAACGCATCACGGGGCGAACGTTTCCCCCGAAATACGGACGAGTGCCGCGGGCCCACGGCCCGCGGCACTCGCGTGTGCTCCCCCTCCGGTCAGGGGTCCATGTCCGCGGCGGAGCGGTCGGCGAAGACGTCCACGGCCTTGCGGGTGACCGGCCCCGGCGCGGCGGGCAGGTCCCGCCCGTCGATGGCGCTGATCGCCTGCACGTCGCGCCCGGTGGAGGTCAGGAACGCCTCGGAGACCCGGTCCAGGTCGGCCATGGGGACGTCGGCCTCCTCTCCCCCGGCCCACTCCAGCACCAGCTCCCGGGTGATGCCCGCCAGCGGGCCCGCCGACAGCGGCGGCGTCACCAGGCGCCCGTCCAGCACCACGAACATGTTGCTGCCGGTGCCCTCGCACAGGTTCCCCCGGGTGTTCGCGAAGACCGCCTCACTGGCGCCGCGCTCGTGGGCGTACTTCAGCGCCAGCACGTTGTCGGCGTAGGAGGTCGTCTTCAGGCCCGCCAGGGCGCCCTTCTCGTTGCGGGACCAGGGCACCGTCTGCACCGGGACCGACGGCGGGATCGGCGGGAACGGGCCGACGCCGACGATGTAGGTCGGCTCGCCGGCGCCCCGCTCCGAGCCGAGCGGCGCCGGGCCGCCGGTCATGGTGATGCGGATCCGCGAGGGGTCGGTGTCCGCGTTGGCCCCGACCGCGCGGCGGACCCCCTCGGCGATCAGCTCCAGGTCGGGTTCGGGCAGCCCGAGTCCGGCCGCCGACCGCGCCAGCCGGCGCAGGTGCCGCGAGAGCGCGAACGGGCGGCCCGCCACCCCCTTGACGGTCTCGAAGACCCCGTCCCCCACGGTGATCCCGTGGTCCAGCGCGGGGATCCTTGCCTCCTCTTCGGCGAGGACCTCGCCCCGGCCGAAGCCCGCGCCCGCGATCCACACCCGCATGGCATCCACCCCCGATGTCGACATGTGCTGTGCGGCCGATCCTGCCACGCGCCGCCCCGGAGCGCTCGGGATCGGCGGCCCCCGGTTCCGGCGCCCCGCCCGGCGTGCCGCCCCGGCGGCCCCTCCGGCCCGGCTACGACCGCCCGCGCGGCGGACGCAAGCCCTGTGTCCGGGATTGGCCGGGCCCTCGGCACACAGCACACCGGTCAGTAGCGTGACCGCTGGCCAACCGGTGTCTCCGCCGTCTCCCGCGGCACCGGGCACCACTCCGACATGGCGACGGAAACCGGCCCGACGGGTTACGAATGGCTATCATCTGGGCAACGCTTATGGGGATCCCCCACCCACGGGCGTCCCCCGGTGGGCCGGGACGGACGGCCCACGAACCCACCCCACGACAGAGCTTGAGAGTTATGACGACACGGAGCACCGCCCCTGGCGAACTGAGCTGGCTGCTGGACGACCTGCTCACCCGCGCGCAAGGAACACGGCACGCCATCGTCCTGTCCACCGACGGCCTGCTGATGGCGGCGTCGAGCGGGCTGGACCGTTCCGCCGCCGAGCATCTGTCCGCCATCGCGTCCGGACTGCACAGCCTCGCCGGAGGGGCGGCGCGGCAGTTCCAGGCGGGGGAGATCCGGCAGAGCATCATCGAGATGGACGGGGCCTTCCTGTTCGTCGCCGCCGCCGGGGAGGGCGCCTGCATGGCGCTGCTGTCCGACACCGACAGCGACGTGGGGCTGATCGCCTACGAGATGAACAAGGTGATCGAGCGGGTGGGCCAGTACCTGTCGGCCCCGCCGCGCCCGGACATGCCGGGCACGCCCGCGCGCGCGGAGCACTGACGGCACCGGGGTGGCGGCGCGCGGCGTCCGGGACGGCTCCACTCCATGGCGCGCTCGCGCCTGCGCGAGCGCGCCCGCCCCGGACGAGGCCCGGCCCACACGCCCCACTCCCCGATTCCGATTTCGCGCTGGCGCCGATATCCGCTAGAGTTCAAGGCATCGCAGCGAGGCGAACCGGCCGGGACACCGGCCCGGACCGACTCCCTCCGATGCGGACGTGGCTCAGCTGGTAGAGCATCACCTTGCCAAGGTGAGGGTCGCGGGTT
>NZ_JAQFWP010000042.1 GCF_027706745.1 Nocardiopsis suaedae | reverse complement strand
ATCATCGAAACCCTCGCTGCCTACTGCACACGAATTAACGACTCAGGACACTAGATCTAGCGGCTTCGCACGCCTGTTCGGTATCTCCTCCCCGCATCACGCGCCCCTGCCGAGGTGACCGACTCCTTCCATAGCTCCTCCGTCGCCACACGGCCGGACGAACGTGCCTTCGTTGAAGGCCGCCTTCGCTTCCTGACGCCGAGCAAGGCACCTTCTAGCCAGCTGACGACTCGGACCTCTCGTCAAAGGCACCCGGGGAGAAGAACTCACTATGTCAAGCCACTTCCATTTCGAAATGCCCCTGCTGCCCCCACTGTTTGACTAGACGCCCCCAACGTGCCTTGCGATTGAAGCGGAGAGCAATCTCCCTGCCGGTGGGAAGGGAGCCGTCCTCTCCTCGGTTCTCCTGGGCCCACTGCCATGCCTCCACCTGTAGCCGGGGGACGGTAGTGGCACAGGGCAGTTCGGCGGCGCGGTCCACAGCCTCGACCACGTGTAGGCGGGGGCGATCAGCGTTGGACAGTTCTGCCTGGTCGCCCTGGGCCACGGTGGCTAGGGCCTCGGCGGCTGCCGCTGGCGAGGTGGCCGGGGTCGCGGGGCTGTTGGGCTCATCGACTGCGTGAGCTGAGCGCGCGCCTTGCTCACGCCGGAGTTCTCGCATCAGCAGCTCGAACGCGCCCGCCAACGCGAAGGACGGCCAGGCGTGGATCACCGCCGACCACACCGTCGGCTCGGCCACCGCCACGTTCGCCGCCAAGGAGGCCAGGCTGCCGAGGATGAGCAGCGTCCACGGGAGCACTCCCCCGCGGCGGCCGCGTCTCGCGTCGGCCAACAAAGTCATCGAGGACGCGATGATCATGCCGTCCACCGACAGCGGGAACAGCGCCGCCCTCCACTCCGGCTCGCCGTGGCGCTGGGCCAGTTCGAACATGTGGGAGTAGGACACCACCGCCGCGATGCCCGCCAGCATCTTCACCGCGGCGATCGTGATCCAGCGCGACCACACGGGGCTGGACATGAGGACTCGTTCTCCCTTGCAGGTCATCGACCGTGCGCGGGAGCCGTCAGCGGGCGAGCACTACCGTGCCCCGCGGCGCCCGGAGGCTGATGGAGACGGGATCTCCACGGCCTCCTCATGGAGACGAAATGGAGACGAGAACTCTCCCCAACGGGTCTCAACGGCGCTGAACGGTTCCCAACGATGGCCTCTGACCTGCGGCTCCGCACATCGGTGCAGGTCGCCGGAAACGCTGAACTACCTTGACACGGTAGAGGTCACAGGTTCGAATCCTGTATCGCCCACACGCATTCCCGCAGGCCGGGGCCGTTCAACGGCCCCGGCCTGCGGTCGTTGGGCCTCGTTGGCGGAGCCATAGAGGAGACGGTCTTCCTCTGACAGCACCACCGGGCCCTACTCCCCTCCCCGGACACGGTAGTACCCACCGCCCCGTGGAACCGTCTCCACGAACCGCTCGCACTCCCCCGGACGCAGCGCCTGAAGGCTCTGACGCCAGCGCTCCTCCATGACCTCGCGGACCTTCTTCTCCATCGGCGGGGTCACATGCTCATAGACCTCCCCCATCCCCGGCATCCGGTGGTTCGGGTGTCGCCCCCGTCCCACCTGGCCGTCGGAGAGGACTGGGCCCCAAGGTCGCCCGCGCGGCCCGGTTGGGACAACATTGCCACGGGTGTCCGATCGAGCGCGTGTCAGTATGCGAAGGTTCTTGTCGCCAGATCGTCGAGTACCGCCGCCGCCCGCGCGGCGCCGTCACCTGACGACCATCGGCTCCACTCGGTGCCACCGTGCACTTTCGCCCGGCGAAGCAACTCCGGCCATTGTTCTGGATCGGGCCAGCGTGTGGCGACCACGGCGATCCCGTTCCCGTCGAGCATGGCGGCGGTAGCGCGTTGCTCGCCGTACGGCCGGGCTTGCGGGATGACCACGGCAGGTCGCCGTGCCGCGGCGACGTCGGCGAGCGCGTTCAGGCCCGCGTGGGTGACGACAACGTCCGCTGCGCACAGACTGGGCCAGATATCGTCCACCCAGCCACGCCACGTCAGGTTGGGCCGATCCACAGCACCGGGGAGAGGAGGTCCGAACACTTCCCAATGCCATTCGGTGGTGGCCGCCGCTGCGTCACTAATGTGCTCGGCACTGATGTCCAATCCACCTGACCCCCACAAGGCGAGGACGCGGCGGCCCGGTCCGGGTGTGGTCGGGGACCGACCATCGAATCGCGAGAAGGCCCCCAAGTAGACGGTCTTGTCCATCCACCGCTGAGGCCCCTGCAAAGGCATTATATCGGGCCACGGAGCCAGCAACCGATCGGCGAGATCATAAGCGAGTCGGTGGGGCCGGTCGTCGCGCTCCCCGGGCTGGGCCATGATGACTACAGGAATTCCATACAGGCGCGCAAAAACCGACACCTCAACCGAGACATCGACGACCATGACTCGAATCTCGCCTTTGGCGAGCTCCCTGCCGATGAGTTCCATCCGCCCTCGGAGTCCCGCATGGCCCCGGGGAACCCAGTGCAGAGTGCCGCCAGCGGTGACATCACGCGTCGCGGGCTCGACGACGTCGGCATCGTCGGGCAGCCGAACCCATCGATCGGTCCACCCCACCGGTGCTGACTCGGTGGAAAAGCCGACGACCGGCGTCTCGGCCTCGGCGGCGATCACGGCGGCCCGACGGACATGACCGACCCCGAGGTGGTGTCCGTAGTAACCAATCATTCAGTGGGATAGGCCTTCCTTGCCTGCGCTGCGACCAGAAGTTTGCGTGGGGAGGGCTCGCGCCACAGCATGAACAACACGACAGTGCCCAAGCTGATGGCGGAAGAGATCACACCGGCGATGATCAGAAGGGTGTCTTTTTCAATCAGGGACCAGCCGACGGCTAATGCCACCAGCGAGCTGCCCATGAAGATCGAACGGACACCCCAGTACCCGAGCATGCCAAACCGGAGTGGGTTTCGCTGGACGAACCCCTCCCATCCCAGGGCCCCGTTCCCACGGTGCAGTTCGACGTTCTGCGCAAGATACAGGGCGCATCGGCTGACGGAATGCGCGTGATTGAGCCAGGTGGTGCCGAGGATCAGAGCCAGCACCGGGTAGACGAAGGCCAGGCCGGAACTACTCGTCTGGGCGGCTACTCCGAGCACCGCGCCCACACTCACCACGACCAGTGAAACGATCTGCGACTGCAGTTCGATGAGCTTGATTATCTCCGAACGAATACTCACATATTCCGCGACGACCAGTTCATCGTGAACGGAAACACCGACAGGCTGCTCACCGACGACATCCTCCACGCGACCACCCCACCCCTACCGCTTCGACGCCTCCGAGCCACGGCAGTACTCTCAAAGAAGCACGCAGTTCAGGAGCACGCAAGGCCCGCCCCGGAGCGACTCTTGGAGAGACCGGTCCGAAACTGTTCCGACGCACCGGACAAGGGCTGGGCACAGTGGTGGATCCGGATCAGATCGTTGCCATCGGCGACACTCTGGGGGATGTGTCCAAAGCCCATCCGGGCAAGACAGGCGATGGCGGTGGACACCGGTGATCGCGCGGCGGCGATCACCGGGTCAGCGGATTCCGCGCCACCGTACTGCCGCGAGTAGGGCGGCGACGCTGACGAACGAGACGGCCAGCAGGTAGTAGCCGGGTGACTCCTGCCGCCCCGTGGTGGCCACGAGTGCGGCCGCGATCGTCGGGGTGAACCCCCCGAAGGCCATCACGGTGGTGTTGTAGCTGAAGGACAGGCCGGTGGCACGCGAACGGACCGGGAAGGCGTCGGCCATCACCGAGGGCAGTGCCCCGTAGTACAGCGCCTTCAGCAGGCCCAGGACGACCATGACGACCACCAGCACGCCGAAGGTGCGGGCCGCGGTCAGCCACAGGAACAGCGGGACGACCGAGACGCCGATCAGCAGGGCGGCGGGGAGCATGATCCTGACGCGGCCGACCATGTCGCCGGCCTGGCCGACGAGCGGCGTGACGAAGGTGAGGATCGCCCCGGTGATCACCAAGGACAGGAACGAGAAGGAGGGGGAGAGCCCCAGCTCGCTGATGCCGAACGTCGGCAGGTACTGCAGGATGAAGTTCAGCGTGGTGGACACCACCAGCACGCCGCCCGCGATCAGCAGCCCGCCCCACTGGTACCGGAACAGCCCACCGAGCTGGGCGGACACTCGCTTTGCGCCGTCGTCGGAGTCGGCCATCGCCGGGGAGTCGTCGACATGGCGGCGGATGTAGTAGCCGACCGGCCCCACGAGCAGGCCGAAGGCGAAGGGGATGCGCCAGCCCCACGCCGTCATGTCCGCGTCGGACAGCAGCGCGGTCAGCCCGGCGGCGAACCCCGCCGCGAGGAGCGTCGCCAACCCCTGGCTGGCGAACTGAAAGCTGCCGAGGAAGCCGCGCCGTCGGCCGTTCTGCTCGACGAGCAGCGATGTGGCCGCGCCGAACTCGCCGCCGGCCGCGAACCCCTGGATGAGGCGCGCCGCCACGATGCCCAGCGGCGCGAACAGGCCGATGGTGGCGTAGCCGGGCATGACGACGATCATGCCGGTCCCGATGACCATCAGCCGGATACTGAGGACGAGGGCCTTCTTACGCCCCCGGCGGTCGGCGTAGGAGCCCAGCAGCAGCCCGCCCAGGGGACGGATCAGGTAGGTGACGCCGAACACGCCGAAGGCCTGCACGAGCTGGACGCTGGGGGCGGATTCGGGGAAGAAGACGCGGCCGATGTAGATGGCGAGCATCGCATAGATCGCGATGTCGAACCATTCCAGGGCGTTGCCGATGGTGGCCGCCGCGATCACGCGGACGGGCCGCGTGGTGGGCGCCGGGGCGGCGGCGTCCGGCGACGGGGGCGAGGGCGTGGAAGCGGCGGACGACATGGTTCTCCCAAGGACGGGGACGGGGGGTCAGCGTGGGACGCGTGTACTGGGAGAGCCGACGCTCCTCGGCGTCGTCGCGGTGGACACCGGCGGGGGCGGTGCCTCCCCTTCGCCCGCCGCCCCCAGGTCATGGAACAGTCCCGCGGCCATCTCCAGGCCCTGGCGGGCCACGGTCACCAGCAGGTGTTCGTCGGGGGCGTGCTGCCGGCAGCCGGGGTAGGAGTGCGGCATCCAGATCGTGGGCACCTGGAGGAGGTCGGTGAACACGTGGTTGGGCAGGGAGCCGCCGATGTTCGGCAGGACGGTCACCGGCCCGCCGACACTGCGTTCCAATGAGGCGGCCGCCCAGTGCACCCATGGGTGGTCGAGGTCGGTGCGGCTGGCGGGGAACGCCTGGGGGATGCGCACGCCGACCATGGGGTAGCCCTGGGCATCGAGGTGGGCCCGCAGGGACCGGGCCATTCCGTCGAGGTCGGTGCCGACCACGAACCGTAGTTGGAGCACGGCGCGGGCGCGGCCGGGGATCGCGTTGACCGGGGCGTCGACGTCCCCGGCGTCGAGCGCGATGACCTCCACCGTGTTCCACCCGTACAGCCGTTCGGCCGGGGTGAGCGCAGGGTCGGCCCAGTCGGTGTCGATCGCGCCCCCGTCCGGAGACGTGGTGAGGTGGACCCGGGACAGTGCGGTGCGGACCGGGTCCGGCAGGCGCTCGGGGAGCAGCGCGGGGCAGGTGATGCCGCCGTGCCCGTCGACCAGTGTGCCGATGGCGCCGGTGAGGGTGGTGGCGGCATTGCGCAGCAGCCCGCCCCAGTTTCCCGAATGGTGGTCGGCGGGACGGAGGTCCGCGTCGAGCTCGATGGTGGCCCCGCCGCGCGCGCCGAGGAACAGGGTGGGGGTCGAGGCGGTGAGCCGGGGGCCGTCCGAGGCGATCAGCACGTCGGCTCGGAGTTCGTCCCGGTGGGCGCGGACGAATGCGTCCAGCCCCGGCGAGCCGATCTCTTCGCCGGTTTCGAACAGCATCGTGAGGTTGAACCCCAGGCGCCCCCGTACGGCCAGAACCGCCCGGAGCGCGGCGAGGTTGATCAGATGCTGGCCTTTGTTGTCGGCCGTGCCCCGGCCGTACCAGCGGTCCCCGACGGCGGTGAGGGTCCACGGGTCGCGGCCGTCGCCCCACTGGCCCGCCTGGCCGTCGACGACGTCGGCGTGCCCGTAGCACACGACGGTGGGGCGTTCCTCGTCCTCGACGCGGGTGGCGATGAGGAACGGGCCGCCGGCGTCGGCGGGGTTGGCGGCGAGGGTGACGGTGCACCCCAGCTCCTCGAGGATCGGCCCCAGCGCATCGCGCAGGTATGCCTTCAGCGCAACGCTCCCTTCGGGGCGTCGGCTCTCCGTGGGGTAGGCGACGAGTTCCGAGAGCTCGGCGAAGAACGCCCCGGAGTCGAGGTAGTCCCTGGCCGCGGCGGTGGCGGTGGTGCGGTCCATATGTGTTGCCCCTGATAGCACTGCCGGTGTGCCAGGAGATTAACCGTGGGCGTACAGTTGTGGCCAATGCCGATTTTCGGTGCCTGCCTTGCAATCGACGCAACGATGCCGGTGGTTCACTGTGCCCCTCGTCCCCGCCGCCCTGCGTTACTTCCGTGAGGTCGCCCAGACCGGCTCGATCGCCGTGGCGGCGGACAACCGCCACATCACGCCCTCCTCCATCAGCCGGCAGATCGCCAAGCTGGAGTCGGAGATCGGACGCCCGCTGTTCGACCGGCATCCCCGGGGGATGACGCTCACCGAGGCCGGCCGCCGGCTGCTGGCCCACGTCCACCGCAGCGAGCTGGACGCCTCGGCGCTGCTGGCCGAGATGCGCACCCTGGACCCCGCCGGGTTCCGCAGGATCGTCGTGGCCTGCACCGAAGGCTTCGCGCATTCCGTGGTGCCCCAGGCGATGTCCCGGCTGCGGCTGATCCACCCCGCGATCACCTTCCGCCTCGACGTCGTCGGCCGTGAGGAGGCGACCCGCCGCGTGGCCGAAGGGGACGCCGACGTGGCCGCCACCTTCGCCATCGGAGGGCAGGAGGACGTGTCCGTCGACCACTCCGCCGTGGTGCCCACCTTCGTCGCGGTGCGGGGGGACCACCCCTTGGCCGACCGGGACCGGGTCGGCTTCGCCGAGCTGTGCGACCACCCGCTCGCCCTGTCGGCCGAGGGCGCCAGCCAGCGCGAGCTGTTCGACATCGCCGCCCGCATCGAAGGGGTGGAGGCCACCGTCGCCCTCGAGTGCGACCGGTTGGCCCCGGTCTACGCGTTCGTCCGCTCCGGCGGAGGAGCGGCCCTGGTCAGTGGCCTGGGCATGGACGGCGACCCGGACGGGGGCCTGGTCCACATCCCTCTGGCCCACCCCGTCTTCGACCGGCGCCGTGCCCAGATCCAGACGATGATCGGCGGCCGCAGGGGACCTGCGGTGTCCGACTTCATCAACCTCCTGGTCTCCCTGCTCCCCCATGGGGACACCGGGCGGGGGTCCGGTCCAGGCCGTACCCGCCCGCAGTGACGGGTGCCCCTGGCAGGGCTCCCGCCCCCCGTGAGGGGCGGCGGCGCATGCGCGCGGGGAGTCGGCGGGAAGGGGGCCATCGGCTCGGGAGACGCGCATCACCGCGGCCGAGCAGGCGGCGAAGACCAGGGCGCCGACCGGTGGACGGCGGGCGTCGGGGCGGGATCCGGGATTCGATGCGTCTTGCGGGAATATCTGTCTAGGAAGATACTGTTCCGTCAGGCAATGATCCGCGGGACGCGGATCCCGTCACCGGGAGGCTCACACCCCATGAAGCTCGTCTACGTCTTCGACGCCTACTGCGGATGGTCGTACGGCTTCGCGCCCACCCTGGCCGAGGTCGTTCGGCGCCACCGGGACCTGGAGGTCGACGTGGTCTCCGGGGGCCTGTTCACCGGCGCGCGCCGCGTGCCGATCAGGGAGTTCGGGTACGTCCAGGGCGCCAACGCCAAGATCACCGAACTGACCGGGGCGGCGTTCGGCGCCGGATACGCGCGGCTCATCGCGGACGGCTCGTTCGTCATGGACTCCGAGGCCGCCGCCCGGGGCGTGGCGGCGCTGAGGCGGATCGCGCCCGACCGCGCCGTGGAACTGGCCGCCGCCCTGCAGCACGCGTTCTACGTCGACGGCCTGAGCCTGTC
This sequence comes from Nocardiopsis suaedae, assembly GCF_027706745.1. Taxonomy (GTDB): domain Bacteria; phylum Actinomycetota; class Actinomycetes; order Streptosporangiales; family Streptosporangiaceae; genus Nocardiopsis_A; species Nocardiopsis_A suaedae. Next base: position 52,127 of record NZ_JAQFWP010000042.1, on the reverse strand, counting down.
CGACCCGGCGACCTACCGCACGGTCGCCGAGGCGAACGGCCTGGATCCGGACACCGTCGCCGACGCCTTCTCCGCACCGGAGTCGGCGGCCGAAGCCGAGGCGGACTTCTCGCGGTCGGCCGCACTGGGGGTCGACGCCTACCCCACCCTGCTGGCCCTCGACGGCGGCCGCGCGACACGACTCGCCGTCGGCCACGCCGGTGCCGACGAAATCGACCGGCGCCTGGCTACCTTTGCCCCTACGTCCTGACGCCCGACCTGCGGCGTTCTCATCCGACGCCCTGCCCGACCCCCGCGCCGTACCTCCGTACGGGCCGCATCTCCACATGAAAGGCCACGCCATGAGCACGCTCGACTACCAGGTCTTCGACCTGAACTTCCCCGCCGGTTCCAAGAACAAGACCGCCACCCTGATCACCGGCGAGGAGCAGGCGGTCCTCATCGACGCCGGGTTCACCCGCGCCGACGGCCACCGGCTGGCCGCCGAGGTCCTCGACTCCGGCAAGGAGCTGACCACGGTCGTCATCAGCCACGGCGACCCCGACTTCTACTGGGGCGCCGAGGTGGTCGCCGACGCCTTCCCCGAGGCCGAGATCGTCGCCACGCCGCCGGTGATCGAGCACATCGGGAAGTCCTATGAAGGAAAGCTCAAGGCGTGGGAGGCCGTGGGGGCCAACCGCCCGACCCGCCTGGTCGAGATGGCCGAGCTGACCGGCGACATCACCCTCGAGGGACACGTGTTCCAGCTCAAGGGCGGCCACCCGGCGCTGGCCGACCGCCACTACCTGTGGCAGGCCGACCAGCGGGCCATCGTCGGCGGTGTGCTGCTCTTCCAGAACGAGCACGTCTGGGTCGCCGACACCGCCGCCCCCGAGGAGCGCGCCGCGTGGATCGAGGTGCTCGACGAGATGGCGGCGCTGGCGCCCGCCTTCGCCGTCCCGGGCCACCGGCTGCCGACCGACGCCCTCGACGCGAGCCCGATCGCCTACACCCGCGACTACCTCACCGCCTTCGAGGCCGAACTCGACAAGGCCGACAGCGGCGCGGAGCTGACCGACGCGATGGTCGCCCTGTACCCGGATTCGGGGATGCTCATCGCGGCCCAGCTCGGCGCGAAGGTCGTCAAGGGCGAAATGTCCTGGGGCTGACCGGCCCCTCCCGCAGTCCGGTGCCGGTGGACCCGACACATCGGCACCGGACCGGGACCGCCGCTCCGCACGTTCCCGCCCGCACTCGACCCGAAAGGACCCCGCCATGACCGGACCTTCCGACTTCGCGACCTCCCCTGCCCCCGCCGACGTGGTACGGCGCCAGTACATCGCCTCCGCCGACGGCGATCTCGAAGCCCTGCGCGCCACGCTGGCCCCCGACGTGGAGTGGACCGAGATGGCGGGCTTCCCGCTGGCCGGTACCTACCGCACCCCCGAGGGCGTCACGTCCGCCGTCATGGAACGGCTGGCCGAGGAGTGGGACGGCTGGGCGGCCCATGACGACACCTACGTCGTCGACGGCGAGAACGTCGTCGTCCTGGCCCGCTACACGGCGACCAACAAGGCCACGGGCAAGGACATCGACGTCCGCGTCGCCCACCACTTCACCGTCCGCGGCGGGCTCATCGTGCGCTTCGAGCAGTTCGTGGACACCGCCAAGGTGCGCGAGGCGATGGAGGACTGACCCACGGGGCGCCCCGGCCGGTCGGAGGGGCGCTCCGCCGCCGGAGACGCCGGTCGCGCGGGCCGGTGTGCCCCGACGAGCCCGATGATCCGAAGATGCCCGACGCCGTCCTGGACGATCCCGTCGGCACCGCACTTGGATACGGGTGGAATCGAGCTCGTCGGGGCCGGGAACCCGGTGGTGGACGGTGGTGCGCGGCTTCGCCCTGCTCCACGCCTGCCTTGGCCGCCCGACCACCACGGCCCCGGGTCTCCGCACAACGATACGAACGTCCGCCCGTGACGGGCCCGTGGGCACTGTCGCCGCGGCACCGGGCGGCGGAGTGTGGCGATACGGGGCCGTTCCGCCGGAGCACCGCACCGCGCGGACGGGCCGCCCGAGCGACGAACGAGGAGAGGGCGATGCGGAGCACCGTCGCCGACGTCATGACGACCGCGGTCGTCTCGGTCACCGAGGACTCCGGGTACAAGCAGATCGTGCAGGCCCTGGTGGAGCACGGGGTCAGCGCGCTGCCGGTCCTGGACGCCGAAGGCCGGGTCCTCGGTGTGGTGTCCGAGGAGGACCTCCTGCACGAGGAGTTCAAGGGCGTGGGCGGCGGAGGCGACCGCCGGCCGCCGCTGGGGTCCCGGCTGCGCGAACGGCTCCGGAGTTCCGCCGCCCCGTCCGCGCACTCCGACGAGGACGCCGTGGCCACCACCGCGGCCCGGCTGATGACCAGCCCGGCGGTCACGACCCGCCCCGAAGCCCCCGTCGTGGCGGCCGCCCGGCTGATGGCGCGGCGGGGGGTCAAGCGCCTGCCCGTGGTCGACGACGGTGGCACGCTGGTCGGCGTGGTCTCCCGCCGCGACCTGCTGCGCGTGTTCCTGAAGGGCGACGGCGACATCGCCACCGCCGTCGATGCCGAGATCGGCTTCTTCCTCGACACGCCGGACGCCGCCCGCGTCTCCGCGGTGGTGGCGGACGGGGTGGTCACGCTGGCCGGGACGGTGCGCCGGCGCAGCGGGGCGCGCGCCCTGGCCCGGCTCATCGGCCGGATCGACGGCGTGGTCGCCGTCGACGACGAGCTGGCCTGGGAGACCGACGACCTCCTGGCCCCCCGCACCGAGCCGTGAGAGCGGGGGCCGGTGCGTCCGGGCGGGCCCCCGTACCCGACGGTGTCCGCGGAACAGCCGAGACGAAGGAGCGACCATGCTGGTCGATGCCGTGATGACCGCACCGCGTGCCGTGCTCTCCGCGGAGGCGACGGTGAGCGAGGCCGCCCGCCTGTTCGTCGAGCGCGGTGTGGCGGCCGCCCCGGTCCTCGACGGAAGCGGAGGGCTTCTCGGCATCGTCACGGAGATCGACCTTCTGCGGGAACGGTACGAGTACGACCCCCGGGCCTCGGCGCGTCCGGTGGCGGAGCCCCCGGCGCCATTGGCGGAGCGCGTCTCCGACGTGATGACGCGCGAGGTGGTGACCGTCACCGAGAACACCGACGCGGCCCGGTTGGTCGACCTGATGGTGCGCGACCGGATCCGGTGGGTCCCCGTGGTGCGTGCGGGGCGCGTGGTGGGCATGGTGGGCCGCGGTGACCTGCTGCGGATGCAATGGCGGCCCGACGCCGAAACCACGTCCGACCTGCGCTCCGCGCTCGCCGAGGGGGCGCCCTATCTGCACTGGTGGACGGCGGAGGTCCGGGACGGGGTGGCCTACCTCGATTGTCGCGGCGCCGGCCCCGAGGAGTGCCGGACGGCGGAGGGGGTCGCCCGTACCGTAGCCGGGGTCGGTCGCGTGGTCGTCGACGCCTGAGGCGCGAGGGCCCGAGGCCGCTGCGCAAGGACGTACGGAGGGCCCCACCGCACGGGCGGAAGTGCCCTGCCCCCGATCAGTCCTGCGCCCCGATGGTGGAACCATGGCGAACCCTGAGAGGGCCGATGGCGGTCCCGTCCACCCGCGCGCCCACGCCCTGCCCGCCACAGAGGTGGCCCGGTTCCTGGGCACCGACCCGTCGGAGGGACTGGCCCCCCGTGAGGCCCTGCGCCGCCTCGCCGCCCACGGCCCCAACGCCCTGCCCCGGCGCAGAGGGCCCGGTCACGTCCTGCGCCTGCTGCGGCAGTTCCACAGCCCGCTGGTGTACGTCCTGATCGCCGCCGCAGCGGTGACCCTGGCCATGGGCCACCTCGTCGACTCCGGCGTGATCGCCGGGGTCGTGCTGCTGAACGCGGCCATCGGCTACGTACAGGAGTCGCGGGCACGGCGCGCCCTGGACGCGCTGGCGCGCATGGTCCGCGTCGAGGCCACGGTCGTGCGCGGCGGGGCGACGCGCCGCGTCCCGGCCGAGGAGCTCGTCCCCGGGGACCTGGTGACGCTGCAGGCCGGCGACAAGCTGCCCGCCGACCTGCGGCTGACCGCCACCGACACGCTCGAGGCGGACGAGTCCGCGCTGACCGGCGAGGCCGCACCGGTCGCCAAGTCCGCGGCCGCCGTCGGCCCGGACGCCCTGCTCGCCGACCGCACCGGCATGGCCTACTCCGGGACGGTCGCCACCCGCGGCTCCGGCCGCGGCATCGTCGTGGCCACCGGCGCCGACACCGAGGTCGGCGCGATCGACCGGCTCGTGGCCTCCGCCGACCGGAACCCCACCCCGCTGACCCGCCGGCTCGGCGTGTTCGGCCGCCGCCTGACCGCCGCCATCGTCGCGCTGGCGGTGCTCACCTTCGCGGTCGGGACCCTCTACGGGGAGGCGCCGGACCGGATGTTCACCGCCGCGGTCGCCCTGGCGGTGGGCGCCATCCCCGAGGGCCTTCCGGCCGCGGTCACCATCGTCCTGGCGATCGGCGCGGTGCGCATGGCCCGGCGCAACGCGATCATCCGCGGCCTGACCGCCGCCGAGACGCTCGGCGCGACCACCGTCATCTGCACCGACAAGACCGGCACGCTCACCGCCAACGCGATGACCGTCATCCGCGTGCTGGCCGGCGGGGCCGAGCGCGAACCCGGCCTCCGCCGCCTGGCCGAGGGCACCGGGAGGGGCGGCGGGCACGCGATGCGCGAGTGCCTGCTGGCCGGCGTGCTGTGCAACGACGCGGAGCTCACCGGTTCGGGCGGGCAGGAGCGGATCGTCGGCGACCCCACCGAAGCGGCGCTTCTGGCCGCCGCACGCGTCGAGGGCATCGACCCGTCCGGGGAGGCGGCCCTGGCGCCCCGCACAGGCGCCCTGGCGTTCACCTCCGAACGCAAGCTGATGGCCACGGCCCACCGGTGTGCCGACGGCCGCCTGCGCGGCTACGTCAAAGGGGCGCCGGAACGGGTGCTGCCGCTGTGCTCCGGCCGTATGGGGCCCGACGGGCGCGACCGCGCGCTGGACGTCGAGGACGAGCGGCAGAGGGCCCAGAGCTGGGCGGCGCAGGGGTTGCGCGTCATGGCCTTCGCCCGGTTCGCTCCCGAACGGGAGGGCCCCGTCCGCGAAGAGGACCTGCCCGGCCGCCTCACCCTGCTCGGCCTCCAGGTGATGCACGACCCCCCGCGCCCGCAGGCCGTCGAGGCGGTGGCCGCCTGCCGTGCGGCGGGAATCGGCGTACGGATGCTCACCGGCGACCACGGAGCGACGGCGCGCGCCATCGCCGACCGGTTCGGCATCGAGGGGCCCGCGCTCACCGGCGCCGAGATCGACGCCGCCGACGAGGACACCCTGGCGGGGACGGCGGTGTTCGCCCGCGTCTCCCCCGAACAGAAGCTCCGCCTGGTCCGGCTGCTGCAGCGCCGCGGCGAGATCGTGGCCATGACGGGCGACGGCGTCAACGACGCCCCCGCCCTGCGCCAGGCCGACATCGGGGTGGCCATGGGGCGGGTCGGCACCGACGCCGCCAAAGAAGCGGCCGACATGGTGCTCACCGACGACGACTTCGCCACCATCGAGGCCGCCGTGGAGGAAGGCCGCGGCGTGTTCGACAACCTCCGCCGCTTCCTGGCCTGGACCCTGCCCACCAACATCGGCGAGGGCCTGGTCGTGATGGCGGCGGTCGTCCTCGGCGCCACCCTGCCGATCCTCCCGGCGCAGATCCTGTGGATCAACATGACCACGGCGGGCTTCCTGGGGATCACGCTGGCCTTCGAACCGGTGTCCCCCGGTGTCATGCGGCGCCCGCCCCGGCCGCCCCGCGCGCCGATCCTCAGCCGCGACCTGGTCCGCAGGATCGTCCTGGTCTCCTTCATCCTGGTGGTGGGGTCCTTCGGCGTCTTCCACCACGCGCTGGCCACGGGTGCGGCGCTCGATGAGGCGCGCACCGCCGCGGTCAATGTGTTCGTCGTCGTGGAGGCGGCCTACCTCCTCAACTGCCGGTCGCTGGACCGGCTGCGCGCCCCCGTCCGCAACCCATGGGTGTACGCGGGGATCGCCGCCATGGCCCTGTTGCAGGCGCTGCTGACCTACACACCGGTGATGAACGCCCTCTTCCACACCGCCCCGGTCGGGTGGGCGAGCTGGACGGTGATCATCGGAGTGGGGATCCTCGGCTACGCCGCCGTGGAGGTCGACAAGGCCGTCTGGCGGCGCTCGGACGCCCGCCGCATGTGGGCAGGGCGAGCGGCGCCCGGAACCGGTGGAGGGGCCGGCCCCCGGGCCGGCACCGCCCCCGTGCAGGACCGCGCCTGAGCGGCTGGGTCCCGCGCCGTTCCGTCAGTCGGTCCCGCCCTCGATGGCGGCGTGGTCGAGCATCTGGTAGTCGTCCTCCTCGACCTGTCCGCGGGCGGCGATGACCTCCGCACCGCCCTGCGGCATCGCGCCGATCAGGCCGGTCGAGGCGGCCTGGGCGGCCCCGATCACCGTCCTGTGCGTGTTGCCGACGATGCCCAGCTCGGAGTACTGCTCCAGCCGGGTGCGGGAGTCGGCGATGTCGAGGTTGCGCATGGTGAGCTGGCCGATCCGGTCCACGGGGCCGAACGCGGCGTCCTCGGTGCGCTCCATGGACAGCTTGTCCGGGTGGTAGCTGAACGCCGGGCCGGTGGTGTCCATGATCGAGTAGTCCTCGCCGCGGCGCAGCCGCAGCACCACCTCGCCGGTGACCGCCGTGCCCACCCAGCGCTGCAGGGACTCGCGGATCATCAGCGCCTGCGGGTCGAGCCAGCGCCCCTCGTACATCAGGCGGCCCAGGCGCCGCCCCTCGTTGTGGTACTGGGCGAGGGTGTCCTCGTTGTGGACCGCGTTGACCAGCCGCTCGTAGGCGGCGTGCAGCAGCGCCATGCCCGGGGCCTCGTAGACGCCGCGGCTCTTGGCCTCGATCACCCGGTTCTCGATCTGGTCGGACATGCCCAGGCCGTGCCGCCCGCCGATGGCGTTGGCCTCCATCACCAGGGCGACCGGGTCGGAGAACTCCTTGCCGTTGATCGACACCGGGCGCCCCTGGACGAAGCCGACCGCCACGTCCTCGGCGGGGATCTCCACCCCGGGGTCCCAGAACCGGACGCCCATGATCGGCTCGACGGTCTCGACCCCGGTGTCCAGGTGCTCCAGGGTCTTGGCCTCGTGCGTGGCGCCCCAGATGTTGGCGTCGGTGGAGTAGGCCTTCTCGGTGCTGTCCCGGTAGGGCAGCCCGTGGGCCACGAGCCACTCCGACATCTCCGTGCGGCCGCCGAGCTCGGAGACGAAGTCGGCGTCCAGCCACGGCTTGTAGATGCGCAGGTGCGGGTTGGCGAGCAGGCCGTAGCGGTAGAACCGCTCGATGTCGTTGCCCTTGAACGTGGAGCCGTCGCCCCAGATCTGCACGTCGTCCTCGAGCATCGCCCGGACGAGCAGGGTGCCGGTGACGGCGCGGCCGATCGGCGTGGTGTTGAAGTAGGCGCGCCCGCCCGAGCGGATGTGGAACGCCCCGCAGGTGAGTGCGGCCAGGCCCTCCTCGACCAGTGCCGCACGGCAGTCGACGAGGCGGGCGACCTCGGCGCCGTAGTCGCCGGCGCGGCTGGGCACCGACGCGATGTCGGGCTCGTCGTACTGGCCGATGTCGGCGGTGTAGGCGCACGGGACGGCGCCCCGGTCGCGCATCCAGGCGACCGCGACGGAGGTGTCGAGTCCGCCGGAGAAGGCGATGCCGACGCGCTCGCCGACGGGCAGGGAAGTGAGAACCTTGGACATAGGAAAATCATGCACCACTATGAATGAACATGCAAAACCGCCCGCCCCGCAGCCCCGGCACCCCGCCCCCGTTGCCTTCCGCCGCCCCCCGCTCTATTCTTCAAATCACCTATTCAAATTGTTGACTAAGGAGGTTGCGGTGTACCCCTTCCGCGCGGCCGTCGAGGCCGGGGACCACGAGGCCGTCGAGGCGCTGCTGGCCGACGACGTCGTCTTCACCAGCCCCGTCGCCTACCGCCCCTACCCGGGCAAGGCGATCACCGCCGCCGTCCTGCGCGGCGTCCTGCGCGTGTTCGAGGACTTCCGCTACGTCCGCGAGGTCGCCGACCCCGCCGGGCGCGACCTCGTCCTCGTCTTCACCGCCACGGTGGGCGACAAGGACGTCCACGGCTGCGACATCCTGCACTTCGACGAGGACGGCCTCATCGACGACTTCACGGTGATGGTCCGCCCCCTCTCCGGCGCCCACGCACTGGCCGAGGCCATGGGGGCCCAGTTCGAGCGCATCCGGCGGGAGGCGGAAGGCGTGACCAGGACCTGACGGCCCAGCGGTCGTACGTCCACCACCGCCCCCGGCACGCCAGCACGGCTCCGGACCCGCCAGGCCGCATCGCTACCCGCCCCGCCCCGTGCGAGGTGCAATCGCACCACCGCCTCGACGCGATCGGAGCCAGGGAGCCGAGATGCTCATCTGGACCGCTCGCGCATGGGCCGTGGCACTCGTCGTCACGATCATCCGCGTTCGCCCGGACGGAGGCGGGGCTGCCCGGCCGCTTCGCGACGACGGGCCGCTACACGCGCACGCCGGACGGCGGGCCGACCCCGGCACCGGACATCGGGCCGGGCGGGGCCGCCGCGCGGCCCCGCCCCTGCCGTCAGCTCCTCGGACGCGGGTCGAAGCCGGCCCTCAGGTAGCACTCGTCGATCAGCCGCATCGCCGCCAGGGCGTCCTCGGCGCCGAAGGGCAGCGGGACGCCCTCGTCCAGGCGACGGGCGAAGGCCTCCAGCTGATAGGTGTACGAGGACCGGCGTCCCAGATCCTCGACGCGTTCCCCCTGCGGCGTGCGGACGGCGATGCGGCCGTCGCGGTCGGGCCTGACGAAGTCGAGGACGGTCGCCTCGCCCCGGGCTCCGACCACCCGGAACCGGGTCCGCCACCGGTCGTCCGCCATGTGGCAGCGCGCCGAGCCGGTGGCCCCGCCGGGGAAGGCGAGGTCGGCCTCCAGCCACTCGTCCAGACCCGGGAAGCCGGGACGCTCGCCGCCGCGCGCCGCGGTCAGGCGGGGCGCACCGCCCGTCCACGGCGCCAGCATTCGCTGGGCGTGCAGCGCGTAGCATCCCAGGTCCATCAGTGCGCCGCCGGCCAGGGGCAGGGACCAGCGGACGTCGTCGTCGGGCGGGGCGGGCATGGACACCGAGGTCTCCACACGGCGCACCTCACCGAGCTCGCCCGACTCCAGCAGCTCGTGCAGGCGCCGGACGACAGGGTGGAAGTGGTAGTGGAACCCCTCCATGAACACCGTGCCCGCCGCGGCCGCGGCCGAGCGGACGGCGGCGGCCTCCTCGGCGTTGCTCGCCGACGGCTTCTCCGTCAGCACGTGCTTGCCCGCCGCCAGGGCGGCCAGGTTCCACGGCCCGTGCAGCCCGTTGGGCAACGGGTTATAGACGACATCGACCTCCGGGTCGGCGACCAGGGCGGCGTAGGACTCCGCGACACGCTCGACGCCGTGGGCGGCGGCGAACTCCTCGGCCCGGGCGGGATCGCGTGCGGCCACCGCGACGAGGCGGTGGCCGCACGTGCGCGCGGGGTCGGCGATCGCCCTTTCGGCGATGCGGGCCGCGCCCAGGACACCGATACGCATGGGGCATGCTCCTTCGGTCGGTTCCGTTGTCGTGGACACGCTCCCAGGGCGCCCTTCGACCAGAGCCCCCAGGGCCCGCAACCGGGGCCGACCGGCGGGGGGCGTCCCGCGTCAGCCGTGCCCCTCGCCCGGGGCGTGGGTATGGCCGTCGTCGGCCGGCGGCTGCTCCGCCGGGCCCCGGCCCTGACCTGACGGGTCCTGGCCACCGGTTTCCCCGCCTCCGGAGGGCTCGGCGGGGCCGGTGGACCCGGCGGACGGCTCGGCGGATTCCGCCGCCTCCTCACCACCCCCGTGGCCGTGCCCGCCCTCGGCGTGGCCGTGCCCGCCACCGGCATGGCTGTGCTCCAGCGCGGCGGTCGCGCCGGGCACCGCCGCCGCCCCCAGCACCCCGAAGGCCAGGACCAGCGCGCCCCGGTACCCGCCCGCGGTGAGCACCCCGTGGCGCTCCCGGGGGAGCAACGAGCACAGTGCCCCCGTGACGACGACGGCTCCGAGCGCCGCCGCGACCAGGTCGGCCGCGCCGACGGCCTCGGGGACTCCGGCGGCCGGGCCGAACGGCATCCCGACCAGGCGGCTGACCGCCCACACGCCGAGGACGCCGAGGTTGGCGATCAGGCCGCACACCTGCAGGAAGGTGCTGCGCAGGGCGAGGGCGGCCAGGCCCCACACCAGCTGGAAGAGCGCCGTTGCGGCGAAGAAGGCGCCCGCGGCGAGCCACTCCTCCAGGTGGGCGGGCGTCGCGGCGACGTGGACCGCCCCTGCCGCCAGGCTGGCGGCGGCCGCCACCTGCCGGGCGAGCCCGGCATCGGTCCGGGGCCGGGCTCGGGATCGCGCGCGCCGCGAGCCGAGCGGCTGTTCGGGCGGTGCGTCGGGCCCGGCGGGGACCCGGTACGGCGAGCCGCCGCGGTGGGACCGGGCGGGCGCGGCGCCCGCACCAGGGGACCACGCATCCTCCCGGGCTCCGGGGGCGCGCGGAGGGCCCTGGGCACGGGAGGCGGAGGTCCGCAGGGACGCGGGATCGCCGGAGCCGCCCTCCGGCGGCCGTCCGTCCGGCCGGCCCCGGTGGCGCCCCTCGTCGGGGCCCAGGTACCACGGCCTGCCGGGGCGTTCGTCATCGTGATCGGTCACGGCGTCTCCTTGCTTCAGGTCGGACGGCGGCGCGCGGGCGCCGCCGGGGTCCGCGCACGCCTCGGGCGCGCGCCTGGAGGCGGCCCGGCGCGGGCCGCGGCATCTAGACCCGGTTGACCTGGAGTTCGGAGACGAGGTCGGGCGGCGAGCGCCCAAGGGAGAGTTCCGGGACGTCGGGAACGCGGCAGCGTCCCGTTTCGGGGACGACGACGTCGAGGAGCGGTCCGGCGGGCAGGGCGGCGGGCGCGGCGTCGCCGGGAGACGGCGGCACCGTACGCCCGCAGGCCGGGTCCTCTTCGTGGCCTTCGCCCTGCGTCCCCTCGTGCGCTGCCCCGTGCTGCCCCTCATGGGCGTGCGCGTGGGCGGCGACGTCGGCACCGAAAGCGTGACCATGCGGACCGAGCTGGTGACCGAGAGCGATGAAGGCGCCGAGGCAGACCAGCCACAGGGCCACTCGCGGCTTTTCGGTCACGGGTCCGGATACCTCGATGCGTTCGCGGTACTCACCAGGGGGTGGAACGCCGCAGCGCGGCGGCCTGCACCATAGTAACCACGCCGCACCGTTCACCAGGGGTGGAGTAACCCGAAGGGCACGACGGGCAGGATTCCTCCGCCCCCGGCCAGGTCGCCCCACACCGGGATCGGCGGCCGCACACCCGCCGAGCGCGTTCCCGACCTCCCCGAACACCACACTCAGGCCCTGTCCGGAGTCCCCCCCGCCGGCCCCTCCGTCGTTGATCTCGGAGAAGTCGGGCTCAAGACAGCGGTGGTTTCTCGTGTTTCAGTGCAACTTTTCGTAGGTGTGCTGGACGCTAGGGGTGGAGTGTGGCCCGACCAGGGGTTCTGACGCTGGGACACCGCAGAACTCCGGACAGGGCCTAGCGCAGGACCCGCTCGGCGAGCAGGTGGGCGACGGCCCAGTCCTGGATGGCGACCCCGACGGACTTGAACACGGTCCTCGGTCCGAAGCCGCCGCCCTTGGCGAGCGCGGGGCCGAGTTCGGTGAGGTCCGCCCCGGTGATCGCGCCCGCCTCCAACGCGTGGACGACCTCCCCGGACTCCTCCAGGGCCGCCTCGCGCTCGTCGATCACCACGTCGGCACCGGCCAGCAGGTCGTCGGGCAGCTCCCGCATCGTGGGCCGGAACGCGCCGATGGCGTTGACGTGTACCCGCTCGGGCAGGTCGTCCGCGGTGAACAGCGGAACGGTGGAGGTCGTGGCGCAGCAGACGATCGGCGCGCCGCCGACGGCCGCGCGGGCGTCGGCGGCGGTCTCCAGGCGCACGCCGTCGAGTTCGGGCCGGAGCCGCTCGACCAGGGCGCGGGCGCGCTCGGGGGCGGTGGCGACCACGGTCAGGCGGCGCAGCGGCCGGACCGCGTGGACCGCCCGCACCTGGTCGGGCGCCTGCCCGCCGGCGCCGATGAGCACCAGTTCGTCGGCGCCGGGGTCGGCGAGCAGGTCGGTCGCGGCGCCGACCGCGGCCCCGGTGCGCAGAGCGGTCACGGTCCCGGCGTGGGCCACGACCCGGTCGGTGCTGTGCGCCTCGCTCCACACCACCGTCCCGTCGATCGCGGGTGCGCGGTCGAAGTTCAGGCTCAGGAACTTGGTCACCGCCGAGGAGGTGGGCCGGTGGTGGACCGGCATGACGAGGAACCCGCCGTCGTCGAGGACGGTGCGCACGGGCATCTCGAAGGCGCCGTCGGCCAGGTCGGCGAAACCCCGGCGGACGGCCGCGATGGCCTCGGGCATCGTCACCGCGCCGCGGATGTCGTGCTCGTCGAGCATGATCGCCGTCATGGGGCCTCCCAGGGGGCGGGGGTGGGGCCTCACACCTTAAACGTCGGGTGAGGCCGTTCCCCGGCGGGCTGTGTCATGCCTGGGCATGATGACGCCGGACTCCCCTCCCCTGAGGCCGGTCGGCCTGCGCGAACAGGCCCCCGAGGCCGTGCGCACGCAACGCCCTGGGCCGGATCGAACCAGGAGAGGTGGTCAGCGTGACCGCCGTGGCCGCCGAACCCGGAGTCTCGATGACACCCGTCCGCTGGTGTCCATGGTCGGCCGGCTCCGCGACCAGGCGCGCATGCGGGGACCGCAGAAGCTCGCGGACCGGGGGGAGCTGACCGACTCCGCCCAGGAACACGAGGCCATCGTGGAAGCGGTCGCCGCACGCGACGCGGACCTGACGGCCGAACCCGCCCGGCGCCACCTGGCCCACAGCCGCGGAATCCGGGCCGGGGCCGCCGAGAGCAGGGGCTGAGGGCACCCGCGCGAACACAGTGCTCGGGGCGGCGCCCCTGGCGGTCAACCCGCGGCCCTTGCAAGACGTCATGCGGGTAAGAGCCAGCGGCTTCCCGGGAAGCCGCCGATCGGACCCCAGGAGACGCCATGCCGCTCCCGTCCCCGGCCCGGCTTCGCGCCGGGCGCGCCCTCCTCGCCGCCGCGGCCGTGCCGGCGCTGCTGCTCACCGCGACTACCGCCACGGCGGCGACGGCCGAGTCGGCCGCGGATTCCGCATCCGGCCCCGAGACCCACCGCATCGCCACCACAACCTTCGGATCGGACCTGAAGATCGCCCTGACCGCGCACCGTTCCGGTGAGTACGAGGCGATCGTCGAACTCATTGCCTTCCGTCACGGGAAGGGCGGATGGAGGCCGGTCGACCGCGCCCCGGTCGGGGACACCTGGTTCTGGTACCCCCTCACCGGAAAGGGGGCCGTCTGCGACCTCGCCCTGTCCGATCGGCCCGACGACGAACCGAGCGCCACCGTCAGCCTCGTGCTGACCCCGTCCCTGGGATGCTCGGAGTCGATCACCGTTCCCATCGACGCTTAGCCCCGGCGCCGCCTCGCCCGGTACACATGCGGCGGCCCCCTGCCGGGACCCGATGGTCCGGCAGGGGGCCGCGTGTCCCCTGGTGCCCGAGGTCGGCTCAGCGCCGGTCGGTGCCCACGGTCGTGCCCTGCTGATCGGCAGCGGGGGGCGCCACAGCGGCGGAGCCGTCCCCTGCGGCGTCCTCCGTCCGCCCGTCGGCGTGGCGGCGCTCCAGCGCCGAGCCCTCGACGTCGATGTCGGGCAGGAGCCGGTCGAGACGGCGCGGCAGCCACCACGCCGCGTCCCCGGCCAGGTGCATGAGCGCAGGGATCAGCACCATCCGCACCACGAACGCGTCCAGCAGCACGCCGAACGCCAGGGCGAACCCGATCGAGCTGATCATCGCCGTCTCGGAGAAGATGAACCCCCCGAAGACCGAGATCATGATGATCGCCGCGGCGGTGACCACCGCGCGCCCGGCCCGCAGCCCCTGCACCACGGCGAACCGCGCCGGCGCCTTGTGCACGTAGGCCTCGCGCATGCCCGTGCCGATGAACAGCATGTAGTCCATGGCCAGGCCGAACAGGATGCCCACCAGGAGCGTCGGCAGGAAGTTCAACACCGGCCCCTGGTTCTCCAGGCCGATCAGCCCGCCGAGCCAGCCCCACTGGTAGGCGGCGACCACGCCGCCGAGGGCGGCGAAGAAGGAGAGGATGAACCCCAGCGTCGCCACGACCGGGACGAAGAGCGAGCGGAACACCAGCAGCAGGATGACCAGCGACAGGCCGATGACCACGGTCAGGTAGCCCGGCAGCGCGTCGCTCAGCGTCTCGGAGATGTCGATGTTCCCGCTGGCCATGCCCGCCACCCCGAGTGGCTCCAGGCCGCGGATCGGCTCGGTGTCGCGCAGCGTGTGCACCAGCTCCTCGGTCGAGGCGCTGGACGGCCCCTCCTCCGGGACGACCTGGAAGATCGCCAGCGTGAAGTCGTCGTTCATCCCGATCGGAGCCACCGCGGCGACACCGTCCTGGGCCGCGATCTCCTCGGCGACCTGGAACTGGTAGTCCGGCGCCTTCGCCTCGGCGGCGTCGGTGTCCGGGCCGCCCGGCAGCTCCGCGGCGACCAGCAGCGGCCCGTTCTGCCCCTCGCCGAACTCCTCGGCGATGGCGGTGTAGGCCCGGTGCTGGGTGGACTCGGCGGGCTCGGAGGAGCCGTCCGGCATGCCCAGCCGCAGGTCGAGCGCGGGCAGGGCGATGACGCCGAGGACCGCCACGGCGGCGGCGGCGCGGCCGATCGCGCCCAGGGCCGTCATCGGCTCCGGCGCCGACGCGCGCCCCCGCCGGTCCGGTGCGCCGCCGGGCGTACCGCCCTCGCCCGCCGCGTCCCCGCCGAGGCGGGCGCGCTCGCGCCGGGACAGGATGCGCGGGCCGATCAGCGCCAGCAGCGCCGGGACCAGGCTGACCGCGATCAGTACGGCGACCACGATCGCGATCGCGCCCACACTGCCCATCAGGCCGAGGAACCCGATCCCGGTCATGTTCAGGCCGAGCAGCGCGATCAGCACCGTGGCACCGGCGAAGACCACCGCGTTGCCCGCGGTCCCGTTGGCCAGGCCGATGGACTCGGCGACCGGCAGGCCGTCCTTGAGCTGGCGGCGGTGCCGGTTGACGATGAACAGCGCGTAGTCGATGCCGACCGCCAGGCCGAGCATCAGGCCCAGGATCGGGGTGATGGAGGCCATCTCCAGGACGCCGGACAGGGACATGGCGATCATGGAGGCGACCCCGACGCCGACCAGAGCCGTCAGGATCGGCAGGCCCGCGCCGACCAGGGTGCCCAGCATGACCAGCAGCACGACCGCCGCCACGACGAGCCCCACGGCCTCGGCGGGGCCGAAGAGCTGGGGCAGGCTCATCGCGATGTCGTTGGCGAAGTCCACGGTGGTCCCGTCGACGGGGTCGTCCTCGAAGACCGCCATGACGGCGTCCTTGGTCTCCTGGGGCACCTCCTCCTGGGCCTGGGTGAAGGAGACGTTGACCAGCGCGGTGGCACCGTCCTCGGAGACCATGCGGATGTCGGAGGACATCTCCATCAGGGCCTCGCCCTGTTCGAGCTTCTCGGCCTCGGCGTCGAGCTGCTCCCGCCCGGCGTCGATCTCGGCCTGGCGGGCGTCGAGGCCCTCCTCCAGCCGGTCGATCATGCCGGAGGCCTCGGCCTGTTCGCGCCCGGCGTCGAGCTCCTCCTGGCCCGACTCCAGCTCGGCGCGGCCGTCCTCCAGCTGCTCGCGGCCGTCGGCCAGTTCGGCCTCGCCGTCGGCCCGCTCCTGCTCGGTGGCGAACGGGTCGACGGCGTCCTCGACCCCGGATACGCCGGACGCCTCGTCGACGCGCTCGGCGATGGCCTCCTTCTGCGCGTCGGTGAAGGGCTCTCCGTCGTCGGTCCGGTAGACGATGGTGCCCGCACCGCCGCCCATGCCGTCGAACTCCTGGGAGAGGAGCCGGTTGACCTCGTCGGTGGGCGTCCCGGGGATGGAGAAGCCGTCCTTGAGCTCGCCGGAGAACAGGGCGAACGCGCCCCCGGCGGCCACGAGCAGGGCGAGCCATACCGCGACGGCGGTCTTGGGGAGGCGCGCCGCGGCGCGCCCGATTCTGTAGAGGAACTCAGCCATGGTCACCTGCAGGACGGTGGAGTGGTGTGGGCAAGGGGTGCGTCAGCCGGCGCCGTGGTCGGAGCCGGAGGCGGCGTCGGGGGCGGTGCCTGCGTCGGTGCCGGAGCCGGTGGGCACGGGGGCGTACCCGGCGCGGGCGAGGGCGGCCATGCGGTCGAGGAGTCCGTCCCAGACCCGCCGGGACTCCTCGGTGACCTCGCCGCCGGTGGCCGCCTCCCAGTGCTCCACGGCCACCAGGCAGCCGCTGACGAAGGCACCGCAGGCCAGGTCCACATCGACGGGGGCGAGGCCGGGGTGGTGGCGGCGCAGGGTCGCCGCGAGGCGGGCGTTGAGGTCGGTGAAGGCACGCTCGAACAGCATGGCCTGGCGCGGACCGGGCTCGGGGCGGTCGCCGCCGAGGATGCGCTTGAGCCGGGGGATGAGCTCCACCAGGCCGCCGTCGCGCACGGCGTCGACGAGGCGGTCGAGGAGCCGGATCTGCCCGCCGGGGCCCACCGGGACCCCGGCGAGGAAGGCGTCGATCCCGTCGACGATCGCCTCCAGCTCTCCGCTGAGCACTTCGAGGACGACCTCGTCGAGGGAGCCGAAGTGGTTGAAGACGGTGCGCCGGGAGACGTCGGCCCGCTCGGCGAGCTGGTCGACGGTGAAGTGCGCGCCGTCGGTCTCGTGCATGAGGTCCGAGGCGGCCCCGACGATGGCCCGCCGGTGCCGGGCCTTGAGCGCGTCCCGCCGATCCCCCTGCGCGGCCCCCCGGTTGTCGTGGTGCATGGGCCCCAATCTAGGGTCGTCGATGCACTGAGTGCAACGACGCACTGAGTGCATCCGGTCACGGCCGACGGAGGGCGCGGCGCACTCCCCTCTCCCCGCCGCCACATGTCGCTTACCCGCCTGCCGCAACACCCCTGGACACGGCGGTTGCGGGGAAACGATTTCCGAAAACCGCCTACTGTCACTCTGACGTAAAGAGATCGTCGACTCCATGACCGACGAAGAATGGCGGCCGCCGGAAGTCCTCCTCGCCGTCGATCTGGTGATTCTGACCCTCCGCTCGTCCCGGCTCCATGTGCTGCTCGTCGAACGGGGGATCGAGCCCTACGCGGGCGCACAGGCCCTTCCCGGCGGCTTCCTGAACAACGCGAGCGAGGACATCGCGGTCGCCGCCGAGCGCGAGCTGCGCGAGGAGGCCGAACTCGACGCATCCCGCCTGCACCTGGAGCAGCTGGGCACGTACGGTGCCCCGGACCGCGACCCGCGGGGGCGGGTGGTCTCCGTCGCCTACCAGGCCATCGCGCCCGGCCTGCCCAGCCCGGTCGCAGGCACCGACGCCGCGGCGGCCGAGTGGCGGCCCGTGGACGACGTCGACTCCGGCCGCCTGAAGCTCGCCTTCGACCACGAGCGCATTCTCGCCGACGGCCTGGAACGGGCCCGCGGCAAGCTCGAGCACTCCTCCCTCGCCACGGCCTTCTGCGCGGAGGTCTTCACGATCTCCGAGCTCCGGCAGGTCTACGAGGCCGTCTGGGGCGTCCCGCTCGATCAGCGCAACTTCTCCCGCAAGGTCCAGGGCGTCCCGGGCTTCATCGTCCCCGCCGGCACGCCCCGCCGCACGACCGGCGGGCGCCCCGCCCGCCTGTTCCGCGCCGGGCCGCGGGAGACCCTCGATCCCCCACTCACCCGCCCGGCCCCGTCCCGGACCCGAGAGGTGACCGAATGACGAGCACCCCCGTGGCGGTCCTCACCGCCTTCAACCTCGAATATGAGGCCGTCCGCCGACGGCTCGTCGCACCGCGAACGTACCGGCACGAAAGGGGGACGCGGTTCGAGATCGGTTCCCTCACTTCCGGAGGGAGCATCGTCCTGGGCCTCACCGGCAAAGGGAACCACCCCGCCGCGGTCTTGGCCGAACGAGTGATCCAGGAGTTCGCCCCGCATGCGCTGCTCTTCGTCGGAGTGGCCGGGGCGCTGTGGGACGCCACCCCACTTGGCGACGTCGTCATGGCGACGCAGGTGTACGCCTACCACGGAGGTACCAGCGAGGACGACGGGCTCAAGGCACGCCCGCGGGCGTGGGAGGCCCCTCACGAGATCAGTCAGATCGGCGCTCACCTGGGAAGGGTCCGCGACTGGGCGGAGCCTGCTGGACCCGCTTTCCGCACACCCGAGGTCCATTTCGGGCCCATCGCCGCCGGAGAGGTCGTGCAGAACTCCCGTATCTCCAGCGAAGCGCGGTGGATCCGGAACACCTACAACGACGCGCTTGCGATCGAGATGGAGGCGGCGGGCGTTGCCCAAGCCGGACACCTGAACGGATCCCCCGTGGCCGTCATCCGCGGAATCAGCGACCGCGCCGACGGGACGAAAGCCACCGACGATGACCGGGCATGGCAGCCCGTCGCCGCCGCGAACGCCGCAGCGTTCGCCACCTGCCTCGCCGAGGAGATCTTCAAGGAACAGGAGCAGCGCATGATGCACCCGGCAGACTTCCCAAAGGGCTGGCACACCGTCAACAACGACTCCTCCGGACGCGTGGGCATCCAGGCCGGGAGCATCTCCGGTACCAACTACGTCTACATGACCTCCGATGCCTCCGAGGCGGACGCCCCGGCCCTCGCCGAGGAGGAGTTGCGGAGATTCCGCATCGACCTGGTGCGCGAACACTCCTCCGGAACGATCGACGCGCTCACCCTGGAAGCGGCGGAGACCGAACTCGACCTCACCCATAAGGCGCTGGAAGCGGCCGGCTCGGAGGAGAGGAGAAGGGCGGTGCTCCCTCTCAGGCGGCTGCGAGGGCTGGTCACTGGAAACGCGGCCCTCGAGGCGAGGGTGGACGGCTACATCACCGCGGCCCAGGGAGCCTCATGACCGCCCAGGCCACTGAAACCTATAACGACGCGGGGCCTGGGGCGACGATCGGCATCCAGGCGGCGAGCGTTCACGGCTCGAACGTCTACCAGGTCTTCAACGAGTCGTCCCCGGCCGAGAAGTATCGGGTCGGAGTCCGCTTCCTGGAGAACGGCGCACCGAACAAGGCCCACAAGCTCATAGACGAAGCTATCGCTTGTGGACACGACACCGCCGAAGCGCACTTCCATAGGGCGCTATCCCTTCTCAGCAAACGCCCCTACCGCGACCTGACGTCCTCGGAACGGGACCGCCTCCTCCGTCTGCCGAAGGACCTCACCACACACCCCGATGACGACTGGAAGCGCGCTTCGGACGTGGTCTGCGAGCTCCTGGCCTGTATGGAGGACCCGGACTCCGATCACACACTCGCCCTCCAAGACCTCGATGCCCTGCCCCGCCTTCAGCACGACAGGATCCTCCGCCATCTCGACCAGATTCTCACCGGCCACCTCAAGGACAGCGTGTGGTCCGAGACCCTCGCGACGGCAATGGCCGCGAGGGCGGACAACGGCCGCACCGACCGGGTCTGGGCCTATTTCCACCCCGACCCCGCCAAACCGAGGCGCCTCAAGGGCCCCGCTGCCGTCCTCCCTCATGGGGCCTGGCCACGGGCGGTCGCTTGGTCCGCCCCGTTCGTTTTCGCGCTCGGCCACCTCATCTGGTCGGCGCTCATCAACGCCGAACCACTCCCGATCCTCTCTCTCCTCCTCCTGGCCGCCGCCGGATACGTCGCGCTCCACCAGGGGCGGGAGTGGCACTTTCGAGCGGGAAGACTGAAGGAGAAGGAGCACGAGCACGCAGGCCGATTCAGAAGGGAACGCCTCCCAGAAGAAGGGTTCACGGATCGCGTCGATGACGCCTTCTCATATTACTTCGGCAAATATCGGCCGAAGGATGCGAAGAGAAAAGACTGGCTTACCGACTCAGTCGGCATCCGCACCACGCTGCGCGACGAGGTCGTAGAGCTCTACCGCGAAAGCAGGACTCCGGCCGAGAAGATCCACTGGCTGATCCGGTTTATGGCCCGCGATGTCCGCGACCGCTGGGAGTCGGACACGTTGTTCGATTTCCGCGACAGGTACGCCGTCGCAGGGGCGACCAAGCTCTGGTGCTGGATCTCGTGCCTCACACTCGCGCCCGCAAGCGCCGGGGTCCTCTTCGGAGCGCTCCAGGCGAATCCGCTGACGGCAGCCCTGGCGGCCGTGGCCTCGGTCGTGACAGGCAGGTTCGCCGTCCCTTGGTGGCTGTACATCAGCAGCGAGTACCGACGCGCCGCCGACACGGAACAGGAGCGTGCCGGAGCACTTGCGGAACGCCGGCGCGAATACGACCGCTGGAAGTCGAAGCTCGATTCGACACGCCCTTCCGAAGAAGAGATGGAGGAGTGGCTCAACTGCGACAAGACGGTAATACTCAACGATGCACTGAAACAACACAGCCTCGCTTGGCACGACATTCTCGGCCATGCCTTCCTCCAGGCGCCACACCGTCCTTGCAAACGAGCCAGGGTCACGGACGGACCCTGGCGGTACTCGAAATACAACATGGTCGTGTTCCTCCTGACGGAGGACGGCGTACGTGAAGTCGGCGCTAAACTCGACTTTGAACGCGCGCAGACCGACGGCCAGCAACGCGACAACTTCCGATTCGAATCGATCTCTTCCGTTCATGTGGACCAGACGGCCGGATCCGGCTACACGCTCAGCCTGACACTGATGAACGGAGAGCCGAAGCGGGTCCTCGTCAATGAGCCGGAGAGCGACCCGTCGGAGCCCGATGAGGACCCGGAGGAGATCACCGAGATCAGCCTCGACGCGGCCGGCTTCAGCTCTACGCTGAGGATTCTCGAGGGCATCGCCGCAGAAGGGAAGAACTGGCTCGACCGCGATCGGCGGTCGGGCCCATCCGGCCACACACCGCCAGGGGACTGGCCGGACTGATCCCTCCCGTCCCTCCCGCGGGCCGGGCGCCCGACCCGGGGCGTCCGGCCCCGACCGTGCCGCGGTGCCGGGTTCAGCCCGAGGGGCGCTCTTCGAGGCGGATGAAGGGGCCGAGCAGCCTCGCCAGCTCCGAGCGCCCCTCGACCGAGAGCTTGCGGTAGACGCGGGTCAGGTGCTGTTCGACCGTGCTGACCGTGATGTAGAAGCGCTTGGCGATCTGGCGGTTTGAGCGGCCCTCGGCGGCCAGTACGGCGACGCGCCACTCCGCCTCCGACAGGGCGGGCCGCACGTGGGACGCGGCCGCGGCGGGGCCCGTGCCGAGCGCCGCGGGATCCGCCGTGCGCGGCTCGGGGACGGCGGCCTGGGCCTCCCATCCCGCACCGGCCGTGAGCCGCTCATAGGAGGCCCCGCACACGTCGGCGAGCCACCTGGCCTCCTGGAGCAGGGGGCGCGCCTCCTGGTGGGCACCGTTCTCCATGCGCACCCGGCCCAGGCCGACGAGTGCGTAGGCCAGGTCGAGGCGGGCACGGCAGTCCCGCAGGACCGATACGGCCTCCTCCAGGTACCGCTCCCGCCGGGCGGGGTCGCCGACGGCGGCCATGATGCGCAGGGCCCTGCCCCGGGCCGGACCGCCGTCCAGTCTCGCCAGTTCCTCCTCGGCCAGCTTCCGTGCCTCCCGGCGCCTCCCCATGGCCAGATACGCCTCGGCGGCGCTGGTCCTCCAGCGCGCGACCCGGTACAGCCCGTCCATCCCCGGCTCCAATGCCGTCTCGCATGCGGTGAAGTCGCCCAAGGCGGCGTTCGGACGGCCTGTGGCCAGGTAGTGGTGCCCGCGCGCCAGGAGGTACGTCGAGCCGAGCCGTGTCCGGAAGAGCATGTCGGGGACCGGGCGCTCAAGGTAGCGCGCGGCCGTTTCGGGCCTGCCCAGAAGGGTGTGTGCGACCACCGCCGTGCCCAGCGGAGCACTGAGGAACACCCCCCACCCCTCGTCCGGGAGGAGTTCGAGCGCGGTGTCGGCGAGCTCGGCCGCCCGGCGCAGGTCCCCGCGGGCCAGTGCGGCGCCCGCGCGCAGGCTGGCGGCGGCCGCGTGGGAGGCGGGGAAGGAGGCGGCCGGGTACCGGGCCATCAGCTCCTCTCCCAGCCGCTCCGCGAGCGGGAACGCGCCGTAGTCCACGAGCGCCGTCCCCACCAGGCACGCCGTGATGCACTCCTGGTGGCGCTCCTGCTCCGGTCCCATCAGCGGAACCGGGGCCGTCGCGGGACCGTCCCGGTGGGGCGCGCCGTCCGCGCCCGCGGGACCGGCCGGAAGGTCGGCGGGATCGACGGGCAGGCCCAGGACCCGCTCGGTCCAGGCGGCCATGGTGGCCGCGATCCCGGGCAGGGCCTCCCCCGGGGCGCCCGGCGCACCGAGCTCTTCGGGAGGGTCGGTGTGGATGAGGGCGAACAGCAATCGCGCGGCCTGGATCCGCTCGCGGCCGTCCGGTGTCGCGGCGGCGGTCCCGGCGATCCGCACCGCCACCTCGTGCGCCTCCTCCCGGCCGAACAGCAGCAGCCACGTGAGCAGGAGGTTCAGTTCCCGGCCGTCGAGCAGACCGGAGCGCATGCCGGCCAGGAGGTGGTCGGTCCCCGGACACGCCATGGCGGGATTGATGTGCCACTGGGCGGCGGCCCGCTCCAGCACCACGGCGCACCGCTGCCGCTCATCGAGGTCGGCCCGCTCGGCGAGGCGCAGGCACCGCACCGCCTCCTCGGTGCGCCCGTCGCGGATCAGCCGTTCGGCGGCGGTGCGCAGGAGGACGACCTGCGCCGGCGTCGGCCGTTCGTCCGCGGCCACCAGGTGGGGGGCGACGGCCTCCGCCGGGGCGCCCTCCTCGGCCAGCAGCTCGGCACAGCGGCGGTGGAGCCGGGAGCGCTCGGCGCGGTCCAGCGATTCCAGGACGGCGGACCGCGCGGCGGGGTGGCGGAAACCGGCTCCGTCCAGCAGCCCGGCGCGGTCCAGCGTTCGGACCTGGCGCCCGGTGGCCGCCGCCCCGCCTTCCGAGAGGCGAGCGGCCAGCTCGGGCGTGGCGTGCTCACCGAGCACGGCGAGGGCGCGCGCACACTCCAGCAGGGGCGGATGGCGACGGAGCAGGCCGAGGTAGGCCACCGCGAGCACCTTGCCCGTACCGTCGGCGGCCTCCGGGGCGTCGGCACCGTGCGCCGGGGCGCCTCGGAGCCCGGAGGCGTCGCAGAGCAGGGCCTGGACGAGCGCACGGTTCCCGCCGCTGATGCCGTGCAGGTAGGCGGACCACCCCGCCGACACGGTGCCGAGCCTTTCCTCCACGAGCCTGCGGACCCCCGAGCCGGTCAGGGCGGCGAGCTCGACCGTGCGGCGGCCCGGGGTGTCGGGGAGCTCCGGCCGCCCGTCGGCGATCCCCTCCCTCCGCGTTCCGACACAGGTCAGTACGGTGATGATCCCGGTGCACCGCGCGCGCCGGGCCAAGTGGAGCAGGCACTGCCAGGAGGCCGGATCGGCGTGGTGCGCGTCGTCGACGGCGACCACCAGCGGGGTGTCGCGGGCGAGCCCGCGCAGGGCGTCGGCCAGGTCCCGAAGGAGGGGGGCCGGAACGTCTCCCCCGTGCACGGGCGGGGCACCGGTCTCGATCAGCCGCACCAGGGAGCGGCGGGCGTCCGGGGAGATGCCGGGCGAACAGGCGAACTGTTCCAGGATGGAGTAGGGGAGCCCGCGTTCGGCGTGGAATCCCGTGGCGGACAGGAACGGGGCCCCCGCCTCCTCCGCCAGTTCGAGGAAACGCCTCATCAGGGTCGTCTTCCCTGACCCCGGCCCCCCGTACACCACGAGACCGCCGCCTCGGTCGCACTGATCCCCCTGCAGCATTTCCTCGAATGCCCTCGCGCAGGTCTCAGGGGTTTCCGTCCTCATCCGACCGCCTCTAAATCCAGAATCAGGCTCTTCGATCTGGGGGATGGAAACGATTAAGCAGCATCTGGGATTGTAGCGGAACACTGGCTGTCCGTGATCGGCCCGAGCGGCACGGCAGCCATTCTTGACGGCTCCTTGACAGGGGGGCCGGGCCGTTCCGCACGGCCGCGCGGAACGGCCCGGCCGGGGTCCTCACTTCACGGCGACGACCATGTACTCGGGACCGTCCAGGTGGCGGACGGTGATGCCGCCGAAACCCGCGTCGGCCATCCATTCCCGGCACTGCGCCCCGGTGTACCCCCGCCCGCCGACGGAGACCAGGGAGACGTTGAGGCTTGTGAGCATCCCCATGGTGTTGGTCCGGCGGCCGTCGTCGATGAGCGACTCATAGACCAGGAGCCTGCCCCCGGGCTCCAGGGCCTCGTGGGCCTTGCGGACGAGCATCCGCTTGACCTCCTCGTCCCAGTCGTGCAGCACGTGGCCCATCACGATGACGTCCCCGGCCGGGAGGGGGTCGGTGAAGAAGTCCCCGCCGACGAAGCGGGCGCGGCCGGCCGCACCCGCCTGCCCCAGGTGCTCGGCGAACCGGGCGCCCACCTCCGGAAGGTCGAACCCGGTACCGCTCAGGTGGGGGTGGGCGCCGAGCACCTGGGCCAGGAACGCGCCCTCGGAGCAGCCCACGTCCACGACCGTCCGCACGCCGGACCAGTCGAACGCCCCGGCGATGGCGCGGTTGGCGCCCATGCTGTACCCGGTCATGGCCCGGACGAAGCCGGTCACCTGGTCGGCGGTGGAGAACGCCTCGCCGAAGGTGTCGCTGCCGGGGTCGGCGCCGCGCAGGACGCCGTCGCCCGCGGCGCCGCCGTCCCCGCCGCCCGAGGCGGCCAGAGCGGAGGCGAAGTCGAGCCGGTCCCCGCTGCGCAGCCCCTCGGTGAGCCGGGACCACCAGCCGAACCCGGCGTTCAGGAAGGAGAGGTATCCGCTGATGTCCGTGACGGGCTTGGCGGGGTCGAGGTACTCGGCGGCCACGGGGGCGTTCCGGTAGACCCCGTCCTCGCGCTCCAGGACCCCCATGGAGACCAGCGCGTCGAGGAAGTCACCCGCCCCCCGGCCTTTCACACCGAGCGCCGCGCACAGCTCGCCGCCGTTTCGCGGCCGTTTCGCCAGCTCGGCGAACACCCCCAGCTCGACCGCGCTCAACAGCACTTTCGAGCGCCAGAATGCGGTCGCGATGGCGATGATGTCATGGGGCGAACGGAGGCCGTCTTCCGGCATGGTCATCGATTTCTCCTTCTCGGGAACGAAGAACGAAACGGGGTTCGCAGTGGGCACGCGCCGGATCAGGCGAGCCCGAGATCGGTGTAAACGGCGTCGCACACGGCCAGGGTCCTTTTCCGGTGCTCGTCCTGCATCGTCTTTCCATTGAGGTGCAGTGCGACCACGAGCCCGGCGTCCGGGTCGGCGAACGCCAGGGAGGTCCACAGCCCGTAGTGCCCGAAGGTCCGGACCGAGGCGTGGCGGCTGAACGCGGTGTAGGCCTCCCCCAGGTGGTGGGACTCCACCCGGAACCCCAGCCCCCAGTCGGCGTTGCCGAAGGGGTCGGTCAGGCCGACCCGGTGGCGGGCCGTCATCGCCGCGGTGGTCTGGGGCAGCAGGATCCGGCCCCCGGGACCGGACCCGCCCCGCAGCAGCGCCTCGAAGAAGCGCCCGAGGTCGCGCACCGGACCCCGCATGTTCAGCCCGTGGATGGGGCGGGTGCACGCGGCTTCCGTCGCGTACCAGTGCGTGGCCTGGGGCGGGAACGCGCCGCCGGTGATGTGGATCAGCGGGAGCCGGTCCTTCTCCGCCCGGTACTCCCCCGGTGTGAGCACCATCCGGGTGTCGGACATCGCGCAGGGCCGCAGGACCTCCTCGGCCGCGAAGCGCTCGTAGTCGCGGCCGTCGACGGCCCGGACGACCTCCGCCAGCAGGAACCACGCCCACCACGGCGCGTAGTTGATCCTCCGGCCCGGCTCCCCGGCGGGGATCCGCATCGTCCGTACCTGCTCGCGGCGGACGGCGACCGGCGCGGCGAACGCCCCGTGCAGCGGGTCCAGGGCCATCGGGACCGGCGTGGTGTGCGTGAGCATCTGGTAGAGGGTGATGTGCTCGCGCCCCTCCCCCGTGAACCAGGGCAGGTAGTCGGCGACCGGGCGCATCGGGTCGACGAGTCCGCGCTCCCAGAGCCGTCCGATGGCCACGGCCCCGACCGTCTTGGAGCAGCAGTACCAGATCGGCCGCGACCGGCGGGTGAAGGGCACGCCCGGCCGGGCCTGGCCGAAGGCGGCGGACACCGCGGTCCCGGAGGGGGCGTGGCCCACGTAGAGCTGCGCCCCCGGCGTGGTGCGGCCGAGCTCGGCGCGCAGCGCCGCGACCGTCCCGGGCAGGGCGTCGGCGGCCTCCCGGACCGCCGCGGCCTCCGCGCCGGCCTCCCCCTGGTCCCCGGGCGCCCGGTCCCGGCCCCTCTGCGGGGGCCGGGACCGGGGCGGGTCGGCTGTCCGGCGGCGCAGCCGCGCCAGCGCCCCGGACACGTCCTGCTCCAGGACGCGGTCGAGGAAGAACAGGAAGAGGAAGGCCCCTTCCAAACGCAGCCCCCCGTGCTCGAACAGGCGCGTGCGCTCCTCCTGGCCTCCCAGGAGCAGTGTCCGCGCGTCCGCGTGGGAGAGGGTGAAGGCGAGCCCCGGCCGCTCGGACCCGGCCTCCGCGCGGAACCGGAGCCCGCCCGTGGCCAGGTCGGCCGTGATCTCCACGGTGTCGGCCGTCGCCCGGGGCGCGTCGGTGACGCACAGGCGGACCCGCACGGCCGAGTCCCCGTCGGCCGGGAGGCCGGCGAACGCGGCCGAGGCGCAGGCGAGCCACTCAGGGGAGAACAGCGGGTACCGGGCCCCGGGGGCCTCCCCCGCGGCCACCGTCCCCGCCCCGGGGGATGCGGCCTCCATCACGCCCTCCGGGCCACGGTGAACCGGACCCGGACGGAGCTGGTCAGGCTCCCGTCGGGGGCCTGAAGGCGGAACAGCTCCCTGTTCACGGCCGCGACGGCCTCCTGCCGCCGCTCCTCGGGCACGCTCTCCCAGAACCCGCGTGCCGCCGTCGACCACACCCAGCGCCACCAGTGCTCGGCGTCCGCGAACCGGGTGACGCAGTCCTCCTCGACCGTCTCGGCCCCGGTGAATCCGGCCCCGGTGAGCACGCCGTGCAGTGCCTCCACCGAGCGGAACGGGCTGTCCTCGGGCAGCCGGTGCGAGGATCCCGCCGTGCCGTAGGGGGCGCTGGCCGCGAAGACCGGCTCCCACCGCGGGTCCTGCGGCCCCCACCAGGAGACCGCGAGCCGGCCGCCGGGCCGGAGGAGCTCGCGGTACCGGGCCACCGCGGCCCGCGGCCGGGGGAAGAAGAACAGGGAGATGCCCGCCAGGACGGTGTCGAAGGAGCCGGGGGCGGTCGGAACGCCGTCCAGACCGGTGACGGTCTCGGCGTCGCCGACGACGGCCCGCGCGTGGCTCAGCCCGAGGCGGTCGACCTCGGCGCGGGCGCGGGCGACCATGCCCGGGGAGAGGTCCACCCCGACGGCCTCGCCTTCGGCGCCGACCGCCAGCGCCGCGGGCACCAGCGCGGCTCCGGTGCCGCACCCGGCGTCCAGGACGCGCTGCCCCGCCGACATCCCGGCGTGCGCGACCAGCCGCCGGCCGAGGTCGGCGAAGTGCTCGACGCCCACGCGCTCGTAAGTCGGGGCGCTCCGGTCGAACAGCCCGGCGAGTCCGGCCTTCAGTCCGGCCCCGGTGTCGGTGTCACCGCCGTGCGCGACGCCGCTCATATCGCTTCCGCCTTCCCTCGTTCACCGTCTCGGCCGTACGCCCGGCCGTCGTGCGTCTGGGCCCCGGGGCACCGGACCGTCCCGGTGCGCGCCGAGGCGTAGACGGCCGCGACCGCGTCCACGGCCCGCCGCCCGTCCTCTCCGTCCACGAGCGGGCGCCGGCCCTCGCGCACCGCGTCGCAGAAGTCCGCCAGCTGGTCCCGGTGGGGCTGGTAGAGCAGGCCGTTGCGGTCCCGGGTGCGGTCCCGCTCCAGTTCGGCGGCGTACTCCGCCGACCGGTCCCCGTCCCCGAACGCCCCGTAGTCGCGGGCCCGGTCGCCCTCCCGGGCGGTGTGGAACCAGGCCAGCTCGTCATCGTCCACCACGACCGAGCCCCGGTCGCCGTTCACCGCGATCCCGGCGGTCCGGCCCGGGTACGCCGCGGTCGTGGCCAGCAGGGTGCCGAGCGCTCCGGAGGCGAAGCGCAGGCTCGCGGCGACCGTGTCCTCCACCTCGATGTCCCGGTGGGCCATCAGGCCCGTGAAGGCCGACGCCTCGACCACCGGCCCGGCGAGCCACTGCGCCACGTCCACGGCGTGCACCGCCTGGTTCATCAGGGCGCCGCCGCCGTCGAGGTCCCACGTGCCGCGCCAGGTGCCCGAGGAGTAGTAGGACTGCGACCGCCACCAGGGGACGTCGATCATCACCGAGGTGAGGCGTCCCAGCTCCCCCGCCTCGATCGCCGACCGGGCCAGGCGGACCGCCGGATCGAAGCGGTGCTGGGAGACGACGCCGAGCACGGCGCCCTTCCGCCGTGCGGCCGTCACCAGCCGTTCCGCCGCCTCGGGCGAGACGTCGACGGGCTTTTCGACCAGGACGTGCTTGCCCGCCTCCAGGGCGGCCTCCCCGATCCCGGCGTGCGTCCCGCTGGGCGTGCACACCACGACCGCGTCCACGTCCGCGCGGGCGAGCAGCCCGGCCGTACTGTGCGGGGCGCACCCCAGTTCGGCGGCCAGGGGGCCGGCGCTCGCGGCGTCGCGCGCGGCGACGCCGACCAGCCGCGCCCGCGCGGCGAGCTCGGGGTCCCTCCGGGACAGCAGCCTGCCGAGGAAGCCGCCGATGGACCCGCAACCGATGATTCCGATACCGAGCATCGGCGCCTCACCCGACCGGCAGGATCGCGTTGCCCAGGTAGTTCGGCAGCCCGGTGAGGCGCCGCTCCTGGTCGTCGAGGTCGGCGGGGTACTCCCGGCGGTAGCGCCGGGTCACCTCTTCGACCGCCTCCCAGGTCTCGGGGACGGCGCCGCCGTTGTAGCGCGCCGCGAGCCCGTCGTACAGGCTCGTCCCCGGCCGCAGGAAGAGCTGGTTGATGCCGAACCAGGCGGGGATGTCGGCGGCCCAGTCGACCAGCCAGTCCGACATGCACGCCTCGTCGTCGGGCAGTCCCAGGAGGATGAAGGCGAACGGGGTGATCCCGGCGTCGCGCAGCTTGAGGACGGCGTCGCGGACCTGCTTCTCCGTGACGCGCTTGTGCACGCCCGTCCCGGCCACCGCGGGAGACTCCGCCCCGAGCCACATGCCCTGGCAGCCGGCATCGGCCCAGGCGGTGACGTCGTTCTTCAGCACGATCTCCGCACGCGTCTGGCCGACCCACCCGATGCCCCGGCCGCGCATGCGCGCACACAGCTCGGTGTAGAAGGACCGGTTGATCCCGAAGACGTAGTCGAGGAAGAACTGGAACTCCAGCCCCGCCTCCCGCTGGGCCTCGACCTCGGCGATCACACCGTCGACCGGGCGGGTCCGCATGCGGGTGCCGAAGGGCAGGTGGCAGAAGGTGCAGCCGTAGGCGCAGCCGCGGGCCGCCATCACCATCCCGCAGGGGCCGGGCTGGGGCAGGTCGTCGGCGATCACCTCGGCCGTGTAGCGGGCCATGGGGACCATGTCGTAGGCCGGGAGCCCGAACTCCTCCATGGGGATGTTCGGGTAGGGCGTGGGCCGGTCGGAGACGAGGGCCAGCGGGGAGGAGGGCGCGGTGTCGCCGGACAGGACCGGGGCCGAGGCGCCTCCGGCCAGGCCGCGCACCGCCTGCACGGCGGCCGAGTCGGCCTCCCCGAGGGCGACGTGGTCGGTTCCGAGGGAGCGCAGGGTGGCGTGGGGCATGTGGGTCCCGTGCGGCCCCACGGCGACGGTCCGGGCGCCGGGGAAGCGCTCCCGGGCCAGGTCCGCGGCCCGCCTGATCGGCCGCAGGTCCAGCGGGTAGCACTGGGCGCGGTCGGCGATGGCGGACCAGACCAGCACGGTGTCGGGTGCGGCCCCCTCCGGGGCCGGGCCGTCGAGCCTCTGGTCCCACACGGTGACCTCGTGCCCGTCGGCGCGGAGCCGGTTGGCGGCGGTGAGGACGTCCAGGGGGACCTGGACGAAGTACTGATCGAACGGGTTCGCGGGTACGACCAGGCAGATTCGGTGCATGAGCGGATGACCTCGCTATCGGGCGACGGGGCCTGCGGACAGGGCCGGGGACGGGGCACGGTGCGCGGCGTCGGCCAGGCGGCCGATCCGCGCGGTGGGGCGCAGGTCGATCCCGGGCGGCTCGGCCTCGCCGAACAGGGCGGACATCGACCACCTCAGCGCGTTGTCCATTGGGGAGTCGTGGATCAGCCACTCGTTCCGGGTGCCCGGCCCCTCGACGCTCATCCGGTGGGTGTTGCCCGGCAGCGGTGTGCCGTCCGTGAGCGTCGCGGGGGCCAGTTCCAGGCTGATCCGCACGGGTCCGGCGACGGCGTCGACCTGCCGGTGCCGGGTCTCGCCCCGGGCCCGGGGCCGGTGGAGCCACCCGGGGGCGGGCAGACCCGGCACGTCGGGCCCGGCGATGGTGGAGTACAGCTCGACGGCGGTCCCGTCGACGACGGCCGTCTCGTGGGCGGCGGTGCTGGTGAGCTCGGGGTCGGCCGCCACCCTCAGGGTGTGCTCCCGGGGGTCGGTGCGCAGGTACCGGCCGAAGGACTCCTCCGGCAGGACGCCGCCGACCAGGGCGAGCATGTGCAGCCACTCGTATCCGAAGATCCCGTGGTCCCGGTCGACGAACCGCCCCGCCGCGATGTCCTCCCGGCGGTCCTTGCCGAACCCCACGCGCAGGGTCTGCAAGGGGTAGGCGGCGGCGGGCCCCTTCAGGACGGACCGCAGCACCGCCATCGCGTGGGCGTGCCGGTACTGGTTCATGAGCACGGCGCGGGCCCGGGGGTGGTCGGCGAGCAGCGCCCTGAAGCGGGGGAGCTCCCGCGGCCGGCAGGCGGGCTTCTCCACCACGACCCGCGCGCCGGGGTCGGCGGCCAGCACCTCGGCGAGCACGGACACGTGGGTGGAGGTGGGCGTGCAGACCGACCACGCGTCGACCGGCCGCCCGCCCGCCGCTTCGGCGACCCGGCGGTGGGCGCGGCCCCCGGCCTCCTGTGCGCCGAGGGCGGGGTCGACCACGCTCACGGCGTATCCGAGGCCCGTGAGCACCCGTTCATGCAGGCGCCCGGCCACTCCGTGGCCGACCACGCACACGTGCGTCCTGGCATCGTTCGCATCGCAGGCCACGGCGCCTCACCGCCCCGCCGCGCCGGCCGCGCCGGCCGGACCGGAGGGCGCCGGTGCCGCCGGAGGGCGGCGGGGGCCGGCGAGGTACTCCTCGTAGTAGGCGCTGAAGAGCCCCGCGTCGTCGATCGCCCGGTCGACCGGGTCCAAGTGGACACCGGGGGTGAAGGCGTCGGCGTTCCGGCACAGCTCCTTGGCGGCGATGAGGGTCCCCGCCCGGTAGGCGTCGTAGCCGCGGTTGGGGATCCCCTCGTACTCGAAGAGGTTGAGCGACCGGCCGTCCCCCAGGAGCGTGGCCGTTCCGCCCGACGGAAGGGTGTAGCGCACCCCGACGGAGGGCACGGTCGTGGCTTCGAGCCCCGACAGGCCCTCGCTCAGGAGGCTGAAGTCCTTGGTCGCGAACCCGGCGAGGTGGACGCCGTCGGGCAGCAGCGGCAGGTCCTCCCCGGTGAGCGCGAGCTCCCCGGTGTCCCCGACGACCAGGAACGGCGTGTGGGCGCTCAGCCCTTCGGCGGCGGTGGGGAAGGCCTCGAACCCGTGCTCGGCGGCGGTGATGAGCGCGAGGACGTCGGTGTCCACCACACCGACCCGGCAGCCCAGGGAGCGCAGCAGGTGCGCCACGCGGGCCCCCAGCGTGCCGAAGCCCAGAACCAGGACGCGGCGGCCGATGAACTTCTCCCCGGGCAGGATGGCGCGGAGCCGGCGGACGCAGGAGTCCGCGATCTCGTTGTAGCCCAGCATGGTCTTCAGCCGCGACCGGGCGACGTTGAGGACGGGGACGGCCAGCTCGCCCGGGGCCTCGGCGATGCGCTTGAGACCGCTCACGGTGAGTTCGACGGCGGCGTCGATGCGGGCCGCGCCCCGGTCCCGGGCACCGCTCCCCTGGGCCAGAAGCCCGCCGTCGTCGACCACGAGGACCTTGCGTCCGGCCTCGTGCGCACGGCGGATGAACTCGTCGACACGCTCGCTCACGCCGAGGGCGCGGGCGCGGGCCGCCTCGTCGGCCGTGCCGTTGATGACGGAGTTGTCGAGGACGTCGCTCCGGTAGCCGCGCTCCAGGAACCAGGCGTGGACGCGGTCGCGGTGCAGGGTGCGGTCGCCTTTGGAGAGGGCGAAGATCCAGTCCCGGTCGATCCCGGCGCGTTCCATACCGAGCAGGAAGCCGATGCTGTTCTCGACGTAGTGGTCGCGGAAGACCAGGGCCCAGTCGGACAGCGCGGGCTCGGGGCCGGAGTACCGCGCGACCAGGGGCATGGCGCGGACGATGGAGTCGATCTCGGCGTCGGTGTAGCACCGGCCCTTGCGGACCAGTGTCCGGACGACGCGGTCGAACACGGACCGCGCCTCCTCGGACACGGGACCGGACGCGGTGAGGAGCACCCGCCGCCGTTCGGGGGACGGGACCACGGGGTCAAGGGTGTCGGGCCCGGTATCGGCGAGGGGGCGGGTGCGCACATCCAGGCGCAGGCCGCCGATGCGGGCCGTGATGTTCCCGGAGCCGCGGTCCTCGACGTCGGCGCCGGTGCCGCGGAGGACGGCCCACACGGCACGGCCGACCTCCGCGTCGGACATCCGGCCGTCGACCACCTCGAAGAGATCGCCGCCACGGACGCCGGTGACGGCCGCTACGGGCTCGGTCGCAGGGACAGACATTTTCCATCCTCATTTCACGTATTTCACGTAACGAATGTCCGGGTCCGGGGCCGCGCCGGAAGCGGTCCGCCTCCCGCGTCCCTTTCCATCGGCGGGCGCGACCACCGGCCGATGATGTCCCGGTGAACGCGCTCTAATACCAGACCAGAACCGCTCCCGCAGCCGTCATCCCGCCTCCCACCGCCGCCAGCAGAATCCGCTCTCCGCGGCGGAAGGGGCGCTGGCGCTGCGAATACCGAAGGGTGACGGGGATGGAGGCGGCCCCGGTGTTCCCGAACTCCGGTCCGGTCATCGGGACGCGCTCGGGATCGGCCCCCAGCTCGGCCGCCACTTTTTCGACGAGGCGCGGGTTGGCCTGGTGGAATATGAAACGGTCGATGTCGCCGATCGAGAGCCCGGCGTCCTTCACCGTCTCCTCGACGACCTCCGGAAGGACCCCGAGAAGGTACTCCCGGACCGATCTCCCCTCCATACGGAAACAGTGTTCGCCCCGTCGGCGCGCCTCGGGCGTCAGCGGCCTGCGGGTCCCTCCGGCCGGTACCTCCACGAGTGCGTGCAGGCTCCCGTGGGAGACCAGCCGCGTCGCGCGGATCCCGTAGCCGTCCGGTACGGTGCCGAGCAGGGCGGCGCCGGCGCCGTCGCCGAAGAGGCCGACCGTGCGGCGGTCGCCGCGGTCCATGACGGAGGAGAACTTGTCCGCCCCCACGACCAGGGCGTAGGCACCGTGGGACGGACGGATCGCGAGCAGCCCCGCGGCGGACTCCAGCGCGTACACGAATCCGGAGCACACGGCGTTGACATCGAACGCGGCACCGGGTTCGGTGCCCAGCCCGGCCTGGACCACCGCGGCCGTCGCGGGCTGGGGCCGGTCCGGGGTGGCGGTCGCGACGACCAGCGGGCCGATCTCCCGCTCGGTCACCTGGGCCCGCCCGAGCAGGTCGCGGGCGGCGCGCAGGGCGAGGTCGGAGGTGGCCTCGCCGTCCGGCGCGTAGCGCCGGCGCCTGATCCCGGTGCGCTCCTCGAACCACTCCCCGGGGACGCCGGTCCACTCGCCCACCTGTGCGTTTTCCACCGTCTCATCGGGGACATGTGACCCTAGTGCGAGAATTCCGATCGGCATGCGGCGACCCCCCTGGTCTCCTGTGCTTTCGGCGGGAACTGGTCCGCGTTCGCGGCGCCGGGACGGGCCACTTCCGGCAGAACGCGCGCGGACGTCGGGAATCACAATGGAATACCGGGGTGTGAGCGCTCCCATTCCACCCGAGACCGGCCGCCCCATTCAGCGGTGAATTCCCCGGTCGGCCCCGACCCGGCAAGGAGGAATCGGTTCAGAGCGCCCCTGCGCGAACCCTCTTCCACCTCCCGACCCCAACGCCTCTCCACTGGGCGGGATAAACCGTACGAAGAAGCACTTTCGACGATCATCCCCCTACGACCCCTATGACCCCCTACCGAAGGGCGCGAACGAGAATGGGTCAACGGATGGCAGGATGTATACGCGGCCCCGGCCGGGCGCCCCAGCCGAAAGGATCCCTCCTCCCCCGTTGACGCACCCCCGGGGAACGCCTACGTTTTCGGAAAGCGCTTTCTCGCTTTTGGAAGCGACCCCGTCCCCCTCAGGCGCCCCGCCCCCACGCCTTGCGGGCGCCCTGTCCCCGCAGGTGCCGACGGTGCGTCCGCGCCGCCGTCGGCCACCCCACGATTCGCACTGCCCCCAGGAGGCATCCCCCATGGCAGGTCCGATGGAAGGAAATCGCATTCCCCGGCGCCCTCGGCGCGCCGCCCTGGCCGTACCGGCGGCCGGCGCGCTCGCCGCCGGCCTGCTCAGCGCCGCGGGAGCGGTCTCCGCCGCACCCGCTGCCGCCGCCGGCTCCCCCGTCGGGTACGCCTCCATGAACGGCGGCACCACCGGCGGCTTCGGAGCCGGAACCGTCCACGAGCACGTCCTCAGCGAGTACTGGCCCGGCAGCGGGCACGGCAGCCCCGGCGACGCCCTGTACGAGCTGCTCAAGGAGCACCGCGGCAAGAGCGGCGAAGGCCTCGTCGTGTACATCGACGAGACCGTCTCCGCCGACGGCTTCTCCGAGAGCAAGATGGACGTCAAGGACCTGGAGAACGTCTCGCTCCTGGGCGTCGGAGAGCGGGGCGAGTTCGACGGCGTCGGCATCAACATCCGCAACGCCCACAACGTCGTCGTCCGCAACCTGGAGATCCACCACGTCGACCAGGGCGAGAAGGACGGTATCGGCGTCCAGGCCGACAGCAGCAACGTGTGGATCGACCACAACGAGATCCACAACGAGTTCCAGGGCGCCGACAAGGACCACTACGACGGCCTGATCGACATCAAGAACGGCTCGGAGTACATCACCGTCTCCTGGAACCACCTGCACGACTCCTGGAAGACGATGCTGACCGCGAGCAGCGACGGCGAGGACGCGGCCTCCGACAGGATCACCTTCATGAACAACCACTTCGAGAACGTCAACTCGCGGGTCCCGCTCATCCGGCGTTCCGAGGTGCACATGCTGAACAACTACTTCGAGGACATCGCCGCCTCGGCGATCAACTGCCGGATGGGCGCGCAGGTGCTCGTCGAGGGCAACTACTTCCAGCGCACGGGATCCGGAGAGACCGAGGGCCACGCCGGGCAGATCGAGGGCGCGGTCGGCTGGTGGTACGGCAGCGACGAGACCGGCTATTGGAACCTGGTGGACAACGCCTTCGAGGAGACCCCGCACGAGCACCTGGAGTCGACGACCGACTTCACGGTGCCCTACTCCTACGACGCGCTCAGCCCTGAGGACGCCAGGGCCCAGGTCGAGCAGAACGCCGGAAACGGCGTCATCGACGTGACGCCTTAAGAGGCTCCCGCCCGCGACGGCGGGGCGGCCCCGGCCGCCCCGCCGTTCTGCGGCCGCCGCGAGTTGACCGGCGCCCGCCGAGGCGGAATCGTCGCTCCGGACCACCGCCCCCCTCACCGTGGAGCCCCGAATGAGCGACCCCGCTCCCCCGTCCATCGACCCGCAGGTCCCCCACTCCGCCCGGGTGTGGAACTACTGGCTGGGCGGCAAGGACAACTACCCGGCCGACCGCGCCGCGGGCGACGAGGTGCTGGCCCGCATCCCCGACATCCCGGACGGGGCCCGCGCCGAGCGCGCCTTCCTCATCCGGGCCGTCCGCCACCTGGTCCATGAGGCGGGGATCCGGCAGTTCCTGGACATCGGCACCGGCCTGCCGACGATGAACAACACGCACGAGGTCGCCCAGAGCCTGGCGCCCGAGTCCCGCATCGTCTACGTCGACAACGACCCCCTCGTGATGGTGCACGCCCGCGCGCTCCTGGACAGCACCCCCGAGGGCGCGACCGACTACATCGAGGCCGACCTGCACGACCCGGACACGATCCTCGCCCGGTGCGCCGCGACGCTGGACCTCGACCGGCCGGTCGGGCTGATGCTGCTCGGCGTGGTCAACCACATCATGGACACCGACGCGTCCTACCGGGTCGTGTCCCGCCTCGTCGACGCCCTCGCGCCCGGCAGCCACCTGGTGCTGACCCATTCGACCGCCGAGATCCACGGCGAACCGATGCTCGAGGCGATGCGGGAGATGAACGAGCGCGGCGGCACCCCGATCACCGCCCGCGGCCGCACGGAGATCGAAGGCTACTTCCGCGGGACCGAGCTGCTGGACCCGGGGGTGGTGTCCTGTTCCCTGTGGCGGCCGGAGGGGGCCGAGGTCGGGAGCGTGACCGAGGTGTACCTGTTCGGCGGTGTCGGCCGCGTCCGCTGAGGAGCCCCCGCCCCCGGGCGCCTTCAGAGCGTGCAGGTGCAGGGCGGGGAGGTCGCCACGGTGACGGCCGCGGCCCCCAGGGTCAGTGCGGGCGGGCTGAGCAGCATCACGGCGGCGGCCACGGCGGCCACGACGCGCCGCCCGGTCCCGCCCGCCCGCGCCGGGCCCAGCAGGCGGCGCGCCCGCTCCACCGGGCAGGCGCCGTCGGCGCCCAGCGCCTCCGGGGCGCGCCGCGCCGGGCCCGCCGGCAGCGCCATCGCCCCGAGGGCGTGCAGCAGCTATGCAGCACCCACGGTGCGGGCGGCCCGGTCGTCGGCGGCCCACTCGACGAGCACCGGGACCTCGCGGGCGGCCGCACGGAGCAGCGGAACGCCCGGGAACGCCGCGTCGAGCAGCCGGGCCCAGGCCACCAGCAGGTGGTGGCGGCCGCGCAGGTGCGCCTGCTCGTGGGCGAGGACGGCGCGCATCTGCCGGGAGGACAGGGCGTCCAGGGCGCCGCTGGTGACCACGACCCCCGTGCCCGGCACGCAGTAGGCGTGCGGCCGGTCGGCGTCGACCAGCCACACCCGCCGCCCGCCGACGGTGCGGCGGCGGGCGCCGGCGGTGAGCCCGCGCCGGTGGTCGCGCCGCCAGCGCGCGGCGTCCCGGCCGCGGCGCAGCGTCACCCAGGCGAACCGTGCGGCGGCGAGCGCGGCGGCGGGGCCGAGCACCGCCGCCCAGGTGGCGGCGTCGTTGGCGCGGACCGCCTGCAGGAGGGTGACGCAGGCGGTGACGAAGCCCTTCAGTCCCGGGCCCATGACCTCGGCGGCCAGCAGGACCACCATCGCGGCGCCGGTGAGCAGCCACGCGGCGGTGGCCAGGGTCCACAGGCCGAGCATGGCCCCGGGGCCCAGAACCCCGGCGCGCCCGGCGCGGCCGAGCAGGGAGGGCCCGGCGACGGCGAGCAGCAGCGCGGCGGACAGGGCGGTCGCGGCGGCGGTCACTCCTCGTCCTCTCGGGGCGCTTGGGCCAGGAGGGAGCGCAGCACGTCGACGTCCTCGGGGGACATCTCGTCGACGAAGCGGAGCAGGGCGGCGCGCGGGTCGCCGCTGTCGGTGAGTGCGCCGTGCATGCGGCGGGCGGCGTAGCCGGCGCGGTCGCGGAGCGGGCGGTAGAACCACACCCGTCCGGTGCGCCGCCGCTCCACCCAGCCCTTGCGGCGCAGGTTCTCCATGACGGTGGAGATGGTGGTGTAGGCGGGCGTGCGCCCGGGCAGCGCCTCGACGGCCTGGCGGACGCTCATCTCGCCGTCTCCGGCGTCCCAGAGCAGGTCGAGGACGGCCGCCTCCAGCGGCCCCAGTCCGGCGTCCTCCATCGGTCGCCTCCTCCTGTCCTTGTACCTGACAGATCTACGGTCCAGGGTGCGTCATCGGCGGAGTGCCTCGCGCACTCGGGAGCGCGGCGAAGGCGTCGCCCATGCCCTCTGAGGCGATCGGGAGCAGCACCGGGCCGTCGGGCGCCGCCGCGACGGGGGCGGGCCACTCCCCTGCCCCCATGGTGTCGCCGCTGCGCATGTCCACGGCCCGCGTCCCCGGTGGCCGCCCGCCCTGGGTGTCGCCTGTCGTGTCCTCGTCTCCCGGATTCCCGGTCGACAGGTACAGCACCCCGTCGACGATCGCTTCGGTGCGGTCTCCGGGTACGGCGTCCTGCCGCCAGAGCCGCCGCGGGGCGCCGGTGCCCGCTTCGAGGCCGACCACGGTCCCGCCTCCGTCCAGGGCCGTCCCGGAGGCGACGGCCTCCCCGCCCTGCGTGCCGACGAGGCGCGGTTCCTCTTCGGGCCCGAACGCGGCCAGTCTCTGGCCGGTGCGGAGGTCGTGCACGGTGTACGCGACGACCGCGCTTGTGCCGCCCCCGTTCGTGCCCTCCTCGCTCCATGACACGACGGTCGCCGCGCTCGCGTCGGTCTCCGGGCGCGGCCCGGGGCCGGGCTTCGCACCGGACGCATCGTTGGGCGGGGACAGGTCCGCGCCGTTCCACAGCTCCCGGCCGGTGGCCGTGTCCAGCGCGCGCAGGCGCCCGTCCCGCTCGGTGAGCAGGGCCCCCTGGTATTCGTGCAGGACCGTGGCGCCCCCGTCCTCGGACTCGTGCACGGCCATTGCTCCCGTGGACGGGTCCACCGCCGCCTTTGGGCCGGACGCCCCGCCCATCACCGATCCGGCCGTGGCGCCGAAGACGAGCCCCGGGCCGACGAGCGTGCCGGGCACCTCGACCGGCCCCCAGGCCAGGGTCCCCTCGTCGGGGCGGTAGGCGGCGGCCGTGGTGCGGGTGGCGAGCCCTCCTCCCTTGGGGTCGGCGTCGCTGTCCAGCACCACGACCAGGTCGCCGCCGTCGGCGTCCCGGGTGGCCGCGAACGCGGTGCAGCTCGGGTTCCGGGCGAGCGACCAGCGGGTGGCGCCGTCGGGGCCGACGCCGAGGAAGGCCAGGTCGCCGCCGGACTCCTCGGGCATGACCAGCCCCACGAAGCCGTCGCCGACCGCTTTGGGCGGCGCGGAGAAGGGGGCCGCCCACACGGCCTCGGACTCCAGGGCGGGCGGGACTCCGGCGGCCGGGACCGCCGGAGCGGGGCTCGGCGGGTCGTCGCGCACCACGGCGTCGGCGGTCTCCCTGGGCTCCGGTCCGGTGCAGGCGGTGAGCAGGAGCAGGGCGGCCGCCCCGGCCGCCGGGGCCGCGGCCCTCCGGGGGTCGGGGAACCGGGTCACCGGTCCGCCTCTCCTCCGCGGGCTCCGGCCGGGGCCGCCTCCTCTTCCTCGGCGCGTTCCCCGGCGTGTTCCCCGTCGCGGCGCGCCTTCCGGTTCCTCCGTGCCCGAACGGCGGCCACCGCCAGCAGCGCGACGGCCGCCGCGCCGAGGACCAGCAGGTCGCTCCACTCGCCCAGCGCCGTCAGCGGCTGCTGGATCCGGTAGGCGAGGTCCTCCAGGGAGCCGACGCCGGGCAGGGCGCCCATCGACGCCGTGCCGTCGTAGACGAGGAACAGCACGCCGATGGCGATGAAGATCAGCCCGGACACCAGGCTGTTGGTGTGCAGCCGCAGCCGCCCGACGGTCACCCCCCGCCCGCGCAGCCAGGTCCGGCGGCCCAGGTCGAAGCGGTCCCACAGCAGCGCCAGCAGGAACAGCGGCAGGGCCATGCCCAGCGCGTAGGCGGCGAGCAGCAGCCCGCCGCGCACGGCCCCTCCGGTGGCGGCGACGGTGAGCACCGCGCCCAGGATCGGTCCGGAGCAGAATCCGGCGAGGCCGTAGACCGCCCCCAGCCCGTAGACCGACAGGGCCCCGGTGCGCCCGGACAGGCGGGCCTGCAGCCGCACGAGCGGGCCGACGGCCACGCCCAGGCCGAGGATCTGCGCGGCCCCCATGGCGATGACCGACCACCCGGCCACGGCCACCAGCAGTTCCCGGTTGCCGTAGAAGAACCCGGCGACGGCGGCGGATCCGGCGCCCAGCGGGACCAGGGTGGTGCACAGCCCGGCGTAGAAGACGGCGGTGCGCCCGAGCAGCCCGGCGGGGTTGCCGAAGGCGTAGGCGAAGAACGACGGGAGGAGCAGTGCGCTGCACGGGCTGAGCAGGGCGAGCAGGCCGCCGAGCAGGGCGGCGAGGTAGCCGACGTCCACCGGTCAGCCCTCCCCGTCCGATGCGTCCGCCCCGCCCCCGGCGTCGGCCAGGGCCTGGTCGATGGTCTGCGTGAACACATCGAGCGGCTGTGCGCCGATGACGGGCTTCCCGTTGACGAGGAAGGCGGGGGTGCCGGTCACCCCGATGCCGCGCCCTTCGGCGAAGTCCGCCTCGACCTCGTCCGCGAGGTCCTGGCGCTCCAGGTCCTCGGCGAAGGTGTCGGCGTCCAGGCCGATGTCCTCGGCGATGGCGGCCAGCTCCCCGCCGACGGCCTCGGGGGCGGTGCCCTCCAGGTCGTCGTGGGCGGCGTAGACGGCCTCGTGGTAGTCCCAGAACGCGCCCTGTTCGGCGGCGGCGCGGGCGCCGACGGCCATGGTGCGGGAGGTCTCGCCCTTGTAGGGGAACTCGCGCCACTCGATGCGCAGGTCGCCCGGTTCGACGTAGCGGTCGACCAGTTCGGGCTGGGTGTTCTCGACCCATTTGGCGCAGAACGGGCATTGGAAGTCGGAGTAGGCGATGAGGACGACGGGCGCGTCGGGGTCGCCGAGGGCGGTCGGGTCGTCGGCGTCGCGGCGGGCCAGGGACTCGCCCATCTCGCGCAGGCCGTCGGAGGTCCCGGCGGCGTCCGGGGCCCCCGCCCCGCCGGAGGCGGAGGACCCGGCGGCCTCCTCGCCGCCCCCGGTGAGGCGGACCGCGACGCCGACCGCGATCACCACCACGACGGCGGCGCTGAGCAGCAGCGGCCAGAGCGCTCCGGGCTCCCGCTGGGCGGCGGGCTTCTCGCGCGGCATGGTTCTCCCTTCGGCGGCACGTTCTTCTATGCACAATAGAAGAATCTCTATGCTACATAGAATTCAGTGGCCCTCCGCCCGCCCCCGCGGACGGTGGGCCTGTGATCCCGGTCCCGAACAGAGGAGGACGCGCCCGATGCGCCATTGGACGGGCAGGCAGTGGCTCACGGCCGCCGCGGGCACCGCGGCGGCACTGGTCGTGCTGGGGGTGCCGGCCGTGCTGATCCCCAACGGCCTGTTCACCCGGGAGATCGACCCGACGTGGTGGTCCTATCCGGTGTGGGCGGCCACCTCGGTGCTGTCGGGGCTGCTGCTGGCCACCTACGTGCGAACGGGGCCGCGGGACCGGGCCCCCGCCGACGCCCCCGGGCCGGGCCGCACCGGGCTGGGCGGCACCGTGCTGTCCTGGTTCGCGATCGGCTGCCCGGTGTGCAACAAGCTGGTGCTGTCGGCCTTGGGCACGTCCGGGGCGCTGACCTGGTTCGCCCCGCTGCAGCCCGTCCTGGCGGCCGTGGGGCCGGTGCTCCTGGCCGCCGCCCTGCGCTCCCGGCTGCGCGCACAGAGGGCGTGCAGGGTCGGCGCTCCGGCGTGATCCACGGGGAGCAGGACCGCCTCGCGCGGTGTTCGTCCAGGCCCCTACGCTGACCGTGTGCGCGTCCCGCATGGGCAGGACCCGCATCACGCGCATCGGAGGAGGCGAGGAGGCACGGTGACCGCAGACCCCGGCGACCACGCGCCCGCCGTCCCGCACCGGGAGCGGTACCTGGAGGATTACCCGGTCGGCGAGACCGCCGAGTTCGGGAGGGCGACCGTGGTCGAGGACGAGATCATCGCCTTCGCCGAGCGGTTCGACCCGCAGTCCTTCCACCTGGACCCGGCCGGCGCCCAGGACGGCCCCTTCGGCGGGCTCATCGCGAGCGGGTGGCACACCGCCTCGCTCATGATGCGGCTGTACGCCGAGGGCTACCTCTCCCCCAGGGCGAGCCTGGGCGGCCCCGGCGTCGACGAGCTGCGCTGGACCGAGCCGGTGCGGCCGGGCGACACCCTGACCCTGCGCACAGAGGTCCTGGAGGCCCGGAAGTCCTCCTCCAAACCCGACCGGGGCCTACTCCGCACCCGGGTGGAGCTGTTCAACCAGCGCGACCGGAAGGTCTTCCACGCCGTCGTCCTCAACATCCTGCGCACCCGCCCGGAATGACCGTCGCGCGGCCGTCAGGCCTCCCAGGCGATCGCTCGGATCCCCGGTTTCCGGTCGAGGATGTGAACGGGGTCGAGGATGCGGTCGGTCGGTGCCGCATAGAGGCCGTCATCCCCCTCCTCGTTCTGCTCCACGTATGCCATCCACGTCCCGTCACCTGAGAACGCCACGCCGCCCATGTCGTTGTAAGGGCGCGCGAACAGTTCTCGCGTCGCCGAACCGCCGCGGGCCACCGACCAGCCGCGCGGTGTGGACTGCTCGTTACTCGCGTACTCGACCGTTGCGACGAACAGCCACGGGCGGCCGCCGGAGAGGAGAGAGCGGCAAGGGGGACCACCACGGCCAGCGCGCCCATAAGGGCCGCCGCGCGGAGCGTTCGGGGATGGCGGAATTTCGGCCCAGGTCCGGTCCTCCCAACGGGATCGCGGCGTTCCCCGT
Source organism: Nocardiopsis suaedae (assembly GCF_027706745.1). Taxonomy (GTDB): domain Bacteria; phylum Actinomycetota; class Actinomycetes; order Streptosporangiales; family Streptosporangiaceae; genus Nocardiopsis_A; species Nocardiopsis_A suaedae. The sequence goes on along the minus strand of NZ_JAQFWP010000042.1, from coordinate 9,182 downwards.
GGAAACGCCGCAAGGCACGTACGAGGGGAAGGACGCACCCCCGCACCCGCCGTTGGCCCCGTGTCCCGCTCCGGCCCCGCCCGTCCGCATCCGGTCCAGGGGGGTGACGCGCCACCGGCCCCCTCTGTGCGAGGGCGGCCGACGGCGCCCTCCGGCTCAGTCCAGGACCGCCCTGGCCGTGGCGTGGCGGTCCTCCCGTGCCGTGCGGATGTGCAGGTCCACACCCTCAGGGGTCGGCTCGCCGCAGGCCATCACCTGTTCTCCGGCGTAGACCGGCCTGCGCAGGCGGTAGGAGTAGGAGCGCACCGCCCGCTCCGGGGCGTTGCGCCGGACGACGTCGAGCATCAGCAGGGCCAGCAGCGGCCCGTGGACCAGCAGCCCGGGGTGGTTCGCCTCCTCCACGGTGTAGGGCAGGTCGTAGTGGATCCGGTGGGGGTTCGCCGTCAGCGCGCTCACCTGGAACAGCAGGACCGGATCGGTGTGCAGGGCCAGCGACCACCGGCCGTTCGCGGCCGGGGCCTCCTCCGGCCCGCAGGGCCGCACACCGGGCGCGGGGGCACGACCCGAGCGGTACACGATGTCCTGCTCCTCCACCGCGCACCGGCGCCCGTGCTGGCGCAGCTCGCGGCGCTCGGTGACGAAGAGCAGGTCCCCGCTCCCGCCCCGTTTGGGCTCCACCGCCGCCAGACTGCTGACGCACTCCGCCGGTTCGCCGAGCACCAGCGGCGCGTCGACGGTGAGCCGTCCGCCGGCGAACATCCGGTGCCGGTCCGGGATCGGGGGCAGCAGGCGCCCGTCCTCCTGGTGGCCGTCCTCGCCCAGCTCCGAGCGGCGCGGCCAGTGCAGGAAATAGAACCAGTGCCACAGCGGCGGAAGCGGGTCCCCCGCCCGGGCCACCGGCGCGGGCTCGTCCAGGACGGCGGACGCGGCCGCCGCGGGCGCCGCGGGCATGGGGTCCCGAACGGTGGCGGGCTCGGGGGCCCACGCCCCCACGAAGCCCTGGAGTCCGGAGTTCATCGTGTCCTCGCTGGATCGGAACGGCGGGTCGGAACGATCATGCCGGGTTCCGGAGGCCGGTGGGAAGGAGAAGGCCCGCGTGCCCGGGGCGCATGCGGCGCACCGCGTTCACGGACCGGGCGTGCCGACCGCGGGCATGCCGAAGCGGAAGCGGGCGAAGCCGTCGGGCAGCTCGCGTGCGTGCGGGGTGTTGAGCCACAGCCGCAGCAGGTCGCGCACCTGTCCCGGTGCGTCCTCGTAGGCGGTGCGCCCGTGCACGACGACGTTGTTGTTGAGGAGCTGCAGGTCTCCAGGCCGCAGGTGCATGTCGACGCGCAGCTCGTCGCTTCCGGCCGCCTCCTCGAACAGGTCCAGCGCCCGCCGCTGCAGCGGGCTGAGCGGCACGCCCGTCTTCTCCGCCGCCGACTCGATGTAGGCGCGGTGGTAGTACCGGCAGCTCAGCCTGCCGCCGAAGTAGCCGAAGACGGCGTTGCGGTAGTAGGGCACCTCCCCGTCGGCCTCCTCGCCCCGGCGGTCGTAGACGAACCCCGAGTAGTACAGGCCCAGCAGCTCCCGGTGGTGTTCCAGCAGGCGGTTGTGCACACTGGCGGAGCTGGCCAGGGTGCTCAGCCCGCCGTCGGCCGAGTTCTGCAGCACCAGCAGCCCGACCACGTCGGCGCTGTCGGTGTGGAAGGGCAGAGCCTCGCGGGTCTGGTAGGCCCGCAGCCGCGGGTCGGACAGGCCGCCGCGCCCGTAGTCGGTGACGTGGGCGACCAGGTCGCCGGAGGCGTTCTGGGAGACCGGGCGGCCCATGTGCAGGGCGATGCCCATGGCCAGCAGGGTGGCCTCGTCCGTGGTCAGGCGGTGCACGGGGAACCCGCGCAGGACGGTGAACCCGCGCCCGTACTCCAGTTCGCGCACGGCGTCCGCCAGCGGCCCCGAGAGGGCGGGGAAGGCGAAGTCATCGCGGGTCAGCTCCGCCGGGGGCACGCGGTCCCGGCCGGTGCGGCGCAGGCGCTCCAAGGCCGCACCGATCTCCTCGGCGTGCTCGTCGCCGAGGCGGACCTGCCAGTCCTCCTCGGAGCGGAAGTCGGACCGCCGCCAGGCGCACGGTTCGTCCACGCGCTCCAGGCAGACCGCGGATTCGTCGGTTGTCGGCATGCCGCACCGCCTCCGGACCCGATGGCACCGGCCATGGTAACCGTGCGCCACCGGGCCGTTCCAGATCCGGCGCCCGGCCCGTTGCGGCCACCGCCGCCGCACCGTGTTGGGCCCCCTCCGGAGGCGTCCGCGCGGAGCGGCGCGGGTACCCCTTGTGGGGATCGGCCCCGCCGGACGACACCGGAGAGAGGATGCGCGCGCTGGAACCGCCCCGCCCCCACGGCCTTGCGGCCACCACCCGCGCCCTCGCCGCAGCGGCGGCCGCCCTCCTGGTGGTGACGGGGTGCGGCGCACCCGACGACGGCGGGGACGGGGACCAGGTGCGCGTGGGGCTCGTCGCCGAGCCCGCGTCGCTCGACTTCACCTCCAATGACGGGGCGGCGATCCCCCAGGCGATGCTGAGCAACGTCTACGAAGGGCTGGTGGAGCTCGACGAGGAGGGGGAGGTCCGGCCGCTGCTCGCGGAGGACTACGAGCGCTCGGAGGACGGCCGCACCTACACCTTCCGGCTGCGCGAAGGGGTGCGCTTCAGCGACGGGGCCGAGTTCACCGCCGAGGACGCCGTGTTCTCCATCGAGCGGGTCAAGGAGGAGTGGACCATCGGCCTGGCCGACCGGATGGACGTCGTCCAGGAGGCGACCGCCACCGACGCGCACACTCTGGAGGTGCGGCTGGAGCACCCCAGCAACGGGTGGCTGTACGCGATGGCCAGCCGCATCGGGGCGATGTTCAGCCGCACCGGGGTGGACGACCTGGCGACCGACCCGGTCGGCACCGGCCCCTACACCCTCGACACATGGGAGCGCGGCGACCGGCTGACCCTCCAGCGCAACCCGGACTACTGGGGCGAGGCGCCGCAGGTGCCCACGGTGGTGTTCCGGTACTTCCAGGACCCGGGCGCCATGAACAGGACCATGCTCGCCGGGGGCCTCGACGCCATCCCCAACCTCCAGGAGCCCGAGGAGCTGGGCGGCTTCACCCCCGACGGCGGGTTTCGGGTCGCCGAGGGCACCACGCACGGCGAAGTGGTGCTGGCGATGAACAACGACGAGCCGCCGCTGGACGACGTGCGGGTGCGGCGGGCCGTGCGCCACGCGATCGACCGCGAGGCGCTGCTGGAGACCGCCTGGGGCGGGCACGGCACCCTCATCGGGTCGATGGTGCCGCCGCTCGACCCCTGGTACGAGGACCTCACCGGCGTCCACCCCTACGACCCCGACCGCGCCCGCGGCCTGGTGGAAGAGGCCGGGGCCGGCGGCGAGACGCTGCGTCTGCGCGTGCCCAACCTGCCGTACGCGGTCAACTCCGCCCAGGTGGTGCAGTCCGAGGTGGAGAAGACCGGGATGGACGTGGAGATCGAGTCCCTGGAGTTCCCCGCGCGCTGGTTGGAGGAGGTGCACGGCGCCGGCGACTACGACATGTCGATCATCGCCCACGTGGAGCCCCGCGACCTGCACCTGTTCGCCGACCCGGACTACTACTTCCACTACGGCGGCGAGGAGTTCGCCTCCCTGCTGGAGGAGGCCGACCGCGGCTCCCCCGAGGAGCAGGTGGCCAAGACCCGCGAGGCGGCGCGGGTGCTGTCGGAGGACGCGGCGGCCGACTGGCTGTTCCTCATGCCCAACCTCACGGTGGCCCGCGAAGGCCTGGCCGGGCTGCCGCGCGACCAGGTCGGGGAGGCGTTCACCGCCAAGACGCTGCGCTGGGAGGAAGAGGGGTAGCCGATGGTCCGGGGTCAGCGCACCGGTCCGGCCAACGCGATCACCGACGTGGCCGGGGTGCGCGTCGGGCACGCGCACCGCACCGGAGGCGGGTGGCGGACCGGCGCCACCGTGGTGCTCGCGCCCCCCGAGGGCGCGGTGGGCGGCGTGGACGTGCGCGGTGCGGCGCCGGGCACCCGCGAGACCGACCTGCTCGACCCGCGCAACCTGGTGGAGCGGGTGCACGCGGTGGTGCTGAGCGGCGGGTCGGCGTTCGGACTGGACGCGGCGGGAGGGGTGGTGCACCGGCTCGCCGACGCCGGGGTGGGGCTGCCGGTGGGCGGGCCGGGCGAGTGCGTGCCGATCGTGCCCGCGGCGGTCCTGTTCGACCTGAAGCGGGGCGGGGAGTTCCGCGCCGTTCCCGACGCGGCGATGGGCGCGGCCGCCTATGACGACGCCGTGGCCGCGCCGGAGGGTCGGCCCCCGGCGGCGGGGGCGGTCGGCGCGGGGACGGGCGCGGTGGTCGGCGGGCTGGCCGGGGGCATCGGGTCGGCGAGCGCGGTGCTGCCGGACGGCACCGTGGTCGGCGCCCTTGTCGCGGTGAACGGCGCCGGGAGCGCGGTCGCGCCCGGGACCGGGGAGGTGTACGGGGCGCAGGAGCCGCTCGGCGGGGAGTTCGGCGGACTGCGCACCCCCTCGGCCGAGGAGGTCGCGGCCTGGGGAGGGCCGGCCGAGGTGCGGCTCGCGGCGGAGAACACCACCATCGGCGTGGTCGCCACCGGCCTCGGGCTGTCCAAGGCGCAGGCCTCCAAGCTGGCGTCGGCCGCCCACGACGGCCTGGGGCGGGCGGTGCGGCCGTCGCACACCATGGTCGACGGGGACACGGTGTTCGCGCTGTCGACCGGTTCCACCGGCGCGGGCCCGGCGGAGCTGGAGGCCTTCCAGCAGGTGCTGGGCGCGGCCCCGGAGGTGTTCGCCCGCGCGATCGCCCATGCCGTCCTGGCCGCCGAAGGCGGCCCGCACGCCCGGTCGTACCGGTCGGTGTTCCCGTCGGCGTTCCCCGGCGGCGGGGGCAGTGGGCCGGGCGGCGAGAGCGGGGGGCCGGGCGGCGAGGCCGGTGGGCCGGGCGGCGGAGGCGGCGGCGGGACCGCGTGATCGGCCACGCCCTGCGCGCCGCCGGGTGGCTGGCCGCGAGCCTCGCCCTGGCCAGCGTCGCCGTGTTCGCGTGCCTGCAGCTCCTTCCGGGCGACCCGGCGCGGGTGGCACTGGGGCTGAACGCCGACCCGGCCGCGCTGGCCGAGCTGCGCTCGCGCTACGGCCTGGACCGCCCGGCGGCGGTGCGCTACCTGGACTGGGCGGCCGGGCTGCCGCGCGGCGACTTCGGTACCTCCCACGTGACCGGGCTGGAGGTGGCCCCACAGATCGCCGAGCGGGCCGGGGTGACGTTCTGGCTGGTGCTGGGTGCCCTGGTGGTGGCGGTCGCGGTGGCGCTGCCCGCGGGGACGGCGGCCGCGGCGGCGCGCGGGCGGCCCCTGGCCGGGGCGGTCGCGGTGCTCAGCCAGCTCGGGGTGGCCGTGCCGGCGTTCCTCCTGGGGACGCTGCTGACCTATGCGCTGGCGGTGCGGGCCGGGTGGCTTCCGGCCACCGGGTACACCGCGCTCGGCGCCGACCCGGGGGAATGGGCGCGGCGGATGGTGATGCCGTGGCTGTCGCTGGGGCTGGTCCAGGGGGCGGTGCTCACCCGTTTCACCCGGTCGGCGTTCCTGCGGGTGCTCGGGGAGGACTATGTGCGCACGGCCCGCGCCAAGGGGGTGGGGCGTGCGGGGGTGCTGCTCCGGCACGGGCTGCCCAACGCGGGGGTGGCGCTGCTGACCGTCATCGGGCTGCAGATCGGCACACTCCTGGCGGGCACGGTGGTGGTGGAGCGGGTGTTCGTCGTGCCGGGGCTGGGCGACCTGCTGCTGCGCGGGGTGTCGGACCGCGACCTGGTCCTGGTGCAGGGCGTGGTGGTGGTGATGGTTGCGGTGGTGCTGGCCGTCAGCGCCCTCAGCGACCTGCTGTACAAGGTGATCGACCCGCGGCTGAGGAGCGCGCGGTGAGGCCGGTGCGGCCCCGCCGGGCACCGCGGAGGGCGGTGCCGCCCCGGCGGACGGGCGCGGCGTCGCTGGCGGCCGGCGGGGTGCTGGTCGGAGCGGTCGTCGCCACCGCGCTGCTGTCGCTGGTGTGGACGCCGCACCCGCCCGAGGCGGTCGACACCGGGGCGGCGCTGCTGCCGCCCGGCGGGGAGCACCCGCTGGGCACCGACCGGTTCGGGCGGGACGTGCTCAGCCGGATCATGGCCGGGGCGCGGGTCACCCTGCAGGCGGGGGTGAGCGCGGTGGTGATCGCGGCGGCGGTGGGCGTCCCGCTGGGGATCGCGGCGGCGATGGCGCCGACGTGGCTGTCCCGGCTGGTGCTGCGCGCCAACGACCTGGTGCTGGCGTTCCCGGCGCTACTGCTGTGCATCATGCTCAGCGCGGTCTACGGCGGGAGCACCCTGACGGCGATGGCGGCCATCGGCGTCGCCACGGTGCCGCTGTTCGCGCGGCTGGCGCGGGCGGCGGCGCTGCCGGTGCTGGCGAGCGAGTACACGGCGGCGGCCCGGGCCGCCGGGCGGGGGCGGGTGGCCGTGGCGGTGCGCCACGTGCTGCCCAACATCGCCGACGTGCTCATCGTGCAGGCGTCGGTGGCGTTCGCCATCGCGATCCTGGCCGAGGCCGCCCTGTCCTACCTGGGACTGGGCACCCAGCCGCCGACGCCGTCGTGGGGGCGCATGCTGCAGGAGGCGCAAGGGCTGTTGTCGTCGGCGCCGCTGCTGTCGCTGTGGCCGGGGCTGGCGGTCGCCGTCGCGGTGCTCGGCTTCAACCTGGTCGGGGACGGGCTGCGGGACCTGCTGGACGCCGGAGGGGCGCGGGAGGGGTGAGCCCGGTGCTGGAGGTCGAGGGGCTGCGGGTGCGGCGCGGCGGGACCGAGCTGGTGCGCGGGGTGGACCTGCGCTTGGAGGCGGGGGCCTTCCTCGGGCTGGTCGGGGCGAGCGGAGCGGGGAAGTCGCTGACCGCGCTGGCGGTGGCGGGGCTGCTGGACGACGGGCTGGAGGCGGCGGGCAGCGTGCGCCTGGCGGGGGTCGGCCACGACCTGGTGGGGGCGCCCGAGCGGGCGATGCGGGCGGTACGGGGGCGGCGGATCGGCATGGTGTTCCAGGAGCCGATGGCGGCGCTGAACCCGCTGCACCGGGTGGGGACCCAGGTGGCCGAGGCGGTGCGGGTGCACGCCGACCGGCTGGGGCGGGCCGAGGCGCGGGAGAGGGCGGTGGGGCTGCTGGGGCGGATGGGGCTGCCCCGGCCCGAACGACTGGCGCGGGCCTACCCGCACCAGTTGTCGGGCGGCCAGCGGCAGCGGGTGGTGCTGGCCATGGCGGTGGCCGACGACCCGGCGCTGCTGGTGTGCGACGAGCCCGCGACCGCGCTCGACGCCACGGTACGGCGGCGGGTGCTGGACCTGATCGGGCAGGCGGCGCGCGAGCGCGGTGCGGCGGTGCTGTACATCAGCCACGACCTGAGGGAGGTGGCGCGGCTGTGCGACCGGGTGGCGGTGATGGACCGGGGCGCGGTGGTGGAGTCGGGGCCCACCGCGCGGGTGTTGGAGGAGCCGCGGCATGAGGCGGCGCGGACGCTGGTCCGCGCGGCGGCGCCGCGCCCGTCTCCGTCGTCCTCTCCGTCCTCCTCCCTCGCGGACTCCTCCTCCGTCGCCCGCCATCCTCCTACCTCTCCGTCTACTCCTCCCTCTCCCACTCCCCCTGTCTCCCCTGCTCCCCCTCCCGCCCACGCACCTCCCCCGCCGGTCATTCGCGCCGAGGGGCTGACCCGCCGGTTCCGTGTCCCGGGGAGCGGGGTGCTGCCGTGGGGCGGGGCGCTGACGGCGCTCGACGCGGTGGACCTGGAGGTGCCCGAAGGGGCGGGGTTCGGTGTGGTCGGCGAGTCGGGGGCGGGCAAGTCGACGCTGGTGCGGCTGCTGGCGGGCCTGGACCGGGCGACGGCCGGGACGCTGGAGGTGGCGGGGGTGCGCGTCGACGGGGCGAGCGAGCGGGGGCTGCGCCCGCTGCGCAGGGCGGTGCAGGTGGTCTACCAGGACCCGCAGGGGTCGCTGGACCCGCGGATGCGGGTCGGGGACATCGTGGCCGAGCCCTTGGTGGGCGCGGGGGTTCCCCGGCAGGAGCGTGCGGCACGGGTGGCCGGGGTGCTGGAGTCGGTGGGGCTGTCCCCGCAGGACGCACGGCGGCGGCCGCGCCACTTCTCCGGGGGCCAGCGCCAGCGGATCGCGATCGCGCGGGCACTGGCACCGCGGCCACGGGTGCTGCTGGCGGACGAGCCGGTGAGCGCACTGGACATGTCGGTGCGCGGGCAGATCATGGACCTGCTGCTGAAGCTGGCCGCGAGCGAGGGGCTGACCTTGGTGATCGTGTCGCACGACCTGGAGGTGGTGCGGGCGCTGTGCAGCCGGGTGGCGATCATGAGACAGGGGAGGATCGTGGAGCAGGGCCTGGTCGAGCGGGTGTGGAAGCACCCGGAGCACGAATACACAAGGGAGCTGCTGGAGGCGTCCCGCCTGTAGTGCGGCGGAACGTCCGAGGACGGAGAACCTCGAGAGCGGTGACGGGAACGGCGCCGGGAGCGGCGACAGAAGCGGTGACGGGAACGGCGCCGGAGGGCGACAGAAGCGGTGACGGGAACGGCGCCGGAGGGCGACAGCCTGCACCGTTGTCGGCCTCCGGGTGGGTGCGTGGTCGCCGTGTTTGGCAGCGACGGCATGAGCGGGGCGGTTCCCCGGACCTGCCTGCCGAGCGGCGGGTTCCTCGCGGTCCGGGTGGTCAGGCGGCTCGGCCGGTACCCCGCTGACGGACCCCGGCCGGGCGACGGGCCACCGGGGTGCGAGGTCGAAGGCGGCGACGACGAAGGTCGGCACCCCTACCTGCAACGCTGTCGGCCGCACGGCGCGTGCGTGGTCACCGGGATGGGCGGCAACGGCCGAAGCCGGGCGGTTCCCTAACCCCGCTTGCCGGCCGGCAGGCCCCTCGCGGTGCGGGTGGGCGGCGCGGCCAGGAACGTGAGGCTTGTTCGCGTTCGTGGCGGCCGCCGGGCCTGCGCCCCGCTCCTCCAGGGGCGAGGGGCGCCAAGATCCGTCCGGCGGCCGGCCCACGGGGCATAGTCTCAACCACCGTGCAGCCCTCACCGGAGAACCTCCCGCATGGTGAGACGAACCGGCCGGGGTTCGCGCTCTCCGACACCC
>NZ_JAQFWP010000041.1 GCF_027706745.1 Nocardiopsis suaedae | reverse complement strand
CCGCGAGGAACCCGCCCGACGGCAAGCAGGCCCAGGGAACCGCCCCGCTTCCGCCGTCGCCGCCCACCACCGGGACCACGCACACACCCGGCAGCCGACAAAGCAACCGCAAGGGCCGCCGACCCGCGTCGTCGCTCCTTCAGTCAGACTTCGCCCAGTTCCGCAGGGACGTCACCGCGTTCGGCAAGGTATCGGAGCTGGGACCGGACCGACGACAGCGCCGCTCCGCGGACCGACGGGTCGGTGTCGGCGTAGACGCGGTCCACGATCTCGTCCGGTGTGCGGTCGCCCTTGCGCACCGCCTCGGTGAGCTGCTCCATCCGCTGCTCCCGGTGGGCGATGTACTCGGCGACCGCCGCCCCCGCGTCGGTCAGGATCGGCCCGTGTCCCGGCAGCAGCGTCCGCACGCCCTCCTCCTCGACCAGGTCCCGCAGGCGGTACAGGGTGTCCATGTACGCCGAGAGCCCGCCGTCGCCGTCGACGATCACCGGGGTTCCGCGCCCCAGCACCGTGTCGCCGGTCAGCAGCACCCCGTCGGCCGGAACGTACAGGCACACCGAGTCGGCGGTGTGCCCCGGGGCCGCCACGACCCGCGCCTCCAGCCCTCCGGCCTCGATCACGGCCCCGTCGTCCAGCCCGTGTCCGCCGACCCGGAAGGCCGGGGTGACCGCGTGCACCGGCGCCCCGGTCAGCTCGGAGAAGTAGCGCGCCCCGCCCGTGTGGTCATCGTGGTGGTGGGTGACCACCGCGCACACCACCCGCGCCCCCTGCTCCTGGACGGTGCGCGCCACCCGCTCCAGGTGCCGCTCGTCGTGCGGCCCGGGATCGACCACGACGACGTCGCGCGAGCCCGGCTCGCGCAGCATCCAGGTGTTGGTTCCATCCAGCGTCATCGGACCCGGGTTGGGGCACAGCACGCAGCCCGCACGCAGGGTTCCGGAACCGTCGATCCTCATCGCACCTCGCCTCGCGCGTTCACGACGCCCTCGGGGACGACACCGTCGTTCCTCATCGCACCTCGCCCCGCGGGTAGACGACGCCCTCGGGGACGACGATGCGCGTCTCGCCGCCGACCTCCTCGAGCACCGGCTCGATCGGCGCGATCGCGCGCTCGGCCGCCATGACCGCCGCCACCGCCCCCGCGGCCTCCAGGTCCATGCAGGTGGACACGGTGGGCGGCAGCATCGCGATGTCGCCGCTCCGCCACAGCCGCACCGCCTCGCCGGGCGGCATCCACGCCCTCCGGTCGGCCTCCCCGCCGACGTCGCGGGCCTGTTGTCCGGCGGGCAGCTCCGCGGCGAAGAACCGGGTGTCGAACCGGCGCGGCTCGGGTGCCGGGGTGATCCACTGCGACCAGGCGTTGAGCAGGTCGGTGCGGAGCACCAGACCGCGCCGGCCGAGCATCTCGGCGAAGGACAGGGTGCGGTCGACCAGGGCGGCGCGGTCGGCCTCCCAGTCCGCGCCGCGGGTGTCGTCGACCACCCCGTCCTCGGAGGGGCCCGCCAGCAGCACCCCGGACTCCTCGAAGGTCTCCCGGACCGCCGCGCACACCAGAGCCCGAGCCTTGCGCTCACCGGTGTCCAGCGTCCGCGCCCACGCGCCGGGGGGCGGACCGGCCCAGCGCACGTCCCGGTCGGCGTCGCGCTCGTCGACGCGGCCGCCGGGGAAGGCGTAGGCCCCGGGGGCGAACGGCATGGAGGGGGCCCGGCGCAGCATGTACACCTCGACGCCGCCCGGCGCGTCGCGGACCAGCATCACCGTGGCGGCGTCGCGGGGACGCACCGGCCGTGTCGTCATGTTCGTCCTCCTCGGCGGAACGGTACCCCGCGGGGCCTGGGCCCGCCCCTACCGGGGCGGCCGGGTGCGGTCGCCGCGCGGGGGCACCGGACAGGGCCCACCGGGTACGACTGTCCCCCGGCACGGCCCCGGGGTACGGCAACGGGCGCGGACCCTCCCGGGTCCGCGCCCGCCGGGACGGCTAGCCGACCTCCGCGATCATCTCCACCTCGACCGGGACGTCCAGCGGCAGCGCGGCCACGCCGACGGCGCTGCGCGCGTGCACGCCCGCCTCGCCGAAGACCTCGCCGATCAGGTCGCTGGCGCCGTTGACCACCTTCGGGTGGCCGGTGAACGACGGGTCGCTGGCCACGAACCCGGTGATCTTGACGATCCGCCGGACCGACGACAGCTCGCCCACCTCGGACTTGAGCGCCGCGATGGCGTTGAGCGCGCAGATGCGCGCCAGCTCCGCCGCCCGCTCCAGGGTGACCTCGGCGCCGACCTTTCCGGTCCCGGCGGGCGCCCCGTCGACCATCGGCACCTGGCCGGAGATGTACACGTGGCCGCCGCTGCGGACCGCGGGCACATAGGACGCCAGCGGGGCGACCACCTCGGGCAGGGCCAGCCCCAGCTCTTCGAGCCTCTCCTCTGGGGAGCCCATCCCTACTGCTTCTCCCGCTTCATGTAGGCGACCAGCTGCTGGTTGCGCGGGTCGCCGTCCACGGAGGGGCCGGGGATGACCGAGACCAGCTCCCAGCCGTCCTCGCCCCAGTTGTCCAGAATCTGCTTGGTCGCGTGCGACAGCAGCGGCACCGTCGCGTATTCCCACTTCGTCATGGGCGCAACCCTAACCGTCCGCGCGGGCCCGGTCCGGCCCGGCCGGGCGCGCGGACATAGACTCCGAGGGGTGAGCGCACCTGATCAGGGATCCACCGGGGTCCGCCTGCACGTGGTCTCCGGCAAGGGGGGCACCGGAAAGACGACCGCGGCCGCCGCGCTCGCGCTGTCCCTGGCGGCGGACGGCGGCCGGGTGCTGCTGGTCGAGGTGGAGGGCCGCCAGGGCCTGGCCGAGCTGTTCGGGCGGGACCCGCTCCCCTACGAGGAGCGCAAGGTCGCCGAGGCCCGCGGCGGCGGGGAGGTCGCCGCGCTGGCGGTGGACGCCGAGGCGGCGCTGATGGAGTACCTGGAGATGTTCTACGGGATCCGCCGCGCCGGACAGGCCCTGACCCGCTTCGGTGCCGTGGACTTCGCCACCACCGTCGCCCCCGGGGTGCGCGACGTGCTGCTGACCGGGAAGGCCACCGAGGCGGTGCGGCGCCGCGAGGGCGGCCGGCGGGCGCGCCGCGAGGAGGGCCCACACGCCTACGACGCGGTGGTGCTGGACGCCCCGCCGACCGGGCGCATCGCCCAGTTCCTGTGCGTCAACGCCGAGGTGGCCGGACTCGCGCGGATGGGCCCCATCCGCAACCACGCGGACAAGGCGATGGCGACGATCCGCTCCGCGGCGACCGCGGTGCACTTCGTCGCGCTGCCGGAGGACATGCCCGCCCAGGAGGCGGCCGACGGGCTGGCCGAGGTGCGCGAGGCCGGGCTGCACCCGGGCTTCGTCCTGCTCAACATGGTGCACGAGCCGCTGCTGCCGCCGGACGTGCTGGAGGCGGCCGAGCGCGGCGAGGTCGACACCGAGGCGCTGGCACAGGGCCTCAAGGCGGCGCGGCTCGACGCCCCGAGGGAGCGGGCGGCGGCACTGGCCCGGGAGGTCACCGCGCACGCGCAGCGGGTGGGTGCGGAGTCGGCGGTGCGACAGCGGTTGCGCGCGCTTGGGCGGCCGCTGCTGGAGCTGCCCTTTCTCGGCGGAGGGATCGGCACCGATGCGCTCTTCCGCCTCGCCGACCGGTTGACGGCCCAGGGGGTGGCACGGTGAGCGGTGACCCGACGACGGACCCCGACGGGCCGGGCACTCCGGGAGGCGGTCCAGGTGCTCCGGACACACCCGGTACGCCGAACACGCCGCGGCTCGACGTGGACGCCCTGCTGTCCGACACGACCGTGCGCACGGTGGTGTGCTGCGGCTCCGGAGGCGTCGGCAAGACGACCACCGCCGCCGCTCTGGGCCTGAGGGCCGCCGCCTTAGGCCGCCAGGCGGTGGTGATCACGGTGGACCCCGCGCGCCGCCTCGCCCAGTCGATGGGCCTGTCCGAGCTCGACAACACCCCGCGCCCGGTGGAGCTGCCCGCGTCCTTCGTCTCCCCGGGCGGGTCGCTGCACGCGATGATGCTCGACATGAAGCGCACCTTCGACGAGATCGTCGAGGCGCACGCCGACCCCGAGCGGGCCCAGCAGATCCTGGCCAACCCCTTCTACCAGTCGCTCTCGGCCAGCTTCACCGGCACGCAGGAGTACATGGCCATGGAGAAGCTGGGCCAGCTCCGGGAGGAGGGCGACTGGGACCTGATCATCGTGGACACCCCGCCCAGCCGGTCGGCGCTGGACTTCCTGGACGCCCCCGAGCGGTTGGGCCGGTTCCTGGACGGCAAGCTCATCCGGGTGCTGGCGGCGCCGGCGCGCACCGGCGCCTTCCGGCTGCTGGGGGCCGGGGTCGGGATGCTCACCGGGGTGCTGTCGAAGGTCGTGGGCGCACAGGTGCTCGCGGACGTGCAGTCGTTCGTGTCCTCCTTCGACGCCGTCTTCGGCGGGTTCCAGGAGCGTGCCGAGCGCACCTACCGGCGGCTGCAGGACCCGGGCACGGCCTTCCTGGTGGTGGCGGTGCCCGAGAGCGACGCGGTCCGCGAGGCCGCCTTCTTCGTGGAGCGCCTGGCGGCGGACCGCATGCCCCTCGCCGGGCTGGTGATGAACCGCACACACGGCACCGAGGCCGAGGACCTGTCCGCCGGGGAGAGCATGGCCGCCTGCGCCGAGCTGGAGGGCCAGGGCGGCCACCCCCTGGCCGCGGCGGCGCTGCGGCTGCACGCGCGCGCCGCGGACCTGCGCGACCGTGAGGCCGGGCTGCGGAGGCGGCTGGCGTCCGCGCACCCGGACGTGCCGGTGGCCGAGGTCCCGGCCCGGACACGGGATGTGCACGATCTGGCGGCCCTGCGGGAGGTGGGCGCGGCCCTGGGCGGGGGCCCACCGGGGGTGTGACAGGATGGCGGACGGACATCTGGTTCGCCGATTACGGCCGGTCCGCATCTCTCCCGCCTGTCCGGCCGCACCGGTCATCCCCCGCCTCAACCGGCCACTGAGGCCGGTGGCGTCCGCACGTACTCTGTTGGGGTGGGTCAGGGGACAATGGTTCAGAGAATCGCTCAGCTCTTCGGTGTCGGTGTCATCGCCGGAATCCTGGTCGCGGCCCTCGCGCTGCCGGCCGTCGGCGGCATCGGCATCACCGCGCGCAACGTCGCCACCGGCTTCATGAACATGCCGAGCGACCTGGAGACGCCGCCCCCTCCACAGCGGTCGACCATCTACGACCGCGAGGGCGGCGTGATCGCGGAGATCTACGACAAGAACCGGGAGCTCGTCGACCTTGACGACATGGCGCCGGTCATGCAGGACGCCATCATCTCCATCGAGGACTCGGGCTTCTACGAGCACGGCGGCATCGACATCGGCGGCACCTTCCGGGCCGCGCTGCGCACGCTCGCCGGCAACACCCAGGGCGGGTCCTCCCTCACCCAGCAGTACGTGAAGAACGTGCTGGTGGAGAGCGCCGACAACCAGGCCGAGCAGGAGGAGGCCACCGAGACCAGCATCGCGCGCAAGCTGCGCGAGCTGCGGTACGCCCTGACGCTGGAAAAGCGCATGACCAAGGACGAGATCCTGCAGGGGTACCTGAACATCGCCTACTTCGGTGACGGGGCCTACGGCGTCGAGTCCGCGGCCCAGCACTTCTTCGGCAAGAAGGCCGCGGACCTGGAGCTGTCCGAGGCGGCCACCCTGGCCGGGGCGGTGCGCTACCCCTACCTGTACAACATGCGGCTGAACACCGAGGACGCCCAGGACCGGCGGAACGTGGTGCTCGACCGGATGGTCCAGACCGGGAGGATCTCCGAGGAGGAGGCCGCCGAGGCCAAGGCGGTGGACCTGGAGGACCTGCTGGACGTGTCCAACCCCTCCAACGGGTGCGTCCCCAGCGACCAGCCGTTCTTCTGCGACTACGTGGTCCAGGAGATCGAGAAGAGCGACCGGTTCGGCGAGAACGAGACCGAGCGCGCCCGCTGGCTGCGCACCGCCGGGCTGGAGATCCACACCACGCTGGACGGCGACATGCAGGAGGCGGCCCAGGACGCGGTCGACAAGTACGTCCCCCGCAAGAACGAGTCGAAGAAGGTGGCCGCGGAGATCCTGATCGAGCCGGGCACCGGGGAGATCCGGGGCATGGCCCAGAGCCGGAACTACGGCCCCGACGAGTCCAAACTGGGCGAGACCTCGATCAACTTCGCCACCGACGCGAACCGCGGCGGCAGCACCGGCTTCCAGGCCGGATCCACCTTCAAGCCGTTCGCCCTGGCGGCGGCGCTGGAGCAGGGCAAGGGCTTCGGCACCTCCTACTCGGGGGCCAACGACAGCAGCACCACCATCACCGGGAACCGCAACTGCGACGGCAACGTGCTGGCGCCGTGGTCGCTGAGCAACGCGGGCGACACCAAGGGCGGCGGCAGCAGCATGATCGCCGGGACGAAGGGGTCGGTGAACACCTACTTCGCGCACCTGCAGCGCGACGTGGGGCTGTGCAACGTCATCGAGATGGCCGAGAACCTGGGCGTCAAGCGCGCCGACGGCCAGTCCTTCGACAACCCGCAGACCCAGGCCAACAACTCCTTCGTGCTCGGCAGCGAGGAGGTCTCCCCGCTGCGCGTGGCCAACGCCTACGCCACCTTCGCCTCCGGCGGCACCTACTGCGAGCCGCAGGCCATCACCTCCATCAAGGACAAGCAGGCCGGGCGGACCATCGAGATCGAGCCCGAGTGCGAGCGGCGGATCAGCGAGGACGTCGCCGCCGGGGTGAGCTACCTGCTGCAGCAGACCTTCAAGGGCGGCACCACCACGGGGCTGGGGATCGGCCGCCCGGCGGCGGCCAAGACCGGCACCACCGACGGGTCGGCGGCGGCCTGGTTCGCCGGGTACACGCCGAACCTGGCCGGCTCGGTGTTCGTCGGCGACCCCCGCGGCCCGAACAACCACCCGCTGCGCGGCGTCACCCTCGGCGGCCGCTACTACGGGACGGTCTACGGGGCCACCATCCCCGGGCCGATCTGGCAGGAGACCATGCGGGGGGCCACCGAGGAGCTGCCCGAGGAGGGCTTCCCGTCGGCGCCGTCCAAGTTCAAGGGCGGCGGGTCCGGCGGCCCGGACGCCCAGCAGACCGCCAGCGGCGCCTCGGTCGAGGGCGGGGTCCCCGACGTGGTCGGCCAGAGCGAGG
The DNA here is from genome assembly GCF_027706745.1 of Nocardiopsis suaedae. GTDB lineage: Bacteria > Actinomycetota > Actinomycetes > Streptosporangiales > Streptosporangiaceae > Nocardiopsis_A > Nocardiopsis_A suaedae. Next base: position 54,214 of record NZ_JAQFWP010000041.1, on the reverse strand, counting down.
GCCAGGCCGTGGCCGCCCTGGAGGACGCCGGGTACGAGGTGAGCGTCTCGGGCACCCGCGTCCGCTCCGGCGAGGCCGAGGGCACGGTGGCCGCGGTCAACCCCGACCCCGGGACGGTGCTTCCCGCGGGAGCGACGGTGAACGTCTTCCTGAGCACCGGTTCGGGCCGGACCTCGCCCTCCGCCGACTCGGGCGAGGGCGGCGAGGGCCGGGGCGGCGCCGGAGACCGGGGCCCCGACAGGGACACCGGGGCGCACCCGGTGGTGCCCGCCTCCGAGGTGCCCCGGCGCGAGGAGTGACCGGCCTTTCCGGACGCCCGGCGGGCGTCCGGAGACAGGAGGAGCGCGTGCGGCCCGCACCCCGGCAGGGGTGCGGGCCGCGGTGCGTTCGGCGCCCGCCCGGCGGGCGGTCGGGGGCGGCGCCCCCGCGAGGCGGCGGCGGTCAGCCCGCGAGGCGGCGCTTGACCTCGGCGGCCACCCGGGAGCCCTCGGCGCGCCCGGCCACCTTCGGGTTGACGATCTTCATGACGGCGCCCATCTGCTTGGGGCCGCTCGCCCCGGCCTCGGCGATCGCCGCCTCCACCAGGGACCCCAGCTCCTCGTCGGTGAGCTGGGCGGGCAGGTACCCGGCGAGGACCTCGCCCTCGGCGCGCTCGTCGGCGGCCTTGTCCTCACGGCCGCCCGACTCGAAGGCCTCGGCGGCCTCGCGGCGCTTCTTGGCCTCCCGCGTGAGCAGGGCGATCAGGTCGTCATCGCTGAGCTCGCGGGAGGAGCCGCCCGCCACCTCCTCCTTGGACACGGCGGTGAGGACCATGCGCAGGGTGCGGGTGCGCACGTCGTCGCGCGCCTTCATCGCGGTGGTGAGGTCGGCCTTGAGGCGGTCTTTGAGTTCGGACATGCCAACGATCATAGGCTGGTGCCGGACGGCTTCCCCAGGGTTTTTCCGCGGTGTGCGCGCACACGCGCGCTCGGACAGGTGAGACAGGCGAAAGGTGCGACACGTGAGTGGACAGCGAGCGGGACTGCGCAGGTTCGGCCGGACCGCGGCGGCCGTCGCGGCGGTAGGGGCGGCGGGTCTCGCCTATGCGTCGGTGGTCGAGCGGAACTGGTTCCGGCTGCGCCGCTACGAGCTCCCGGTCCTGTCCCCCGGGGCGGCACCGATGCGGGTCCTGCACCTGTCCGACGCGCACCTGACGCCCGGGCGGCGCATGCTCATCGACTGGGTGCGCGGCCTGGAGCGGTACGAGCCGGACCTGGTGGTCAACACCGGCGACTCGCTGGCCCACCCGGACGCGGTGGAGCCGTTCCTGGAGGCGCTGGGGCCGCTGCTGGACCGGCCGGGGGCGTTCGTGTTCGGCTCCAACGACATGTTCTCGCCACGCTTCAAGAACCCGGCGCGCTACCTGTGGAGGAGCAGCAGCGCCGACTACCGGGACCGCCGTGAGCCGGACCTGCCCTGGCGGGAGCTGGGCGCGGCGATGGAGAAGGCCGGGTGGCTGGACCTGGACAACCGCACGGGCGCGCTGAGCGCGGGCGGGCAGCGGGTGGCGGCCGCCGGGGTGCACGACTCGCACATCGGCCTGGACCGCTACGACGAGGTGGCCGGGCCGGCGCCGTCCGACGCGGCGCTCCGGCTGGGGGTGCTGCACTCCCCCGAGCCGGCCAACCTGGACCGCTTCGAGGCCGACGGATACGACCTGCTGCTGGCCGGGCACACCCACGGGGGCCAGGTCTGCCTGCCGCTGTACGGGACGCTGGTCACCAACTGCGGCATCGACCGGCGGCGGGCGTGGGGCCTGAGCCGGTACGGCCGCGCGCACCTGCACGTGTCGGGCGGACTGGGCACCTCCCCGTACGCGCCGGTGCGGTTCTGCTGCCGCCCGGAGGCGGCCCTGCTGGAGCTGGTCCCGGCCGACGCCTGACCCGCCCGGCGCCCGGCTCGGGCGGTCGCGGGAATGCGCGGCCGCCTCGTCGTGTTCCCGGGAAGTAGTTGAAAACGGAACGACTCCATTCCGGGGCTGGAGGAGCCATGCAGTTCGGGATCTTCTCGGTCGGGGACGTCACCCCCGACCCGACGACCGGGCGCACGCCCACCGAGGGCGAGCGGATCCGGGCGGTCATGCGCATCGCGGAGAAGGCCGAGGAGGTCGGCCTGGACGTGTTCGCCACCGGGGAGCACCACAACCCGCCGTTCGTGCCGTCCTCGCCCACCACCATGCTCGGCTACCTCGCCGGGCGCACCGAGCGCCTGGTCATGTCCACGGCCACCACGCTGATCACCACCAACGACCCGGTGAAGATCGCCGAGGACTTCGCCATGCTGCAGCACCTGGCCGGCGGCCGCGCCGACCTGATGCTCGGGCGCGGCAACACCGGCCCGGTCTACCCGTGGTTCGGCCAGGACATCCGGCAGGGCATCCCGCTCGCGGTGGAGAACTACGCCCTCCTCCACAGGCTGTGGAGGGAGGACGTCGTCGACTGGGAGGGGCGCTTCCGCACCCCGCTGCAGGGCTTCACCGCCACCCCGCGCCCGCTGGACGGCGTGCCGCCGTTCGTCTGGCACGGCTCCATCCGCAGCCCCGAGATCGCCGAGCAGGCCGCCTACTACGGCGACGGGTTCTTCGCCAACAACATCTTCTGGCCCAAGGAGCACTTCCAGCGGCTGATCGGCCTGTACCGCAGGCGCTACGAGCACTACGGCCACGGCCGCGCCGACCAGGCCATCGTCGGCCTGGGCGGGCAGGTGTTCATGCGCCGCAACTCCCAGGACGCGGTGCGCGAGTTCCGCCCCTACTTCGACAACGCCCCCGTGTACGGCGGTGGGCCCTCGCTGGAGGACTTCAGCCGCGAGACCCCGCTCACCGTGGGCAGTCCGGAACAGGTCATCGAACGGACGCTGGGATTCCGCGAGTACTTCGGCGACTACCAGCGCCAGCTGTTCCTCGTCGACCACGCGGGGCTGCCGCTCAAGACCGTGCTGGAGCAGCTCGACCTGCTCGGCGAGGAGGTCGTTCCGGTGCTGCGGCGCGAGTTCGCCGCACGGCGCCCGGCGGGCGTTCCCGACGGGCCGCCCAGCCACGAGGAGCGCAAGCGCGCGCTCGCACAGGACGGCGCGCACGACGACGCCGACAAGGAGGGCGCGAAGTGACCGAGAAGCGCATCGTCGCCGTCGCGGCGGGGCTGAGCACCCCGTCGTCGACGCGGCTGCTGGCCGACCGGCTGTCCGGGGCCGTCGACACGGCCCTGCGCGAGACGGGGGGCACGGCCTCCGTGGAGACCGTGGAACTGCGCGAGCACGCCCGCGCGCTGGGTGAGGCCATGGCGGCCGGGTTCCCCTCCGGGGAGCTGAAGCGGGCCGTGGACGCGGTCGCCGGGGCCGACGGCGTCATCGCCGTCACGCCGGTGTTCAACGCCTCCTACAGCGGGCTGTTCAAGAGCTTCTTCGACCTGGTGGACATCGACGACCTCCAGGGGACACCGGTGCTGATCGGCGCCACCGGCGGCTCGCCGCGCCATTCGCTGGTGCTGGAGCACGCGATGCGGCCCATGTTCGCCTACCTGCGCGCGGTGGTGGCGCCCACGGCGGTCTACGCCGCCTCGGAGGACTGGGGCGGCGGTGGCGATGTGCACGCCTCCCTCACCGAGCGGGTGTCGCGTGCGGGCGGGGAACTGGCCGCCCTGGTGTCCGGACGCCCGAAGCGGGAGCGTCCCGACCCCTACGAGGAGCCGGTGCCCTTCGAGCGCCTGCTGCGCGGGGAGTGAGGGCCCGGGCCGCGGGGGCAGGGCGGTCCGGGCGGGCCCGGCCCCTCCCGCGGAGGGTCCGGGCCGTGAGCGGGGCGTCGCCCCGTCCTAGCGCCGCCCCGCCGCCGTCCGCCGCCGCTGGTGCGGCGGTCGACCTCCGGCTCCTCCGGGAAGGGGCACCGCGCCCCGTTCACTTTCCCAGTCTGGCGCCCGAGCCGTGCCGGAATCCCGGACTGGTCGGCATTCCGCGCGCCCACCGGGCGGCACGGGGCGACGCCCGTGGCGACGGGGGAGGGAGCCGGCCCGGGTATTCGCACCGCGCATAGCGGGGACCGCGCCGATGCCCGGGCACGAGGCGGCCCCGGGGAGACCGGCCTCACACCGGCCGGTCCGCGCCCGCCCTCTCCGTCGGCGCTCAGTCCTCCTCGGCGAAGCGCTGCAGCCCGTCGCCGTCCAGGACGGCGACCTTGCGGTACCCGGCCTCGACGCACCCGGCCTCGCGCATGCGCCGCAGCGCCTCACCGACCGCGTCCTCCCGGGCCCCGATGAGCATCCCCAGCTCCGCCTGGGAGAGCCGCACCCCGATGTCGACGGCGCCGTCGCCCTCCGCCACCCCGTGCCGGGCGGCGAGCTGCAGCAGCGCCCGCGCCAGGCGCGCCGGGACCCGGTAGGCGGTGTACTCGCTGCGCTGCCGGTCCGACCACTCCAGCCGGTCCCCCAGCACCGAGGCCACCGCCTCCCACGCCCCGGGGGTGCGGTCGAGGAAGTCCTTGAACATGCGGGCGCTGAAGGAGTGCACCACGGTCGGGGTGCACGTGGCCACGGTGGCGGTGCGCGGGCGGTCCCGCACGATGCCCATCTCCCCCACCAGGTCGCCGTCGACCCGCACGCCCAGAAGCGTCTCGGTGCCGTTCGGCAGCACCGAGGTGACCTTCACGCACGCCGAGGCCGAGCGGCCGGGGGCGCGCAGCAGCAGCACCCCGTCGCCGGGCCCGCCCTGGCTCATCAGCACCCGCCCGGCGGGCACCCGCCGCGGCTGCGCCAGGGCCAGCAGGTCCTCGCGCGCCTCCGGGCCGATACGGGCCATGAACGTGCCCTCCGGCCAGCCCTCACCGCCCGTCGGAGCCATCGCCGGCACTCCTCTCCCTCGCCCCCTCCTGCCTATCGGAGCCCGAACCCGGACGGGAAGGCCCGGTCCCGGCCGCTCAGGAAGCGCTGACGCGGACATCGAGCACCTGGTCCAGGCCCGAGCAGCGGAGCACCTTGGCGATCCTGCCCGAGGCGGCCGCCAGGACCGCCATCCGGCCGCCGCGGGCCCGCCGCCCCCGTTCCAGCTCCACCAGCAGCGCCAGACCGCTGGAGTCGATGAAGTCCAGCCCCCTCAGGTCCGCCACCAGCAGCGGCCCCGCGCGGCGTTCGGCCTCGCAGGCCGCCCGCCGCACCTCCGCCGCGCCCACCAGGTCCAGTTCGCCCCGAAAGCACAACCGAACCGTGCCCTCGTCCGGGCACACGTCGATGTCGATACCGGTCACCGCGCCCCTCCACGACTCCTTCGCCGCCGCGCCTCCCCGATCGAGGTCCGGAACCGGATTGGGCACCTGTTTCTCGAAGCGCCCAAGAGTACGCCGACCGGGGGCGCCGTACCCCGTTTTCCCTTCAGACGCATCACCGACGAAGGTCCCTCCGCCTCGCCGGGGCCCGGGCGTAGGATGCGAAGTGACCTCGGCCGACGCAAGGGGGGGGTCCGCTGGCCAGTCCGCTGCGAACGATCCGCGCACGGATCACCGAACGCGCCCGGGAACGGGAGGCGCCGGCGGCCGTCGGCGACGTGTGCGAAGCGTGCGCGGACCTGGTGACGTGCCGCGGCGTCGGCGTGATGGTCACCTCCGCCGCCGGGACCACGACCGGCTCCTACTACGCTTCCACGGACTTCAGCCGCCGCCTCGACGAGATGCAGACCGCCCTGGGCCAAGGGCCCAGCATCTCCGCCGCCGCGCAGGGCGAGGCGATTCTGGTCCCCGACCTGGACGAGCCCTGGGCCCGCCGCACCTGGCCCGTCTTCGTCGAGTCGGCGCTGGCAGGCGACCTCAGGGGCGTCTTCGCCTTCCCCGTGGGCACGGGGGCGGCGGTGCTCGGCACCCTGACCATCCACCGCCCGGCCCCCTCCCCGCTGAAGGAGGTCGAGCTCGCCTACGGACTCGCCTCCGCCGGGGTCGCCCTCGACCTCATGCTGCACCCGTCACCCACCGGCACCGATGCGACCTGGATCAACGGCACCGATTTGGGCGCGCACCAGGTAGAAGTGCATCAGGCGGCGGGAATGGTGTCCCTACAACTCGGCGTGACCGTGGACGAGGCCTATTCACGACTCCGCGCCCACGCCTTCCGGCACGACATGACCCTCGCGGACGTGGCGGTGGAGGTCGTCCGCCGATGGCTGCGCTTCACACCCGACCCGCAGCCGGACTGACCCCGTCTCGCCCCGCCCCATCTCCGAAGGAGGAATCCCACGTGTCGCGAGAACTCGAACTCGTCGAGGCTTTCGTCGGATTGGCCGATACCCTCGTCGCCGGCTTCGACGTCGTGGAATTCCTGCACGACCTGGTGGTGCGCTCGGTCTCGCTGGTGGACGCCGAGGCGAGTGGCCTGCTGCTGAGCGACGCCACCGATGAGCGGCTGCGCTTCGTCGCCGCCTCCACCGAGCAGGCGCGCATGCTCGAACTGCTGCAGCTGCAGAACGAGGAAGGACCCGCCCTGGAGGCCTACCGCACCGGGGCGCGGGTCGACGTACCGGACCTACAGAAGTACACCGGGACCCGGCCCGGGCTCCACCGGGCAATGCAGGAGGCCGGCTTCGCATCCGTGCAGGCACTGCCGCTCCGGCTGCGCGAACGCACGCTGGGCGCGATGACCCTCTTCCGCAGCTCCCCCGGCCTGATGAACGAGACCGACACCACGATCGCCCAGGGGCTGGCCGACGTGGCCACGATCGGCATCATCAATTCGCGTGCGCTGGTGGAGCAGGAGCGCCTCGCCGAGCAGCTCCAGGCGGCGCTCAACAGCCGCATCTCCATCGAACAGGCGAAGGGGATGGTGTCGGAGTTCCACGGGGTGGAGATGGAGCAGGCCTTCGAGATGCTGCGCCGCTTCTCCCGGAACAACAACATCCGCCTGTCGCAGGTGGCCACGGCCGTTGTGCGCCGGGAGGCGTCGACCGCGGAGCTCATCCCGCCCCACGGCCGCGCGCTGTACTGACCGGGGGGAACGGCCGGAACCGAAGGCCGACCCCGGTGCCCGGCGGAGCCCTGCGTCCCCCAGAGCGGGCGGGGGACGGAGGACTCCGGGACCGGGAGGGGGTCAGATCTGTTTCTTGGTGAAGGCCGCCATGATCTGGGCGGCGGCCCAGCCGGTGACGCGGTCGCCGAAGTCCTGTTCGGAGCCCTGGGACTTGCGGGCGGCCAGCACCGCCTTCTCGGTCTCGTCGCCGTAGTGGCCGTCGGCGCCGAACTCGGGCAGGTCGAACCCGGCCTTCATGAGGATCACCTGCAGGTACTTGACGCGCTCTCCGGTGTCGCCTTTGCTCAGTCCGACCATGTCGTCGTCTCCGATCTGTGCTCCGTCGGCGGGCATTCCGGCGTCGACCCAGGCGGCCAGGTCGTCGCCGGGGCACGAGGTCTGGTTGAGGTCGCGGTGCCCGGTCTTGTCGAGGGTGCGCCCGGCGCGGCGGTTGGCCTCGTCGTACAGGGCGCGGATGGCGGCCTTGGCGGCGCCGGTGGCGTCACCGTCCTGACCGATGAAGCAGATGCCGATGTGGGAGGTGTTGTAGGGGGAGGCGTGGGCGCCGACGACCAGCCAGCCGCGGCCCTCATAGGCGGTGCCGGAGCGGTCGACCAGGAAGTTGTAGCCGATGTCGGCCCACCCGTTGCCGTCCATGTGGAAGTCCTGGATGGAGCGGACGGACTGGCCCGGCGGCCCTGCCGAGTAGTGGACGGTGACCCCGCGCCGCTGCGACCACGAGGTGGTCGACCGGGAGCGGGGCGCCCGCGCGCCCCATCCGGAGCGCGGGACGATCGAGACCATGCGTGCCTCCTGGAAACGCGAACGGCCCCGGAGCACGGACCGGGGCCTGTGGGGAACGGTGAGCGGCGGCAGGGCACAGGGCGGCGCGGTGACCGGTCCCCGACCCCATCGCGCATCTCACATTTCGCATCGTAGGGATCGCACGCTGTCACTAGGGTGGAATCCGGAGAATCCACATCCGGTGCGCTGCGATGGGAGGGCACGTCAAGAGTCGGACGCCCGTGCCGAAACCCCGTAAAGGCCCCCGTGGGCGCACCCCGTTCTCCCCGCGCACCCCACGACCCCCTCGGCGCTCGTTCACGATGGCGGGGTGTCCGGAACTCCTCAGGGGCGTCCGGTTGGCGGACCTATACTGACCGGGTCCATCCTGTCCGGCCCACGACGACCGCGAGTTCAGGGAGGCGGGGTCGATGACCGCGACGGCGGCGACCACCGCGCAGCACGACCGGACCTGCCTCACGCACCGGTGCGCGGTGTGATCGCCGGTCATCCGTTCCGCCCGCCGAGAGCGTGAGGCGGCGGGCCGAAATCCATTGGCCCGAGAGAACGGATCCCGTCACCGATGAACGACGACTCCTCGGTATCCCCTGCGCATCCCGCGTCCGCCGACTGGGCGGTGCGGGCCGAGACGCCCTCCGACGTACCCGAAGTCCGGCGGATCGTGCGCGCCGCCTTCGGCCGGCCCGACGAGGCCGACCTGGTCGATGCGCTGCGCGCCGACCCCGCGTGGATCGACGGGCTGTCCCTCGTCGCGGCCGACCGTTCCGGGCGTCCGGTCGGACAGGCGCTGCTGACCCGGTGCCACATCGGCACCGTTCCGGCGCTGTGCCTGGCTCCGTGCGCGGTACTGCCCGAGCACCAGAGGACGGGCGCCGGTTCGGCGGCCGTCCGGGCGGCGCTCGACGCGGCGGCGGCGATGGGCGAGCGGTACGTGACCGTGCTGGGGCACCCCGAGTACTACCCGAGGTTCGGATTCGGCCGCGCCTCCGAGTCCGGGGTCGGCCTGACGATCGAGGTCCCCGACGAGGCGCTGATGGTGATGGCGCTGCGGCCCGGGGACCAGGTGCCGCCGGGGACGATCCGCTACGCGGAACCGTTCGGTATCTGAGCCGTCCGGCGTCCGAGCGGTGAGCAGCGCGGGCGGGGACGTGTCCCCGCCCGCCGCCCGGTGCGTTTCGCCCGCTGCGCCCCTATTCCGAACGACATGCCCCTGTTAATCTCCAGCGCATGTCGAGAGCCGCGAAATCCGCTTGGCCGATGGTGGGCGCTTGGCTGCTCGTGGCCGCGGTCTCGGCGCTCTACGCGGCGGCGTGCTGCGCCGCCGTCTGGGCGCTCGGGCTGTCGTGGTGGTGGGGGCTGCTGCCGGTGGCCATCGCCGTGGCCGGTGCCTGTACGGGCTTGCTGCTCCGGGTGAGCGAGCCCGACGCCCCGACGGACAGCGTGGTGATCAAACCCGTCGACGACGCGCGCATCCACGCGGTCGTCGACCGGCTGTGCGCACTCACCGGGCAGGACAAGCCGGTGGTGCGGCTCTACGGCGACGGCGCGCCCAACGCCCTGTCCTTCGAGCCCGACACCGTCTACCTGAGCATGGGGCTGGTGGACCGGCTGGACAACCGGGAGCTGGAGGCCGTGCTCGCCCATGAGCTGGCGCACCTGGCGCACCGGGACGAGCGCGTGCTGTCGTACGCCACCTTGATGGGGACGATGGAATGGGCGCTCACCCTTCCGGCGATGGCGGTGATGCTCGTGGCGGCGGCCGAGGGGCGGGTGTGCCGTGTCGCCCGCCGGTGCGGCCGGAAGTGGCGGCCGGCGTTCGGCGCGTCGACCGGTCCTCGGACGCCCGACGGCGCGAGCACCTGGCTCCCGAGGCCTCCGCGGCCCGAAGAGAGAGAGGACGAGGCGTTCTCCCCCGGCGCCGCCCGCGTGGTCATCATTCTGGCGGGACTCGCACGCGCGGCGCTCATCCTGCTCTTCCTCGCGATCCTGTTCCCCGCGATCATCGTGGGGGTCCTGGCGTACGGCGCGGCCCTGGTCCCCGGCCGACTGGTGGTCCTCGTCCTGACCCGGCGGCGCGAGATCGCCGCAGACCGGGCGGCGGCCGAGCTGACAGGGGCGCCGTCGGTGCTCGCGGCCACGCTGGCGCGGCTGACGAAGTCGATCCCCCTCTCAGGGGACCTGCGCGGCCTGGGGAACGCATCGTCACAGGCGTTCCTGCCCACGTCCCGCCCGGGAAAGCGCAAGGACCGGCACCCGGACGACGCGATCGGCAAGGCGATGGACCGGCTGTGGGACTCCCTGCGCTCCACTCACCCTTCGGTGGAGGCCCGCATCAAGCGCCTGGAGAAGCAGTCGGCCCGGATGACCGGGCCCGGCGACAGGTAGGCGCTTCGGAGGCGCGACGCCTCCTCCCTCGTCACCCTTCGCTCGTGTGCGGCGGGCGCGGGCCGCCGGGGATGTCGTTGAAGACGCGCTCGCGCACGCACGCGTCCCCGATCGCCTCCCGCTCGTCCCCGGTGGGCAGGCGCAGGTGCTCCGCGGCGTCCAGCAGCTCGGAGGCGCGTGCCTCCGGCTCCCAGGTCGGCGCGGCGATGGTGACGGGGACGCCCTCGTGTTCGGTGATCAGCTCGGGGCCGGAGTCCGTGTCGCGCACGACGCCGATCCCCTTGTCCTCACAGGTGACGTCGTCGCCCCAGTTCGCGCAGGGGTCCTCGAAGTCCGTGTAGTCGGGGTCCGAGTAGCCGGTGACCTGGAGCGCGCGTGGTTCGGGACCGGTGGAGTGGTAAGTGATCCGCACGTAGTCGCCAACGGCGGCGACACCGATGCGGGTCCAGCCGTCATCGTCCAGGAGCACCACCGAGTCGGCGGACTCGTCGAACGCCGCGCGCGCGTCCGCGCGGCTCCCGGCCATGTACAGAACCGACGAGACCACGAAGGTGGCGACCAGGGCCGCGGCGCCGACCAGCATGGCGCGGTGCAGCCGTGCCGGGTCGGCCGAGGCGCGCACGATCAGCGGGAACAGCACCGCGCCGACGGCCATCGCGAGCAGGATGGCCGAGAGCTCATCGGCAGCGCCGCCGGCCACTCCGGTGACGACCGCCCCGATGATGAAGCTCGACGTCGGGCAGGCGAGGAGAAGCCCGGTGACCGCGGTCCTCGTCGGACGCGGCACACGCAGGAGCTTGAGAAGGAAGCCGATCGGGACCACCGGCACGGCGGCGAGGAGGATCCCGAGCAGGACGATCCCGAGGGTCTCGCCGGTGCCCCATGCATAGGGCTTGTCGAACGGGGCGAGGAAAGCGGTCGAGGACAGGACCGTCACGACCGGCCAGAGCAGCCCGATGACACCCGCGCCCCACAGTGCCGCCCGGCTCGGACCGCTCGGTGTCTCCGGTGTCTCCTGCTCCACGGACTCTTGCCCCCAACCGAACCGGCATCACGTCCGGTACTGGGATGGCGGACACGGGGATCGGGGTTCCACGAGTCGACGACAAGGCCCCGGCCACCGCCGGGGTCCTGTCCTCGACACCTCAGAACTGGTCTGATCCGGCCACCTGGCCGATCGGGAACGTGTGACGGGAAGCCGCACAGATGGTCTCCAGGGCGTGGATCGGCACGTCCTCGGAGCTCACGCTCACCCGCAGGACCTGCACGACCCACTCACCGGCCACGTCGAGCAGGCCGGCCTCGTACGGCGTCGGCGGCCGGGCGGTCAGAGTCTCGGTGGCATGCCCGAACCGGTGGCCCAAGTCCTCGATGGCTGCCTGGAGCGTCGGCAGGACGAACCCTTCGGCGTCCAGCCGGGCGCCCTGGCCCACGTCCACCCGGAAGAAGCTGGTCGCGATGCGCACGGGCACGCCGTTCGCCCAGAACATCTTCCGCCGGGCGATCACCATGTCGCCGGGTTCGACCCGCAGGGCGGCGGCCACGTGCTCCGAGGCGGGCTCCTGCCCCACGAAGAGCATCTTGCGCTCGGGCGTGAGCCCTTGGCGGTCGGCCTCGGTCAGGTACAGGCTCGTGGACCCGCGCACAGTGGGAGGGGTGGGCAGGGCGCGCTCGACGAGCACACGCGGCCGGGGTTCGACCGGCCCGCTCGGCGCCTTGTGGTCCCCGCCCGCGCCCGCCTTCTTCATCTGGCTGATGCGCCCGGGGGTGACGCCGAGGTTCCTGGCGATCTCCTCCTGGCGCATCCCGCCCTCCTGGGCCTCGATGATGGCGCCGCGGCGGATGCGCGACAGCTCGACGCTCTGGCCCTGGAGCGAGGCCATGGCCGCCGAGGCAGCCCGGGCGCGCTCCACCGGATCGGCGATCGCGGCGATGTCGTCAAGTGTCCGTGCGTCCATGGAGTCCTCTTGTCGCGGCTTTCCGACCCGAACTTTAGCCCCTCTATTGCGCCGAGCGGCATGCATGGCCACCGTCATACCAGGCGACTCTTTAGCCCCTATAAACGGGGGTGGGGCCACGGGCGGCGGGTGGCGGTCGCGCCTCCAGTCTGCCGCAGCCCTCCATGCGGCCGCCGACCACCATGCGGCCGCGGCTTGGCGGTCACTGGCCGCATGGTGGTCCATACCGCAGATGCCCCTGAGGAGCACACCATGCCCAGTTCCACCGCCAAGCCACCGGACCGGAACGGCACGTGCCCGTTCTCACGGTCCCTGCACCACCGCCCGCGGTCGCAGTCCGACCGCCCCGCCGATAGCTATATCGACGCCGTCGGGATCTGCCCGATGAGCACCCTGAACGACCTCTTCGATGCAGTCCGCGACGCAATGGACGTCGCACCGCCCTACGACTTCGCACACCGGAACGTGCGGGAGCGGATCCGGTCCGCTCGCGCCGACTACGTCTGCGGGGTGCTCGAGCAGGCGGACTCCAAAGACCTCGACACCACGGTGCGCGCCCTGCGGCTCGCCCCGGCCCTGTTCCCGGTCAACTACCGGATCAGCATCCGCGGCTCGGAGGGTCGGCCATGATCAGCTACACCCCGCCACCTCTGGACGGCACCCGGTACGCGCGCTTCATGGACCTCACCCTGCGGTACACCAGCTGGGGAATCGGCTACACGAGCGACGGCGAGCACCTGCTGTTCAACGCCGTGCACAAGCTCCACGACACCCAAGTCTCGTGCCGTGACCTCGACACCCTCGAAGCGGTGCTCGCAGCGTCCGACCGGCACCTCCGACGAATCCCGACCGCAGGCCGAGTGAGGCGGTACTACCGACGCTGGGAGCGGCAACAGGCCGAACGGGAACGGCGCGTTCTCGCCGAGCTGGTCGATCTCGCCGCACGCCTGGGCAGGGGCCCCGCCCTCAACAAGGTCGCTCCTATGAAGTCGGCCGCTTGAGGCCGACGCCGGACGACAGCGACCGAGAGCCCTGCCTCTGAGACAGGGCTCCGGGGCCGTGCACTTCAACGGGAACACGGGCTCAGGCCAGGGCGGCGGCCAAGAGGGCGAAGGCGGCGATGATGATCGCGACGCGGGCGTAGTGGTAGCGGTCCCAGCGCTTCATCTGCTGTTTCCAGTCGGCCGGGTGGTTCTCAGGGGTCCACGTCCTGCCCCGGTCGTTGATCGGGACGAGCAGCAGGAGCGACATGACCACGCTGAGGATCAGCAGCGCGGCCCCGGCGACGACGAGTGCGGTGCCCGGGGCGCCCCATCCCGCGGCGGCCCGCACACCGACGAGGGCGAGCGACCCGATGTACCAGAACGGCATCAGGGCGCCGAGCATCCGGCCCCCGTGGGCGCGCCCCCGCAGGGCGCTGTCGTCGGGAAGGGCGTCGAGGATCGGGGTGACGACGAAGGCGACGGAGAACTCCACCCCCACCATCACGCCGACCACCACGATGGTGACGACCTCCAGTGCGTCGAGCATGGCGACCCCTTCTAAGATCTAGCACTGCTAGCTATTGAAGCGACGCTAGTACTAACGGCGCTCGCTTGTCTAGCGGTGCTAGCATCGATCCATGTCGGTACAGGAGCGCAAGAAGCGCGAACGGGCGGACCGCGAGCGCCTCATCGTGGCGGCGGCCCGCGAGATCGCCGAGGAGCACGGCTGGGACGCGGTCACCACCCGGAGGCTCTCCGAGCACATCGAGTACAGCCAGCCCGTCCTCTACAGCCACTTCCGCGGCAAGCGCGAGATCATCGGCGCCGTCGCCCTCGAAGGCGCCGCCGAGATGGCCGCGGCGGCGCGGGCCGCGGCGTCCGCCGCCGACACCCCGCGCGCCCGGGTCACCGCCCTCGCCCGCGCCTACCTCGGCTTCGCCGAGAGCAACCCGGCGGTCTACGACGCCGTCTTCCGGCTCGACGGCGGCCTGGTGTTCGCCCAGGAGGACACCCCGGAGCCGCTGAAGGACGCCTTCGCCTCCCTGCTGGACCCCCTCGGCGAGGTCGCCGGGGACGGCATCGACCCGGGACTGTTCACCGAGGTGTTCTGGGCGTCCCTGCACGGCCTGGCGACCCTGGGCCGATCGGGCCGGCTCCCGAAGGGCGACGCCGAACGGAGGACGCAACTCCTGGTGGACCGGCTCATCATGGACTGACGCGCATGCGTCCTACGCCTCGTGGGGGCGGGGTGGACCCACTCGGCCACGGTGCCCCGCACGGCGGGAGGTGGGGACGCCGCCTGGCCCACGTCCTCGGGGTGAAGCGTGTGCCGTGAAGCGCTCGAAGAGGAAGCACACTCCGGCCGGGGCCGACGGGATCGGTCCTCACCGAGCAGGGCCGTCGTCGACGTTCCGACTGTCGCCGTCGGGGCCTTGGGGAGGCCGAACACGAAAAACGGGCGTCCATGTGCATGGACGCCCGTTCCACTGTCGGGGTGGCGGGATTTGAACCCACGACCTCTTCGTCCCGAACGAAGCGCGCTGCCAAGCTGCGCTACACCCCGTGGCAACGCTGATCAGTCTAGCGGACGCACAGGGGTGCTCGCACACGCGAAAGCGAGATGATCCGGGGGCGGACGTGAACCCGGAGGCAGGAGCCTTCCGGACCGTCCCGCACGGGGGTTAGCGTCCGGACGCGATACGGGGAGGCCGCGCCCTCAGGCGCGGCCTCCCCGGTCCTCGCGCGTAGAGGAGCTCTTTCCGCAAAGAGCCGGGCCAAACCTCTCTAGAGAAGAACGGCCGGGGGCGGCCCTTTCCCTTGCCGGGCCCACTCCCCCGTCGCACCTTCAGGGCATGGGTGCCGCGACCACCATCCCCGACCCCGATGAAGCGCGGCCCTTCCCCTGGTGGGTGCGCCTGTCCCGCCGACTCAACGGGGAGCGGGTGTGCGCCGTGCCCGGCTGTATCGGGATGACCGATCCCGACGAGCCGTACTGCGCGGCGCACACCGACGCCGTCCGCGTCCTCCGCTCGCGCCTCGGCGACCGGCGCTGCGCCGCGGAGGGCTGCCCCGACCCGCGCGAGGGCGGCGACGTCCACGGGGACCTGTGCCGCGCCCACGGGGACGCCGCACTCCTGCGCGACGCCTTCGCCCGCTCCTCCGCCGGCCGCTGGAACGTCCCGTCACGCTCTTCGTCCTGAACGAAGAAGGCGTCCTGAACGACGAGGGCGTCGTCCCGGCATCGGTGAGCCGTCCCCCGTGGAAACGGGGTGCGTACTCCGGCGGCCCCGACGCGAATTCCGGCGGACCTGCACCGAAACCGTGACGGTGTCGTGACCGCGCAGGTGGAACCCTGGGTCCGGCCCACGCGTCCCAAAGGGCCGGACTTCGACACCCGAGCTCCGGAGGAGCGCCTTGGACACCCTCACGACCGTGGTCCTGATCCTGCTGGGCGCACTGGTCGTCCTCGGAGCGGCGATCCTGATCGCCCAACTCCGCCGCCGCGACCGTCCCGCCCCGTCCGCTCCCCCCGCCCCGCGCGACCCGTTCGCCGACGTCGGCGACATCAACGGCGACCCCCTCGCCCTCCGCGCCGGGGACATGATCGAGCTCGGGGCCGAGCGCTCCTGGGTGCGCGGCACCCTGCGGCTCTCCGAGGGCGGCGCGCAGTGGGCCGAGCACTTCGTCGACGCGCAGGGCACCGACACCGGGGGCGGGCAGGCCGCCCGCCGCTGGCTGTCCGTCGAAGAGGACCCCGACCTCCAGATGGCCCTGTGGACCGCCCGCCCCGAGGTGGACCTGGTCCCCGGCCCGTCCTCCCTGGAGCTGGACGGGGTGCGCTACCGCCTCTCCGAGCGCGGCAGCGCCTCCTACCGGTCGGAGGGCACCACCGGGCTGCGCGCCTCCGGCGGCATGGACTACGCCGACTACGAGGCCGACGACGGTTCGCTGCTCTCCTTCGAGCGCTTCGACCACGGCGGCTGGGAGGCGGCGACCGGCACGCCCGTCCAGCGCGGTGCCCTCACCGTCTACTCCTCCGGCGCCTCCGAAGGGCCGGGTGCCTGACGTGCGCACCGCATCCGCTCCCGGGGCCCACGCCGGTCCCGGATCCGGCGCCGGTCCCGACGCCGGTCCCGACGCCGGTCCCGACGCCGGTTCCGGCGGCGACGCCGACGGCGCCCCGAGACCCGCGGCCGGAGCCGACGGCCGCGGCACCGCCGTCCCGGTCTCCGTGCCCTTCGCCGACACCCGCGCCCGCGACCTCGTCTGGACGCTGGAGCACCCGCCGCTGCCCGCCCTGGCCACGCGCACCGCGCTGCTGGGCGGGGTCCGGGTCGAGCTGCGGGTCCTCGGGGCCTCGCACCAGGTCGTGCTGGCGAGCGGCCCCCGGGTCCGCGCCCGGGCCGTGGAGACCGTCGCCTGCCTGCCGGGCGCCGACGGGCACCTGCCCGGCTCGGCCGCCCCCGACGTCCCCGGCCTGGCCTCCTACTCCTTCACCAGCACCGTCGACCGGCTCTCCGGCCCCGAGCTGGACCGGCGCGTCCGCGCCCTGGTCCGCCGGCTCGACGGCGACCCCGCCGCGGTCGCCGCCGCCTTCCCCGGGGCGCCGTCCGCGGTGACCGCCCTCGCCTCCGCGTCCCCCGCCCCCGGATGCCTGGAGTGGCGCACCTGGCACGCCTACCCGCAGACCGGCGAGCTGGTCCGCACCCGCACGCGGACCCGCGTCGCCGCCCAGGGCACCGCCCCCCACCCATCCGAGGAAAGGAGCCCCGCCCCGTGAACATAGAAGGGAACACGGGCAAGATCCTGCTGCTCATCGGCCTGGCCGGCGTGATCGTCGTCGTGGTCTTCGTCGCGATCGGCAACGCGTCGGGCCGCCCCGAGTGCGGCGACTACGACCGGGTCAACGGCGAGTACGTGTACCGGGACGACCGCGGCGACTACGAGAAGGAGAACGGCGAGTACATCTACGTCGGGTGCTCCTCGAACTCGCGCGGCTCCAGCGGCCACAACAACAACAGCGGTTCGAGCGGGGGCGGCTTCTTCTCGTCCTGGGGCGGCAGCTCCCGCGACGGCTCCGGCTTCCGCGGCGGCGGCCCCGGCTTCGGCAAGTGAGGCCGCAGACGGCACCGGCGCAGTGACCGCGACGCCCCGGCCGGGCCGCCTGACCTGGACCGTCCCCGACCCCCTGCCCCGGCGCGGCGGCAGTCCGCGCCGACGGCCCCTGACGGAACGCGACAGACAAGGAACCCCCGAGACGCCATGTTCATCCTCTACGAAGCCCTGGCCGTATTCGCCTACGGGGCCCTCGGCCTCGTCCTGATGCTGGCCGGATACCTCATCGTCGACCTGCTCACCCCCGGCAAGCTGCACGTCCTCATCTGGCAGAACCGCAACCCCAACGCCACGCTCGTACTGGCCGCCAACACCCTCGGCGTCGCCATGGTCGTGGCGATGGCCATCTACGCCTCCGACGGCGGCCTCGCCGAAGGCCTGATGCTCACCGCCGTCTACGGGGTGATCGGCCTGGTGCTGATGGCCCTGTCGTTCGCCGCGATCGACCTGCTCACCCCCGGCCGCCTGGGCGACGCCGTGAACCACACCGAGCTCGTCCCCGCCGCCTGGGTGAACGCCACCGCCCACGTGTCCGTCGCCCTGGTCGTGGCGGCGGCGATCTCCTGATGGCAGGATCCGAAGGCGCCGTGGACACGGAACGGTCCGCGGAGGGCACGGCGGGGGAGGCGCCCGACGCGGGCGCCTCCCCCGCCCGTCTTCCCGTCGGCCCCCGGGCCGCCCGGTTCCTGGTGCTGCTGGGCGTCTTCGTCTGCGCCGCCTGCGGCCTGGTGTACGAGCTGGCTCTGGTGGCGCTGGGCAGCTACCTGCTCGGCGATACCGTCACGCAGGCCTCGATCGTGCTCAGCGTCATGGTGTTCGCCATGGGGGTGGGCTCTCTGGCGTCGAAGGGGCTCACCGGCCGGCCCGCGTTCTGGTTCGTGGTGATCGAGGGCGCCTTGTCGCTGGTCGGCGGACTGTCGGTGCTCGCGCTGTACGCCGCCTACGCCTACCTGTCGCTGTACCAGCCCGCGCTGGTGGTGTGCGCGTTCGCGGTGGGGGCGCTGATCGGCGCCGAGATCCCGCTGCTGATGAAGCTCATCCAGCGGATCCGGCGCCAGGACGCCGCCGACGCGGTCGCCGACCTGTTCGCCGCCGACTACGTGGGCGGGCTCGTCGGCGGGCTCGCCTTCCCGTTCCTGCTGCTGCCGGTGCTGGGCCTGGTCGAGGGAACGCTGGCGGTCGGGGCGCTGAACGCCCTGGTCGGGATGTGGGTGGTGCTGTGGATCTTCCGGTCCGAGCTGGCGCCGCGCGCCCGGGCCGGGGCGGCCGTCGGGATGGCGGTCGTGGTCGCGGTGCTCGCCGTCGCCTACGTGCAGGCCGGCCGGTTCGAGGTGACCGCCCGGCAGGCGCTGTACCGGGACCCGATCGTGCACGCCGAGCGCTCGGAGTACCAGGAGATCGTGGTCACCCGGGACGGGCGGGACACCCGGCTCTTCCTCAACGGGGACCTGCAGTTCAGCTCGCTGGACGAGTACCGGTACCACGAGTCGCTGGTGCACCCGGCGCTGGCGGGGCCGCACGGGGACGTGCTGGTGCTCGGCGGCGGCGACGGGCTGGCGGCGCGGGAGGTGCTGCGGTACCCGGGCGTGGAGCACCTGACCCTGGTCGACCTGGACCCGGCCGTCACCCGGCTGGCGCGGACGGACCCGGTCCTGTCGGAGCTGAACGGGGACGCGCTGGACGACCCGCGGACGGAGGTCGTCAACACCGACGCGTTCAACTGGCTGCGCGAGGGCGGGCGGAGGTTCGACGCCGTCATCGTGGACATGCCCGACGCGGACGACGTGGGGACCGCGAAGCTGTACTCGGTGGAGTTCTACGGGCTGGTGCGGAAGCGCCTGCGCGAGGGCGGCCTGATGACGGTGCAGGCGGGGTCGCCCTACTTCGCCAACGACGCGTACTGGAGCGTGGGCGCGTCCCTGGAGGAGGCGGGGTGGGGCACCGTCCCGTACAACGTGGACGTGCCGAGCTTCGGAAACTGGGGATTCTACCTGGCCGCGCCGGGGCGGGACGGAGACCCGGAGCTGGCGGTGCCGGAGGACGCGCCCGAGCTGCGCTTCCTCGACGACCGGATCCTCGAGGCCGCGAAGGTGTTCCCGAAGGACCGCGCCCGCGGGGCGTCCGACGGCGGAGCGGGCGGCGGCGACGTGCGCGCCTCCACGCTGCTCGACCCGGCCGTCATCGGCTACCAGCAGGAGAAGGAGGCCTGGGAGGGCTACTGATCCCCGCGGTCGCGGGGGTCGGACGGCTCTCCGACCTGGTCGGAGCCCTCTTCGGCCCCGTCCTCCGGAACGCTCTCGGCCCGTGGCGCGGGCACACGCCCTCCGAGGCGCTTCAAGGCGACGCGCGCTTCGTCGGCCTCGGGCACACCCAGTTCGGTGAAGATCGCGGTGGACGCGGAGAGCCGGTCGCGCGCGGTCTCGGCCTCCCTGGAGTCCTTGGGCTGCCGCAGCGTTCCGAGACCGAGCAGCGCCTTGCCCTCCGCGTACCGCTCCTTGCGCTCCCGGGCGATGCGAAGGGCCTTCTCGTACGCGTCCCGCGCCTCTTCGCCCCGGCCCGCGCGGACATAGGTCAGGCCGAGGCCGTTGAGTATCTCGGAGTCGGCGCTGCCCAAAGACGCCTTCTCACTGAGTTCCAGGGCCTCGTGGTGAAGCCGCTCAGCACGCACGATCTCCCCTTGCCCTCCGACCGCGATGGCGAGGCCGTTCAAGGCGAAGATCTCGCTCGCGTGGTCTCCGCACTCCTGCGCCGCGGAGATGCCCTGCTCCAAATAGGCGACGGCTTGCCCGAAGTCTCCGAGGCCGGTGTAGGAGTCCCCGATCACCCTGAACGCCACGGCGCGCGTGTCCGGCGAGATGACGTCGGCGGGGCCGTCGAGTACGGCCTTGCCTGCGGAGATCGCCTCCTCGTGCTCGCCGATCATCTGCCGCATCACACCGATGTTGAGGATCTGCAGGTATTCGAGGGCGGTGTCGCCGACCTGGCGGGCGTGCTCCAGCACGTTGGTCAGGGCCGCCACGGCGTCCCGGAACCGGCCGAGCCGCTCATAGACCATCCCGAGGTTGGCCTCGACGCGGATCAGCCCCCCGTCGTCGCCCAGTTTCATGAGCAGCTCTTTGGCCTCTTGCAACAGGTCGAGCGCCAGAACGTACCGCCCCGCCAGCCCTTGGGCGATCCCGAGCCCGATCAGGGTCACGGCGCTGCCGCGCTCGCTGCCCTGTTCCCGGCTGGCCGCCAGCGCCTTCTCCTGGGTGGAGAGCAGGAGCTCGGTGCGTCCGTGCACGGCGTAGAAGCGCCACACCGCGTCCGCGATCTGCCAGGTGTGCTCGCCCGCCTGCCGGTCGGCGAAGTAGTCCAGCACGGAGACCAGGTTCTCCTGGTGGCGCTCGAACCAGGCGACGGCCTCGTCCCGGTCACCGAACCGGCTGTCGTACCGGGACCGGCGGGTCACCACGAGGTCGTAATCGTGCCCCCGGGGGCCCAGATGCCCGGCGGCCTCGTTGGCCCGTTCCAGGTAGTGCTCGGCCAGGCGCCACCGGGCGGCATCGGCCGCCTTGCCCTCCAGCTCCGCGGCGGCCTTGTGCCGCGCATAGTCGCCGATGAGGTCGTGGAACCGGTAGACGTCCGCGCTCGGCTCGTCCAGCAGGCAGACGCTGACCAGGTCCTGGAGAAGGTCGTCGGCGTCGGGCGGCTCGATGTCGAGCAGGTCCGCGGCTCCCATGAGGTCGATGCTGCCGCCGATCATGGTTCCGAGCAGGCAGAAGATGCGCCGCTGCTCCTCGGTGAGGCTCTGGTAGGACAGCTCGAAGACCGCCTCGACGCTCTGCCCTTCGACCCGCAGTTCGAGGAAGCGCCGCCGCTCCTCCCCCAACCGCTGGCGCACGTGCGCGAACGTCCAGCGCCGCCGGTGCAGCATGCGCCCGGCGATGATGCGCAGGGCCAGCGGGAGGCCCCCGCACAGCTGCACGACCTCCCCGGCGTCCTCGGGCTCGGCGGCGACGCGCTCCTTGCCCAGGACCATCTCCAGAAGCAGGAGGGAGTCGTCACGGCCGAGCATGTCGAGCGACAGGTGCCCCACCCCGCTCAGCCCGGGCAGGTCGTGGCGCGAGGTGATGAGGGTGAACGACCCGGCCGCCGCCAGCAGGGGGTGGACCTGGGCGTATCCGGAGGCGTTGTCGAGGACGACGAGCACCCGGCGCCCGGCCAGGCGGGCGCGCCACAGGGCGGACCGCTCCTCGAGCGTGTCCGGGAGGGCCTCGGGTGCCACCCCCACGGCGCGCAGGAGCGTGCCGAGGGCGGCCTCGGGGGAGGCGGGCGCCTGCTCGGGGCTGAAACCGTTGAGGTCGATGAAGAAGGCGCCGTCCGGGTAGCGGTGCTCCAGCAGGTGCGCCGCGTGCACCACGAGGGAGGTCTTGCCGACCCCGCCCGGGCCGGTGACCACCTGTACCGGTGCGCCGTCCCCACCGCGCTCGGCCGCCTCCAGCAGCTCTCGGAGGTCCTCCTGGCGGCCGGTGAAGTCGGGCAGGTCCCGTGGGAGGTCGTTGCGGGTGGCCGAGGTCGGCCACGGGGCCTGCGGCGGCTCCGCGGCGGCGGGCTCGGGGGCGGCGTCGGCGGCGGGCGCGTCGCGCCCCTCGGTGTCGGTGAGGATGCGCTCGTGCAGGTCGGCCAGCTCCGGACTGGGGTCCACCCCCAGCTCCTCGGCCAGGTAGCGCCGGTTCTCCTGGTAGGCGCTGAGCGCCGCGGCCCGCTGGCCGCTCCGGTTCAGTGCGGCGATGAGCAGGTACTGCAGGCGTTCGCGCAGCGGGTCCTCGCGCACCAGCGGCGTCAGGCGGGTGACCACGTCGTTGTAGCGGCCGAGGGAGAAGGCCCCGCCGGCCCATGCGGCCACCGTCGCCCACCGCTCTTCGACGAGGGGCTGGCCGAGCGCGTACCAGAGGCGGTCGGTCCCGGTCCCGGAGAAGGGGCGCCCCTTCCAGCATTCGAGGGCGCGCTCCCACAGGGCGACGGCCTCCTCGGTGCTCCCCGCCGCGTGACCGCGCGCGGCGAGGTCGCGGAAGCGGTGGAGATCCACTTTCTGTTGATCGATATCGGCGAGATATCCACCCGGAGTAGTCACGATCAGCCCGGGAAAGGCGCGCCGGAGGTGGGAAACCTGGACCTGGATCACGGAGCGTGCCGTTCGGGGCGGGTCGTCGTCCCAGAGATACTCGATCAACCGGTCGATCGGGACTTCTTTCCCGGCATCGACCAGGAGGGCGCCCAGCACACAGCGTTGTCTCGGCCCGCCGACGGGCACAGGCTCACCATCGTCCCGCCACGCCGAAATAGGTCCGAGCACGCCAAAATCCACAAATGGCACTGTACCAAGGCCATTTGCGGATCCGGCGCGCTCCTCGCACAGGGGATTTGCGGGCCGGCGGGAATCACGCCGACGGTCCACCCACTGAGCTGCGGAGAGGGGTCAGCCGTCCGACTTCTGCGGCGCCTCCTCGGCGTCGTCCGGAGCCTCGCCCCCGTCGGCTTCGCGCTCCCTCTCCTGTCCGCCGCCCGGGACGGGCTCCTCGTAGGGCTTCATCTTCGCGACGACGTCCCCGAGCCCGGCCGTGATGGCGTCGAACTCCTCCTGCAGCGTCTTGCACCCCGTCATGTCACACTTCCCTTTCCGCGAGGCCGCAGGTGCGCCCCGCCTTCGGAGGTGCGCCCTACGGAAACTCGATGTCGTCACCGACCAGGTCGTCCTCGTCCTCCCAGGGCTCCATCTCCTCCTGGCGGGAGTCCCCGCCGTCCTCCTCGCTCCAGGGCCGCACCTTGGCGACCGGAGACGCAGGGGCGGCGGCAGGAGCGTCGAGGCCTTCGACGATCCGGGAGAACTCCTCGTCGACCCGGCTCGGCTCGGTCAGCAGCATCGAATCCCATCCCATCTCATCCGTGAACGGGCACCCCCCGGATGCGGCCGATCCACCGCACCGAGCACCGTGGGCACGCCGGACCGGATCCCGCGGGCCGTCCTCCCGCGGGTTCCCGGTCTGGCCGAACGCGTTCCACGCTAGAGACGCCGTCTTCTGTAGCGCTTTCAGCCTGCTTTCAGCGTCGGTTGCAGCCCGCCGGAACCCGCCCGCCCGAGGTCGCGCGCCGACCGGTCCCCCGCCGCGTCCGGCCCGTCGGGCCGTCCGGGGGGGTGGGGCCGGGCGGGGAAGGGAGGACTTCTTCCCGGCGGACCCGTGTCCACACGCCGTTCGCCTGTCCTCTTTCGGCCTATGGTCCCCCGTCTGTCACCGTTCCGATCTAAACTGCCTTCTCGTGGCACACCATGCGCCCGATCCGGGAGAAGAGACTCCGCTGGCCCGACTGCCCCGGAGGTCCCGGGCGACCCTCATCGCGGCCACGGTGAGTGTCCTCGCGGTCGCGCTGGCCCTCACCGGCCTGTGGGCCGCGGGCGGCTTCGAGGCCTCGAAGTCCACCGACTTCCGGGACGTCGAGCCCGGCGGGCTGGTCCGCAACTCGCTGCTGGAGCTGAAGCTGCACGAGGCGGCCTTCTCCCAGGACCCGAACACCGGCGCCCACACGCTCCAGGTCCGGGCCGACATCAAGTCGCGGTTCAACGAGCCGGTGCCGGTGTCGAACATCAGCGGCATGATCGACCCCCGCTTCGGCCGCAAGGACCTGTCCGCCTCCGCCATGCGCATGTCCCTGACCCGCCAGCCGGACCGCTCCGTCTTCGAGCTCCAGCCCGAGGTGCCGGAGGAGGCCGTGCTGACCTGGCAGCTCACGGACGACGACCCGGACGCCGGGCCCAAGAAGGCCGAGGAGATCTTCGACGAGGAGGACCTCCTCGAACCGGACGACGTCTCCGAGCAGGTCGCCGCGGTCGACCGGGTCAAGGTCACGGTCACCGGGGCCGAGTACGATGCCGGGTTCACCGACCAGACCAAGCGCTGGTGGGGCGACACCAACACGCGTGGCATCGTCTACCTGCCCATCGACGAGGAGTGATGACCGTCAGCGCGCCCCCGCCTCCGCAGTCCCCGCAGCCGCCCGCGGGGCCCACCGCCGCGCCCCGGCCCGCGGGCGGGCGGCGCTGGCCCACCGCGGTCGCCTCGCTGGTGCTGCTGGCGCTGCTCATGTTCGCCCAGTCGTTCCGGTTCCCCTCCGATGTCGCGGTCACCGAACCGATGGTCGCCTCCGGCGACGCGTCCGCCACCGTGGACGCGGGGTCCTTCACCGTCAGGGTGGAGGAGGTGCGCTTCGCCAAGGCCGTCGGCGACGGCTCCGAGGACTCCGCGCTGTCCGACTTCGCGCCAGAGCCGGACTACATCGAGGCCAAGGGCGTGTGGGTGGTGGTCTTCCTGGACGTGACCTCCACGGACCGGCAGCTGACCCGGTTCGAGTCCCGGCTCGACAGCGGTGACAAGAACGTCTACGCCTCCACGCCGTGGCTGCACAACGCCTTCGGGTCCATCGGCGACGGCTTCCCGCCGGGCATCCCGATCCGGGGCGCCACGGCGTTCGAGGTGCCGGAGAAGGCCCTCAAGGACCCGGTGGTGCAGGTCACCATCTCTACCGGGATCGACAAGCGGCTCTCCGGGGAGGCCCACGTGAAGCTCGGGCTGTCCGGGGACGAGCTGAAGAAGGCGATCGAGGGCGCCGAGGAGACCCTGGACGTGCCCGAGCCCCGGATGCAGAAGGTGTGACGCCCCGTGCCCGCCCGTCACGACCCCCGCCACCCCGACGACCGGGATCCGCTGGACCCCGCATCGTCGGACCCCGCACCATCGGAGCACGTCCGCCGCGAGCACGAGCCGTGGGCGTACGGGGCGCAGGGCGCGCCGCCCGAGCAGGCCCCGGGGACACCGCCCACCGGCATGCAGCCGGGAGCCCTCCCTCCGCACGCGCAGCGGCCCACGCCCCCGGACGGGCACCAGCGCGCGCCGGAGCCTGCGCGGCCGCAGCAGGCGGCGCCTTGGCAGGAGCAGCCGTCGGCATTCCAACAGCCGTCGGCGCCGCAGGAACCGTTCCGGTACCAGCAGCCCTCTGGTTCCGCGCAGACCGGGCCCGAGCCGTCGCCCTTCGCGCCTCCGCCCACTCCGCACACGGCGCAGCCTCCGGAACAACAGCAGGGCACCCCTCACGGGGCGCAGCAGCTGGGCCCCGCACCGTCGGAGCCCCGACACGGAACGCCCGCGGGAAACGCGCCTACCGGGGGCGCGTCTACCGGCCGACACGGGCCGCATCAGGCCCGACCGTGGGAGGCGGCGCCTGAGGGCGCGTACCAGCGGCCGCCTGAGGGCGGACACCCCTCGGGCGCATGGGCACCGCAGCGCGCGTGGCCGGAGCAGGGTGAGCCGTTCCCCGGTGGGCATACCGGCCCGCAACAGGGCCCTCCCCCCGCCGCGCCCCAGGGCCAGGGCCGGGGACAAAGCCCCGCGCAGGGTGGGCAGGCTCCGCAGGGGACACCGCCCTACGGCCAGCACTCCGGCCCGCGGCAGGCGCCGCCCTTCGTCGAGCCCAAGCACCCGTCGGCACAGGGCGGCCCTCCCCAGGGCGCGCCCTTCCCAGGGCAGGGCACAGGACCGCAGCAGGGGCCGCATCAGGCGTCCCCGCTGATCGAGCCGAAGGGCCCACCGCACCACGGATGGCACGGCGCTCCTCAGAACAGCGGTCCCCGGCGGGCGCCCGCCCCGCTGGGGGCGGAACCGCCCGCGCAGGCGCCGCGCCCCGCCTTCGAGCGTCCTGAGGACGGCCCGGTCCCGACCGGCCCCCAGGCCGGCTGGGCGCCTTCCGCTTCGGCCGGAGCCGTCGGAGCGGGCGCAGCCGCCGCAACGGACCGGCCTCCGCTGTGGAAGCGGCTCCACCTGCCGTGGATCGCGGGCATCGTCGTCCTGCTGCCGGTCGCGCTCGGCGGCCCGTGGGTGCTGGAGAACCAGCAGTGGCAGGAGACCGGCGCGATACCGCCCGACCCCGTCCCCGCAGAGGGCGACGCCGCCCTCATCGCCGGGAGCGACTGGGAACTGGCCGGGGTCGTCACCGACGAGTACATCGGCGCCGAGCCGCCTCCGCCCGGCATCAGCCTGGTCGACGCGCTCTTCAAGGCCTCCCCGACCGACGAGCGCTCGGCCGAGCTGCTGAAGACGTGCAGCTTCCAGGCCATCGGCGACGACGGCCGGATCTGGGAGACGAGCAACGAGTACAACACCCGCACCGCGCTGGAGGACGAGGGCATCGTCTTCCCCGGGTTCCTCGGGTGTACCGACACCGAGGGCGAGCCCTTGAAGCCCGACGACACCGGGGCCTTCGTGGCGAGCTTCCTTGTTCCCGAGGACGCGGTGGACTCGCTGCGGTTCCGGGTGGACGTCGACACGGGGCTCGGGAAGAAGGAGAGCGACCCCCCGGCCCCCGAGGCGGCGGTGTTCGAACGTCCTGACGAGGACGACTAGGGGGTGTTGTGTGGATCATGGCCGTAGCGAGCGGCGTCCAGGTGCGTTCATCGCAAGAACGCTGTGTTTCCCGAAAAGCAGGGGAGTCAGCCTGGGTGCGCTGTCGACCGATGAGGACGCAGCGAGGGGCGTGCCCGGGCGTCGCGCAGTAGGCCGTGATCCACACAACACCCCCTAGCGGAGTTCTGCGGTCTCCCGCCGATTCACGGTCCTCCGGCGGCCCCACCGGCCCGGATCCGCGGTGTTCTCGGGGAGAACGACGCAAAAAAAGGGGCTCGTAGCGTCGTTTTGCCGAGATCAACACGGAGGGACGGGACCGCTCACACGCGCTGGAGCGGTGTCCTTCCCGCCCGGCCGGGTCGGCGGATCGTCAGGAACTCCGGCCAGGACCGGCCCGACTCTCCCACGCACGGACCGGCCCCCTGCACGTCGGCAGGGCGGCCGAAAGCCACCCTGCCGACGGCGGTCACGGCCCTCGAAAGCCGCACCATTGCAACGGACGCCGTCTCGGCCCGTCCCGGTCCGGCGGAATTCGGCCCCGCGCGACCCGGCCCCTCAGAGCCTCACACCGTCCCGAGACCGCCGATGCCGACGTACTTGGTGTCGAGGAACTCCTCGATGCCGACGGTCCCGCCCTCGCGGCCCAGTCCCGAGTGCTTCACGCCGCCGAACGGCGCCGCCGGGTTGGACACGATGCCCTGGTTCAGGCCGACCATCCCCGTCTCCAGCGCCTCGCTGACGCGCAGCGCGCGCGTCACGTCACTCGTGTAGACGTAGCTGACCAACCCGTACTCGGTGTCGTTGGCCGCGCTGAGGGCCTCGTCGTCGGTGCTGAAGACGCTCACGGGCGCCACCGGGCCGAAGATCTCCGTCGCGTACATGTCGCTCTCCTGCGACACGTTCTCCAGGACGGTCGGCCGGTAGAAGTACCCGGGCCCCTCGGCCGCCTCGCCGCCGACGACCACGCGCGCGCCGCGGCCCACCGCGTCGTCGACCAGGCGCTGCACCTTCTCGCGTGCGCGCGCGTCGATCAGTGGGCCCACCTGGACGCCGTCCTCGGTGCCGCGCCCGACCGACAGGGCGCCCATGCGCTCGCCCAGGCGGCGGGAGAACTCGGCGGCCACCGACTCGTGCACGTAGAACCGGTTGGCGGCGGTGCACGCCTCGCCGATGTTGCGCATCTTGGCCTGCATGGCGCCCTCGACCGCCGCGTCCAGGTCGGCGTCGCCGAACACCAGGAAGGGGGCGTTCCCGCCGAGCTCCATGGAGGTGCGCAGGACCTGCTCGGAGCTCTGCTCCAGCAGGGTGCGCCCCACACCGGTGGAGCCGGTGAACGACACCTTGCGGATGCGGCCGTCGCGCAGCAGCGGCTCGGTCACCCCGCCGGGGTCGGTGGTGGGCAGCACGCTCAGCACGCCCTCGGGCAGCCCGGCCTCCTCCAGGATCCCGGCCAGGGCGAGCGCGCACAGCGGGGTCTGCTGGGCGGGCTTGAGGACCATGGTGCACCCGGCCGCCACCGCCGGGCCGATCTTGCGGGTCCCCATCGCCATGGGGAAGTTCCACGGCGTGATCAGCATGGAGGGGCCCACCGGGCGCTTCATGATCAGGAAGCGGGACTTGCCGTCGGGCGAGGTGGCGTACCCGCCGGAGACGCGCACCGCCTCCTCGGAGAACCAGCGCAGGAACTCGGCGGCGTAGGCGATCTCGCCGCGCGCCTCGGCCAGCGGCTTGCCCATCTCCAGGGTCATCAGGAGGGCGAGCTCGTCCTGGCGCTCCATCAGGATCTCGAACCCGCGCCGCAGGATCTCGCCGCGCTCGCGCGGGGCGCGGGCGGCCCAGGAGGCCTGGGCGCCGGCGGCGGCGTCGAGGGCGGCGAACGCGTCCTCGCGCGAGGCGTCGGCGACCTCGCACAGGGCCTCCCCGGTCGAGGGGTCCTCCACGGCGAAGGTCGCGCCGCCGGAGGCGTCGCGCCACCGGCCGCCGACCATGAGCCGCTTGTCCACCTGCTCGACGGCCTTCACTTCGTCGCTGCGCTGCGCCATCGGTCTGCCGCTCCCTCATCCTCGTCGCTGCCCGCCCCCTTCCCAGCGGACCGGGTTCGCTAACGGGGCCGCGGGTAGGGGGACCCGGGAGAGCGCGGTCTGGACACCGCCCCAGGCGGATGATTCCATAGCGCCGTCGATTGTCAACAATCCTACGGAATGAGGTTCGCGCGCATGGTCGAGCAGTCGGCCCGGCTGTCCCCGGTCCTGAAGCAGGCCACACCGGTCCTCGCCGCACGCGGCGAGGGCGTGCACATCTACGACGAGGACGGCCGCCGCTACCTGGACTTCACCGCCGGTATCGGGGTCACGAGCACGGGCCACTGCCACCCCAAGGTGGTGGAGGCCGCGCAGAAGCAGGTCGGCACCCTCATCCACGGGCAGTACACCACGGTCATGCACCGGCCGCTGCTGCGGCTCACCGAGGAGCTGGGCTCGGTGCTGCCCGAAGGGCTGGACCGCCTCTTCTACGTCAACTCGGGCAGCGAGGCGGTCGAGGCGGCGCTGCGGCTGGCCCGCCAGGCGACGGGGCGGCAGAACGCGGTCGTGTTCGAGGGCTCCTTCCACGGGCGCACGATGGCCGCCGCGTCGCTCACCACCTCCGGCACCAAGATCCGCGCGGGGATCGGGCCGCTCATGCCGGGGGTGGCGGTCGCGCCGTTCCCGTACGCCTACCGGCTGGGGATGAACGAGGAGCAGGCGGTCGAGTACGCGCTGGCCGAACTGGACTACATGTTCGCGACGGTCACCTCGCCCAAGGACACCGCGGCGTTCTTCATCGAGCCGGTCCTGGGCGAGGGCGGGTACGTGCCGGTGCCCCCGGCCTTCCTGGAGGGGCTGCGGCGGCGCGCCGACGAGCACGGGATCCTGCTGGTCGCCGACGAGGTGCAGACCGGGTTCGGGCGCACCGGCAGGTTCTGGGGGCACGAGCACGCGGCGGTCCGGCCGGACGTCGTGATCACCGCGAAGGGCCTGGCGAGCGGGTTCCCGCTGTCGGCGATCGCGGCGCCGGAGAGCATCATGGAGCGCGCCTGGCCCGGGTCGCAGGGCGGCACCTACGGCGGCAACGCGGTGGCGT
Source organism: Nocardiopsis suaedae (assembly GCF_027706745.1). GTDB lineage: Bacteria > Actinomycetota > Actinomycetes > Streptosporangiales > Streptosporangiaceae > Nocardiopsis_A > Nocardiopsis_A suaedae. Next base: position 24,398 of record NZ_JAQFWP010000041.1, on the reverse strand, counting down.
GCGCGGCGGCGCTGGCCACCCTGGAGGTCATCCGGGAGGAAGGGCTGGTGGAGAACGCGGCCCGGAACGGCGAGCGGCTGCTGACGGGGCTGCGCAAGGCGGCCGAGGGGCACGCGCGCGTGGGCGACGTGCGCGGGCTCGGGCTGATGGCCGCCAGCGAGTTCACCACGCCGGACGGGTCGCCCGACACCGAGACGGCGACGAAGGCGCACAAGGCGGCGACCGAGCGCGGTCTGCTGCTGCTGACCTGCGGACCGCACGGGAACGTGGTGCGGATGATCCCGCCGCTGGTGGTCGACGCCGACCAGATCGACGAGGCGCTGGCGCTCTGGTCGGAGGCGCTGGCCGACGCCTCCGCCTGACGGGCACCGGGGGCGCCGGGGTCCAAGGGCGGTGCGGCGCGTTCCACTGACGCGTTCGCGCCGTCTGGACCCCACGGCGCCCCCTGGTCCCACGGCGCACGGGATCCTTGGGCCGGCCGCTGCGGACCGGAACCGGACGAGCGCGCCCCGTATCCGACCGCCCTCCCGATTCGGGACTTCCGACCAGGAATTGGAAAGCGCTTAACTCATTTCGGAACGCCGCTTACCAGGGGAAATCGACGACTTTTCCCTCCCTTGACAGGGTTCCAGTGCCGCCGTAGCGTCCCCTGCATCGGGAAAGCGATTTCCTTCCCCGGGCGGCCCCTCGGCCGACGATCCGCCGATGACCCGGCGGCGTTCCGGTCGCCCCGCGCCCCCACCGCGGCGGTACCCGCCCGGGCGCGCTTCCCGGCCCCTGTCCCCGAATACGAGGAGTCTCCTCGATGCAGTCTCAACAGCCCGCGCACACCCGCCCCCGGCGCGGCCGCCCGAAGGCGGCCGCCACCGCCGGCGCCGCCGCCCTCGGCGTCGGCGCGGTCGCGGCGCTCGCCCTGGCCCTGCCCACGGGCGGGGGCGACACGGCGGCGCCGGCCGGCGCCCAGGACACCGCTCAGGACGCCGGCTCCCCGCTCGCCGACGCCCCGGTCGGCTGGGCCTCCGAGGACGGCGGCACCACCGGCGGCGAAGGCGGCGAGACCGTCCAGGTCTCCGACGCCGACGCGCTGCTCGACGCCGTCTCCGGCGACGGGGCCGCCGTGGTGGAGGTGACCGGCGACATCGACCTGTCGGGCATGAACGACGTCGGATCGAACACCACCATCGTCGGCGACGGCACGGCGACCATCACCGGCGGCGGCTTCGACCTGAGCGGCGTCGAGAACGTCGTCATCCGCAACCTCAACTTCGACGGCTGGGACGACGACGCGATCAACGTGCAGGAGGGGGCGACCAACATCTGGGTCGACCACAACGCCTTCAGCAACGGCGACGACGGCGCGGTCGACATCAAGCGCGAGTCGGACTTCGTCACGGTCTCGTGGAACCGCTTCTTCGACCACGACAAGACGATGCTGCTCGGCCACAGCGACGACCACACCGAGGACCGGGGCCACCTGCGGGTGACCTACCACCACAACTTCTTCGACGGCACCGACACCCGCCACCCGCGGGTGCGGTTCTCGGCCAGCGCCCACGTGTTCAACAACTACTACGTGGACAACGCCGAGTACGGGGTGGCGTCCACGATGGGCGCCCAGGTGCTGGTGGAGGGCAACTACTTCCAGGGCGTGGACACCCCGACCGAGGTCGGCTACGGCAGCTCCGGCCCGGGAGAGCTGGTGGAGCGGGACAACGTCTACGACGACTCGGGCTCCCCGGCGACCGAGGGCTCCGTGGACGACCCGCCGTACGACTACACGCTGGACCCGGCGGAGGAGATCCCCTCCATCGTCTCCGGGGGCGCGGGCCCACAGGCCTAGCCGCCCGTCCACCGGCGGCGTCTGGGCCCCGGCCCCTCCGCGGGGCCTGGGCGCCGCCCCTCCCGCCCCGGCACGCGAATAATGCGGTCAAAGCGCGCCGCAGCCCGTGGTAGAGTCTTAGACGTCGCCCGGGAGGACAGCCTCCACCAGGGCGGACACAAGAGAAAACAGGCACTCGTAGCTCAATGGATAGAGCATCTGACTACGGATCAGAAGGTTGGGGGTTCGAATCCTCCCGAGTGCGCAGGAGCCGAAGGGCCCTGGTCGGTAAGAGCCGACCAGGGCCCTTCGCTTGGTTCTGACACCGGTCGGCCGGGGCGAGTCGGGACGCGCCCCGGGCCTCCCGGCGTCGGCTCCTCCCCCGCTCCCGGCACCGTCGGGGCCGCGTTCGTCACTCACACGGCGAATGTCCCCACCCTCGGTGTGATGTCCGGAGTTCTGCGGTGTCCCGCCGAGTCGCGGTCCTCCCGCGGCCCCACCGACCCGGATCCCCGTTGATCTCGGGGAAGTCGGGCTTAAGAGCGCCGTCATGAGCCCGACTTCCCCGAGATCAACGACGGAGGGGCCGGGCGGGAGGGAGTCCGGACAGGACCTAGTAGCGGCGCGGGCCTCCTTCCCATAGGACGGAGACTCCGGTGTTCCCCTTCGAGCGCTCCCGGCTCGCTCCCAGGAGACGCCCCCTTCCAGGCGCACTTCCTCCCCGCTCCGGCCGCGTTGTGAATCGGGCCCTCTGTCGGGGTTCCTCTGCCCCGAAGAAGGTGTTTTCCCCCGGCCCGCTTCCGGTAGAAACCAAGAGTGCAAGCGCATCAACGTTGTCTACTCCACGAGGAGGTGGCGAGGGATGCTGATGCGCACCGATCCCTTCCGCGAGTTCGACCGCCTGACCCAGCGGGTGTTCAACGAGGCCCGTCCGGCGGTCATGCCGATGGACGCCTACCGCGAAGGCGACGAGTTCGTCATCCACTTCGACATGCCGGGGGTCGCGGCCGGCAGCATCGACCTCCAGGTCGAGCGCGACGTGCTGACGGTCAGGGCCGAGCGGCCCGCCCCCGAGCGGACCGAGGGGCGCGAGACCGTGGTGAGCGAGCGCCCGACGGGGTCCTTCTCCCGTCAGCTGTTCCTGGGCGAGACCCTCGACACCGACCGGATCAGGGCCGATTACGACGGCGGTGTGCTCACCGTGGTCATCCCGGTCGCCGAGCAGGCCAAGCCGCGCAAGATCGAGGTCGGCGACGGCGGGACCCGCGCCCGGATCAGGGGCTGAGACCGGAGACCGCCGCACAGGCCCCGGCCCTTCGGCCGGGGCCGCTTCGCGGGGGCGGCGCCCCGCTCGCGCCCGCACCCCGGGTCTCACGGGCGGTCGTTTCGGAAGACCAGCACCAGTGCCCGCAGCGCCAGGACGCACCCGACGAACAGCAGGACTCCGCCGACGAAGGCGTACAGCGGCACGTTCGGCGCCATCATCGGGCCCTGGTCGCTGGTGATCAGGAGGATCGCGCCCAGGACGGCGGTCGCCGCCATCGCCGCCAGCACCACTTGGCGCACCAGGCCGGTCAGGAACCGCCGGCCCTCCGGGTCGGCGAAGGGGCGGACCGTCACGGTGAACCGGCCCTCCTCCAGGTCCTCGGTGATCCTGTCGACCCGGCGGGGCAGCCGCTGCAGAGTCGGCAGCAGCGACATCAGCCGCGCCTCCAGCGACTCCCGCAGGGCGGCGCCCGACATCGCCTCGTCCGCGAGCAGGCGGCCCTGCCTCCGGGCCGCCTGGATCAGGTCGAGGTCGGGGCTGATCGCGGCCGCCGTGCCCTGCAGCGCCGTCAGCGCCCGGAAGGCCGCGGCGACCTGCGGCGGGACCGCGAACCCGTGGCCCAGGACCACCGGGAACAGCTCGGCGAACATCTCCGCGCTCCCCCGGCCGCCCAGACCCGGCCGGTAGCGCAGCATCAGCTGGCCCACCTCCCGCTCCAGGCGCCGCTCGTCCAGGCCGTCGGGGCGGCCCAGCAGGTCCACCAGGGCGTCGGTCGCGCCGATGGCGTCGTCCCGGTCCACCGCCGCGAGCAGCAGCCCCAGGGTGGTGCGGGCGCCGCTGTCCAGCCGGCCGACCGACCCGAAGTCGAGCATGGCCAGCCCTCCGTCGGGGGCGATGAGGATGTTGCCCATGTGCAGGTCCGCGTGGAAGACGCCGCTCACCGAGATCTGCCGCAGCACCTCGCCGACCAGGCGTTCGGCGGTCTCGCGGCGCTCGGCGCCGGTGAAGGCGGACAGCACCGGCCCGGCGTCGCCCACCGGGACGCCCTCGACCCGCTCCATCACCAGCAGGGTGCGCGAGGAGTACTCGGGGTGGACGCCGGGCACGCGCACGCGGTCCCCGTCCACCTCCGCGGCGACCGCCCGCATGTTGTCCAGCTCCACGCGGTAGTCCAGCTCCTCTTCGAGCGAGGCCGCGAACCCCTCGGTGAGCCGCTGCACGCCCAGCGCCGCACCCCAGGCCGTCGAGCGCTCCAGCCTGCGGCCCAGCCGCAGCAGGATGTCCATGTCCGCCTCGACCTGCCGCTGCGCCCCCGGGCGCTGCACCTTGAGCACCACCCGGGTGCCGTCGCGCAGCTCGGCGGCGTGCACCTGGGCGACCGAGGCGGCGGCCAGCGGTTCGGGGTCCACCGACGCGAAGACCTCCCCGACCGGCCGCCCGAGGGCGTCGGCGACCGCGCGCTCGATGCGCGGCCACGGCTCGGGGTCGGCACGGGTCTGCAGCGCCGACAGCTCCCGGGTGAACGCCTCCGGGACCAGGTCAGGGCGGGTGGAGAGCATCTGGCCGAACTTGATGAACGCCACGCCCGCCTCGTTGAGCGCCGCGGTGAGCGAGCGCGCCGTCTTGGCCATGCCCTGCGCCGGGGCGGTGCGGCGGCGGCCGCGCAGGTACCCGCCGAGGCCGTGCTTGACCGCGATGGCGGTGATCCGCGCGTACCTCCGGGCCCGGCGGCGGCGCGCCTTCCACCCGGTGACCAGCGACAGCGCCGGGGGCAGGGTGCCGGTCGGCAGGAACAGCTCCAGCAGCACCAGCGCGATGAGTCCGAACAGGAAGACCCAGACGACGGCCAGCCCGGCCAGCAGCATGTAGGGGGCCGGGGACTCCTGGGCCGCCTCGACGGTGAACGGCAGGCCGGACGCCCGCACCAGGACCATCGCCGCCCCGTAGGCGAAGGTGAGCACGGTCAGGGCGACCAGGATCGTGCGCGGCCAGCCGATCGGGACACCGAGCGTCCTGCGTGCGAGCGCGCTGATCACCGCCGTGAACAGGGCGAGCATGATCAGGCCGAGCAGGTCCATCGGCGTCCTCCAGGATCGGCGCCGCGTGGGCGCACCAGGGCCCCTGTGGGGCGTCATCGACACGGGTCGCGGATCGCCCCCGACGGGTGGGGCGCGGAGCGGGCGCCCCAGCCCGCACCGTCGGCACGGTTCCGCGGCCGCGTGGGCACGGTGCGCGCACGCCGACAGCGTAGAGCCGGCGACGGTGGCCGGACGAGACGACGCCCGGAATCTCGCTCGCAAGGGTGAGATTGTGGGCCCCGGTGCGGGAGCGCCGGGCGGGGCGGCTCCGACGTGTGGAGGACACTTCCGCGAGGGCGCTGTCTTTTCGGAACCTCCGCCGGGTTCCCGGCGTCCAACACCGTTGCCCAACTCGCGGTCCCCAGGCGGTCCGGGACCGTGGTGTCAACGGATGAGGTCGTGGTCTGGTGTTCGGAATCCTGCGTCCCTGTCGGCACTCCCTCCCCGGAGGACTCGCGGAGGAGTGGATGTCCCACATGTGCGGCCTGTGTCTGACCCTGAGGGACGACCACGGTCAGGCCTCGCGGGTCGCGACCAACTACGACGGGCTCGTCGTATCGGTCCTGGCCGCCGCCCAGGCCGAGGAGTGCGCGGGCACCCGGCGGGCCGGTGCGTGCCCGCTGCGCGGAATGCGCGGCGCCGATGTGGCCGACGGGGCGGGGGCGCGGCTGGCGGCGTCGGTGTCGCTCATGCTGGCCTCGGCGAAGATCTCCGACCACATCGCCGACGGCGACGGGGTGTACGCCAGGCGCGGGGTGCGCGCCCTCGCGGGGCGGGTGGCCGACCGGTGGCGCCGGGGAGCGCAGGAGTCGAGCGGCGCGCTCGGCTTCGACGGGGAGGGGCTGCTCGCCGTGCTCGACCGCCAGAAGCGGGCGGAGGAGGCCGCGGGCCCCGGAACGGACGTGCTGGCGGTGACGTGGCCGACCGAGGAGGCGACGGGAGAGGCGTTCGCGCACACCGCGGTGCTGGCCGGGCGGCCGGGCAACGCCGCGCCGCTGCGGGAGGCGGGCCGCCTGTTCGGGCGGATCGCGCACCTGCTGGACGCGGTCGAGGACCGGGAGCGGGACCGCGAGCAGGGGGCGTGGAACCCGCTGACCGCGACCGGTACGGAGCCGGCGCGGGCGCGCGAGCTGTGCGACGACGCCGTGCTGGGGGTCCGGTTGGCGCTGGAGGAGGCCGAGTTCACCGACGGCCGCCTGGTGCACGCGCTGCTGGGGCACGAGCTGGGCCGCGCGGTCGACCGCACGTTCACTCAGGCCGGATACCCCCAGGACCCCTATCAGCACGGCCACCCGCACCACGATCCCCGGTACCCGCAGCACCCGCACGGACAGAACCCGAACCGGCAGCACCCGCACCGGCGGGCCGACGGCGGCCACTCCTATGGCGACGACTACGCCACGACCGGCGGCTCGTCCGGCTCGTCCGACGAGGCGGGCAACAGCAAGGGGAACTGCTGCGAGACCTGCTGCAGCTGCGGGGACACGCCTCCGCTGAACCAGCCCTACAAGCGGGGCCTGTTCAGCGGCTGCGCGGTCGCGCTCTTCATGTTCTGCACGTGCCAGCTCTGCTGCCGGGACCCCCACCCCGGCCCTTGGTCGGGCAAGTCGCGCGATGCCTGGTGCAACGTCTGCGAGTGCTGTGAGTGCTGCCGGTGCTGCGAATGCTGCAACCTCTGATGGCTCCGGTGCCGTGGCCCGACCGGCCACGGCACCGGAGGAGACACCGGGGGCCGGTCAACCGACGCCACTGCGGGTCGGCCGAGAGCTCCCCCGGGGGTGCTCACTCCGGAGTCGGCGCTCGGCCGTGCTCGCCGACCAGAACACGCCACGCGCTGAACCCGATCGGGACCAGGAGCCCCGCGAGCACCACCCAGTATCCGAAGGGATGCACACCACCCGCCACGAAGAAGCCGGCATCGTGTTCCGCGGCTCCTTCCAGAGCCCTGACCTCCGACCCCGACGGAAGAACCTCGTTGGCCCTGTCCGCCGCCTCGGACGGTCCGGTCACCGCGTTCACGGTCATCACGACCACGGTCACGACGCCGGTCACGAACACCGCCGTCCACCGACGGTCGAACGCGAGAACCGCGGCGACCGCCAGGCACGCCAGAGTCCAGGCGGCGAAGCCCACTTGGGGGCCGGGAACGTTGGTCTCTGCGGCCGCCTGCGCCATGGCCAGTTGCACTCCGACAGAGATGTGGGCGTCGTAGACGTCGGTGCCGGTGATCGTGGCATCCGTACTGAACACGGGGTAGTTCGCACGGATCCGCATGCTCGGGACGTAGAAGACGACGAGGGCGGCCATGAAAAGCGCCGCGATTCCGGTCCACCGCTCGACTTGGGGGGCCACCGTCACTCCCAGGCCTGGAGGGCGCCTTGTCGTCCCAACGCTGGCATACGTGCCGGGAACGCACAGCGGTCCGACCGCTTCCGGTCATGCCGACGGGTCGGCACCGCAGCGGCTCCGGTCGCCTGATCACTCCTCCCCGCAGGTCCTCCGGTAGGCCGCGGTCGGGGGCAGGTCCTTGATCATGCCGTCGAATCCCAGGCGCGCGTGCTCCCGGCAGGCCTCGTCCTCGTCCACCGCCCCCTGGTAGTCGACCGCGAACACCGCCTTGCCCTGGTCGATGAACGGCTTCAGCTCGTCGCACTCGTCGAACTGCACGCACTCCTCCGGGAGGGCCCAGTCGAAGTGCCCGGCCAGTTCGGCGGCCGACCCGGGCCGGTCGTGGCCGTTCTTCATGCCGACCGACAGGCCGCGCGCGTGCGCCTGCTCCGCCAGTTCGACGTACCAGGAGTGCTGGTCCTCCAGGGTGATCGGGAACCCGGGGTCGTTGCCCAGCGGGTTGTTCTGGTCGGGCTCGACGCCGTCGCAGCCCAGCTCCTCGGCCAGGTCGAAGCGCGCCCAGATGACGCCGGTCCACGCGTCGCGCTCGGAGGCGCGGATGTCCATCCAGCGCTCCTCTTCCCAACCCGAGCTCCAGCCCAGCGCCGAGCCCTCCTCCGGGGCGGCCGGGCGGTCCGGCACGTCCTCCAGGTCCTCCTCGTAACCGGGGAACATGCGGGCGTCGGGCCGGTAGTGCTCGTAGGCGCCGGTGTCGATGTAGCAGATGACGACGGGGCGCGGATCGCGGGCGTGCAGTTCGTCGACCGCCCCCGCGAGCGGCCCGGCGGGGACCTCGACGACCTCGCCGTCCGGGTAGCGCAGCTCGGAGCCCTCCGGGGCGACCTCGAACAGGTCGAGGTCGTACATCTGCGCGTCCACGCCCAGGTCGTAGGGCTCTTCGAGCTGCCATTCCCATGAGGCGACCTCGCCGGGGGCGGGCCTCCACCAATCGCCGCCGCCGTCCGGGCCGGTGTCCGGGCCGGTGTCCGGGCCGGTGTCCGGCCCCGGGTCCGGGCCCGTGTCCGGGCCGGACGCGCTGGCGCACCCGCCGAGCAGGAGCAGGGCCAGTACGGTGGCGGCGAAGGGCCGGATGCCGGTCGTCCCCGGCGATGGTGTCGAAGGTTCTGAGCGCACGCAGCTATGACGGCGGGATCACGCGGAAGGTTGTCCGCCTTCGGCGCCCCAGGCGGCTTCCAGCCGGCTGTACTCCTGCTGGGAGACGGACATCACCGTGCCGTGGCGCGCCCCCTCGGGAAGCGCGTAGTCGTCCGATACCGTCCACTCCCCCGAGTCCAGATCGGTGGTCTCGAACGGGACATAGCCCCGGCCGGTGTACTCGTCGATGAGGAGGTACCACTTCTCCTCGGTGTTCGACGCGAACACCGTGGGCCCTTCGCCGCGCTCGATGCCCGGGGAGTCCCCGGTGCCACGGCCGATGCAGTCGGCGACGAAGTCCCACGACCGGTCGAGCAGGTCGGTGGAGCGCTCGGCGGTGATGAACTTCCCGCACTCCGCGCCGGACGCGCTGCGCTCGTCCTTGGTGAAGCGGTGGAAGACGCCGTCGTGCTCGACGATGGTGGAGTCGATGACCGAGTGCCCCGGGTCGTGCCAGACCCCGGCCCCGGTGAACTCCTCGAAGTCCTCCGTGGTCGCGACCATCATCCGCTGGTGCTGGTCGCCGGTGTGGCCGGGGTCGTCCTCGTCGTAGAGCTTGGAGGCCCAGTAGACGGCGAACCGGCCGCGCTCGGCGTCCCAGTGGGCCTCCGGGGCCCAGACATTGCCGGCGTTCGGCGGAGCGACCTCCACCCGGCGCTCGTCGGACCAGTTCACCAGGTCGTCGGACTCCCAGACGATGAGCGCGCGGCTGCCGTGGCGCTGGACCTCGTCCCAGTCGCCTCCCCCGTACATTCTGAGGTCGGTGGCGATCAGGTAGTAGGTGCCGTCCTCGGGCGACCGCACGAGGAAGGGGTCGCGCACCCCCTCCTCGCCGACGTCCGAGGTCAGCACGGGCTCACCGCCGTTGAGCTCCCGGTAGTGCAGCGGGTCGTTCCCGGCGCTGAGGGCGAAGTGGACCTGTTCGCCGTCGGGTAGGCCCTCCCCGGTCATGTAGGCGAACAGGTACCCGGCGCCGTCGGCGCCGCGCGGGGGCTCTGCCGGTCCGGCCGCGGACGCGGCACCGGGTGCGGTCAGGACGAGGGGGGCGGCCAGGAGGGCGGTGCCCGCCACGGCACGGGCCGATCGGCGGGGCGGTCGTCTGCCGGGCATGTTCCATCCCTTCCAGGGGGGATATTGAGTTGAAAGTCCGTTGTGAGCGCTAACAACCACGGGGCCACGGCCACACGGACATCGGCCCCAGTATGGGGCCGCCCCCTCCCCCGTCAAGGGTCGGCGCGGAGCCGGTCGGCGCCCCCGTCCCCGGCGCCGGCCGGGAACCGCGCCACCACCGCGAAACCCCCCTCGGGACTCGGGGCCGCGTGCGCGGAACCGCCGTACGCGGCCGCCCGTTCACGCATACCGACGAGGCCGTGCCCCCGCCCGGAGCGCCCGCCCGGCCGGGGCGAGGTGGCGTCCCCGTCGTCACGGACGCTCACCTCCAGCGCCTCCGGCGTGTACGCCAGCCGCACCTCGACACGGCTCACACCCGGCCCGGCATGCTTACGCGCATTGGTCAGCGCCTCCTGCACCACCCGGTAGACCGCGAGCTGCATTCCCGCCGGAAGCGCGCGCTCCGCACCGGTCACGGCCATCTCCACGGGAAGGCCCGAGCGCCGGGCACGCTCCACAAGCTGTGAAAGGTCAGCCATGCCCGGCTGCGGTCCGTACCCGGGCCGCTGGTCGTCCTGTGGCCGGGGCTCGTCGCCCTCGCGCAGCACATCCAGCATCCGCCGCATCTCATCCATGGCGGACCTGCCCGTGTCAGCGATCGTCTGCACGGCCCTCTCGGCATCGTCCGGGCTGCTCCGCAGCACGAAAGCCGCCCCGTCGGCCTGGGCCACCACCACGCTGAGGCTGTGGGACACGATGTCGTGCATCTCCCGCGCGATTCGGGCGCGCTCCTCGGCGGCCGCGATACGGGCCTGCTGGTCGCGTTCCCTCTCCAACTGCGCGGCGCGTTCCTTCAGGCCGTCGAAGTAGGCCCGGCGCAGACCGGCGGCTCGCCCCCAAGCCCACGCCACGCCGATGACCACCGCGATGATGAGCATGTCGACCACCACCGCCAGCGGCTGGCTCCCCCATCGCGGAAGTGCCAGGGCGGCCCAGACCCCCAACAGTCCTGCCACGGCCGTCGACACCCGCCGGTCGCACCGTCCCGCGACCGTGAAGAGCGCGGGAAGGAGCAGTACGTCGACCACCATGGGGTCCAGCACCACCGCCCATTGCGCGAACGCGAAGGCCATCATCACGGCGAAGGCGGGCAGGGGGCGCACGCGGCGGAAGGCATACCCCAGGCACACCCCGGCCGACAGCAGTACGACGACGGCGTAGGGGAGATCCTCGGGCGTGTAGAGCCCTTGAGTGAGGACGGCGTAGGGGAACACGGCCCCGGCCACGGTGCCGTCCACGGCCCGGGGGTGGTTCCGCAGCCATGTGAGCACGGAGCGGTACACGCCGTCAGCGTAAGGCTGTGACGGCGCACCGACGAGGGGCCGCCCCGAAACTCGTCCTCAGGGAGGACCTTGCGAAGTCGTCCCCGCGGTGGACGACCCGCGGCCTCCGCGCGCGCCACAGTCGCCGTGTGTCCGCACTCATCACCACCCACGGCCTGACCAAGCGCTACGGCGGCCGGACGGTCGTCGACGGCCTCGACCTCCGCGTCCCCGAAGGCTGCGTCTACGGTTTCCTCGGCCCCAACGGGGCCGGCAAGACCACCACCATGAAGATGCTCCTGTCCCTGGTCCGCCCCACCTCCGGCGAGGTCCGGATCGCGGGGCGCCGCATGGACCGGTCCACCCGCCGCGGCCTGCTGTCGGAGATCGGCTCGCTCATCGAGTCCCCGCCCGGGTACGGCCACCTCACCGGCGCCGAGAACATGCGCCTGGTCCAGCGGCTCCTCCGCCTCGACGACGGGCAGGTCGCCCGGGCGGTGCGGACCGCGCGCCTCCAGGACCACATCGACAGGCCGGTCCGCACCTACTCGCTGGGCATGAAGCAGCGGCTGGGGATCGCCATGGCGCTGGCCGGCGAGCCGCGGCTGCTGGTCCTCGACGAGCCCGCCAACGGGCTCGACCCCGCCGGCATCGACGAGATGCGGCGCCTGATCAGACGGCTCACCGGGGACGGCACCACCGTGATGGTCTCCAGCCACCTGCTCGACGAGGTCGACCGCACGGCCGACGTCCTCGGCATCCTCGGCGGCGGGCGGATGCTCTTCCAGGGCACCCGGGAGGAGCTGTTCGCCCGCTCCGTCCCCGACGTCCTGGTCGACACCTTCGAGCCCGAACGGGCGGCCGCCCTGGCGGGCGCATGGGGCGCGGTCCTCGACGCGGGGACCGTCCGCGTCCCCGGACTCGGCGAGCGGGAGACCGCCCGCCTCGTCGCCCGCCTCGTCCAGGAGGGCGTCGACCTCCACGGCGTGCGGCGGGAGACACGCTCCCTGGAGGACGTGTTCATGGACCTCACCCGGGAGGAGGCGCTGTGACCGGCCGCGCGGTGGCGAACGAGTTCGCCAAGATGCGCCGGCTGCGCACGGCTCCGGCCCTCATCGCCCTGGTCCTCGGCGTCACCGTGCTGACGTGCGGTACGGCGCTCTCCTCGCCCGGGTTCACGGATTCGGCGGGCGATGCCTCCCCGCACTCCTGGCGGGTGCTGCTCGGCAGCATGGGCATCGCCGTCCCGCTGGTCTCGCCCGTGCTGATCGCCGTCATGGCGAGTAGGCAGGTCGACATCGAGCACCGGGGGAACGGCTGGACGCTCGCCCACGCGTCGGGGGTGGCCCCCGGAGCGCTGTGCCGGGCAAAGTTCGCGTCCACCGGAGCACTGGTGGCGGCGGCCGTGCTCGCCCACAGCGGGCTGGTGGTCGCGTTCGGACGGCTCGTCGGCATCACCGCCCCTGTTCCGGCCGGCCCGTGGCTCGGGTACACGGCCTGGGTCACGGTCGTGGGCCTCGCGCTGCTGGCGCTCCACCTCCTGCTGGCGGCGTGGGTCCCCAACCAGCTCGTCGGGCTGGGGATCGCGGTCATGGGCGTGTTCGCGGCGCTGTCCAGCGCGGGGATGCCGGACCGGCTGGCCTTCCTCCTGCCGCCCTGGGGGTACTACGGGCCGGCCGTCCCCGTCGGGTACCGGGACGGTGCCCTGGTCGCGCTCACCCCGCCGCACCTGGCCGCGCTCCTCCTGGCCGCCGGGGCCGGGGCCCTGTTCCTGTCCGCCACCCGCCGTTTCGACCGCCAGGAGGCCTGAGCCATGGGATCGGTCCGAGCCGAACTCCTGAAGCTGAAGCGCTCATCGAGCTGGGCGGTGGTCGTGGCGCTGCCGCTCGCCGCCGTCGCGAGCGGGGCGGGCAACACGGTCCTGGCCGGTGAACCGCTCACCGACGGCTGGCACACGCTGTGGATGCGGGTGGTGGTCGTCTACGGCCTGTTCCCCCTGGCCACCGGCGTCGCCGTGCTGGGGTCGCTGGTGTGGCGGGCCGACCACCGGGGCGGCAACCGGAACGCCCTGATGGGGCGTCCGGTCTCGGCCCTGGAAGCGGTGGTCGGCAAGCTGGCGGCGGTGGCCGTGCTCGCGGCGGCGATGCAGGCGGTGCTGACGGCGGGCGTGGTGGCCGCGGGCAAGGCGGTGTTCGGCCTGCCCGGGCCGCTGCCCGGCCAGTACCTTCTGATCAGCGTCCTCATCGTGGTGGTGTGCCTGCCCGTGGCGGCCCTGCAGTCGGGGCTCTCGATGCTCATGGAGTCCTTCGCCGCCCCCGTCGCGGTGGGGCTCGCGGGGTCGGTCGGCGGACTGCTGCTGGTGCTGCTGCGGTTCGACGCCGTGTCGCTGGCGGTGCCCTACGGACTGACCGCCCGGGCGACACAGGTGGGCACGGGGGCGTTCATGGACGCCGGGACCGTGACCGTGGGCACCCTGGCCTCCATGGCGGTCTGGGCCCTGGTGTCCACGGTCCTGGTCACCGTTGCGACGGCCGCCCTCCTCGACAGGCGCGACGCCGGGTGAGGCGCCGGGCATAGGGCGGAGCGGCGTCACTCATCGCGGGCACCGAGGAGGCCGGACTCGTAGGCGTACACCACGGCCTGCACACGGTCCCGCAGGTCGAGCTTGGTGAGGATCCGGCGGACGTGCGTCTTGACCGTCGTCTCCGACACGAAGAGCCGCCCGGCGATCTCGGCGTTCGACAACCCGCGTGCCACCAGGCCCAGCACCTCCCGCTCGCGCGGGGTCAGCCCCCCGGGCCCGGCGGGCGGGAGCGGCGGCCCGCCGATGGCCCCGCCATCGGGCGCCCGGCGGACAAAACGGTCGAGGAGGCGGCGGGTGGTGCTCGGGGCGACGACCGCGTCCCCCGAGTGGACCGAGCGGACCGCCGACAGCAGGGCGGAGGGCGGCGCGTCCTTGAGCAGGAACCCGGCCGCCCCCGCCCTCAGTGCGGCGTAGGCGTACTCGTCGAGGTCGAACGTGGTCAGGATGAGCACCCGCGGCCCGCCGTCCTCCGCGCGGATGCGCCGCGTGGCCTCGACGCCATCCAGGCCGGGCATCCGCACGTCCATGACGACGACGTCGGCGCCGACGCCCCGCAGCAGCTCCAGCGCTTCCGCGCCGTCGCCCGCCTCGCCCACGACCCGGATGTCGGGCTGGGAGTCGAGCACCATCCGGAAGCCCGCCCTCACCAGCTCCTGGTCGTCGACGAGCACGACGCGGACCGCCGCCTCCCCTCGCGCCTCCGCCGTTGCCACAGGTCGCCGCTCCCTCCGGTCGCGCCTCAGGAGCCGAGCCTAGGTGAGGGGCGGCGCCGACGACGGTCCCGCCCGTGCCTATTTGGCTTCGGCCATCAGGCCGCTCACATTGCTGTGCAGGGCCGCGCTCGGGGCGTTGAGGCCGGTGATCGCGGCCTCCACCCCGTTCTTGCGGAACCGCTCCACCGCCTGGTCGAGCGCGGCGACCGCGGAGGCGTCCCATATGTGGGCCCCCGACAGGTCGATGGTGACCGCGCGGAGCCCGGGCTCGGCGAAGTCGAACCGGTGCAGCACCTGTTCGCGGGAGCCGAAGAACAGTTCGCCGTGCACCGAGTACACGCGTGTGCCGCCCTCGGGGTCCAGGACACTGGTGACCTCGGCGACCACCGCGGCGTTCCGGGCGAAGAGCGCCATGGAGGCCAGGACGCCGACGCCGACGCCCAGCGCCAGGTTGTGGGTGGCCAGGATGATCCCGGCGGTGACCGCCATGACCAGGGTCTCGCTCCACGGGAGCCGCCGCATCGTGCGCGGGTTCAGGCTGCGCCAGTCCACCGTGGTGGCGGCCACGTAGGCCATCACCGCCACCAGGGCCGCCATCGGGATGCCCGCGACCAGGCCGTCGAACACGGTCACCAGGGCGATCAGGAACACCCCGGCGAACAGCAGGGACAGCCGGGTGCGGGCGCCCGAGCGCACGTTCATCACGGTCGGGCCGACGGTGGCGCACCCGGGCATGCCGCCGAAGAAGCCGGACAGGATGTTGGCCCAGCCCTGGCCGCGGGCCTCGCGGGCCTTGTCCGAGCCGGTCTCGGTGTAGTCGTCCACGAG
This sequence comes from Nocardiopsis suaedae, assembly GCF_027706745.1. Taxonomy (GTDB): domain Bacteria; phylum Actinomycetota; class Actinomycetes; order Streptosporangiales; family Streptosporangiaceae; genus Nocardiopsis_A; species Nocardiopsis_A suaedae. The sequence continues at coordinate 9,134 of NZ_JAQFWP010000041.1, read as the reverse complement.
CTTGGCGGTGATCAGCGACTCGATCAGGCCGACGAGGGCCAGGGTGAGCGCCGTGGGGGCGATGACGCGCAGCGTCTCCCAGGTGAGGGGGACGTCCGGCAGGAAGGGCACCGGCAGGCTGTCCGGCAGGCGCCCCATGTCGCCGACGGTCGGCACGCTCAGGCCGCCCGCCCAGGCGGCGGCGGTGAGCAGGACGATCGCCGCGAGCGGCGCGGGGACCGCCCGGGTGAGGCGGGGCAGCAGCACGATGACGGCGAGGCCGGCGGCGATCATCGCGTAGACCGTCCAGCCGTCGCCGGCGAAGTAGGGGATCTGCGCCGTGAAGATCATGATCCCGAGCGCGTTGACGAAGCCCGTGACCACGCTGGAGGGGACGAACCGCATCAGCCGGGCCGCGCCCGCCAGCCCGAGGGCCACCTGGAAGACCCCGGCCAGCACGGTCGCCGCGAGCAGGTGGTCGACCCCGTACTCGCGCCCGAGGGGCGCCACCACCAGGGCCATCGCCGGGGTGGCGGTGGAGATCATCGCCGGCCGCCCGCCGAGGAAGGCCAGCGCCACGGCCAGGATGGTGGCCGCGTACAGCCCGACGCTGGGATCGACACCGGCGATGATCGAGAACGAGATGGCGTTCGGGATCAAGGCCAAGGCCACGACCAGCCCGGACAGGGCTTCGGTGCGCAGCACCGACAGGCGCGGGAGCGTGGCCCGCCGCCACGCCGTCCTCAGTGTGGTCATAAGCCGCTCACTTTCGGGCAGCTCGGTGTGACCGCCAGCGGCGGTCGGCCGGACATCGGTCAAGGGACGGGACGCGGGCCGGACGGCCCGGAGGAAGGTGTGTGCGGGTTCGGGGAAGGGACGGTCCCGTATGGCGAGGTGCGGATGGCCCGCGGGGTCCCCGCCGGGCATGCGGAGAGCCGGACCCCGAACGGACGGCGCTCCTGCACGGCGGTGAACCGGTGCAAAGAGAAGGAGTTTCGCACTCCGGCACGAAACTCCCGCGGCGAGACACTACCCGGGACCGAAGCCGGAGGTCGCGCGGTCGCCTTGAGAGGGTATTCACAGCGGCGAGGGGTGCGTCCGGGTAGCGGACCTGTCGTATCCTCCCCGCTTCCCGGGGTCTGCGGCGTATCCCCCGTCACCGCCGAAAGCCGACCATTCAGACACGTACCGTGGTTCGTCAGTGCCCCTCGGTAGTTTCCGCGGCATGCCGAAGATCGAGCACGAGTTCCTCACCGAGCTCTTCCAGAACGACCCGAATCTGGTGGTGGAACTCGTCGAACAGGAAGCGGGCGGACCATTGCCCCGCTTCACGAAAGTGACGCTGCAGAGCAACCGCGTCAACAAGGTCGACCCCCCGGAGATGACCGCCGACTCCGTGGTCCTGCTGCGCGACCCCGAGAAGTCGCGGCACGTCCACGGCCGGGCCACCGACGCGGTCGGCGGGATCATCGCGGAGGTCCAGCGGGAGCGCGACAAGGGCAAGCGGCTGAGCTGGCCCTGCTACGTGACCAACCTGCGCTACCGCATCGATGCGCCGGTGGTGCTCCTGGTGCTGTGCACGGACCGTTCGGTGGCCCGGTGGTGCCGGACCCCGATCCCGACCGGGCACCCGCGGTTCGAACTGACGCCGCTCACCCTCGGCCCGGACGAGGTCCCGGTCGTAGACGACCCGATGAGCGTTGCCGCCTCCCCGGAGCTGGGAATGCTCTCCACTCTGCTCCACGCCGATGAGGATGTGGAACTGGTGGACACGTTGATGAAGGGCCTGAACAAGATCGACCCGTCGAAGGCGGAAACCTACACTGGACTCGCGATGGTGCTGCTGGCTGAGGCGCCTCGACACCGACTGGAGGACATCGTGTCTGCAAAGACCTACGGCTTCACGTCGCCGTTCACCGAACGCTACGTCGAGCAGGGCCGCACGGAAGGACGCGTGGAAGGACGCGTGGAAGGACGCGCCGACGCCACCGCACGGATGATCCTCAAGATCCTCCGGTCCCGCAGGATCGAGACCGACACGGCCACGCGTGAGCGCATCACGGCCTGCACCGACCTGGACACCCTCGACCACTGGGCCGACCGCGCCTTCACCATCTCCTCAGCCCAAGAACTGTTCGAGTAACGGAGGACGCGGAATCGTGTCTGCAAAGACCTACGGCTTCACGTCACCGTTCACCGAACGCTACGTCGAGCAGGGACGCACGGAAGGACGCGTGGAAGGACGCGCCGACGCCACCGCACGGATGATCCTCAAGATCCTCCGGTCCCGCAGGATCGAGACCGACACGGCCACGCGTGAGCGCATCAGGGCCTGCACCGACCTGGACACCCTCGACCACTGGGCCGACCGCGCCTTCACCATCTCCTCAGCCCAAGAACTGTTCGACTAATGGAAGACGCGGTCGGGTTCCTCTGCCGGAGATCGCGGTGGTGATCCACCTTTGAGGGGGAGGGGCCGATGGCCCCTCCCCCGCTTTCATGGGCGCTCGGGTGCCGCCTACGGGGCGCCACTGCGGTCGCTGCGGTCGCTGCGCGCGACCGGTATACGGCGCCTCCCCGGGATCAGGGCCGCCACCAGCAGCGCCACCACGGCGGCCGCCGCTCCCATCGCCATCACCGTGACGAACGCCCCCTCCGACGGCACCGCCGTTCCCCCGAAGTCCACGGTCATGTGCGCCAGCACCACCCCGGCCACCGCGCTCGACGTCGACGTGCCCACCGACCGCATCAGGGTGTTCAGGCTGTTCGCCGCCGCCGTCTGGGACACCGGGACCGCCGCCATGATCAGGGCGGGCATCGCCCCGTAGGCCAGCCCGATACCGCAGCCGATCACGCTCGATACGGCCACCAGTTCCCAGGCCGACCCCATCAGCACGGTCCCCAGCCCGTACCCAAGGGCCACCACGACCGCGCCGACCATCAGCGTCACCTTGGGCCCAGCCGCCCGGGAGATGCGCGAGGACACCGGCGCCATCGCCATCATCACCAGCCCGGACGGCGCCATCACCAGGCCGACCGTCAAAAGGTCGCTGCCGAGCCCGTGGCCGGTGGCCGCCGGGAGCTGCAGCACCTGCGGCAGCACCAGCGACATGGCGAACATCGCGAACCCGAACACCACCGAGGCCGCGTTGGTCGCCAGCACCTGCGGACGCGCCGTGGTGCGCAGGTCGACCAGCGGGTGCGCGGTGCGCAGCTCCCAGACGCCCCACAGCACCAGCGCGACCACCGCGGCGGCGAACAGTCCGAGCACCGTGCCGCCGGTCCACCCCCAGTCGGCCCCCTTGGACACGCCCAGCAGCAGGCACAGCAGCCCCACCGACAGGCCGACCGCGCCCACCGGGTCGAAGCGGCCGCCGCTGCGCACCGGTGATTCCGGGACCACGGCGGCGATCAGCACCGCTCCGAAGGCGCCGATCGCGGCCGCCGCCCAGAACAGCGCGTGCCAGTCGGCGTTCTGCACCAGGAGGGCCGCCGCGGGAAGGCCGAGGGCGCCGCCCACGCCCAGGGACGCGCTCATCGCCGCGGTCGCTCCGCCCAGCCGGTGCGCCGGGACCGTGTCCCGCATGATGCTGATGCCCAGCGGGATCACCCCGGCGGAGGCCCCCTGGAGCGTTCGGGCGACGATCATCGGCGCGAGGCCGTCGCTGACCGCGGCCACCAGCGACCCGGCCACCATCAGGCCGATGCTCGCGAGCAGCACCCGCCGCTTGCCGAACATGTCGCCCAGCCGCCCGGCCACCGGGGTGGCGACGGCGGCGGCGAGCAGCGTGGCGGTGACCGCCCAGGCCGCCTGGCCCGGCGTGGTGTGCAGGTACTCCGGCAGGCGGGGCACGATCGGCACGATCAGGGTCTGCATCAGCGAGACGGAGATGCCGGCGAACGCCAGGACGGCGATGACGGCGGTCGGTCTCGACGCGGCGGGCGCCTCACCAGGGGCGTGCGTCGCGCCGTCGGCCTGTGCGGCCTGGGACATGGAGGTGCCTTCCGTGACGGCGGCGGGAGGAGGACGGCGAAGTTTTAAATCAGTCGCTTGACTTACTGTAGCCCCGGTTGTTGACTGGGCGCGTACCCAGCCCCCACGAAACGTGAGGAACGGCCATGGAGCGCGACGACGAGCAGGTGCTCGACTACCCGATCCCCGCCCCTTCGGCGTTGGAGCCGCCGGCCGAATGGGAGCGGCTGCGCTCCCGGTGCCCGGTCGCCCGGGTCACCCTGCCCTCCGGAGACGAGGCGGCCCTGGTCACCCGGTACGAGGACGTCAAGGGCGTGCTGGCCGACCCGCGCTTCTCCCGCCGCCTCACCGGCGAGGGCGCCGCCCGCATCGCCGCCAACGAGTCCGGCGGCGTGTTCAACAGCGACATGGCCGCGAGCGTCCCCGACGGCGGCGAGGGCCACCAGCGCTGGCGCCGCGAGGTCGGCAAGTGGTTCACCGCCAAGCGCATGACGGCGCTGCGCCCCGGCATCCGGGACATGGCCGAGCGGCTGATCGACGGCATGGTCGAGGCGGGCGCGCCCGCCGACCTCAAGGCGCACCTGGGGTTCCCGCTCCCGGTGTGGGTCATCTGCGACCTGCTCGGCGTGCCCGAGTCCGACCGGGACCGGTTCTCCTACTGGTCCGACACCCTGCTCAACCTCACCCGCTACACCGAGGAGGAGGTCTCCGCCGCCCAGGAGGAGTTCTTCGCCTACATGTCCGCGCACATCGGGCGGCGGCGCACCGACCCCGGCGACGACCTGCTCAGCGCGCTCATCACCGGAACGGCCGAGGACGGCGGGAGGCTGAGCGACGCGGAGCTGGTCGGCACCGGGATGGGCCTGCTCGTCGCCGGGCACGAGACCACCGCCAACATGATCGGCAAGATGGTCGCGATGCTGCTGTCCGACCGCGGCCGGTGGGAGCGGCTGCTGGAGGAGCGCCGGCTGGTGCGCACGGCCGTGGAGGAGGCCCTGCGGTTCGACGCCAACTCCGGCATCGGCCTGCCCCGCTTCATCACCGAGGACACCGAGATCGGCGGGGAGACCGTGCCCGCCGGGACGACGGTGATGTGCGCGATGGCCGCCGCCAACCGGGACGCGGGGGCGTTCGAGGGCGCCGACACGATGGTGCTCGACCGCCTTCCCAACCAGCACATCGCCTTCGGCTCGGGGGCGCACTCCTGCCTGGGCCAGGCGCTCGCCCGCACCGAGCTGCAGGTGGTGCTGGAGGCGCTGCTGGACCGCCTGCCCGGCCTCGACCTCGCGGTCCCCGCCGCCGAACTGCGGCGGGTCGAGGGGCTCGCGGTCGGCGGGCTGGCGACGGTCCCGGTGAGGTGGTGACCGTGCCTCCCGCCACCTCCCGGTACGAGCGGTCCGAGTCCACCCGCCTGGCCATCATGGACGCCGCCGAGCGGCTGTACGCCGAGGAGGGCCTGTTCGCGGTCTCCAACCGGCAGGTCAGCGAGGCCGCCGGGCAGGGCAACAACGCCGCGGTGGGCTACCACTTCGGCTCCAAGGCCGACCTGGTGCGCGCCATCGTCCAGCGGCACACCGACGACATCGAGGAGCGGCGCATCGTGATGGTCGACCGGGTGCGCGGCTCGGACGACCCCCGCGCGTGGCTGGCGTGCCTGGTGCGCCCGGTCACCGAGCACCTCGGCGCGCTCGGGGCGCCCACCTGGTTCGCGCGCTTCAGCGTCCAGGCCATGGCCGACCCGGTGTTCCGCCGGATCGTGGTCGAGGAGGCGCTGTCCGCCCCGTCGCTGCGGGAGATCATGCACGCGCTCGACGTGCGCACCCGGGAGATCCCGGACGAGGTGCGCCGGGAGCGCGCCGCCATGCTCCGCCACATCGTCCACAACATGTGCGCCGAGCGCGAGCGGAACCTCGCCGAGGGGGCCCCGACCCTGCGCCGCACCTGGGACGAGGCCGCCACCGGCATGGTCGACGCCCTGCAGGGGCTCATCTTCGCGCCCGCCTCCCCCTCCGGGCACGCGGCGCCCTGACCGCCTCCGTTCCCCGTCCCCCATCCCCCGCCGCCGCGGCCCGCGGCACCCGGGCCGTTCAGAACCGCCGTCACAACCGCCGAGCGAGACAGGAGCGACCGTGAACATCACCGTCGATGAGGACAAGTGCTGCGGTGCGGGACAGTGCGTGCTGATCACGCCCGAGGTGTTCGACCAGCGGGACGAGGACGGGATCGTGGTGCTGCTCGACGCCGCCCCCGGCGAGGAGCACCACGACGCCGTCCGCGAGTCGGCCCAGGTGTGCCCCGCGGCCGCGATCACCGTGGACGAGGACGCATGAGCGCCACGCCGCGCGTGGTGGTCGTCGGCGCCTCCGCCGCCGGCTTGGCGACCGTGGAGGCGCTGCGCCGCAAGGGCCATGACGGCCCCGTCACCGTCGTGGGCGCCGAACCGTACCCGCCCTATGACCGGCCGCCGCTGTCCAAGCAGGTCCTGGCCGGTTCCTGGCCGCCGGAACGCACCCGGCTGCGCACCGCCGAGGTGCTGGAGGGCCTCGGCGCCGAGTGGGTGCTGGGCGACCCGGCCACCGGCCTCGACCCCCTTTCCCGCACCGTGGCCACCGCGTCCGGGCGCGCGGTCGGCGGCGACGCCGTCGTGGTCGCCACCGGTGCGCGGCCCCGGACGCTGCCCGGGCAGGAGCCGTTGACGGGCGTGCACGTCCTGCGCACCCTGGACGAGGCGGCGGCGCTCCGCGCCGACCTGCTGGACCGCGGCGGGAACGGGCGCGGGCGCCTGGTGGTGGTCGGCGAGGGCGTGCTCGGCGCCGAGGCCGCGGCCACCGCGTGCGGGCTCGGCGTGGACACCGCGCTGGTCGGGCCGCAGCGCGTGCCGATGGAGGCCCAGCTGGGGCCGCTGGTCGGCGGGCTGCTGGCGGAGCTGCACCGGGGCGAGGGGGTCCGGCTGCGGCTGGGCGCCGCCGTGTCCGGGCTCGCCGACGACGGCGGCGGGCGGGTGCGCGGGGTCCTACTGGACACCGGCGAGGAGCTGCCCGCCGACACGGTGCTGGTGGCCGTGGGCGCCCGCCCGGAGACCGACTGGTTGGAGGGGTCCGGGCTGGAGGTCTCCGACGGGCTGGTGTGCGACGCGCACTGCCGCGCCGCCGAGGGCGTGTACGCGGTCGGCGACGTGTCCCGCTGGTACCACGAAGGGCTGGGGAGGAGCGTGCGCCTGGAGAACCGCACCAACGCGGTGGAGCAGGCGGGCGCGGTCGCCGCGGCGGTCCTCGGGGATGAGCGGCCCTACGTCCCCGTCCCCTACCTGTGGACGGACCAGTTCGGCGCGAAGATCCAGATCCACGGCCTGCCCTCGGCGTCGGCCGAGGCGGAGGTGGTCGAGGGCTCCCCCGAGGACGGCCGCTTCGTGGTCCGGTTCAGGCGCGGGAGCCGGACCGAAGGGGTGCTGGGCTGGAACATGCCCAAGCAGGCGCGCCAGTGGAGACGCGAGGTCGCCGAGGCCTTCGCCGCCCCGTCCCCGGTGGGCGGATCCCCGGTCGCCGGGTGAGCCGCGTGAAGGGGGCGGGTCGGACACCGGACCGGATGCCGCCGCCGTCGGCGTGACCATGCCGGAACGGCCCCACGGCGCGGGCTCCGACCCGTCCCGAATTCCACGACCGGCCCCGGGCCCGCCGCCGTTCCCCCGGGCCGCGAGGACGGTCGGCGTCTCCTGCCCCTTTCGGAGGGCGACGGCGCGCCGTTCCCCGGCCTCTCCGCCACAGCACCGCCCCCGCAGTACCGCACCGCAGTGCCGTAAACAACCCATTGGAGTGCGCAATGACCGAGACGGCCTCCACGAATGCCGCCGACCTCCCCCGGTACCCGGCGCCCCGGGACGCGAAATGCCCCTTCGACCCGGCGCCGTCCGCACGTGCGGAGCAGGCCGCGGGCGCCCTGCGCCGGGTCCGCATGCCCACCGGCAGGGCCGTATGGCTGGTGACAGGGCACGCCGAGCAGCGCACGCTGCTGGGCGACGCGCGGCTGAGCTCCGACGTCACCAACGAGAACTACCCGGTGCCCATCGATCGGCCCCGGCAGGAGGCGTCCCCGCTCAGCTTCATCCTGATGGACGACCCCGAGCACGCGCGGCTGCGGCGCATGGTCGCCTCACCGTTCACCGTGAAGCGGGTGCAGGCGCTGCGGACCGCCGTGCAGCGCATCGTCGACGAGCGGATCGACGCGATGCTCACCGGGCCGAACCCGGCCGATCTGGTGCAGGAGTTCGCCCTGCCGGTGCCGTCGCTGGTGATCTGCGAACTGCTCGGCGTGCCCTACGCCGACCACGGCTTCTTCCAGCGCAACAGCGCCGCCGTCATCAACCGGGACACCCCGGCGGCCGACCGGAACGCGTCGATGGGCGCCCTGTTCTCCTACCTGGCGGGGCTGGTGGAGGAGAAGGGGGAGGCCCCCGCCGACGACGTGCTGAGCGACCTCGCGCAGCGGGTCCGGAACGGCGACATCGACCGGAACGAGGCCGCCAAGATCGGCGTGCTGCTGCTCATCGCGGGCCACGAGACCACCGCGAACATGATCGCCCTGGGCACGGTGGCACTGCTGGAGCACCCGGACCAGCTGGCGAAGGTGCGCGAGGGCGATGAGACGACCGTGGCCTCAGCGGTCGAGGAGCTGCTGCGCTACCTGACGGTGATCCAGACCGGCCTGCGCCGGGTGGCCCTGGAGGACATCGAGGTCGCCGGGGAGACGATCCGCACCGGGGACGGCGTGCTCGTGGGGCTGGAACTGGGCAACCGGGACCCGGGGGTGTTCGAGGCCCCGGACACCCTGGACGTGCACCGGGGCGCGCGCAACCACTCGGCCTTCGGGTTCGGCGTACACCAGTGCCTGGGGCAGCAGCTCGCACGGATGGAACTGCAGGTGGCGTACGGAACGCTGTACAAGCGCATCCCCACCTTGAAGCTCACGGTGGACGCAGAGGCCCTGCCGTTCAAACACGACGGCCAGGTGTACGGCGTGTACGAACTACCGGTGACCTGGTAACCGCCGGAGAGGAAGCGTTGACTGCCCTTGCGGTCGTGCTGTCGGCCGCACGGCGATTGCGTGGTCACCATGATGGGCGGCGACGGCCGAAGCGGGGCGGTTCCCATGGCGTGCTTGCCGTCCGGCGGGCCCCTCGCGGTCC
>NZ_JAQFWP010000040.1 GCF_027706745.1 Nocardiopsis suaedae | reverse complement strand
GGGGGGGGGGGGGGGGCCGGGGGGGGGGGGTGGGGGGGGGGCCGTGGTGGGTGATGAGGCCGGCGGTGGTGAGTTCGTCGATGAGGCTGGAGACGGTGGATTTGGTGAGGCCGCTGGCGGTGGCGAGGTGGGCGCGGGAGCAGGGGGCGTGGGTGTGCAGGGTGCGCAGGATGAGGCCGAGGTTGTTGGCGCGGATGGTGTGTTTGGTGGTGGGGCGGTCGGTGGTGGTCACGGGTCCATTGTGGGGGCGGGGTGTGGGGGTGGGGGGCATTGACGCGGGGTTTGTTCGGTGACCAGACTAATGGGGTCGTTGTCGGCCGTGCCCTGAAGGAGGGTCCGTGATGGACGTGTACCGCCCCCGGAGTGAGGACCGGTTCAGTTTCGGGCTGTGGACGGTGGGCTGGCAGGGGGTGAACACGTTCGGGTCGGCGGTGCGCGGGCCGCTGGACCCGGTGCGTGCGGTCCACCGGTTGGCGGAGCTGGGGGCGTGGGGGGTGACCTTCCACGACGAGGACCTGGTTCCGGCGGGGACGGGGGCGGCCGAGCGGGAGCGGATCATCGGCCGGTTCCGCGGGGCGTTGGAGGAGACGGGGGTGGTGGTGCCGATGGCCACCACGAACCTGTTCACCGATCCGGTGTTCCGGGACGGGGGGTTCACGTCGAACAGCCGCCGGGTGCGGCGGCTGGCGCTGCGCAAGGCGGCGGCCAACATCGATCTGGCGGCCGAGCTGGGGGCGCGCACGTACGTGTGCTGGGGCGGCCAGGACGGGGCCGAGACCGAGGCGGGCAAGGACGGCCGTGCGGCGCTGGACCGGTTGCGGGAGGCGTTCGAGGTGTTGTGCGCCTTCATCCGGGAGCGGGGGTATGACCTGCGGTTGGCGGTGGAGCCCAAGCCGAACGAGCCGCGGGGGGATGTGCTGCTGCCGACGGTGGGGCATGCGCTGGCGTTCATCGGGGAGTTGGAGCACCCGGAGATGGTGGGGGTGAACCCGGAGGTGGGCCATGAGCAGATGGCGGGTCTGAACATGGTGCACGGGGTGGCGCAGGCGCTGTGGCACGGCAAGTTGTTCCACATCGACCTGAACGGCCAGCGGGGGGTGAAGTTCGATCAGGACCTGCGGTTCGGGGGCGGTGATCTGCGGGAGGCGTTCTTCCTGGTGGACCTGTTGGAGCGGGAGGGGTACGCGGGGCCGCGGCACTTCGACTTCAAGCCGCCGCGGACCGAGGACGATGCGGGGGTGTGGGTGTCGGCGCAGGCGTGCATGCGCAACTATCTGATCCTGCGGGAGAAGGCGGCGGCGTTCCGGGCGGATCCGGAGGTGGCCGAGGCGTTGGAGGCCTCCCGGGTGGGTGAGCTGGCGGTGCCGACGCTGGGTGAGGGGGAGTCGGTGAAGGGGCTGTTGGCCGAGGCGGATCCGGACGTGGAGGAGCTGCGGGAGCGGGGGTACGGGTTCGAGCGGTTGGACCAGTTGGCGACCGAGCACCTGTTGGGTGTGCGGGGGTAGCCGCACGGCGCCGTGCGGTTCGGCCCTGGGTCCCGGTGTGCGGGGGCCAGGGCCTTTTTTCGTGTGCGGGGGGGCGGGCCCGGGTGTGTGCTCAGGCCCGGGCGTCGGCGTGGCGGCCCTGGATCATCAGGTCCATGGTCTTCATGAAGCGGTCGGTGCGGTGGCGGCCGAGGACGAAGGCGCCGTGGCGGGGCGGCCTCCGGTCGCCCCGCCCCATGGCCGGTGCGGGTCAGTCCCGGTCGGGGTGGTCGTCGGCGGTGTCGCCGAGGCTGATGAGGAGGGTGCGCAGGTTGCGGGCGAGGTCGTCGCGCTGGTCGGGGGTGAGGGCGGCCAGGAGGCGGTGTTCGTTGTCGAGGTGGGCGGTCACGGCGCGGTCGATGAGGTCGCGGCCCTGGGGGGTGAGGGCGACGACGACGGTGCGGCGGTTGTGGGGGTCGGTGCGGCGGGTGATGTGGCCTTTGGCTTCGAGGCGGTCGAGGCGGTTGGTGACGGCGCCGGAGGTGACCATGGAGGCGCGGGCGAGGGCTCCGGCGGTCATGCCGTCGGGGGGTGCGGCGCGTCGGAGGGTGGCAAGGACGTCGAATTCGCCGCGTTCGAGGCCGTGGTGGGCGAAGACGGTTTTGAGGCGGGTCTCGGCGATGCGGGTGAGGCGGGTGAGGCGGCCGAGGACGCCCATGGGGGCGGGGTCGAGGTCGGGGCGTGCGTGGGCCCATTGGTGCAGGATGCGGTCGACGGCGTCGCGCACGGCCGGTTCCTCTCAATGTTGAAGGGTTTGACGGCACGGTATCAGCCGGAGTACATTCCTCAACGTTAAACAGTTCAACGTTGAGAGGTTGTCCGTGCCCTCCCCCCGACCCCCCGACACCGCCGCGGCCCGGGCCGGCCTGACCGCGCTCACCGCCGCCGTCCCCGCCGCCTGGGGCACCACCTACCTGGTCACCACCGAACTCCTGCCGCCCGGGGCGCCCCTGGCCTCGGGCGTGCTGCGCGCCCTGCCCGCCGGGCTCGTCCTGCTCGCCCTCACCGGCACCCTGCCCCGCGGCCACTGGGCCTGGCGCGCCCTGGTCCTGGGCACCCTCAACATCGGCGCGCTGTTCGCCCTGCTGTTCGCCGCCGCCTACCGGCTGCCCGGCGGCGTGGCCGCCACCCTGACCGCCGTGCAGCCGCTGGCCGCCGTCGTCCTGGCCTTCGCCCTGCTGGGCGAGCGCCCCACCGCCTGGCGGCTGGGCTGGGCCCTGGCCGGGATCGCCGGGGTCGCCCTGGTCGTGGGCGCCGGCCCGGCCCCCGTCGACCCCCTGGGCACCGCCGCCGGCACCGGTGCGGCCGTGTGCCTGGCCGCCGGGATCGTGCTCACCAAGCGGTGGGGCCGCCCCGAGGGGGTGGGCCCCACCGCCTTCGCCGCCTGGCAGCTGACCGCCGGAGGGCTGGTGCTGCTCCCGGTGGCGCTGGCCCTGGAAGGGGTGCCCGCCGGGATGGCCGAGCCGCGCGCGGTGGCCGGGTACCTGTGGCTGGGCGTGGTGGGGGCCGCCCTGAGCTACCCGCTGTGGTTCCACGGCATCGGACGCCTGCCCGTGGTGGCGGTGTCCTTCCTGCCGCTGCTGTCCCCGGTGGTGGCGGCGGCGCTGGGACACCTGCTGCTGGGCGAGGACCTGACCGGCAGCCAGGGCGCCGGGTTCGCCCTGGCGCTGGCCGCCGTGGCCGCCGCCCAGCTCGACCCCCGCCTGCGCCGCCGCGGTGCGGGCGAACCCCGACCCGAACCCGCCGAACCCGAACCGGCCGTAGGGCCCGAACGAGGAGGACGAGCGACATGACCCGCACCGTGCTGATCACCGGGGCCACCGGAACCGTGTCCACCGCCCTGATGGGCCGCTTGCAGGGCGCCGACGCGGACCTGCGCGCCCTGGTGCGCGACCCTGCCAAGGCCGACGCGGCGCGCGCCGCCGGGGCCGAGGTGGTGGCCGGGGACCTGGGGCGCCCGGACACGCTGGGCCCGGCCATGGAGGGGGTGCAGGACGTGTGGCTGCTGGTGCCCAACGGGCCGCGCGCCCCCGAGCACAGCATGAACGCGCTGTGGGCGGCCCGGCGGGCCGGGGCCGAGCGGGTGGTGCGCCTGTCGGCGGTGGGCGCCGCGCACGACGCCCCCACCCGCAGCGGGCGCCTGCACGCCCTGTCGGACGCCGAGACGCAGGCCTCGGGCCTGGAGTGGACCGTGCTGCGGCCCATGTGGTTCATGGACAACCTGCTGGGCGAGGCCGCCGAGGTGCGCGCGAGCGGCGGGTTCGGCATGGACATGGGGCAGGGGCGGCTGGGGATGGTGGCCGCCGAGGACGTGGCGGGCTGCGCGGCGCGTGTGCTGGCCGATCCGCCGGGCGTGCACGCCGGGCGCACCTACACGCTGACCGGTCCGGAGTCGCTGAGCCTGGCCGAGGCGGCCGAGCGGATGGGGCAGGCGCTGGGGCGGCCGGTGGCCTACCGGCCGGTTTCGCCGGCCGACAAGCGCGCGGCGCTGCTGGCGGTGGGCGCCGACGAGTGGATCGCGGACATGGTGGGCGAGTACTCGGCGGCGTTCGCCCGGGGGTGGGGTGACTTCACCACCCGGGACGCCGAGCGCCTGCTGGGCCGGGCCCCGCAGGGTGTGGCCGACTTCGCCCGCGCGCACGCGGCGGCCTTCACCGGGTGAGGCGCCCCGGCCCCGGGGGGCGGTCCGTCAGCCCCGGGGGGCGGGGGTGTGGAGCAGCGCCTCGGCCAGGTGCAGCCTGCGGTCCTGGGCGGTGCGCAGCGGCGGCAGCAGCAGCGTGGCGATGCCCAGGTCCGCGGCGCCCCCGTCGTGGGTGGGGCGGTCGCCGACCATCAGCGCCTGGGCGGGGTGGGCCCCGGCCTTGTCCAGGGCGGCCTCGAACAGGCGCGGGTCGGGTTTTTCGGCGCCCGCCTCGAAGGACAGCGCGAAGGCGTCGACGTGGTCGGCCAGTCCGGCCGCGGCGAAGCGGGGCCGGATGTCGACGTGGACGTCGCTGACGACCACGGTGCGCACGCCGGCGCCCCGGGCGCGGGCGAGGAAGGCCGGGGCGTCGGCGGCGAAGAGGTCGTGGGCGGGGTCGGATTCGATGCGGTACAGGGCGGCCGCCAGCTCAGGGTCGATGCCCGCGCGGGCCAGGACGCGGTGGTAGAGGTCGCGGTGCAGGGCGGGGTCGGCGTCCATGCCGGGGGTGAGCAGGAGGCGGTGGGCGTCCGCGGCCTCCAGGCGGGCCAGGACCGTGTCGGCGTCGCCGGGCGGGCGCCGTAGCTCCTGCAGGGCGGTGTCGACCCACCGGCGCGGGGTCAGGGGGAGGGCGAGGGTTCCGCGCCAGTCGACCAGGAGCGCGGTGAAGGCGGGGGCGGTGTCGCGCATGCGGCGATCGTAGCGGCGCCCCGGACCCGTGCGTCCTGGGCGTCCTCGTCGTGGGCGAGCAGGTCGTTGACCCGTTGCAGGACGCGCAGATGGGCGGGGTTGGAGGACTCGGCCGCGGTGTGCGCCAGAACGCTGCGGGCCGTGTCGGCGCCCAGCGGGGAGTCGGCCGTGGGGTCGCTGTGTGCGGGTGGCGCAGGCGGGCCGCGCCCACCGAGGCGGGGGGGGGGGGGGGGCGCCTGGCCGTGCTTTGGGGCCGGTGTGGTTGGGTCCTGGGCCATGGGATGGTCTTCGGCCACTGCCGCGGTGGACGCGGTCGTGGTGCTCTGGCCTGTGTGGGCCGCGGCCTTGGCCGTGCTGGTGTGGATGCGCGGGCGCGGGCACGGCCGGTGGGGCCGTGCGGCCCTGGACAGCGCGGCCGATGTCCTGGCCGTGTGCGCGCTGCTGGGGATCGCCGCGGTCACGCTGTTCACCCCTGGGAGCGTGAAGGCGGTGGAGCTGGCGCCCCTCCGCGACATCGCCGCCACCGGCCTGGGGGTGACGGGGCTGGTGCAGAGCGGGGGGAACGCGGCGCTGTTCGTGCCCCTGGGCGCTGTCCTGCCGCTGGCGCTGGGCCGCCGCCTGGCCCGGTGGGTCCGCGTCCTGGCCGCCGCGGCCGCGGTGTCGGCGGTGGTGGAGACTCTCCAGTACCTGGTGGCCGACGGGCATGTGGCCTCGGTGGACGACGTCCTGCTCAACAGCGCCGGAGCCCTGCTGGGGGCCGGCCTGGCCCGGCCCCTGTGGCGCGGCGGGCGGCCGCGGATACAGGAGGGGGCCGCACCCGGCGGGTGCGGCCCCCGGGGCCCGGGCCGGCGGGTCAGCCGCGGCGCAGGGCCTCGATGATGCGCGGGCGCATCTGCTCGGCGCTGATGACCTCGTCGACCGAGCCCACCTCCACCGCGCGCCGGATGCTGTGCACCGCGTCGAATTCGGCGGCGACCTCGCCCAGCTTCTCGGCGCGCACCGTGGCGCGCAGCTCCTCCAGCTCGGCGGCCAGGGCGGCGCGCTCGGTGCCCTCGGCCGAGGCCAGGCGCTCCTGCTGGGCCTGGATGCGCCCGTCGGCGGCGGTGCGGGAGTCGACCTCGCCGGAGAAGACGACCGCGGCGGCCGGGGCGCCGCCCAGCACCGAGGCGCGGGAGCCCTCCAGGGCCAGCACGGTCATGTTGGGGTTGAGGGCCTTGGAGAAGACCACGAACGCCCCGCCGTGGTAGCGGGAGATGACGCAGAAGACGATCGGGCCCTGGAAGTTGACGATGGCCCGGCCGATCTCGGCGCCGTACTCCAGCTGCAGCCTGCGCATCGACTCGGGGGAGCCGTCGAAGCCCGACAGGTTGGCCAGCACCACCAGGGGCCGGTTGCCGCTGGCGGCGTTGATGGCGCGCGCGGCCTTCTTGGAGGCCTGGGGGAAGAGGGTCCCGGCGGTGTAGGCGTCGGGGCCGTCGGTGGGCGGGAACCCGTGGCGGGGCAGGGACTTGGACTCGATGCCCAGCAGGCACACCGGCGCCCCGCCCAGGTGGACGTCCTGCACCACGGCGTTGTGGGCGTCGGCCATGTCGGCCCACCGCTCCAGGGCGGGGTGGTCCTGGTCGGACAGGGCGCGCATGACGGTGCGGATGTCGAAGGGCTTCTTGCGGTCGGGGTTGTGCTCGGCCGAGAAGATCTGGCCGACGGTGGTGAAGTCGCTGCCCTCGGCGGTGTGGGGGTAGTCGCGGATGTCGCGGCCGTCGGGGTCGTCGGTGGCGGCGGTGCGGGGCCCCTGCTCGCCGGGGGCGATGTAGGCGTGGTCGTAGTGGGACATGAGCACGCCGTGGGCGGCGGGCAGGTCGGGGGCCCAGTACTGGGCCTGGCCGTTGGGGCCCATGATGCGGTCGTGGCCGCCGATGCCGAAGTTGTCCTCGGCCGAGACGCCGCCGGAGAAGTCCAGGGACTGCTTGCCGGTGAGGACCATGGCCGAGTCGGGGGTCATCACCAGCACGCCCTTGGTGTGCATGAGCATGGTGGCCTCGGCGTTCCAGTAGGGCTGTGCGCCGACGTTGATGCCGGCCACGACCACGTTGATCTCGCCGCCGGCCTGGGTGAAGGTGACGATGCGGCGCAGGGCGGCGGCCACCCAGTCCATGTTCTCGGTTCCGGAGTCCATGGAGATGCGGGCGCCGGCCGACAGGGCGTACCACTCCAGGGGCAGGCCCCTGTTCTCGGCCAGGTCCAGGGCGGCGATGACGCGGCGGCACTCGGGCTCGGACAGGGCGCCCAGGGACTTGGTGGGGTCGCCGAGCAGGACCACGCGGGTGATGCCGTCGGGGTGCTTGGCGGTGGGGGTGGTGACGGTTCCGGCGACGATGGCGGCGGTGTTGCGGCCCTTGGGGCGGTCCACCGGGGCCAGGCGGCCCTGGGCGTCGAGGTCGTGCTCGGTGAAGTCGCCGAGCATGCCGGTCAGCTCGTAGGGGTAGACGGTGTTGCGGCGGGCGGCGCGCAGCACCTTCTGGCGGTAGGCGTCCTGGGGGCGGACGGGCTCGTCGGAGGGCGGGCCGACGGTGAGCTCGGCGCGGCCGGCGGCGTCGAAGGCGATGCGCACGGCCATCTTGGTCAGGGCGCCGGTGTCGGGGTCGCGCTGGCGGCCGATGAAGCAGATCTCCTCCAGGCCGGCCCCGGCGGTGGTGGGGCGCAGCCGGTCGGCGATCATCTCCATCTCGTCGCGGGTCAGGGTGGAGGGGGGCCACACGTAGATGACGATGCGGTTGTTGGCCAGGCGGCCCCGGGCCGGGCGCTGGGCCTGGGCGCGGCGGATGGAGTCCAGGCAGGCGGCCAGGGTGTCCTCGGCGGTGGGCAGGGCCACCAGGCGGCCGTCGTGCTCGCGCAGCTCGGTCAGGTCGCGCACCTGGGCGAAGGCCAGGAGGCGCTCGTCGGAGGCGTCGGTGGTGGCGCGTGCCTGGAAGAGGTAGACCTCTTCGTCGGTGGAGGGCAGGCGGGTCAGGTCGAAGTCGGCGAAGCGTTCGATCTGCATGCGGGCGGCGATGTGGGGGTGCAGGCCGCGGATGAGGCGCTGCTCGGCCATGCGGTGCCCGCGGGCCGGGTCGGGGGCGAAGGTGAAGTGGTGGTGCATGACGGCGCCGCCGCTTCCGGCCACGGTGGTGGTGATGCGCTCGACGGCGGGCGGCAGGTCGGCCTGTTCGAGGACGTGGGAGAGGGCCCGGGCGGTGTCGGAGGCGTCGGCGGGCTGGTCCTCCCAGGCCAGGTAGATGTCGGCGGCCAGGGCCTGGGCGCCGTCGGCGACGTGGGCCAGTCCCTGCAGGGCCTGGGCCAGGCGGTCGAAGGGGACGGCGGCCGAGGCCAGGCGGGTGCCGTCGCGCTGGGCGAGGGTGAAGTCGCAGCCGGCGGCGCGGGTGGTGTGCACGCCGGTCAGGCCCTTGTTGCCGTAGTAGCGGCGGGTGAGGACCTCGAGCATGGCCGAGTTGTCGGCCGTGCCGCGGGCCAGGCGCCGGCCCAGGAGCCGCACCAGGGGTTCGGTGCTGCGGACCATGTGGGCGATGCGTTCGGCGCGGTCGGGGGAGCGGGGGTGGGCGTCCAGGTGGCGCAGGTGGCGGCGGACGTCGGCGTAGACGCGGGCCCGGTTGCGGCGCAGCAGGGGCTGGGCGAACCAGGCGAAGACGACGCCGCGGGCCAGGTCGGCGAGCTGGGGGAAGCGGACCTGGGTGGCGGCGATGAGGCGTTCGAGGGCCAGGCCGGTGCTTTCGCGCAGGGTGTGGTCGGGGGCGGGCTCGTCCAGCCAGGTGCGCAGCAGGGCGGCGACGGTGCGGGCGTCGGCGGCGGCGCGCTGCTGGGCCAGGAAGATGCGGAAGACGGCGGCTTCCAGGGCGGGGGTGCGGTCGGTGGCGGTGATGCCGTAGTGGGCCAGGGCGCGGGCCAGGCGGGTGCGGAAGGCCTCGGGCAGGCCGGCGCGGTCCAGGTCCAGGCTCTGCAGGTAGGTGTGGAAGTGCTCGCGGGTGCTGTGGACGCGCTTGTCGCCGGCGGCCTCGCCTTCGGCGGGGCGGTTGCGGGAGAGTTCGGCCAGGTCGGCGAAGGCCTCGATGATGCCGAGCTCGTCGGCGAGGGGGGAGGCTCCGGCCGCGGCGGCGGCCTTGCGGTCGTCCAGGTAGCGGGCCAGGGCGCGGTCGGGGTCGGCGGGGTCGGCGTCGAAGCCGAGCATGCGGGCGCGCAGGTCGGCCCGGCCCTCGGCCAGGCGCTGGGCCAGGGGGGCGGGGCCGGGTTCGGGCAGGTCGAGTTCGGCGGCCTGCTGGGCGGGGGCGTCGCCGGTGTCGGAGAGGGGCTCCAGGCGCAGCAGGGCGGCGCCGGTCTCGACCTGGGAGCCGATCTGGACCTGGGATTCGGCCAGGCGGGCGTCGAAGGGGGCGGTCAGGACCGTCTCCATCTTCATCGATTCCAGCACCAGGACGGGGGCGCCGGCGTCGACGGTCTGGCCGACCTGCAGGGGGGTGGCCACCACCAGTGCGGGGGCCGGGGAGCGCACGACGCCGCCCTCGTCGCGGCTGATGCGGTGGGCGGTGCCGTCGACCTCGACGAGGTGGACGGGGCCGTGGGTGGCGGTGAGCAGGCGGTGGCGGTGGCCGTTGACGGTGATCTGGCCGGTGTGGGCGTCGTGGCGGTGCAGGTGGACCTGGGCGGTGGCGGTGTGCTCGCCGGAGGTGATGTGGGCGCGGAACCGGTCGGCGCCGGTGCGGGCGAGCAGGACCTGGTAGGTGGCGCCGCGGAGTTTGAGGGCCAGGGGGCGGCCGGTCTCGTGGCGGGCCTGGGGGCGGCCGCCGAAGGCGGTGGCGAGCAGGTGGTCGCGGGCGGCGCCCTCTTCCTCCTCGTAGGCCTCGATGGCGGCGGCGGTCAGGGCGACGGCGGCGTGGGGGGCGCCGGACAGGCGGCCCTGGGCGCGGACGCGGTCGATCCAGCCGGTGTCGGCGGTGGCGCCGGTGACCTCGGGCTGGTCGAGCAGGTCCAGTACGAAGCTCTTGTTGGTGGCGCCGCCGTCGATGACCACGGTGGTCTCGCGCAGGGCGCGGCGCAGGCGGGCCAGGGCCTCGTCGCGGTCGCGGCCGTGGGCGATGATCTTGGCGATCATGGAGTCGAATTCGGCGGGGATGGTGTCGCCTTCGGCGACGCCGGTGTCGACGCGGATGCCGGGGCCGGCGGGCAGTTCGAGGCGGGCGATGCGGCCGGGGCAGGGGGCGAAGTCGCGGTCGGGGTCCTCGGCGTTGAGGCGGGCCTCGACGGCGTGGCCGCGCTCGTGGGGGGCGACGCCGGTGAGGGGGTGGCCGGCGGCCACCGACAGCTGGGCGGCGACCAGGTCGATGCCGGTGGTGGATTCGGTGATGGGGTGTTCGACCTGGAGGCGGGTGTTGACCTCGAGGAAGGCGAAGAGGCGTTCGCCGGGGTGGTAGAGGAACTCCACGGTGGCGGCGCCGCGGTAGCCCACGGCCAGGGCCAGGCGTTCGGCGGAGGCCTTGAGTTCGGCGGTCTGGTCGGCGTCCAGGAGGGGGGAGGCCGACTCCTCGATGATCTTCTGGTTGCGGCGCTGGATGGAGCAGTCGCGCACGCCCAGGGCCCAGGCGGTGCCCTGGCCGTCGGCGATGACCTGGACTTCGACGTGGCGGGCGCCGGTGACCAGGCGTTCGAGGAAGACGGTGCCCGATCCGAAGGCGCGGGCGGCTTCGGCGCTGGTGCGGTCGAAGGCCTCGGCGAGTTCGTCGGCGTCGTTGATGACGCGGATGCCGCGGCCGCCGCCGCCGGCGGCGGCCTTGAGCATGAGGGGGTAGCCGATGCCGGAGGCGGCGGCCAGGGCGTCGTCGAGGGTGGCCACGGCGCCGCGGCTCCAGGGGGCGACGGGCACGCCGACCTGTTCGGCCAGGAGTTTGGCGCCGATCTTGTCGCCGAGGTCGCGCATGGCCTGGGCGCTGGGGCCGATGAAGGTGATGCCGAGCTGGTCGCACAGTTCGGCGAAGGCGGGGTCTTCGGCGACGAAGCCCCAGCCGACCCAGGCGGCGTCGGCGCCGGTGTCGACGAGGGCGCGTTCGAGGGCCTTGAGGTCGAGGTAGGGGCGCTGGGCGGCGGGGCCGATCTCGTAGGCGGTGTCGGCTTCGCGGACGAAGGCGGCGGTGCGGTCGACGTCGGTGTGCAGGGCGACGGTCTGCACCGGGGTGCCGGTTCGGGCGGACAGGTCGCGTGCGGCGTGGATGAGGCGCATGGCGGCCTCGCCGCGGTTGACGATGGCGATTGTCGTGAACAAGCCGACCGAGCCCTTTCTTCGTGGTGACCAGTGACCGTGCGCCGTGGCGGGGGGCGGTTGCCCGGGCAGGTTTCCACCCTTGCGTGTGCGGGGCGCCGGTGCCATGTCGGTCTCGGCGCAACATTGCGGGTCCGAGTTTGTAGGAATGGGCCAAAGCGCTGCTTGAGCCCGGCTGGAAGGCGGCGGCTGGGCCCCTGGTCGCCCAGGGTATGCGGGGCGGGGGTGTGTGGGGTCTCACCAACAGGCGGGGGCGGTGCCTGCCCGGCCGGGGCGGCGGCGGAGCCCGGGTGGTGCGTCGCTATGGGGCCGGTGGGACCGCGTTGGGGGAGAGATGCCGACACCGCACCGGGATCCGGGCCGGAGGCGGTGAACGGCTACAGGGGTTTGGTGAACCGCACGCCCGAGGCGGTGTAGCCGCGCCGCGTGTAGAAGGCGTGGGCCCCGCCCCGTGTGCTCGAGGAGTTCAGCAGGGCCCGGGCCGCGCCCTGCCCGCGGGCCCACTGCTCGAATGCGGTGCACAGCGCCGTGCCCACACCCCGCCCTCGCGCGTTCCCGGCCGCCACCAGTGCGATGAGCTGGGCGGCCGGAACGTCGTCCTCGATGGGGAACAGCAGGTGTCCGGCGGCGAAGCCCACCAACTGCGCTGTCTCCGACTCGACGCCCCAGGCCTCATAGGCGGGGTCCCCGGCCAGACGCTCAAGACGGCTGCGCAACTGCGCAGGGGTCGCGGGATGCGACAGGGCCGCGAACAGCGGTACCAGGCTCTCCGCGTCGGCGGCGCGGACCGAACGGGTGGCCAGCCGGGTCGTCATCGGCCCCACGGTACTTGGCGGCGGGCGCGTCCCCTGCCGCCCCCCGGGGGGCTCTGGTCGGGGCCTCTCCACCCCAACCCGCATAACGTTAGTTAATTACGTTACCTTGTTACGTTATTCATGTTCCGCAAACAAAACAGGGTTCCGAGAGGGCGGGAAAACTGACCCCCGATAAGTGGGCGTTACCGGGGGTCAGGCCGGGAGGGCGGTCCGAACCGTCACCGCGCCCGCCCGGGGCCGCCCAAACGAAACCCCGGCCCCGCCCCCCGGTGGTGCGGGAGGGTGCCATGGCCGGCGGCGGGCGGCCCCCGGCCCACGGGACGGGGCAGATCGCCTGCACGGCGCCGTCCGCGCCGCAGGGGGGGCCGGGCTTGCCCCGAGTTGTCGTAACGGTTACGGTTACGACTGAAGTCGAGAAGGCCGGGAAGGCGGAGCCCTCGTGAGCGCCAACAGCAGACTGACCGTCGCGGCGCACGCCCTGACATGGATCGGGCTGTACCAGCGGCGCGGCCACGAGGTCGCCACCTCCGAGCAGATCGCGACGAGCGTCAACACCAACCCGGTGGTGATCCGCCGCCTGCTGGCCGAGCTGCGCAAGGCCGGCCTGGTCGAGTCGCAGCGGGGCGCGGGGGCGGGCTGGAGGCTCACCCGGGACCTGGCGTCGCTCACCCTGCTCGACGTCTACCGGGCGATCGAGCCGGGGCCGGTCTTCGCCCTGCACCGCGCGGTGCCGGACCCCGAGTGCGTCGTGGGCCAGGGCATCGGGCCGGCGCTGTCCGCCGTGTACGACGGCGTGGAGGCCGCCCTGCGCAGGGAGCTGGCCGGGACCACGCTGGAGGACGTGCTGCGCGACGTGTTGAAGGCCGCCTGACCGCAGGCCCCCGGCCTCCCCGGGACACGGGGGCGCATTCCGCGGCCTCAAATGTAACAAAAATGGTTACGTCAAAGATTCGGAGAACCCCATGGGACAGCTGGACGACAAGACCGCCCTGGTCACCGGCGCCTCCAGCGGCATCGGCCTGGCGATCGCCCGCCGCTTCGCCTCCGAGGGCGCGACCGTCTACCTCACCGGCCGCCGCAAGGCCGAACTGGACGCCGCCGCCGCACAGGTCGGCGCCCGGGGCATCGCCGTCCAGGGCGACGCCTCCGACCTCGGCGACCTCGACCGCCTCTTCGCCCGCATCGCCGAGGGCAGCGGCCGCCTGGACATCGTGGCGGCCAACGCCGGGGTCGGGGACTACGGCCCGCTCGGCGCCATCACCGAAGAGGAGTACGACCGCACCGCCGCGATCAACCTCAAGGGCACGGTCTTCACGGTCCAAAAGGCGCTCCCGCTGCTGAGGGCCGGCGCCTCGGTCATGCTGCTCTCCTCCAGCGCGGCCCTGAGGGCCGCCCCGGGGCTGGGCGTCTACGCCGCCACCAAAGCCGCCATCCGCAGCCTCGCCCGGACCTGGGCCGCCGAACTGGCCGACCGCGGAATCCGCGTCAACGCCCTCACGCCCGGCCCTGTCGAGACCCCGGGCGGGGACGGGCTCCGCGACGCCCTCCCGCACGGCTCCCCGCCGGGGCCGGCGACCCCGCTGGGCCGCCTCGGACGCCCCGACGAGGTCGCCGCCACCGCCCTGTACCTGGCCGGCGATCAGAGCGCTTTCACCACCGGCGCGGAACTGCTCGTCGACGGCGGCACCACACAGCTCTGAGAGCCCGACGCCGGGGCCCGATCGCCCGGGCGGGACGCATCACACCACCGAGAAGACGAGGACGACGACGATGGCAACGGATACCCAGACCACGCGGACCGTGTCCGAGAAGTTCGTGGAGCGCCTGGGCGCCCAGGACCCCGAGGGCATCCAGGAACTCTTCGCCGAGGAGATCGACTGGCACGTCCCCGGAAGCGACGCGCTGCCCTGGACCGGGCGCCGTACCCGCCGGGAGGAGGTCGCGCCGTACTTCACCACGATGTGGCCGCACTTCGCGCCCGGCATGAGCCAGGTCGTGCTGGAGCGCGTCATCGTCGAAGGCGGCGACGCCGTACTGCTGGCGGTCTGGACGCACACCGCCGCGGCCACGGGCAAGGAGTTCACCACACCGGCGGCCATGCACCTGGTGGTCGAGGACGGGCGGATCGTCCGCATGCACCTGTACGAGGACACGCTGAGCGTCGGGCAGGCGTTCAACGCCGGCTGACGCCGCGGCCCGGGACCGGAACCGGCGCGGTCAGGAGGGGTGGACCCCGTCGAACAGGGCCAGGGCCTGGGCGGGGTCCGGGCCCACCAGGCGCTGCAGCCCTTCGGTGGTGATGCGCGCCCAACCGGCGGCGCGCTCGCGCATGCGCTCCTCGAAGCCGCGCATCGCCGCGTCCAGGCGCGCCGGGTCCGAGGGGTCGGCGCCGGCGACGGCCTCGGCGAGTTCGGCCCCCTCCAGCAGCGCCAGGTTCGCCCCCGCCCCCAGCGGGGGCATCAGGTGGGCGGCGTCGCCCAGCAGCGTCACCCCGGGCACGTGCTCCCAGGTGTGGGAGGCGGGCAGGGTGTACAGCGGGCGGCGGACGAAGGAGGTGCCGCGGCGCACCAGCTCCAGGAGGGGGTCGGCCCACCCGTCGAACAGGGACAGTAGGCGTTCGCGCTCGGCCGACGGGCCGGCGCCCCTGGCGCCGGTGCGCTCGGGCTGCGGCGTGCGGAACTGGGCGTAGACCTTGGCGCGGCCGCCGCTGGTGCGCTGGGCGACCAGGGAGCGGCCGGGGCCGTAGGCGGCCACCGACCCGTCGCCGATGAGGCGGGCCAGGTCGGGGTGGTCCCGGTCGAGGTCCTCCAGGCCGGATTCGACCATGGTGACGCCGGTGTAGTGCGGCACTGCGGCCGAGACCGCCGCCCGGACGCGGGACCGCGCCCCGTCCGCGCCGACGACCAGGTCGAAGGCCTCCCGGTGCCCGTCGGCGAAGCAGGCGAGGGCGCCGCCGCCGGGCCGGGGCACCGCATGGGCCACTGCGCGCCCCCACTGCACGTCCAGGGGGCCCAGAAGCAGGCGGCGCAGGTCACCGCGGTCGATCTCGGGGTTGGCCTCCTCGCCGGGGCGGGGCCGCCAGTCGCGCAGGACGGTGCCGTCGGTGTCCAGGATGCGCATGGCCTGGCCCTCGGGGCGGGCCAGCGCGCGGAAGCCCTCCAGCAGGCCCGCCTTTTCCAGGGCGAGCAGGCCCAGCCCTTCGTGCAGGTCCAGGGTGCCGCCCTGGGAGCGTGCGCGGGGGTGGGGGTCGCGTTCGAAGACGGCGGCCCGGTGGCCGTTGCGGTGCAGGACGCGGGCCAGGGCCAGGCCCGCGGGCCCGGCGCCGACCACGGCGATACGGCGGCTCATGTCGATACACTGTATTTTCCCGATACGGCGTATCGCAACAGTACGGTGGTTCCATGACTGTGTGGGACCGTCCCGAGCCGCCGAAGGGCCCCGCGCCGCTGGACCGGGCGCGCATCGTGGAGGCCGCCGTCGGCCTGGCCGACGAGGGCGGGCTGGATGCGGTGACGCTGCGCAAGGTCGCCGCCCGGCTGGGCGCCGGGCCGATGCGGCTCTACGGCTTCATCTCCGCCAAGGAGGACCTGTTCGACCTGATGGTGGACCGGGTCTACGCCGAGATCGTGCCCGCCGCACCGCCCGGCCACTGGCGCGAGGCGCTGGACGGGCTGGCCCGCCGCACCCGGGGGGCCGCCCTGCGCCACGAGTGGCTGGCCGACCTGCTCGGCGGGCGCCCTGCGCTGGGGCCCAACGCCCTTGCGGCGGGCGAGGCGCCGCTGGCCGCGCTGGAGGGCCTGGCCGATGCCGACACCGCCTGGCGGGCGGTTCAGACCGTCACCGCCTACACCATCGGCGCCATCAGGCGCGAGGTGGCCGGGCTGCGGGCCGAGCGCGCCACGGGCCTGTCCGAGGGGGACTGGCAGCGCGAGCAGGGCCCGCACCTGAGGCGGATGCTGGACTCGGGCCGGTTCCCGGCGCTGGCCAGGGCCGTGCACGAGGGCAGGCACGGCGGCGCCGAGGAGTCCTTCGCCGAGGGCCTGGAGTGGGTCCTGGACGCCGTGGCCGCCCGGCTCGGCCGGGCGCCGGCCTGAGACGCGCGCGGCGTCTGGGCCCATGGCACCGCCGGGGCCCAGCCCTCACCCTGCGGTCAGGCGCCGCAGTGTCCACGGGTCGTGGGCGCACACCACCTCCACCCCGCCGCCGTGTTCGCCCGCCAGGCCCCGCAGCGCCTCCCGGGTCGCCTTGCGGGCCTTCTCATCGACCTGCGCCCCCTCCTGGACCAGGTCCAGCAACGGGTGCCCGTGCGGGTCCCGGGCCGCCAGCTCGCGGTGGTAGAAGAAGGCGTCGCCCGCGTGCAGCAGCCATCCCCGCCCCTTGCGCACCGCCACCCCCGCGTGGCCCCGGGAGTGTCCGGGCAGGGGCACGAGCAGGATGTCGGGCGGCAGGCCGCGCAGCTCGCGCGCGCCGGGCAGGCCGAACCAGTCCTGCCCGCCGTCGGCGGGGTAGGTGGACCAGCGCGGCCCGTGCGCCAAGTGGGCGGGGCGGTAGCGGGGGTCGGGCGCCTCGGCGCGGGCCGCGTGCAGCTCCTCCTGCAGCACGTGCACGGTGGCGGCGGGGAAGTCGGGCAGTCCGCCGGCGTGGTCGACGTCCAGGTGGGTGAGCACGATGTGGCGCACGTCGGCCGGGTCGTGCCCCAGCGCGCGGACCCGGTGCACCGCGGTCTCGCGGGGGTCGAGGACCGGTTCGACCGCCTGCCTCCAGCCGGGGTCCAGGGTGCGCTCGGGGTGGCGTACGTCGTTCAGGCCCAGGCCGGTCTCCACGAGGACGAGCCCGTCGGCGTCGGTCTCCAGGAGCAGGCTGTGGCAGACCGCGCGGGCGGGGGGCAGGCCGGTGTCGGCGGGTTCGAGCAGGAGCATGGAGCCGGTGTTGATGTGGTGGATCCGCATGCGCCTACACTGCTACTTGAAGTGCGCTTCAAGTCAACCGCGCCGGGCGCGGGAAAGGGGGCCGGGCATGGGGGCACAGGCGCCGGAGGCGGGGCTGCTGGACATCGGCGAGGTGGCGCGGCGGACGGGGCTGGCCCCATCGGCGCTGCGCTACTACGAGAAGGAGGGGCTCATCGCCCCCGCGGCGCGCAGCGGGCTGCGCCGGGCCTATGACCCCGGGGTGCTGCACCGGCTGGGGGTGCTCGTGTGCGCGCGCAGCGCGGGTTTCACGATCGCCGAGGTGCGCGCGTTCCTGACCGGCACGCCCGGTGACGGGGAGCTGCGCGGGCTCCTGGCGGCCAAGGCGCGCGAGGTGGACGAGTCGATCGGGCGGCTGGAGCGGCTGCGCGACAGCCTGGCGCACGCCGCGGGGTGCGACCACGACCCGCTGGTGGAGTGCCCGGAGTTCAAGCGCGCGGTGGGCCGGGTGCCGGGCCCCGGCGAGGACCCCTGCGGCCCGGACGGGGGGTGAGCCCGGTCGGGCCGTGCGGCCGGGCGGCGCGTGGCCGCCGCAGGGGAGGAGTTGCGCGGGGAGGCCGGTGCCCGTGTGCGGGTACCGGTCCGCTCCCGGCAGCGGTGGAGGGCGCCGTCTACCGCATCGTGCAGGAGGCGTTGACCTGGCGTATAGGGCGTGAGCCCCGTCCTTGAGGGCGGGGTCAGCCCGGATCCGGGCCGTAGGTGCTGAGCTGCACGGGGCGGCGTTGCTCCTCGATGTACTGCCGCACCACCGACAGCGCAGCGCCGCCGCAGGAGGCGGCCAGGTACGACGGGGGCCAGAAGCGCCCGTGCATGGACCGCCCGGTCCACGCGGCCGGCGAAGTCGGGGCTGGTGACCCCAGGGGCGGGACTGGGGGTGCGGGGCGCCGATGAGTCGGGGCCGCCCGGGGCGTCTGTAGGGGGAGTGGGCGGATATGAGCCCCCGGACCCGAGGAGGATGCCGTGATCGATCTCGAGGGGGCCTGTGCCCGCCTGGCGGACCTGGTGTCGGAGGTCTCCGTCGCCGACCTGGACCGGCCCACGCCCTGCGCCGACTTCACCGTCGCCGATCTGCTGGACCACCTCGACGAGGTCGCGCGCGGGTTCACCGCGCTGGCCGGAGGCGGCGCGGGCGGGGTCGGAGGCGCGGGAGGGCAGGGCCGGGCGGGGCTGCCCCGGCGGCTGGAGGCGCTGGGGCGCGCCTGGGCTTCCCCCTCGGCCTGGCGGGGCGCGACCGAGGCGGGCGGGGTCGAGCTGGCCAATGAGGTCTGGGGCAGGATCGCCCTGACCGAGGTGGTCGTGCACGGCTGGGACCTGGCCCGGGCCGCAGGGCGGGGCTTCGACCCGCCCGAGGCGGCCGTGCGGGCGTGCCTGGAGCACGTGGCCGATTTCGTGCCCTCGGCGCCGGTGCCCGAGCTGTGGGGGCGCCCGGTCGCGGTGGCCGAGGACGCGCCGCTGCTGGAGCGGGCGGTGGCGATCACCGGCCGCGATCCCGGGTGGAGGGCCCCCTGAGGCCCTCCACCGGGAGTGCGGCCGTCTAGGGGTGTGCGGCCGGGACGCGGCCGGAGTGCGCCAGGAACGGCACGACCGCCTCGGCCATCTCCTCGGGGACCTCTTCGGCGAGGTCGTGTCCGGCGTCGAAGACGTGGCCGGTCACGTCGTCGGCCACGTGCCGGGCCTGGGCCTCGTTGCGCTCGCCGATGAACGCCGAGCCGCCCAGCGCCAGTACCGGGATGTCGAGCCTGTTCCGTGCGGCCTGCCGGTTCTGTTCGGCGTCGGTGAGCATCGCCCGGTAGACGGAGAGCATGGCGCGGATGCCGCCGGGCATGGAGTAGCAGCGCACGTACTCCTCGATGGCGTCGGGGGTGGCGCTGTCGGGGCGGCTGCGCTCGGTCTTGATCATGTGGGTGATCAGCTCGCGCTCGTGCCCGGCGATGAGCATCTCGGGGACGTCCGGCTGGAAGTAGAGGCCCAGGTGCCACAGGTGCATGCCGCTGTCGATGTTCTCCGGGGTCAGGGCGGTGTGGTCCTCGAAGCCGAAGCCGGGCAGGAGCGCCTCGGCGAAGACGAGGGCGCGGACGTCGGTGCGGTGGCGGGCGGCGAGCTGGTATCCGATCACGGCGCCCCAGTCCTCGCCGACGACGGCGTAGGTGCGGTGGCCCAGGCCCGCCATCAGGGCGGCGATGTCGTCGCTCATGGTCGCCGAGTCGTAGCCGCCGGCGGGGCGGGCGGAGTCGCCCAGGCCGCGCAGGTCCGGTACGACGACGGTGTGGTGCGGGGTCAGCCGGGGGACGAGGTGGCGCCAGTGGTAGCCGGTCTTGGGCACGCCGTGCAGCAGCACCACCGCGGGGCCGGAGCCGGCCGTCCGGTAGTGCAGGTCGGTGCCGTTGGCGGTGGCGCGTCCGGTGCGCAGGGGGGTGCCGTGCTGGTCGTGCATCATGGGCGGGGGCCCTTCCGGTCCCGGGGGCGGCCCGGGACGATTCTTGAGCGTACGTTACAGATTCAGGGCGTGAAAAAGTCAGTCGAGGGCGGCCAGGGCGACCTCCACGAGGGGTTCGTGCGCGCGGACGTCCGGGGTGATCTTCGCCGAGACCAGCAGCCCGTTGAGGAAGGTGACGAGGTAGGCGGCGAGGGTGTGCGGGTCGTGCCGCGGGGAGATCCCGCCCCGTTCGATCGCCGCGTGCAGCACCTCGGCGAGCGCGTCGCGGGTGGCGTCCTGCATGTCGCGCACCACGCGCCGCAGTGACGCGTCCTGCGGCAGGCGTTCGCAGGCCGCGTTGACGGCCAGGCAGCCCCGGCCGTCGCGCCCTACGGCGATGCGCAGGCGCTCGGCCAGCAGTGCGCGGACCGCTGAGCGGGCGTCGGCCTGCTCTTCCAGGTCGCGCAGGGCTGCGGCCGCGAGTGTGGTGCGGTAGTGCTCCAGCGCGGCGCGGTACAGGCCGTCCTTGCCGCCGAACGCCGCGTACAGGGAGCCCTGTCCGATCCCCAGGTGCTGTGTCAGGTCGCGCACCGAGGTCGCCTCGTAGCCGCGCGTCCAGAACAGCTCCATGGCGCGGCCGACCGCCGCGTCGGTGTCGAACTCCCGGGTCCTGGCCATGGGGCCGACCGTAGGTTATCTGGATCGATCGGTCAAGAATTCGGCGTCCAGGCGCCGAGGGGCCCACCCGGGCCCCAGGCGCCCGTCGGAGGCGGCGTGCCTGACGGCCCCCGCCGCGCCCGGGATGACCGCCGCAGGTCAGGGGCCTGCCGACGGCCCCCGGGTGCCCGCGGGACCCCCGTCCCGCCCCCGCGGCCGGGCTCCTGGAGGGCATCCGCCGCCCCGCGCCTACGGTGTGCTTCTGGTCTCCCCTGCCGCCCCCGGTGCCCGCGCACCGCCGCCTATCGCCTAGGCTGGGGGCGCGGCCGGAGCCAGTGACCGTCGGGGAGGCCGCGACCCTTGAGCGCCCGCGGCCCCATGGGATGGGGCCGGAACCGGGCATGCGGCGAGAGCGCACTGCGGACGCGCGGCGTCGCGAGGGACAGGTCCGCGCCCATCCACCCCGCAGCAGCCTGCGGGCACCCCCGCGTGCCCGCACCGCGCGATGCCCCGACGGACACGACGCCCGCGTCCTTATTTGGAGATACATGGCATCCGCCGCATCCGCCCTTGCCGACCACGCCGCCGCCGAGCTCGACCCCGAGCTCGGATTCGACGCGCCCGACGCCCGGGACGGGCACCTGCCCGAGGAGTCCGGCGCCGAGGCCGCCGGGCCGGCCGCCGAGGAGGCGGCCCCGGAGGGCTTCGCCGCCCTGCCCCTGGGCCCGCGCCTGCAGGCCTCGGTGGCCGAGGCCGGCTTCACCGACCCCACCCCCATCCAGCGCGAGGCCATCCCGCCGCTGGTGGCCGGGCGCGACCTGCTCGGCCAGGCCGCCACCGGAACCGGCAAGACCGCCGCGTTCGCCCTGCCCATCCTGCAGATGCTCGCCGACCGCCCCGAGCGCTCCTCGGGCGCCCCGGCCGCCCTGATCCTGGTGCCCACCCGCGAGCTGGCGGTGCAGGTGTGCGAGGCGGTGGAGTCCCTGGGGGCCGTCGCCCGCGCCCGGGTGCTGCCCGTCTACGGCGGCACCCCCATCGGGCGCCAGCTGCGCGCCCTGGAGCGCGGCGTGGACGCGGTGGTGGCCACCCCGGGCCGCGCCCTGGACCTGATGGGCCGCGGCGGCCTGGCGCTGGACCGGCTGTCCATGGCGGTGCTGGACGAGGCCGACGAGATGCTCGACATGGGCTTCGCCGAGGACATCGAGCAGATCCTGGAGCAGACCCCGGCCGACTGCCAGCGGGTGCTGTTCTCGGCGACCATGCCCTCGCGCATCGAGGCGCTGGCCCAGAGCCACCTGAGCGACCCGGTGCGGGTGCGCATCGCCCCGGAGAAGCGCGCCCAGGGCGAGGCGCCGCGCGTGCGCCAGTGCGCCTACCAGGTGCCGCGCGGCTACAAGGAGGCGGCGCTGGCCCGGCTGCTGGAGGCCGAGGAGCCCGGCGCGGCCATCGTGTTCTGCGCGACCCGTGAGGAGGTCGAGCGGGTCACCGAGGCGATGAACGGGCGCGGCCGCCGGGCCGAGGCCCTGCACGGCGGCATGGGCCAGGAGCACCGCGACCGGGTCATGGGGCGCCTGCGCTCGGGGGCGGCCGACCTGCTGGTGGCCACCGACGTGGCGGCGCGCGGCATCGACGTGGACCACCTGACGCACGTGGTGAACTTCGGCCTGCCCGCTGCCCCCGAGTCCTATGTGCACCGCACGGGCCGGGTCGGGCGCGCCGGGCGCGAGGGCGTGGCGCTGACCGTGATCGAGCCGCGCGACCAGCGCCGCCTGAAGGCGGTGCGCCGCGCCACGGCCAGCCCGATCGAGGTCGAGCAGGTCCCCACCGTCGAGCAGATGCGGCGCCGCCGCCTGGAGCGCACCCGCCGGGCGCTGCACCGGGCCCTGTCGCAGGGCGAGGACCCCGGGGCGGGGGCGCCGGGCGCCGAGCCCGCGGACCTGGACGAGGTCCTGGGGTCGCTGCGCGAGGAGTTCGGGGCCGAGCAGGTGGCGCTGGAGGCGCTGCGCATGGCGCACGGGGCGCTGGCCCCGGCCGCCCACGACGAGCAGGACATCCCGCAGGTGCCGGTGCGCGCCGAGGGCGACCGGCGCGGGCGCCGCGGTGAGCGGCCCGAGCGGGACCGGGGCCCCCAGGGGCCGGGCCGCCGCTCGGGGCGTGCGCCCTCGGGGGACCGGGTGCGCCTGTTCGTGGGGGCCGGGCGCAGCGCCCGGGTGCGCCCCCAGGACCTGGTGGGCGCGATCGCCGGGGAGGCGGGCCTGAGCGGCCGCGACATCGGCGCGATCGAGATCGCCGAGCGGTTCTCCCTGGTGGAGGTGCCCGCCTCGGACGCCGACCGGGTGATCGACGCCCTGCAGGGCGCGATGATCAAGGGCCGCAAGGCGGTCGTGCGGCGCGACGCCCGCGAGGGCGGCGGGCCGCGCCAGGCCCCCAAGCGCCGTCCGGCGGGCCGCGGCCCCCGCGACTGAGGCGGGGCCGGGTCGGCGAAGGCCCGGCGGTTGGAGCAGGTTCAGGGGGGCGGCGCATGCGCCGCCCCCCTTTTTTTGTGCGGTCGCGTCCGCTGGAGTGGTGCCGTTCCCCTCTGGCCGGGTCGGCGCGGTCGGCACGACGCAGGGGGAGGCCGGGCGCCGCCGTCGCGGGCGGCCTTGGGTGTGCGCAGCTTCTCGAGGTCGGTCAGTGGCGTGTTGTGCAGGGCCGGGCGCGAGCGCAGGAATCCTCCGGCCCGGGTGAGGAGGTCCTCGGCGTCGTGGGTCAGGTGCCAGTCATCGGTGGGCATGCCCCATGGTCTACAGGTGCCGCCGGCGACGGCGCCCCCTCGCCCCGAAGGGGTCGGCGCGCGGGCGCTGCGGAGGCGCTCATGGGGGCACGGACTCTTCGCCCAACCTCCTCTTTCACCGTCACGCTGCCGCCCGGGATGAGCGCCGAGGGCCTCGCCTACGCCGCGCACGGCGCTTGGGCCACGGCGCAGGGCATCGCCACGGCGGCGGGCCCGGGCGATGCCGCGCCGGCCCTGGGCGAGAACACCCCCGGTGCCGCCGCCCTGCAGCGCCGTTGGGAACAGGACGGCAGGGACTCTCCCTGGGCCTAGCGGCCGCCCGCTCGGGGCCGGCGCGCTCCGGTGCACAAGTCGGCCCCGATCCTGTGTGGGGCCTCTCCGACCGGCATCCGCGTTCGGGGGTCCCGGCGGGTCGCGGCGTGCAGCTCGGCCTCCGGCAGTCGATACGCCCAGGCGGAGTTCCGGGGGGCTGCCAGCGCTGGTCGGCGGACGCTGTGGTCAGCCGCGGGCGGGACCGCCCGAGGGGGCCTGCTGGGCCGGTGGGCAGGGGCCGCTGTTGTGGAGGGCGTACAGGACCATGTCCCGGCGCTCGCCTGCGACCTGCCTCCACCGGCGCAGCAGCGCTTCGCGGCGGAAGCCCGCGCGCTGGGCTGTGCGCAGGGACGCGGTGTTCCACGGCTCCACGTGCAGCTCCAGGCGCGCAATGCCCAGCCCGTGCAGGGCCCAGTCCGCGGCCGCCTCCAGCGCCGCCGAGGCCGCCCCCCGCCCCCGGCCCGAGGCGGCCAGCCAGTACCCCAGCGATGCGCACTCCTGGCCGGGGTCCTTGAGCCACAGGCCCACACTGCCGATGGGGCGGCCCTCGGGGGCGACGATGACGAACGGGTAGCCCCCGCCCCTGGCGGTGCGCTGCCACTGGCGCCGCACGAACTCCTCCCCCTCGGCGTCGGTGTAGGGGCGGGGCACGGTGGTGATCGCGGGGATGTAGTCGTCCTGGGCGGCCTGCCGGACCAGTTCGAGGTCCGGGCCCGCCAGTTGCCAAGGGCGCAGTGTCAGGCCGGTGCGTGCGGTGAGCCGGGGGACGCGGTCGGGCAGCTCCATGGGCGCATTGTGCCGTGCGGGCGCCCGGCGCCGAAGCGGCCCCGGACACAGGGGCGCGGGCGGCGGGCGGTGGCAGGAATGGTGGTGACCCCGTCATTGCCGACACGCCCGGCACCGGACAGGCTGGGGCCATGAGCGAGCGCACCGTCGTCGTCGCCCTCTTCGAGGGCGTGCAGAGCCTGGATGTGGCCGGGCCCATGGAGGTCTTCGCCGTCGCCGACGCCTACAGCCGCGCCGGCGGCCGCGGGCCCGCCTACCGCATCGTGCAGGCCAGCGCGGACGGGGCGACGGTGCGCTGCTCCAGCGGCATGGGGCTGGCCCCGCAGGCGTCCCTGGACGAGGTCGGGCCGGTCGACACCCTGGTGGTGCCGGGGGGCGTGGGCACCCTGGAGCCCGACGGGCGCCTGGTGGAGTGGCTGGCCGCCAACGCCGCCGCGGCCCGGCGGGTGGTGTCGGTGTGCTCGGGCGCGTTCCTGCTGGGGGAGGCGGGGCTGCTGGAAGGGCGGCGCGCCACCACCCACTGGGACCTGTGCGCGAGCCTGGCCCGGAGCTTCCCCGGGGTGCGCGTGGAGTCCGACCCCATCTTCGTGCGCGACGGGCGGGTGTCCACCTCGGCCGGGGTGACCGCCGGGATCGACCTGGCGCTGGCGCTGGTGGAGGAGGACCTGGGCCAGGACGCGGCCCTGTGGGCGGCCCGGGTGCTCGTGGTCTACCTGCGCCGGCCCGGCGGGCAGGCCCAGTTCAGCGCCCACCTGGCCGCCCGGGGCGCCGACCGGCCCCCGCTGCGGGAGCTGCAGCACTGGATCGCCGAGAACCCGGGCGCCGACCTGTCGGTGGAGGCGCTGGCGGCCCGGTCGGGGTTCTCCCCGCGCCATTTCGCCCGGGTCTTCGCCCGCGAGGCGGGCATGACGCCGGGCCGGTACGTGGAGTCGGTGCGCCTGGACGAGGCGCGGCGGCGCCTGGAGGAGACCGACGAGGGGGTGGACGCGGTGGCGCGGGCGTGCGGGTTCGGGTCGGCCGAGGCGATGCGGCGGGCGTTCACCCGCAGGCTGGGCTGCTCGCCGGGGCGCTACCGGATGCGGTTCCGCACGGCCGCCTGAGGGCCGGGGCCTGGGGCCGGGCGGGGGCCGCGCCCACAGGGGCGGCGCGGCGCACCCGGTCCTGCCGCACCCGTTGACGACTACCGAAAGTGAGTGGACAAATGCAGATCGCCATCGTTGTTTATGACCGGTTCACCGCCCTGGACGCGGTGGGCCCCTATGAGCTGCTGTCCCGCCTGCCCGGGGCCGAGACGGTGGTGTGCGCCGAGGAGCGGGGGCCGGTGCGCAGCGACACCGGCGTGCTGGGGGTGAGCGCCGACGCGGCCCTGGAGGAGGTGCGCTCGCCCGACATCGTGCTGGTGCCCGGCGGTCCGGGCCAGCGCCTTCTGATGGAGCGCGAACCGCTGCTGGAGTGGCTGCGCGCCGTGGACGCCGGGGCGACCTGGATGGCCACGGTGTGCACCGGGTCGCTGCTGTTGGCGGCGGCCGGGCTGCTCAGGGGCAGGCCCGCCACCACCCACTGGGCGGCGATGGAGGGGCTGTCGGCCTACGGCGCCGTGCCGCTGCCCGAGCGGGTGGTGCGCGACGGCAAGTACGTGACGGCGGCGGGGGTGTCGGCGGGCATCGACATGGCGCTGGAGCTGTGCGGGCGCATCGAGGGCGAGGAGTTCGCCCAGGCCCTGCAGCTGGCCGTGGAGTACGACCCGCAGCCGCCCTATGACGCCGGGTCGCCCGCCAAGGCGCCCGAGCACCTGGTGCGCATCCTGCGCGAGAACCCCGAGAAGGTCCTGGGCGGCTGAGGCGGCGCGGGGCGGGGCCGTCGCCCCTGCTGCACCGGCTCGCGATGATCGCGAAGCGGCGCAGCAGGGGCGTGGTCGTAAGCCGAAGATGGTCCGAGTGGCACGCCCTACGGAGAGCGGGGCTTGCGCCAGGTGAGCGAGTAGCGCCGCAGCACGTGGCGCCGGTAGCGCACACCCGGCAGCAGGCGGTGGGCCGAGCGGCGCACCTGGGCGTAGCTCATCTGCGGGTCGGCCTCGGGCATGCCCTGCGGCCCGCGCGCCCGGAGCGCGACCTTGGCCGTGCGCACCACGGGGGCGCAGGCGGTCCAGATCGCCAGGTCCGCGGGGCCGTCCTCCCGGGCCAGCCCGACCACCGCCAGTACCCCGCCGGGGCGCAGCAGCGCCCGCATGCGCTCCAGCGCCGCCGTGAAGTCCATGTGGTGCACGGTCGAGACCGAGCACACGAAGCCGAAGGCGCCCTCGGGCAGGTCGGCGGTCAGGAAGTCGCCGGTGAGCAGGTCCAGGCCGGGCGCGTCGGCGTGCTGGGCGCGGGCCAGGGCGGTCATGTCGGGTGAGGCGTCGATCCCGGTGACGTCGGGGCACACCGCCGCGAGCCGCCGCGCCAGGAGCCCGTCCCCGCACCCCACGTCCAGCGCGCGTGTACACCCCTGGGGCACGGCGCGCAGGATGCCGCGGTGGCGGGCGACGTTGGTGTTCCAGTACGGCGCGCGGGGCGGTGTTCCCATGCGCGCAAGACTAGGAGGCGTGCGGCGCCGGCGCGCCGCACGGCCGTAGGCCGGAGCCGGATCCGGGGGCGGCGGTTGCGCGGCGGGCGGTGCGGGTCACCCGGCCCGCGCCAGCGCGCGGGCCAGCATGTCGGCCGCCTCGTCCATGCGCCCGGCCGGGGTGGCGGCATAGCCCAGCACCAGCCCCGGCTCCCCGGTGCGCACCCGGTGCCAGGACAGCGGGTGGACCTTGGCGCCCTCGCGCAGCGCCGCCCGTGCCAGGGCGGTGTCGTCGAAGGCCGGGCCGTCGGGGCCGCCGGGGAAGGTCACCGTCAGGTGCAGGCCCGCGGCCGCCCCGTGCACGCGGGCGCGGGGCAGGCGCTCGGCCAGCGCGGCGATGAGGGCGTCGCGCCGCCGCCGGTGCCGTCTGCGCAGCAGGCGCAGGTGGCGTTCCAGCTCGCCCGACTCCATCAGGCGCGCCAGCACCAGTTGCGGCAGTACGGCGCTGCCCAGGTCGGCGAAGCGCTTGGCCTCCACCAGCGCGCCGTGGTGGCGCTCGGGGGCCAGCGCCCAGCCCAGCCGCAGCGCCGGGGCCAGCAGCTTGGACACGCTTCCGGTGTAGAAGACGTGGTCGGGCAGCATGGCGCGCAGGGCGGGCACCGGCGGGCGGTCGTAGCGGTGCTCGGCGTCG
Source organism: Nocardiopsis suaedae (assembly GCF_027706745.1). Classification (GTDB taxonomy): domain Bacteria; phylum Actinomycetota; class Actinomycetes; order Streptosporangiales; family Streptosporangiaceae; genus Nocardiopsis_A; species Nocardiopsis_A suaedae. Next base: position 37,413 of record NZ_JAQFWP010000040.1, on the reverse strand, counting down.
TAGTCGTCCTCGACGGCCAGGCCGCCGGTGCCGCGGGCCCAGTCGATGAGGGCGCGGCGCCTGTGGGGGGCCAGCACCGCGCCGGTGGGGTACTGGTGGGCGGGGGTGAGCAGGACCGCTCGGGCGCCGGTGGCGTGCAGCGCCTCCACCCGCACCCCGTCGGCGTCGACGGGCACCGGCGGGGTGGCCATGCCCCAGTGCGCCAGGTGCTGGCGCACCCCCAGGGAGCCGGGGTCCTCCACGGCGACCTCCCCCACCCGCTCGGCGGCCAGGACGTGCGCCACCAGGCCCAGCGCCTGGGCGGTGCCGGCGACCACGACCACCCGTCCGGGGTCGGCGCGGATCCCGCGGTTGCGGGCCAGCCAGGCGGCGGCCGCCGCGCGCAGCGGGGCCGCGCCGCGCGGGTCGCCGTAGCCCAGCAGGGCGGGGGAGGCCTGGGCCAGGACGGCGCGTTCGGCCCGCAGCCAGGCGGCGCGGGGGAAGGCGGCCAGGTCCGGTACGCCCGGGGTGAGGTCGATGCGGGCCGGTGCGGCGCGCAGGGCGTCGAAGACCCCGGGGCCGGGGGCGCCGGTGAAGGGGTCGGCGGGCGCGTGCCCGGTGTCGGGGGGCGGGGGCGCCGGGGCGGTGGCCGGTGCGGCGACCACCACGGTCCCGGCGCGGCCGCGCCGGGCCACGTGCCCGTCCTCGGCCAGGCGGCGGTAGGCCTCGGTGACGGTGCCGCGGGCCACCCCGAGTTCGGCGGCCAGGCGGCGGCCGGGCGGCAGGCGCGAGCCCAGGGGCAGGCGGCCGTCGCCGATGGCGGTGCGCACGCTCTCGGCGATCCAGTGGGACAGGCCGCCGGGCGGGGCGTGGGCGGGGTCGAGCTGGAGGAAGTCGGCCCCGGCGTGTTCGGACCAGTCGGGCGGGGTGTGTTTGGCTCTGTCCACCGGTCCATTGTGGCGGGAGGGTGGGGGCCATGGACGGTGCGGTGTCGGCGGAGTTTCTGGTCACGTGCCTGGTGGTGGCCGCGCTGCCGGGCACGGGGGCGGTGTTCACCATGGCGGCCGCCGCGGCGCGCGGTGTGCGGGCGGGGGTGGTGGCGGCGCTGGCGTGCACGCTGGGCACGGTCCCGCACGCGGCGTTGGCGGTGGGCGGGCTGGCGGCGCTGATGCAGGCCGGGTCGGCGGTGTTCGCCGCCGTGCGCTGGGCGGGGGTGGCCTACCTGCTGTTCCTGGCCTGGCGGCTGCTGCGGGAGCGGGGCCCTTTGGCGGCCCCGGCGCAGGAGGGGCCGCAGCCGGTGCTGCGGGTGCTGGCCTCGGGGGTGGCGGTCAACCTGCTCAATCCGAAGCTGACGGTGTTCTTCCTGGCGTTCCTGCCGCAGTTCGCGCCGGGCGGGCCGGGTGCGGGCGGGGCGGCGGTGATGGCGGTGCTCAGCGCCGTGTTCATGGCGGTGACCTTCGCGGTGTTCGCGCTGTACGGGGGCCTGGCCGCGCTGGTGCGCGGCCGGATCGTGCAGGGCGGGCGCGCGGGGGTGTGGGGGCGGCGCGTCTTCGCCGGGGCGTTCGCCGTGCTGGCGGTGCGTCTGGCGGTGGACGGCGTGTGAGGCCTGGGCGGGTGTGGACGAGCGGACGATTCGAAAGGGGACGAGGTATGCGGTTCGAGCACTCAGACCGGGTCTGGGAGGAGTTCCCCTCCCTGGCCGCAGGCGTGGTGCGGGCGCGGGGCGTGGGCGGTCCGGCGCCGGTGGACGAGGCGGTCTCGGCGTTCGAGAAGCGCGCGCGGGCGCGGCGGGCGGCCGAGGGCGAGCTGGAGCCGATCCGCGCGTGGCGGCGCGCCTATGCGGCCATGGGGTTCAAGCCGACCAAGCACCGGTGCGCGGCGGAGTCGCTGCTGCGGCGCTGGCGCAGGGAGGGGGCGCTGCCGCGGGTGCACCCGCTGGTGGATCTGTGCAATGCGGCGTCGCTGGCCTATGCGGTGCCGGTGGCGGTGGTCGACGTCGCGGGGGTGGGCGGGGACCTGCAGGTGCGCCACGCCCGGGGGACGGAGGAGTTCACCGACCTGTCGGGGCGGGTGGAGCGTGTGGAGCCGGGGGAGGTGGTCTACGCCCAGGGGGCGGGGGTGGCGCACTCGCGGCGGTGGGCGGGGCGCCAGAGCGCCGCCTCGGGCGTGGGGCCGGGCACGGGTGAGGTGCTGGTGGTGGCCGAGGGCCTGCACGAGGGGGCGGCCGGTGATGTGGGTGAGCTCGCCGCGGAGTTGGCCGAGTGCCTGGGCGCGCTGTGGGGGGCGCACACGTCAACGGCGGTGCTGGAGGGGAGTGCGCGCGTGTTCGAGTTCTGAGTCCGCCGTCCCACCCGCGGGCCGCGGGCACGCCCCGGAGCCGGTTCGGCGACCCGGTCCAGCTCCTCCCGCCTTTGGGGTCATGCGGGTGCGGGGGCATCCGGCCGCCAGCCGGTGGCCGCGAGGGAGGCCACCGGGGGGAACAGCGGCTCGGGCAGCTCGTCCCAGTCGTGCCAGGACCAGCCCTCGGTCTTGTCGGGCTCGACGACCCGGGGTTCGCCCTGGGCCTCCACTCGGTGGTGCAGGGTGATGTAGTGCAGCCCCTCGGGGGCGAACACGTCGCTGGTCCAGCAGATGGGGGAGATGCGCACCGGCCGCAGCCCCGTCTCCTCCCGGAGTTCGCGCGCCGCGGCCGCCTCGGGGGCCTCGGCCGCGTCCACCTTGCCGCCGGGGAAGGACCAGGTACCCGACCCGTGGGCGCCCCTGCGCCGCCCGAGCAGCACGCGCCCCTGGCGCACGACCACGGTGCTGGCGCCCAGCAGCGGCCCGCGCGGGGGGACCTGCGGGGCCGGGCGGGCGGGGTCCCAGGCGGTGAGGCGGTCCAGCAGCGCGTCCGGCCGCCCGGCCGAGACGACGATGGCGCGGTGGCGGCGCCGGATCAGCCCTTGGCGGGCGAAGTGGTCGAGCAGGCGGGCCAGGTCGCTCCAGTAGCCGCCCACGTCCAGCAGCCCGACGGGTTTGGCGTGCAGCCCGGCCTGGGTCCAGGAGGCCGCCTCGGCGATGTGGTCCAGGGTGTCCAGGCCGCCGGGCAGGGCGATGAAGGCGTCGGCCAGTTCGGCCAGGGCGGACTTGCGCTCGTGGTGGGTGGCCACCGTGCGCAGGTCGCGCAGGCCGGGGTGGAGCGTCTCGCGGGTGCGCATGGACTGGGGGACCACGGCGGTGGCGCGCCCTCCGGCGGCCAGTGCGGCGTCGGCCACGCGCCCGGTCAGGCCGCGGTCCGATCCGCTGTAGACCAGGCCGATCCCGCGGTCGGCGAGCAGGGCGCCCAGCTCCTCGGCGGCGCGGGTGAAGGAGGGGTCGGTGCCCGGGTCGGACCCGGCGAGGACGCAGACGCGGTGGAGGGTCATGGGGCACATGCTCGCACGGATGCGCTGGACCCCCTGACCGCTCGTGCAGGGGCGTGCGCGCCCCGGCGCCCGTTTCCGGGGGCGGGTGATCCGGCCGCGCGGGGACCAACGTCCCTGGGGAACGCCGCCCGGCCCCCGGGAGACTGGAGGGGGTGCTCCGGCACGGGGCCGAGGGCGCCCGGCGCGATCCGGGGGTGCGCGATGAGCAGGTCGGAGGAGGCCGCGGTCGGCAGGCGGGCGGCCCAGCGCCGCAGGGCGCTGGGGCTGCGGCGCGACGAGGTGGCCCGCAGGGCGGGCCTGGCCGAGGGGTTCGTGGCCTTTGTGGAGGATCACCCCCGTCCGCTGACCCACTGGTCCGTGTGCAGGCTGGCGCGGGCGCTGGAGGTCACGCCCGAGGAGCTGCTCGGGGAGGAGGGGGCGCACCTGCCCGAGAGCCCGGCTTTGCGGTTGGAGGAGCTGCCCTCCTCGGCGTGCAGGGAGCTGATCTCCGCGGGCGGGGTGGGGCGCGTGGCGTTCACCCCCGTGGGGGCGTCGGCGCCGCTGGTGTTCCCGGTGAACTTCGCGGTGGCGGCCTCCGACATCGTGTTCCGCACCCGGGCCGCCGGAGAGCTCGCCCGCCACCTGCCGGCCTGGGTCTCCTTCCAGGTGGACCGGATGGACGAGGCGATGAGCAGCGGGTGGTCGGTGCTGGCCACGGGCCGGGCCGTCCTGGTGGAGGACGACCGCGACGTGCGTGGGCTGCAGGCCGCGGCGCCGGTGCGGCCGTGGGCGGGCGGGGAGCGCGAGGCCTATGTGCGGATGATGCCGACCCGGGTGAGCGGCAGGCGTGTGAACGGGTGGGCGGCCGTGCGGGGCGGGCCGGCCTGAACGCGGCGCGCCGTCGAATGCGGAATCGAGGACCGAAACGGTCCTGAATCGTCCCTACGTTTGCCGCATGGATACACCGACCGCTGACACCACTTCCCGTACCCCTTCCACCGCCGTGGTCACCGGGGGCTCGCGCGGCATCGGGCGGGCCGTCGTCGAGCGGCTGGCCGAGCGGGGCTACCTGGTCGCCTTCTGCTACACACGCGATGAGGACGCCGCACGCGAGGTGGAGCGGGCCGTGGCCGACAGGGGCGGCCGCGCCAGGGCCGTGCGGGCCGACATGGGCCGCGCCCAGGACGTCGAGCGACTGTTCGACGAGGCCGAGTCCTTCTTCTCCGGCCACGGCGCCCCCGGGCGCCTGGATGCGGTGGTGGCCAACGCCGGGATCACCGCTTCGGCGCCGCTGGCCGAGGCGGGCGAGGAGGAGTTCGACCGCGTCATGGCCGCCAACGCCAAGGGCACCTTCCTCACCCTGCGCCAGGCGGCGCGGCGCATGGGCGAGGGCGGGCGCGTGGTGGCCGTCACCTCGGCCACCACCTTTTGGCCCGGCCCCGGGGAGAGCGCCTACGCGGCCAGCAAGGCCGCCTGCGAGCTGCTGGCGCGCGTGGCCTCCCGGGAGCTGGGGCCGCGCGGCATCACGGTCAACAGCGTCGCGCCGGGACCCACCGACACCGACCTGCTGCGGGGCGCCGTCCCCGAGGAGGGCAGGAACGCGGTCGCCGCGATGACGCCCCTGGGGCGCCTGGGCCGCCCGGGCGACGTGGCCGACGCGGTGGTGGTGCTCGCCTCGCCTGAGGCGGGGTGGCTGACCGGCCAGACCGTGCGCGCCGACGGCGGGCTCGTGTGATCTGAACGGGGCCACACCGGTCGACGAACCGCACGTGCCGCTCCACGGGATACGCGGCCACCGTGGTGCCGTTGGCCGGGCAGCGGATCGGATAGGCCTCACCGCTCCGGCGCGGCCCCCAGCGCCGCCGTCCACATCCGCACCAGCGCTTTGAGCACCTCATCTGCCGTGCGGCCGGGCGGCGGCCACAGCAACGCCCCGTGGACCTGGGCGTTGATGCCCTGCACGGCCAGGAGTGCCGCCGTCGCCGGGTCCGGGCCGCCGCCATGCACGCGGCGCAGCTCGGCCGCCAGGGAGGCGGCGATGCGCCCTTCGAGGGCCCGGAGCCCGTCCACGAGGTCGGGCCGGTGCAGCGCCTGGTCGATCAGCAGCGGGTGGATGCCGGGATCGTGCATGTGGGCGCGCGCGGCGGCCTCGGCCAGCGCGCCCACCAGGCGCGGCAGCGGCGCCTCCTCGCGCGCGCACGCGGCCAGGGCGTCCTCGACCTCGCGTGCGGTGCGCTCCATGTGCTCCTCGGCCAGGGCCGCCAGCAGATCGTCCTTGTCGGAGAAGTACTGGTACAGCGACCCGATGGACACCCCGGCGCGCTCGGCGACCTTGTTGGTGGTGGTCGCCAGGTACCCGTGCTCGCGGAAAAGCTGAGCCGCGGCCTCCAGGATCCAGGCCACCGTCTGGCGTGAGCGCTGCTGGCGGGGGCTTCGGCGCCCGTGGTCCATGGGGCCTCCAACGCGAGTACCGGAATCTGAGCATTGCTCACATCATGGTGGGGCGGGCGCCCGGCTCGCGCACCCGGCGCCCCGTGTCCGTGCCCTCCGCCCTCCGAAAGGGGGCCGCCGTGCCCGCCCCGCTGTCCGCCTACCTGCCGATCGCCGCGCCCGGCCTGGTGCTGCTGGTGGCCTGCCTGGCCGCCGGGCGCCGCGTGCGCGAGCCGTTGTGGCCCGTCCTCGTCCTGGTGCTGGCCTTCGTGCTGGTCCGCGACGCCATGACCCCGGCCGGGCTGTGGCGGCTGGGCTCGGGGCCGGGCGGGCTGTGGATCCGCTTCACCGAGGACCCCTGGTCGCTGGCGGCGCTGGGCGCGGGCTCCCTGGCCGCGACCGGGGCGGTGCTCGCCCTCCTGCCGGACCTGCGGCGCCTGGTGCGCTGGTGCGCGCGCCCCGGGCCGGTGGCGGCCGGCGCGGCGGGCGGGGTGGTGGCGGCCGCGCCCCTGCTGTGGGCGGCCGCCGGGACCCCGCCGGAGGCCAGGGGCGGCGAGGTGGCCGCGGCGGTGCTGCCCGCCCTGCTGCTGGTGTGCCTGTGCGGCAACCTCGCCGAGGAGGTGCTCTTCCGCGGGTTCGTCCAGGGGCGGCTGGAGCAGGACGCCTCCCCGCTGCGCGCGGCCCTGGCCTCGGCGCTGCTCTTCGCGGCCTGCCACTCCTTCCTGGCCTCGGTGGTGACCGGCGCGGGCTGGCCCCTGCTGGCCTTCACGCTCTACGAAGGCCTGGTCTGCGCCCTGCTGCGGATGCGCTGGGGCGTGGCCCCGGCCGCCGCGGCGCACGGGGTCGCGATCTTCCTGCTGGCCTGCGGGCTGCCGTGAGCCGCCGCGCGGCGGGCGCGCCCCGGCGCGGGCCGCTACCGTGGGCAGGGTGGAGGAGTTCCGCACCGCCCGTCCCCACCCGGCGCTGGAGGGGATGGTCGCGCCCTACATCGGCTACGCCCGCCAGGACCCGGGCGGCGCGCCGCCGGTGCACCTGGGCCTGCCCTCGGGGGCCGTCACCGTCGCCCTGTCGCTGGGCGAGCCCATGGACCTGCTGGGCGGGCCCGGCGCCGAGCAGGGCCCGGTGCGCCTGCGGGCCGTCGTCGGGGGCCTGCACATGCGCCCGGTCCTGCTGGGGCGGGGCCCCGAGCGCGGCGTCCAGCTGGCCGTGCACCCGCTGGCGGTGCGCGCCCTGCTGGGGGTCGGCGCCGCCGACCTGTCCGGCACCACGGTGGACGCCGGGGACCTCCCGGTGCCCTGGGCGCGCCTGCTGCCCGAGCGGCTGTCCCGGGCCCGCGCGTGGGCGGAGGTCTTCGCCGAGGTGGACCGGGCGCTGCTGTGGGGGCTGGAGCGCCGGCGCCCGCGCGGCGCCGTCCCCGGGGAGCTGGCCCGGGCCTGGCGTCTGCTGTGCGCCGACGGGGCCGTGCGCGTGGGGCGGGTGGCCGACAGCGTGGGGTGGTCCAGGCGCCATCTGGCCCAGCGCATGGGCGCCGAGGTGGGGGTCTCGCCCAAGCAGGCCGCCCGCCTGGCCCGGTTCGAGCGCAGCAGCCGCGCGCTGCGCGCCCGCCCGCCGGTCCTGGCGGCGGTGGCCGCCGAGTGCGGGTTCACCGACCAGGCCCACATGACCAACGAGTGGCGCGAGCTGGCCGGGTGCACCCCGGCCCAGTGGATGCGCGATGAGCTCCCATTTCTCCAAGACCTGCCGGTGCCCGCCGGGCCATCCTGAGGCCATGAGCGACGAAGCGACCACCACACCCGCCCCGGGGCCCGGCGTCTGGCCGGGCCTGGGCTACCGCGACGCCGAGGCGGCCCTGAAGTTCCTGACCGGGGTGCTGGGCTTCACCGAGGCGCTGACCGTGCGCGGCCGAGGGGGGATCGGGCACTGCGAGGTCCGCTGGCCCGAGGGCGGCGGGCTGATGTTCGGCTCCCTGGGCTCTGAGGAGGACGCCCGGCCCGCGCAGCTGTACGTCGTCACCGCCGACCCCGACCGGGTGCACGCGCGCGCGGTCGAGCACGGGGCCCACATCATTCAGGAGCCCTACGGCACCGACTACGGGTCGCGCAATGTGACCGTGGCCGACCCGGAGGGCAACGTGTTCACCTTCGGTACCTACCCGGGGGCCGAGCCGGGCGGCGCGCAGGGGGCCGGGGGACCCTGAGGAGGCGCGGCCCGAACAGGGAAGGGCACTTGGGGGCGGCCCCGGCGGCCGCCGCCAAGTGCCGGACCGTGTCCAATGCGGGAACGGAACGGGCTCTGCGAGCGTCCTAAATGGAAGACGGGGCGCCATCCGCGTCCCGGCCCGCTCCAGCCTTCAAGGAGGCCCCCTGATCCCCGCGAGCAGCCTCCCCCTGCTGTTCATCGACGTCGACGGCCCGCTGAACCCGTTCGAGCGGCCCTTCCCCGGCCCCAAGGGCTACACCTCCCACCGCATGAAGCCCGACTCCTGGCTCAGGGCGCACCCGGGCACGCCGCCCGCGCGCGTGCCGCCGCTGACGGTGCGGCTGGACCCGGCCCACGGTCCGCAGCTGCTGGAGCTGCCCATGGAGCCGGTCTGGGCGACCACCTGGGAACACGACGCCAACACCTGGATCGGCCCGCACCTGGGCCTGCCCGAGCTGCCGGTCGTGCCGTGGTCCTCCCCGCGCACCCCCGACCCCTCAGGGTTGCACTGGAAGACGCGCGAGCTGTCGGCCTGGGCCGGTGAGCGCCCTTTCGCCTGGATCGACGACGAGCCGGGCCAGAGCGACCGCGAGTGGCTGGACCAGCACCACCCGGCGCACGTCCTGCTGCTGCGCATCGACGCCTCCCGCGGGCTGGCCGGGGAGGACTTCGCGCTGCTGCGCGAGTGGGCCGAGCAGACCCGGGCGGCCTGACCGGCCCAGGTAAGGGCCGGCCGGGCCGCCGCCGTACCGCACGCGCGCCCCCGGCCGCCGTTCTTCCCCCGGAGCCCGGGGGAGGCCTCGGCCCGCCTCGAACGGCTCGTCACGGCTGGCGAGCTCACCGCACCCCCGGGCCAAGGGGGTCGGCCGGGTACTCGACCGCTTCTGGGCCGCACTGCCCGGCGCCGCCCCGGCCCTGAACCACGGCGATTTGCACACCGAACACGCGGTGGCGCCACGGCCGGGTCGTCGCACTGCTCGACTTGGAGTTCGCCGTCGTCGCGCCCACCGCGGTCGACCTCAACGAGGCCGTCAAGACGGCCTCCGGCCCCGACGGCCACGGCGACCGCGCCCCGCTGCAGGGCGCGGTGGCCCACATCGCCGAATCGGCGCTGGACGCGGCGGGCGGTCCCGATGTGCTCGTCGGCTACTCCGCCAAGCTCGAGACGTGGGTGCCGGAGAAGGAGTCGGCCGCGGACGGACCGGACCGGACCGACCGCGCCAACGCCGCCGCCATGCTCGCCGCCTTCGCCGAGGGGGACGGCGGCCACTTCGCGCCGCTCCTCACCGGGATCGGGCGGCCGGGCCGCTGACCGGCGGACCTGAGCGGTCGCGGCGTAGGGCTCAGGGCCTAACGTGCGGCATGCGCGGGCGGCGCTCCATGTAGGTGGTGTCGGGGGCGGCGAACCCGAACTCGGCGTAGAGTCCGTGCGCGTCGTCGGTGTGCAGCATCCACCGGAAGTCGCGGCCGGGCCCGTCGTCGATCATCGCGGTCAGGATCGCCCGTCCGAGGCCGCGGCCGCGCGCGCTCGGGTCGACGTAGACGTCGGCCAGGTAGGCCAGGGCCGCGCCGTCGCTCGCGGCGCGGGCGAAGCCCACCATGCGCCCGGTGCCGGCCTCATAGGCGCCCACCAGGCGCCAGGCGGCGTCCAGTTGGGCGTCGAACATCTCGCGGGTGCGGAACTTGGCCCAGTACACGTCCGGGCTGGTGGTCAGGGCCTTCCACAGCCACGGCCGGTCGATGCGCGCCGGGTCGGTGCTGATCTCTATGCCGTCCACGGGCCGATTGTGCCGGTGGCCGTGCGCTCGGCGAAAGCCATTGCCTCGTCGATGTGCCCGTGCCCCAAGCCGCGGGCCGGGTCCACCGGCACCAGGAGCGTGGGCGCGCGGCGCCGGGCCGCCCACAGTGCCGCCGAGGCGCCGTGCAGGTCGTCGAACCAGACCAGGGGGCGCTCGCCGACGGCGCGTCGGACCCCGGGCAGTTTGGGGCCGGGCACGTGGGCGCCGAACTCGATGACGGGGTAGTCCTGCACGCCGAGCAGCGGCCCGAGCAGGCGTGGTGCGTCCCGTTCCCACATCGTGGCCCACACCGGGTCGAAGGCGGTCTCCAGCCGTCGCAACAGGTCCCCGTGGCCGGGGCGGACCCGGACCGGCTCCTCGCCGGGGAACAGGTCGACCTCCCGGTACCCGGGCGGACAGGCGGGTGCGGCGTAGGGGTTGAGGACGCCGTCGACGTCGATCAGGGCCAGGGGGCGTTCCGGCCGCCGGGTTCCGTCGCGCACCTTTCAGCGCCCTCGGCCCGAGGAGGAGACGGGGACGCCGGTCCGGCCGCTGTTCTTGGGGGCCGCGGCTGCGGGCTTGCCGGTCAGCATCCGGGCCAGGAGCCTGCTCGTGCCCGGAAGTGCCAGCAGGCGCAGCATCAGTCGGCGGGCGCGCAGCCGGGCCCGGGAGCGGGGCAGGAACCACTGGGCGGTGCGCAGCGCCGCCCTCCGGCGCTCCTCGGCCACCGGGCGCCAGCCCCGCTCGTAGGCGCGCAGCCCCTCTTCGACGGTGTCGGCGCGGGCCAGCTCCTCGCCCAGGCGGTAGGCGCCGCCGACGGCCAGGGACGCGCCCTGCCCGGCCAGCAGGGACACCGCGTAGGCCGAGTCGCCCACCAGCACGGCCCGCCCGCTCGACCAGGAGGGCACCACGGTCTGGGCGACGTGGTCGTAGTAGATCTCATCGGGTTCGGGGCAGGCCTCCAGCGCGCGCGGGACGAGCCATCCCAGCCCGGCGCAGGCGCGGCGCAGGGCCGCTCGCGGGTCCTCGGGCAGGGTGCGGTCCTCGCTGCGGAAGACGATGAAGGTGGCGACCCTTCCGTCGCTCAGGCCGTACAGGCCCATCTGCGCGCCGGTGGTGTCGGTCAGGCAGAAGCGGTCCTTGACCCGGGCGTGCACCTCGGGGTCCTCGAAGGTGTAGGCGGCGGTGTGGAAGCCCAGGTGGCGCAGGTGGCCGGGGTCGTCGCCGAACAGGGCGCGGCGCACGGGCGAGTGGATGCCGTCGGCGCCCACCAGCAGGTCGCCCTCGACGCGCCCGCCGTCCTCCAGGAGGGCGGCCGCGCCGTCGGGTCCGCTCTCGGCGCCGGTGACGCGGGCGCCGTAGCGCAGTTCGACGCCGTCGGGCAGGGCGGTGCGCAGCACCTCCTCCAGGTCGGGGCGCATGATGGAGATCAGGCCGTCCATGGCCTGGGCGAAGGCCGAGAACGGCGCGGTGGCGCGCACGCGCCCTGCCTCGTCGACGAAGGCGGCGTCGCGGAAGCGGTACCCGGCCCGGTCGAGGGCGGGCAGCAGGCCCATGGCGCGGGCGGCGTCGTGGCCGGGCCCGAAGAAGTCGATCATGAAGCCCTGGGGGCGCGGCGAGGGCGCCTTGTCCAGGACGGTGACGCCGTGCCCGTGGTGGGCCAGGCGGTGGGCGGCGGCGAGTCCGGCGATGCCGGCGCCGCAGACGACGGCCTTCATGGATGTCCTTCCTGCGCCGTGCCCGGGGTGCCGTCCTGCAGCAGGCGGCCCAGGACCGGGGCGACGGCGGTCGAGGTGAGTTCGGGGTCCAGGGAGCGGTGGAGCATCATCCCGTCGAGGGCGGCGGCCAGGACCGCGGCCGTGCCGCGGGGGTCGGGCACGCCCTGGGCGGCCAGGCGGTCGCCCAGGCGGGCGCGGAAGCGCTCGAGCAGGCCGGCCATGGCGGTGCGCAGGCCCTCGTCGCGTCCGGAGGCCAGCATGGCCTCGCTGACCAACCGGGATGCGGGGTCGTCGCCGGGGTAGCGGTCCAGGTCGGCGAGCATCAGCTCCAGGGCCTGGGCGGCGGTGCGGGCCTGGGACAGGCCGTGCGCGGCGCCGTCGACGACGCCCTCCATGACCTGCACGGCGGCCTCGGTCAGCAGGGCGGGCAGCGAGGCGAAGTGGTAGTGCACCAGGCCGGGCGCCACGCCCGCGCGTTCGGCGACCATGCGGGTGCTCACCGCGTTCCAGCCCTGTTCGGCGACCAGCTCGGCGGCGGCCTGCAGGAGTCGGGCGCGGACGTGGCGTCCGCGTTCGGCGCTGGTGGGCACGGTCGCGCTCCTTCTCGGTCGATCGTTCAGGGCGTTCGCCTTGGGCGATTGCCCAAACCCAGGATGGCACATCCGCCCCGCCCTTGAGAAGGGGGCACGGGGACACCTGCACGTGTTCCGACGGGGGATCGATGAGCCCGCCCGAATGCCCGCCTTCTGCGATCACCTCGGGGTCGACCCGCAGGACCGCCGGGCCTACGCCGAGTTCGAGTCCGTCGCCGCGATCATGTCCCGCGCGCCGACGGAGGGGGAGCTCCTGGCCTGGACCCTGGATCGCACCAAGGACGCCTGTCCGCATCCGCAGAAGGCGCGAGCCCGCCAGGAGAATTTCCGATTACTTTGTGTAGTTGAATGCGAACATAAAGAAGTTCAAGCATTTTTCTGTAAACGCGAAATTGGAGCTTGATGCCCGATGGTCCGAATTTTCGGCGAAGTAGGGCGACTGAAATGTTGGAGTTTGTCCAGATCTGCTGCGCGTCCACTGAACCCCTGGGATCATCACCAGTCACAGAAGGCGTCTGGAGTGCGCAGACTACTCACCGTCCCGATTTTTCGGTCTCGTCGACCGTTTCACGGGACAGTTGTGACCGGCAATCTTAGGTGATTGATCTACCTGAGAAAGGGGGGTGCGGAGTTGAGTGAAAAGAAGCGCGGGAAGCGAGTCTCACACTGGTGGATCGCTCCTGCGATTGGAGCGGGAGTGCTGAAGGCGCTCGTTTCCTACCTCGTCGAGGTGCTGCTTCGTGTGAACGGCCCCGACTAGCGGCCTAATCGACCGCCGGCCAGGGCCGCCTGAAATGAGGAGGTGCGGGTCCGCTGTGCTTTCCGGGATACGGGCCCGTACTCCTGCGCCGCCTTGGAAAGCTCTATGGCAGACACCCTCGTATCATAGCGCCTCCCGGTAGTGGAATGCCACGATTCCGATGGAACCACAGCGCTTTGCGGGCGAACCAGTTCCGGAGCGACCTGTGCAAATGCGGTAGCGTCGTCGCCATGCCGCGAGTCTCCGCACTGATCAGTTACCCGGTCAAAGGGTGCGCAGGGGCGCCCCTGAACCGGGCGGTGTCCACCCCCGCCGGGCTGCCGCACGACCGGGCGTTCATGGTGGTCGACGCCGAAGGGGTCTTCCGCAGCCAGCGGGGCAGCCCCCGCCTGGCGCTCATCCGCCCGGGCGTGGAGGACGACGGGGCGCACCTGCTCCTGCAGGCCCCCGGAACCGGGACGGCCCGCATCCCGGTCCTGGCCGAGGGGCCGCGGACCGGCGTCACCATGCACGGGCGCCCCTTCGAGGCCGTCGACCAGGGCGAGGAGGCCGCGCGCTGGCTGACCGACGTCCTGGGCGAGCCCAGCCGCCTGGTGCGTGTCGCCCCCGGGCACGACCGCACGGTCAACGGGCACTTCAGCGGGACCAGCGCCTTCGCCGACAGCAGCGCGGCCCTGGTGCTGTCGCTGTCCTCCCTGGACCTGCTCAACGCGCGCCTGGCCGAAGCCGGGGCCCCGGCGCTGCCCATGGACCGGTTCCGCCCCAACATCGTGGTCTCGGGATGGCCCGAGCCGCACACCGAGGACGGCGTGCTCACCATGCGCATCGGCGGCACCGGGCTGGGCTTCTCCAAGCCCTGCAAGCGCTGCGCGGTCACCACCGTGGACCAGGAGACCGGGGAGAAGGCGGGGCCCGAGCCGCTGCGCACACTGGCCTCCTACCGCCGCTGGGCCGAGGGCGGCGTGGTGTTCGGCGCCAAGTTCGCGGTCCTGGATCCCGGCCCCATCGCCGTGGGCGACGAGGTCGAGGTGGACGAGTGGGCCGGGCCTGAGCGCGCGCTGGTGGCCCTGGCGGGCGAGGAGGAGGCGGCCCGCCGGTGAGGCGGCGCCCGGCCCTGAGGGGCCGGTGTCGCGGAACCAGGAGACGGCACAGCCCCCGGCGCGCGGAGGCCGGCCTCCGCGCGCCGGGGGCTGTGCCGTCTCCTGCCACTCCGGCTCCCAGGGGAAGTCCTTGCCGTCCTCCTCCTCGGCCGCGCTGTTGCGCCAGAGGCCGTGCATCAGGTGGGCGGCGCCCTTCTCGGAGAAGCCGGGAGGCAAGATCAGGGCGGACGAAATCGGGGCGGAGCCGTCCAAGGCTCCGGCCCCCAACCAGGCCGACTCTCAGCGCAGGGTGCCCGTCCCGAGGTCCACGACCTTTTCGGCCACCTCGGCCAGCATGTGCTGCTCCTCCTCGGGCGGGCGCAGCAGGTCGGGTTCTCCCCGGTAAGTGTCGAACAGGACGTGCTCGGCGCCCATGGCGGCCAGCTCCTCCAGGTCGGCGCGGATCTGTTCGATGCTGCCCTCCCCGGCGCGGCGCTCGCCGTCGGGCAGGGGCCGGTCGGCCACCTCCAGGCGGATGCGCGGGGCGAACGCCGGGACCGGCCGCCCCTCCTGCCCGGCCAGCGCGCGCAGCGCCGGCAGCCCCTCCTCGCGCAGCCACCCCAGCGGCGGGTACACCGGGTGCCAGGCCTGCCCGAACCGCACCGCGCGCCGCATCGCCGCCCTGCTCGCCCCGCCGACCCACACCGGCGGGTGCGGCCGGCGCACCGGGCGCGGCTCGGTGGCCACGTCGGCGTAGGACGCGAACCGCCCCTCGAAGGAGGCGGTGTCGTGGGTCCAGGCGCCGATGATCGCCTGGAGGTACTCGTCGGCGATCGCCCCGCGCTTGCCGAAGGGCACGCCCAGGGCCGCGAACTCCTGGCGCGGCCAGCTCACGCCCACTCCCAGGATCATCCGGCCGCCGCTGAAGTTGTCGATGTTGGCGACCGTGCGGGCGGTGGCCAGCGGGTGCCGGTAGGGCAGCACCGCCACGGTGGTGCCCAGCTCCACGCGCGAGGTCTTTCCGGCCAGCCAGGCCAGCGTGGCGAAGGGGTCGTAGAAGGGCGCCGGGTACTGCGCGGCCACGTCCGGGGTGACGGCGATGTGGTCGGAGATCATCGCCGAGTGGAACCCGCGCTCCTCGGCGAAGACGGCCCAGCCCGCCAGGTGCTCGGGGGTGGCGTAGCGGCCGAAGTTGAGGATGTTGACACCGAACTTCACGGCGGCCTCCAGGGGTGATCGGGGCGGAACGCCTGCGACCCTAGCCCTGGCCGCCCGACCGGCCCTGTCCGGGCGGCGGATGCGACCATGGCCGCATGGCCGGCCTGCTGTGGGAGGACGTCGGGGACCTGTTCGACGGCGAGGCGGCCGGGCGGCTGCCCGATCTGAGGGTCCCCGGCGCCGCGGCCGACGGGTGGCAGTCGCTGCTGGACCTGGTCGTCGAGCGCGGGTGGCGGCACCGCTACACCGAGGACGGCACTGCCCCGCCCCTGCCCCCCGGCGCGGGCCGCACTGGCGCGCAGGCACGCCGACCGGTGGCCGGAGCTTCGCGTGTGGCCCGCCGAGGGGCTGCTGGCGATCTTCCGATTCGAGGACGCCGAGGAGGTCGGCTCCGACATCGACGTGCGCGAGATCCGGGGCCAGGAGTCGCTGGACGCCCTGTGCGGCTTTCTGGGGGCCATCGGCCGACGCCTGCGGCGGCCCGTCCTGATGGAGCCCGAGGGCGGCGGGGCGGCCCCGGTGCTGTGCTTCGACCCCGCCGCCGACCGGGTGGTGCGCACGGGCGGGCGCTCCTGAAGGCCGCGACCCTGCACCCCTGGGCCGGACGGCGTGAGCACCGGCGTGCAGGGGCGGTGCGGGTGCCGCGCGGCCCTCCGGGGTGCTCAGCCCGCCGCCGTGCCACCCGCCTCCGGTTCGCCGCGTCCGGCCCCGGGCCCGCCGTCGAGGGACTCCTCCAGCAGCGCGAGGAACGCCGCCGCGGCCGGGGACGGGGGCATCGGTCCCCACACCAGGCGCTCGGCCCGCACCGGCGCGTCGGACACCGCCACCGCCGCCACCCCCTCCAGCCCGGGGACGAAGGGCTCGGGCAGCATCCCCACCCCCACGCCCTCGCGGACCAGGCGCACCATCGTGTCGGCCCCCGACACCTCGAAGGCGACCTCGCGGTGCAGCCCGGCGGCGTCGAAGGCCTGGTCGGACTGGGCGCGCCCGGCCGACCCCGCGGGGAAGTCGATGAACACCTCGGCGGCCACCTCCCGCAGACCGGCGCGCCCCCGCCCGGCCAGGGGGTGGGAGGGGGCGACGATGGCAGTCAGCCGGTTGGTCGCCAGCTCGCGCATGCGCAGCCCCGGCACCTGCATGTCGATGGGCACGCCCAGCAGGGCGGCGTCGAGCTCGCCCCGGCGTACCTGGTCGATCATCACCTCGCTGCCGATGGTGCGCAGCGCCACCCCCGCCTTGGGGTAGCGCTCGCGGAAGCGCCCCAGCAGTGCGGGCAGGTCCACCGCGGTGACGGTGGGGATGGCGCCCAGGCGCAGCCTGCCCCGGACCTCGCCCGCGGCGGCCCCGGCCTCGGCCCGCGCGCGCTCGGCGGCCTCCAGCGCCTGGCGGGCCGCGGGCAGGAACGCCTCACCGGCCGGGGTCAGGCGCACGCGCCGGCTGGTGCGCTCGAACAGCCGCGTGCCCAGTTCCCGCTCCAGGCGGGCCACCTGGTGGCTCAGCGCGGACTGGACGACCCGGCACCGCTCGGCGGCCCGGGTGAAGTTGTGCTCCTCGGCGACCGCGACGACATAGCGCATCTGCTGCAGTTCCACCCCATCGATCGTAATCGGTCATTGATCCGATGAGAACAATGTGTTGGACAGATCGGCTGGACCGGGACGACGCTGAATCCATGACGATCTCGCGCCGAACCCCGCCCGCGGCCCCCGACGCCGCCGCCTCCGCGCCGCCCGACCCCGGCATCGGCCGCGGACTGCTGTTCCTGATGTCGGCGGCCACCGGCCTCGCCGTGGCCGGGAACTACCTGGCCCACCCGCTGCTGGAGCGCATCTCCGGGGCGCTGGGCACCACCCCCGCGGCGGCCGCGCTGATCGTCACCGCCGCCCAGGCCGGGTACGGCGCCGGGCTGCTGCTGGTGGTGCCGCTGGCCGACATCGTCGAGCGGCGCCGCCTGGCGGTGGGGCTGCTGGCGGCCGCCGCCGCGGGCCTGGCCGCCTCGGCGGCCGCGCCCTCGCTGCCGGTCCTGCTGGCCACCACCGTGGCCACCGCCTCCGCCTCGGCCGCCGCGCAGGTGCTGGTGGGCACCGGCGCGGGGATGGCCGCGCCCGGCGACCGGGGGCGCGTCGTGGGGGCGATGATGTCGGGCCTTCTGACCGGCGTCCTGCTGGCCCGGGTGGTCTCCGGCGCGCTGGCCGAGGCGGGCGGCTGGACGGCGCCCTACTGGGCGGCCGCGCTGCTGCTGGCGACGGCCGCGGCGGCGCTGCGCCTGGCCATGCCGCGCTCGCTGCCGGCCGGTCCCGGCCGCCCCGCCTACCCGGCACTGCTGGCCTCCACGGTGGGGCTGCCGGCGCGCGAGCCGGTGCTGCGCCGGCGCGGGGCCATGGCGGCGCTGTCCTCGGCCGGGTACATGGGGCTGTGGACCGGTCTGGCGCTGCTGCTGGGCGGCCCGGACTACGGCTGGCCGACGACGGCCATCGGCCTGTTCGGGCTGCAGGCGGCCGCCGGGCCGGTGGCCTCGCAGGTCGCCGGGCGCCTGGCCGACCGCGGGCATGTGCGCGCGGTGACCGCGGCCGGGGCGGCGGCCATCGCCGCCGCCTGGGCGGTGCTCTCGGGGGCCGCCGGGGCGCTGCCGCTTCTGGTGGCCGGGCTGCTGCTGGCCGACGTGGGGCAGCAGCTCGTGCTCAACAGCTCCCAGAACGTGCTGTACGCGCTGCGGCCCGAGGCGCGCAACCGGATCAACTCGGTGTTCATGACGATGTTCTTCGGCGGCGGAGCCCTTGGGGCGGGGCTGGCCGGGGGCCTGTGGGGGGTGTGGGGCTGGAACGGCGTGGTGGCGCTGGGGGCGACAGCGGCCCTGGGCGTAGCGGTGCTGTGGGCCATGGACCGGCGGCGCTCTTAGGCCGGGGGCTCCGGTCGGTGAGCGCCGCCGACCGCTCAGGCCCCCGTGGTCTGATTCCCGGGGGTGTCCGGCGCGGCCCGGCCGTCGCGGTAGGGGGCCAGGAATGCGGTCAGGGCGGCGAGCATCGCCCCGGGGGCCTCTTCGGCGGGGTAGTGGCCGCACTCGGGAAGGACGGCGGTCTGGACGTCGTCGGCCGCGGACTCCAGCGCCTCGCCGACCGAAGCGCCCAGGTTCTCCGCCCCGCCGATCGCCAGGACGGGCAGGGACAGCCGCCGCCTCGCGCGCTCCCGGTTCTGCGCGATGGTCGCATCGAGCGCGCGGTAGAACTCGAAGCTGCACCGCAGGGCCTCGGGGTCGGCGGCGAGCGTGTCGGTGTAGTACCGCACGGCGCGCTCGGGCAGCGCCTTGGCGGCTTTGGTGGCGAACTGGTGGCCGAAGAAGAGGTGTTCGCGCCCGCGCACCAGCTCCTCGTTGAGTCCGGTCAGGCGGTTGAAGGCGAAGTGCCACAGGCGGTCGTTGGCCGCGCGGGCGCCGAAGAGGGACGGCGCGGGGGAGAGCCCCGGGATGGCGGCCTCGGCGAGGGCCAGGCGGTCGAGGCGGCCGGGGTGGTCGGCGGCCAGGGCGTAGCCGGTCCACATCCCGATGTCGTGGCCGACCATGGCGAAGCGCCGGTGTCCGAGCGCGCCCATGAGCGCCGCCGTGTCGCGCGCCAGGGTGCCGGTGTCGTACCCGTCCCGGGGTTTGCCGGAGAGCCCGACCCCGCGCGGATCGACCGCGACGACCTCGAAGTCGCGGGCCAGGGCGGGCATCAGGAGGCGCCAGGCGTACCACGTCTGGGGCCAGCCGGCCATGAGGAGCAGTGCTGGGCCGCGTCCGCCGGTGACGGCGTGCAGGCGCACCTCTCCGGTGTCGACGTAGCGGCTGGTGAAGGTGTCGGTGAAGCCGTCCGGGAGGTCGGGCGCACCGGAGGCGGAGCCGGGGCCGGCGGGGGCGGGCAGGTCGGTCGGCGGCACGGGCATGGGCTTTCCTTCGGGGCAGGCGGCACGAAACGGCGCGGGTCCGCGGAGCGGGCTCGCGGGGGGACGGGCCCTACGCTAGACATGTTGGAACGATCGGTCAAAGATAGTTGGACCGGTCGTTCCAACATGCGGGTAGACTCTCCTGCAGAACGCGAAAGGCGGGGGGTCCGTACACGTGTCCGGCCGGAAGCAGTTCGACGTCGACGCGGCCCTGGACCAGGCCATGCGGGTGTTCTGGCAGCGCGGCTACGCCGAGGCCTCGCTCGACGCCCTGGCTTCGGCCACCGGCCTGGGCCGGGGCTCGCTCTACGGCGCCTTCGGGAACAAGCAGGCGCTTTTCCGCCGGTGCCTGGACCGCTACACGGACCTCTACGGTGCGCGGTTCGAGCAGGCGCTGGCGGCCCACCCCGGCGACCCGGTGCGCGCGGTCGGAGCCTTCTTCGAGGTGATCCTGGCCCGCATCGCCGACCCCTCGGTCCCCGGCGGCTGCCTCATCGCCCAGTCCGCCGCGCAGGCGCCCGCCCTGGACGGGGACGACAGCGCCAAGGTGCGCGGCCTGCTCGACGCGCAGCGCCGACGGGTGCGCGCGGCGCTGGAGGGAGCCCCGGCCGACGCCTCGACGCTCGACGCGCTCGCCTCCTACGTCGTCGCGGTCAACCAGTCGCTGGCCGTGCTCAGCCGCGCGGGCGCCTCGGACGCCGAGCTGCGGTCCGTGGCCGGGCTGGCGTGCGCCACGGTGGACGACACGCTCTCCCGACCGGCGTCTGGGCCCGGCGCCCGAGGCTGAACCGCCCCGCCCCTGCCGTGTCCGCGGCGGGTGGCAGAGTGCGCCCATGCGGACGACACTGCAGGTGACCATCGACTGCGCCGACCCGCGGCGCCTTGTGGAGTTCTGGTGCGCGGCCCTGGGGTACGTGCCCGAGCCCGCCCCGGACGGGCACGCCACCTGGCGCGAGTACTGGCTCTGCGCCGGTGTGCCCGAGGGGGAGGTCCCGCCGGGCGCGGGGGAGGAGCCCGAGTCCATCGTCGACCCGGACGGGGCGGGGCCGCGGGTGTGGTTCCAGGCGGTCCCCGAGGCCAAGGCGGGGAAGAACCGCCTGCACCTGGACCTGCGCGTCGGCGGCGGCCGGTCGGCGCCCTATGCCGACCGGCGCGCCCGGGTCGGGGCCGAGGCCGAGCGCCTGACCGGGCTCGGCGCCCGGACCCTGCGGGTGATGGACCACCCGGGCGCGGCCTACTACACCGTGGTGATGCAGGACCCGGAGGGCAACGAGTTCTGCGTGACCTGAGGGGCCGTTCAGGCGGACCGGGGCGCCGCACGCGCGCCCAGCGCTCGGGCGGTCTCCTCGTCGGCCGGGTAGAAGGACTCGATCACCAGCTCGGCGACGGTCACGTCCAACGGCGTTCCGAAGGTGGCCGCGGTGCTGATGAACGACAGCTCCCCGCCGTCGCCGGGGTCTTCTTGTGAGGATGCGATCATAGCCGAACTGGTATCTGTACGTACCTAGACGTATCTCCTTGAAGCTGTTGGTCAACAGACTTCTAACGTCGTGGCTATGGAATTCGGTCCTGATGACCAGATCGACGACGAGCACCCGGTCACGCCCTACCGCCAGCTCAGTGACATCCCGCGGGCCAGGATCGAGCGCGGGGGACTGGGCGCCGAACCGGCCGATCCCCTCCGAGGCGCGGCTGGTCCAGGAGTACGGCTTGGCGCGCACCACGGTGCGGCGAACCATCAGACTGCTGGTCGACGAGGGGGTGCTGTTCGTCGTCCCCCAGCGCGGCACCTACGTCGCCGAACCGGGCGCACAGGGAGTGGCACCCGGACAGGCATGACCGCGCGGTTCGGTACGTCGACGACCTGCCTTGTTCGCCACCGCGCGGCCCCGGAGCAGGCCATGTTCCGGCCCATGGACGCGCGGATCCCCGAGGGCTTCGGCCCGGACGACGAGCTCGACTACGACGGCCCCGAACCCGTCTGGCTGCAGCTGGCCGCCGTCGTGGCGGCGCGCATCGAGGCCGGCGTCTACCGGCCCCGCCGACCGATCCCCAGCGCCGCGCAGCCGGCAGGGGAGTTCGGAGTCGCGGTGAACACCGCCCGCAAGACGGTGGACCTCTTGGTGCGCCTCGGCTATGTCCGCACGGTCACGGGCAAGGGTGCCTACGTGCTGGAGCGCGGCCCGGAGGGAACCTCCTCCGGGGAGGAGTGACCGGGACACCGCCCGGCTGAAGCGGGGCGCCGGGGGCGCCGACGCCCCGGCCCATCCGTCCCTCAGTCCACGCGGTGGCCGAAGGCGAACACGTCGGCCGGGTCGTGTTCGGCCTTCAGGTGCCTGAGAAGGGCCGCGTCCTCCTCCGTGTAGGCGCTGCGCACCACCTCCGGCGTGCTCGACTCCCCGCTCGGCAGGAAGGTGGGCAGGCGCCCCAGCGACCACGGCCGCAGCCCGTCGGCGGCCTCCCGCACGCGGCGCGCCGCCTGTGGATCGACCTTCTCGCCCGGCATGGTCAGCACGTTGGCGAAGTAGGCCGCCTCCCGGTGGCCCACCATCGCCTGCCCCTCCCCGGCCAGCGCACCGCCCATGTGGCGCACCTCGGCGATGACCGGCCCGCCCGGTCCCGGCTCGACGGCGCCGCCCAGGACGCCCAGCGCCCCGCCCGGCAGGTCCCGCACCACCGCCGTGTCGCCGGACCAGGCCACCGGGGTGTCCGGCTCGGCGTGCACGCTGCCCGACTCGCTCGCGGGCATCTCCCTGAGCCCGCCCGTCAGCACCGGCCCGGCGTCCAGGCGCTCCACCAGTTCCCGCCCCCGTGCGGCCCGCCCCGTGTAGGCGATGCGCACGTGCATGACGGTGCGCCCGGCGATCGCCTCGGGCACCCCGGGCGCATCCGGGACGGGGATCACTGCGGCCGAGGAGTTCATCTCGGCCGACAGCCCCCGCGTCCAGGCCACGTAGGCGCCGAAGGCCGCGGCGGGGTCGGTGGCGTCGAGATAGAGCCCGCCGCCGAAGATCCGTTCCAGCTCCACCAGCCCGGTCTCCACCTCGGTCACGGCCGCCAGGCCGCCGCGCCCGCCCAGCAGGCCCCGCACCAGCCCGGGTTCGTCCTCGGGGGTCAGTGTGCGCAGGCGCCCGTCGGCGGTGGCGGCCCGCACCGAGCGCACGCGGTCGGCCGCCCACCCGAAGGTGCGACCCAGCAGGGGCAGGCCCCCTCCCAGCAGGTAGCCCACCGCCCCCACGTGCGGGGCCGACCCGCTCAGGGCGGCCAGGCCGTGTTCGGCGGCGGCCCGCGCCACCGCGCCCCACGGGGCGCCCGCCTGGATGCGGGCGGTGCGCCGGTGCGGGTCGATACTCACTTCGGCCATGCGGCGCGTGGTGATGAGCAGGCCGCCGTCGGCGGGGACGCCCGGCCCGTGCCCGGTGCCCTGCACCGCCGCCTTCATCCCGTGCTCGGCGGCGAAGGCCACCCCCAAGCGCACGTCGTCCTCGCATGCCGCCCCCACGACCAGGCGGGGCCGGTGCGGCACCGAGGTCTGGAAGTTGGCGCACTCGGCGTCGAACCCCGCGTCCCCGGCCAGGAGGACCGGCCCCCGCGCCGCCGCCGCCAGTGCTCGCGCGTCCCCGGCCGGAATGCCGGTGGTCGTGGTCGCCTCGCTCATGCCCCGCCCCTTCGTCGGTCCTGTCCGGGCCCCGCCCCTGGGGGCTCCGGCTGACAGGTAGGGAGCATCCCGGCAAAACTTGACACTTGCCGTCATGTTTTTCGGCCACCATGGAGGAATGAAGTCCGACCGGCTGCTGTCGATCCTGCTGCTGTTGCAGACCCGCTCCCGTGTGAGGGCCGCCGAGCTGGCCGAGCGCCTGGAGGTGTCGGTGCGCACGGTGTACCGGGACGTCGAGGCGCTCTCGGCCGCCGGGGTTCCGGTCTATGCCGAGCGCGGGCGGCGCGGCGGCATCGCGCTGCTGCCGGGGTTCCGCACCGACGTGAGCGGGCTGACCGCCCCCGAGGCCCAGGCCCTTTTCGTCCTGGCCTCCGGGGGCGCGCACAGCGCGCTGGGGCTGGACGGCGCGCTCGGTTCGGCGCTGCGCAAGGTCATGGCGGCCCTTCCGGCCCCGCACCGGCCCGCCGCCGAACAGATGAGCCGACGCATCATCGTCGAGGCCGAGCGCTGGTACAGCGGCCCGCGCGCCGACGCCGACCTGCGGGTGCTGAAGGGGGCGCTCTTCGGCGACCGGCGGCTGCGCCTGGGCTACCGGCACGGCGACGGCCGCGAGGCCGAGTACACCGCCGACCCCTACGCGCTGGTGGCCAAGGCCGGGGTCTGGTACCTGGTGGCCGACGCGGCGGGGCAGCCGCGGCTGTTCCGTGTCGACCGCGTGCTGTGGGCGCGGGAGCTGGAGGAGCCGGTGCGCAGGCGCCTTGGGCAGGATCCGGTGGCGGTGTGGGAGGAGCTGCGCGGGCAGGTGGAGCGCCGCCCCGAGGGGGTGCGGGTGCACGTCCGTGTGCGCGCGTCCAAGGCGGCACTGTTCACCCGTATCCTCGGCCCCTTCCTGGCGGAGCCGCCCGAACCGGAGTCGGGCGCCGAGTGGTGCGGGGCGGTGCTGGCCTACCCGGAGGTGCGGGCCGTACGCCAGCTCTTGCAGTTCGGCGGGGATGTGCGGGTGTCGGCCCCGCAGAGCGCGCGCGATGTCATGGCCGAGGAGACCGCGGCGCTGGCCGCGCTGTACGGCCTGCACGGAGACGGAGCGGGTGGTGAGGACGTTCCGGAAGAGCGGTAGCGCGCCCGGCCGGGGCGGGCCGTGATCGCTACGGCTGACTTGAACACCGGCGTCAGCAGGGGCGGGCCACGGGTGGCCGCGTGCTAACCCCGGCCACCCGGACGAGGAGGCGATGCCCGCCTGAGGTCCGGGCACACGGAGATGGGATGGGGCGTGCTCGTCCCGCACCGCTGAGCGCGGACGGGTATCGGCGCCCGATATCGGTTCCGTGACATAGGGTGCGGGCAGACTCGTGGAAGCCGAGGCGCGGGGAGGCGAGGGATGCGCGACTTCATCCGGGGGGCGGTGCGGCTGCACATCCTGCACCACGCCGCCGAGGGGGAGATCCACGGCGCCTGGATGACGCGGGAGCTGGCCGCGCACGGCTACGACATCAGCCCCGGGACGCTCTACCCGACGCTGCACCGCCTTGAGGCCGACGGGCTGCTGGTGTCCGAGCAGCGCGTGGTGGAGGGGCGCACCCGGCGCGTGTACGAGGCGACCGATCAGGGGCGGCGGGTCCTGGCCGAGGACCGCGCCGCCCTGCGTGAGCTGGCACGCGAGGTGCTGGGAGCCGACGTCCCGGAATGAGCCGGGACACGGCCGCCGGAGGGCCCGGCCGAGGCCTGCGGCCGACTCTCTAGGCGTCGCGGCGCAGCGTGAACCAGAAGGTCGGCACCTCGTTCGTGCCCGGTGTGACGTCGGCCAGCTCCCACCCGGCGAACCTGGCCCGCAGTTCGTCGGCGGTGATGCCGGCCGCCCACGACGCGGGGGCGGCGTCCGCGAAGGCCCCATCGAGCGCTCCGGGGCCGAACCCGAACATCAGCAGCAGCGCCCCGGGAGCGGCGCGGCGGGTGAGCCCGTCGGCGTAGGCGCCGCGGCGGTGCAGCGGGATCCCGCAGAAGCAGCTCAGGTCGAAGAACAGGTCGAAGGGGCCGGAGGCGTCCAGCTCGTCGAGGCGGGTCGCGTCGCCGTGCAGCAGCCGGACCGGCGCACCCGCGGCCCGGGCCTTGCGCCTGGCCTGCTCGACGGCGTCCTCGACCAGGTCGAGGGCCGTCACCTCCCAGCGGTGTTGGGCGAGGTAGACGGCGTTGGTCCCGGTGCCGCAGCCGAGTTCGAGGGCGCGGCCGGGCGGTGGCGCGCCGTCCCCCTCGACCAGGGCGACCAGCTCGGGCGGTGTCACACCGCTGTCCCACGGCGGCCTTCCCGCACGGTAGAAGTCCTCCAGGGCGCGGTGGACCGCCGCCTCCTCCCGGTCCGGCGGAAGGGCGGCCGGGTCCGGGTCGGGCGTGCGGGGGGTGGGCCGGTTCATGGTCCCTCCGAATTAGAGTCGGACTCTAGAGATAGGCTCAGAATATGAGTGAGGTCAAGAGGCCCGACAAGCGCGCCGAGCGTTCGCGCCGCACGCGCGAGAAGGTCATCGAGGCGGCCCACGACCTGTTCCTCGCGCAGGGGTACGGGGCGACGAGCCTGCAGGAGGTCGCGGACCGGGCGGGCGTGGCCGTCCAGACGGTCTATTTCGTCTTCCGGAACAAGCGCACGCTGCTCAAGGACGTCGTCGACACGTCCATCGCCGGGGACGCCGAGCCCGTGGCCACGATGGACCGCGCGTGGTTCCGCTCGATGTGCGCCGAGCCCACCGCGGCCGGGCAGCTGCGCGCGCACGTGCGCGGCGCCGGGCGGATCCTGGGCCGGGTCGCCCCGATCGTGCCGCTGGTCTCGGCCGCGGCGGCCACCGACCCCGAGATCGCCGTGCAGTGGCCGCAGGACCCCGGCCCGCGTTACACGGTGATGCGCGCGGCCGCCGAGGTGTTGGCCGGCAAGCCCGGCGTTCGCCCGGGCCTGGGCGTGGAGGAGGCGGCGGACCTGCTGTACGGCCTGCTCAGCCCCGAGCTCTATTTGGTCTTCGTCCGCGACCGCGGCTGGCCGCCGGAGCGGTGGGAGGAGTGGGCCCGCACCACCTTGACCTCCCAGCTGTGCGCCGACCCCGGGTAGGCGGTCCGGCGCCGCTCCGGCGCGCTACAGCAGGAGGAATCCGAGGGCCCCGGCCGCGATGACCACGGCCCAGGCCGGGGTGCGCCACACCGCCAGGGCCACGAACGCCGCCGCCGCGACCGCCATCGTCGCCGCGGACGTCACCCCTTCGGTGAACACCGGGTCGTACAGCGCGGCGGCCAGAATGCCCACCACCGCGGCGCCCGCCCCGGCCACGGCGGCGCGGGCGCGGGGGTCGGCGCGCAGCCGGTCCCAGAACGGCAGCGCCCCGGCCACCAGCAGCGCCGAGGGGGCGAAGACCGCGAGCAGTGCGACCGCCGCGCCCAGCAGGGGGCTCCCCGCGACGGGGATCAGCGCGCCCAGGTAGGCGGCGAAGGTGAACAGCGGCCCGGGGACGGCCTGCGCGGCGCCGTAGCCCGCCAGGAAGGACTCCCGGCCCACCGCGCCGGATCCGACGACCTCGGACTCCAGCAGCGGCAGGACCACGTGCCCGCCTCCGAACACCAGCGCACCGGCCCGGTAGAAGCCGTCGGCGAGCATGAGCGCGGTGGAGGGGAACAGCGCCGCCAGGGCGGGCAGCGCGGCCAGCAGGGCGGCGAAGGCGGCCAGGAACCCCAGGGCGGTGCGGTGCCGCACGGGGGCGGCGCCCGGCGTGGGCCCGTCGCTCTCGGCGTCCGTCCCGGCCTCCTCCTCGTGGCCGCCTTCCCGGTCCGCCCGGCCGGTCGGGTCCGCGCCAGGGGGATCGCGCAGCAGGAGCAGCCCGGCGGCGGCCCCGGCCGCGATGGCCGCCACCTGGCTCAGGGAGGAGGGCAGCAGCAGGACCAGGACCATGGCGGCCAGGGCGACCGAGGCGCGGCGCACCCCGGTGGCGAGCTTGGCGGCCATGCCCCACAGCGCGTAGGCGACGACCGCGACGGCGGCCGCCTTCAGGCCGAGGAGCCACCCGGCCCCGGGGTCGGGCGCGAGCGCCTGGGCGCCCAGGGCGAAGGCGGCCATGAGCACCGCCGAGGGCAGGGTGAAGGCGACCCAGGCGGCGGCCATTCCGGCGTACCCGGCACGGCGCAGCCCCAGGGCCATGCCGACCTGGCTGGAGGCGGGGCCGGGGAGGAACTGGCACAGGGCGACCAGGTCGGTGTAGTCGCGCTCGCCGAGCCAGCGGCGCCGCACCACGAACGCGTCGTGGAAGTAGCCCAGGTGCGCGACGGGCCCGCCGAAGGAGGTCAGCCCCAGCCCGAGGAAGGCCCCGAAGACCTCCCGGACGGTGCCGCGGGTGCCCGCCGGGCCCGGATCGATGTGCTTCGGAGGGGGCGGCGGTGTGGTCATGGTCCTCCTCCGCGGGCCGAGGGGCGGGGTATCGGCGACCGATATCGGGACCCGATATGGAGCGACCTTACCGCACGGCCCGTCAGGGCGCCCCCGTACCGGACCTGGGCGTTCGCCCCGGCGGTCCCGGGCCGTCCTCCACCTGCGCTGCGCGGGGGCGGGACGGCGCCCTGCACCCGGGCGGTTCGAAGGTGGCAGACCGGGGTCCCGGCGCCGGTGGACCGGCCGGGAACGGGGAGTGAACGGCGGGAGGCCGGGCGGAGGAGGCGGTGGACGAGGCCCCGCGCAAGGCGGGCAGGTACCGGTCCGACTCGGCGGTCGAGCGCGCACGGGCCCCTCGCTCCGAGCGGACGCCGCCCCACCGCCGTCACGGCCCGTTCCCGGGCGGGCATAGCATTGTGGCCTGCCGAGTCGCCCCGGTCGCTCCCGATTCGCGACGAGGGGCCGCCGCCGAAGGACGTCAGGGGGAACATGCGCGAGGGCACCCGATTCACCGAGAACGTCGCCGGGGCCCGGCTGCGCCAGGCCGCCGACGACGACGTCAAGGCCGTGGTCGACCTGGTCAACTCCGCCTACCGGGGCGAGGAGGCCAAGAAGGGCTGGACCACCGAGGCCGACCTGCTGGACGGCCAGCGGGTGGACGCCGAGAACGTGGGCGAGCTGATCGCCTCGCCCGACACGGTCGTGATCCTGGCCGAGGACACCGGCTCCCAGGACCTCTTGGCCTGCTGCGAGCTGCGCGGCGACCACGGGGGCGACGCCTACTTCGGCATGTTCTCGGTCAGCCCCCTGGCCCAGGGGCGGGGGATCGGCCGCGCGGTCCTGGCCGAGGCCGAGGGCCAGGCCGCCCGGGTGTGGAGCGCCCGGCGCATGACCATGCTGGTGATCCGCCAGCGCGAGGCCCTCATCGCCTGGTACGAGCGCCGCGGCTACGCGCTGACCGGCAAGAGCGCCCCCTTCCCCTACGGCGACGAGCGCTTCGGCATCCCGCTCCGCGACGACCTGGAGTTCGTCGAGCTCGCCAAGGAGCTGTGAGGGGCCTCCGCAAACGGGTGCGGCCCCGGCTCGACGCCGGGGCCGCACCCGTTTCACACGGCGGGGGTCAGGCGGTACCGCCCTTGTCGGCGCCTTCGGCCGACCCGCCCCCCTCGGCGGCGGACGCCACCTCGGGAGCGGTGTCCGGCCCTTCGCCGGGCGGGGCTCCGACTCCGGCCCCGGGCTCATCGGCCGCGCCCTGGGGGTCCTGCGGCGCGTCGGGATCCTCCAGCATGCCCTTCTCGGTCCCGGCGATGATGCGGGTACCGGTCAGGTCGCCGGTGACGTTGCACATGGTGCGGGCCATGTCGAGGATCGCGTCGATCCCGGCGACCAGGGCCACGGGCGCCATGGGCAGCCCGGTGGAGGTGACGGTCATGGACAGCATGATCAGCCCGGCGCCGGGCACCCCGGCGGTGCCCACCGAGGCCAGCACGCCCACCGCCACCACGGTGAGGATCTGGCCGAAGGTCAGGTCCACCCCGGCGATGTTGGCCACGAACACGGTCGCCGCGCCCACGTAGATGGCGGTGCCGTCCATGTTGATGGTGGCGCCCAGGGGCAGGCTGAAGCCGTAGACGCCCTCGTGCACGCCCATCTTCTCGGCGGCCCGGCTGGAGACCGGGAGGGTGCCGCTGGAGGAGCGGGTGACGAACGCGGTGAGCATGGGGTCCTTGGCGGCGCCGAAGAACCGGCGCACGTTGGCGCGGAAGGCCAGCAGCAGCAGGACGTAGACGCCGATCTGCAGCGCGATGGCGAAGTAGACGACGCCGGTGAGCTTGGCCAGCGGCAGGATCGCCGCCACACCGGTGTCGGCCATGACGCCCGCGATGAGGGCGAACACGCCGACCGGGGCGTACTGCAGGACGCCGCGGATGACCAGGAAGACCAGCTCGACCGCGCCGTCGACGCCGCGCCGCAGGAACAGGCCCAGGCCGCGCACGCGCTCATCGTCGCTGCCGGTCATGAAGGTCAGGGCGAGCCCGAAGACGATGGCCATCAGCATGATGGCCAGGACGTTGCCGTCGACCAGCGCCTGGAAGGGGTTGTCGGGGACGATGTTGAGCAGCGTCTCCGACAGCGGGGGCCGCTCGGCGGCCTCCTCCCCGTCGCCGGGCATGCTCAGTCCCGCGCCCGGCGAGACGATCAGCGCCAGGACCAGCCCGATGGTGATCGCGAACGCCGAGGTGGCCAGGTAGAACAGGAACACCTTGAAGCCGATGCGCCCCAGGCGCTGGGGGGTGACCGAGGAGACGCCGGCGATGAGGGTGCTGATGATCAGCGGGAACACCAGCATCTGCAGCAGCCGCAGGAAGATCTGGCCCAGGACCTCCAGGACCTGGCGGACGGCGCCGGTCAACGCGGCGCCGCCGAGCGCGTTCAGGGCCAGCCCGGCGGCCAGCCCGGCCACCAGGGCGATGGCGAGTTTCCAGATCAGGGGAAACTCCAGGTAGCTGCGCCATAGGGAGCGGCGCTCGCTCTGTGGGGACATCGGTGTCCTTCCACGTCTCGGGGGCACGGAATGGGGGGTTTATACCGGTTCTGCGGCCGTGTACACATCACAACCCCGTCACTGAGCAGCACGATCGTGAACACGGAGCGCTGTTCCCCGACAAAAGGGATGGCCGGATCCGGCGCCCCGAGCACGGCGGGGCGGCCGGCTCCCCACGGGCGCACACCAGTGCGCCCGGCCCTCATCTGCGCAGGTCATCATGGGACGCGTCCGCTGGAGTGGTGCCGTTTCCCTCGAACCAGGCCGGCGCGGTCGGCCCGGCCCCAGGGCCCAGGCGATGGCGGCCAGGGACGGGCCCTGCCCCCCTCCGAACCCCTGGTCGGGCCAAAGTCCCCCAGCGGTCGACGCAACTCCACACGTTGCGCCGAACACGAGGAGCAACCGCGCTTGCAGCGTCGTTTCCCTCGAGATCTCGGGGATCCCGGCCTGAGGTGTCCGCACCGGCGGGACGCCTGTCGGCGGACGGCCACCGGAAGCTCCCCCACTCCAGCGGACGCGACCTCATCATGCCGCGCGCCCCGGAGCCGTGGCCGCCCTGACGGCCGAAGGCCGTCGCGGCTCCCGGACGCCGCCCCGGTGTGCCACGTCGCGGGCGTCCGCGACGTGGCACACCGAGCAGGGCCAGGGCGGCCGCGGCGCGGGGCCTCAGGCGTCCGGCGCGGGGTCGGGCGCGTCCAGGACCTCCCGGTCCTGCGCCGTCAGCTCCAGGTCGGCCGCCTCCAAGGCCTCCTCCAGCTGCCCGGGCGTGCTGGCGCCGAACACCGGCACGACCGGCACCTCGTGCCCCATCAGCCAGGCCAGCACCACCTGGTTGCGGGTGGCGCCGGTGCGTGTTGCCACCTCGTCCAGGGCGGCCAGGCGCCGACGCGTCCCGGCGTGGTCGTAAAGCTCGGGCAGGGGCCGGTCCTGGCGGGTGAAGCCGCCGTGGAGCAGGGGGGAGTAGGCCATCATCACCGGCCGCCCGGACACCGGGGAGCCGCGCCGGACGAACTCCAGGATGCCGTCGTCGGCCACCACCTGCCGCCCGTTGGCCATGGGGTCCCAGTGGCGCGGGCGCACATAGGTGTAGCGGTACTGCAGCACCTGCGCCCCCGGTCGCCCGGCGGCCGTGTCGGCGGCCCGCGCGCGCTCCAGCAGCGGCAGGGTGTGGTTGCTGAGCCCCCACATGCCGATGCGGCCCTCCTCGACCAGGGAGGCGTAGGCCTCGGCGGTCTTCTCGATGGGGGTGTCGTGGTCCTCGATGTGCCCGAGGAGAACGTCCAGGCGTTCGGTGCCCAGGCGGCGGGCGCCGGCCTCGGCGGCGGCGTCCAGGGCGGCGGGGGACAGCCCGTCCGACCCCTCCTCGTAGCTCGTGCCCGGTGTGGTGGGCAGGGCGCCGGACTTGGTGCACACGACGACCTCGTCGCCGATCCCGCGCGCGGCCCGCCAGCGTCCCAGGAGGGCCTCGCTCTCCCCGCCCCGCCCGCCCGGCGTCCAGAAGGCGTAGTTGTTGGATGTGTCGAGGAACGTTCCCCCGGCCTCGACGAACCGGTCCAGCAGCCGGAAGGACGCGCCCTCGTCGACAGTGGTGCCGAAGGGCAGGACGCCCAGGCACAGGGTGCTCACACGGCGGGCCGACCGCCCGCTTCCGATGGTGGTGTAGCGCATGGCCGAAGGCTGGCCCCTGGAGTGCGCTCCAAGGCAACCCCCGGCCCCGCCCGGGGCGCTTCAGGCATCCGTCTCCTGCGGCGGGGTGTCGCCGTCCTCGGGGGCGAGGATCCAGGTCTCGTGCAGGTGGTGCCACCGCAGCCCGTGGCGGGCGGCGGCGTCGCGAAGGAAGACCACCGTGCAGCGGCGCACGGAGCGCTCCCTGGGGGAGTCCTGGTGCTCCTCATAGGCGGCCACGACGATGCCGTCGTCCTCGGCCACCACGAGCGGCTCGCGGATGGTCAGGACCAGCCCCGGCGCGCTCCCGTGCGCGGAGGGGAAGCCCTTCTCCAGCGCGGCGGCGTCCACGACGTCCCCGCCGGGCGCGTGCAGCCGGAACCCGGGGGTGAGCATGCCCAGGAAGTCCCCGAGCGTGTCGGGGGCTGCCTCTCCGCGCAGCCAGGCCCCGATGTGGCGGTGGAGGTCGGCGATCTCCTCGACGGCGGCGTGCATTGCGGGCTCCTCGTCCTGTCTCGCTGTCTCTAGGGGCGTCCCGGCGTCACCGGGACGTGTGTGGGACTTCCAGCCTGCCCCGGCCGCCCTGTACCGTCGATGAACGCGAGTCCGATCCCGTTGAAGGATCGTCCATGAGAGCCGAAGACGCCACCGACGGGGCGGACCACCCGCCCGCTTCGGAGGACCTGCTCAGCGCCGTGCTGGCGCCCGTCCGCCTGCGCGGGGTCTACTCCAGCCACTGGTCGGTGCGCGCGCCCTGGAGCGTGCAGGGAAGGCGCGAGCCGTGCGCGGTGGTGCATTACATGTGCGAGGGGTCGTGCGTGGTGAGCATGCCCGGCGGCGCCCCGCCGCTGGCGCTCGGGCCGGGCGACCTGGCGGTGTTCCCGCACGGTAGCGAGCACGTCGTGGCCGATCGGCCGCAGAGCGCCGCAGTGCCGCTGGATGCCCTCCTGCCCGGGCGGCGGCCCGGGACGGTCGGGCGGGTGAGCATCGACGGCCCCGGGGAGGCGGCCCGGCTGCTGTGCGGGGGGCTGCACTACGACGAGGCGGCCGCGCCCCCTCTGTACCAGGCCCTGCCCGAGGTGGTGGTGCTGGACGCGGCCGCGGTGGCGGGCGAGCCGCTACTCGAGGCGACCCTGGAGTGGCTGGCGTCCGGCAGCGACAGGGGTGCTCCTGGGGCCGAGCTGGTGGAGCTGCGCGCCTTTGAGACGGTGTTCGTGCTGGCGCTGCGGGTGGCCGCCCTCAAGGCGGGTGTGTCCTCTCCGCTGCTGCGGGCCCTGCGCCATCCGGGTATCGCCCGCGCGCTGCTGGCGGTGCACACGCGCTTCTCCGAGCCGTGGAGCCTGGAGACGCTGGCGGCCGAGGCGGGCATGTCGCGCTCGGCGTTCGCTTCGGCCTTCAGGGGGCTGGTCGGCGAGACCCCGGGGGCGCACCTGCTCGGGCGGCGCATGCAGGAGGCGGGGCGCCTGCTGGGGGAGAGCGACATCCCCTTGAGCCAGGTCCCCGAGCGGGTGGGGTACAGGTCGACGGTCGGGTTCCACCTGGCCTTCCGCAAGCGCTTCGGGCTGACGCCGGGGGAGTTCCGGCGGCGGTGCGACGGGCAGCGGGAGCGCGCCCTGGGGGAGTGAGGCGCGTCGCGGGCGTAGGAGGGGATCCGGTCCCGGCGCACGTGTTCAGTGCGCGGTGAGGGCCGGGTAGTCGGGCAGCGCGATGTCGGAGGCGGTGTCGTCGACCATGCGCAGCATCGCCCGCTTGGCGGTGGCGGAGGCGAACAGCGCGGCGCGCATCCGGATCCCGGCCGTGCTCCTGGGGGCGAGGAAGCGCCCGGCGTTGCCCTTGCGGGCCGCCTTGGCGTAGCGGCCCATGATCCGGTCGTAGCGCGCGAAGGCCGCCCAGTGGTCACCCCGGCGGCGGCCGACTCCCCGGCCAGGACGGAGGCGCCCGCCAGGGCCAGGCCCGCCTCCCCGTCTCGCGTGCAGGTAGGAGCGACAGGTCACGGCCATCGGTTGCGGCCGGTGAGAGGTGGGAGGGCACCGTGGTGCGGCGGGGCCCACGGGAACCGGCCGGGTGCCGGGCGCGCCTGACGAGAGCAGCCCGCCCGCATCCGTGCGGGCGTCCCCGAGCCATGAGCACCGCGTCCTTCCACCAGCCCGGCCGTCCCGAGGACCTGCCGGCGCCCGAGGTGCTCTGGGCCCACAGCAGGATCGAACTCGGCGCCTACCGCCTCCTCGAGGCGCGCCCGGGGGGAGGAGGAGTTCAGTCGATGGCGGACTGGGCAAATCGGCGCCGTCGAACCGTCGAGCAGATCACGGCTCTACCGCCGAAGCCCGCGGTAGTCCTCCTCGACCCCCTGATACCGGGCCGCGCCGACCAGCGGCGCGTGCGGACCCGTACGCGTGCTCGCCCCTTATATGGCCGGTCTCATCCATCCCCCTGGAAGGTGCGGCGGTCGCGGTAGGCGCGCATCTTGTGCCGCGCCCCGCAGATGTCCATGCTGCACCAACTGCTGTTGTTGGCCGGTGAGCGGTCGTAATACACCCAGCGGCAGTCCGGGGACCGGCACACCTTCAGGCGCGCGCTGCGCCCGGCGAAGTCTGCCAGCGCCAGGGCCGACAAGACCTCGGCGGCCATGGCGCGCACGGGGTCGCCGTCGGCCGGGGGCAGGTGCGCGCGCCCCTGCCCGTCCCACTGCGGGGGCCTCAGCAGAAGGTCCGACAGGTCGCTGAGGCGGGCGTGGGCGTCGGCGCCGCCTTCCAGGTGCTCGCGTGCGCTCTCCCGGGCGCGGACGAGGAAGGCCAGGGCGTCGCTGTCGAGGGCGCACCCCGCCTGGACGTGCCCGTGGTCGTGCAGCCAGGCGCGGGCGGTCTCCAGGGAGGCCAGGGAGTCCTCCCCGTAGAGGAACCGCGCCGAGTTGCAGAACTCTTCGATGACCAGCAGGTCGTCCGGGGCGGGCGGGCGGGTGTAGGCCATGCGGACGAGGTTACCCCCTTTACGGGAGTAGCGGTAACGGCTATGGTTACCGTCATTCCCGCAAAGGCGGTAACGACATTGGTGGAGGAAGCATGGCAACCGACTGGGAGCTGGACCGGACCTTCGACTCGGCCAACGGCCGAGTGCGCTGGGCCCGCATGGGGGAGGGGAGCCCGGTGGTGCTCGTGCACGGCTGGCCGTTCTCCTCCTACATCTGGCGGGACATCGCACGCGCTCTGAGCGCCCGGCACACCGTCTATGTGTGGGACCTGCCGGGGTACGGGGCCTCGGACCGGTACGAGGGCCAGGACGTCTCGCTGGCCGGGCACCACCAGGTGTTCGCCTCGCTGCTGGAGCACTGGGGGCTGGACCGCCCCGCGGTGGTCGCCCACGACATCGGCGGGGCGGTGGCGCTGCGCACGGCACTGCTGTCGGAAAAGGGATTCGACAGGCTCGCCCTGGTCGACGCGGTGGCGGCCGGGCCGTGGGGAAGCCCGTTCTTCCGGCTGGTCAACCGGGAAACCGACACCTTCGGGCAGCTGCCCGGGCACCTGCACGAGGCCCTGGTGCGCGCCTACATCGCCGACGGGGCCGACCAGGAGCTGCGGGCGGAGACCCTGGAAGTGCTCGCCCGGCCCTGGGTGGGCGAGCAGGGCCGGCCGGCCTTCTACCGCCAGATGGCCCAGGCCGACATGCGCCACACCGCCGAATACGAGGACCGCCTCAATGAGCTCGACATCCCGGCGGCCGTGGTGTGGGGCGCCCGCGACCGGTGGCTGCCCCTCGACCGCGGGCGCGAGCTCGCCGAACGCCTGCCCCGGGCCCGGCTCCACGTCGTGGAGGACAGCGGCCACCTGCTCCAGGAGGACGCTCCGGCCCGGCTGACCGCGGTGCTGGCCGGCTTCCTCGCGGACGGACGGTAGAGGCGGGCCCGGTCCCCCGG
This sequence comes from Nocardiopsis suaedae, assembly GCF_027706745.1. Classification (GTDB taxonomy): domain Bacteria; phylum Actinomycetota; class Actinomycetes; order Streptosporangiales; family Streptosporangiaceae; genus Nocardiopsis_A; species Nocardiopsis_A suaedae. The sequence goes on along the minus strand of NZ_JAQFWP010000040.1, from coordinate 2,184 downwards.
GTCCGGTTCACCCCAGGGCGAGGAAGCGGACGCCGGACCCCCTCAGGTCCTCGGCGGTCGGCCCGCCCTCCAGGTGGCGGCCGGTGGCGGCGCGCAAGGCCTGCAGGGCTTCCATGCCCTCGGGCCGCCCGGCCCCGCCGAACAGCAGGGATTCGACCGCCTCGGCCCCCTCCGGCGAGGTCCAGGGGTCGCGCCCCAGAGCGTCGGCGAGGTCGACCCCGTGCACGACGAGTTCGAGAACGCGGGTGAGGAGGAAGTCCTCCAGGGCCATGGCGTCGCCGTGGCGGGTGCGCACCACCCTCCCCGGCGGCTCGTCCCGCAGGCGGGGTTCCAGGTCCTTCCAGAGCTCCCGCAGCCGCCGTCCGGGCTCGGCGGCGTCACGGTGGCGGGCCGCGGCGCGGACGGCGCTGTCGATCCGGTCGGCGTCCACCTCGGGGGAGAACCGCGTGTCAGGCGCGTAGTAGCCCGCGGCGTCCACCTCGGCCCGCGGCGGCGCCTCCTGGTCGAGCGCGGCCTGCACGCGGCCCAGAGCGCCGACGGTGTGCGCGGCCAGGGCGGCCACGTCCCAGGGGGCGCACCGGGTCGGTGCCGCCGCCTCGCGGTCGGCCAGTGAGGCCAGGACGTCGCCCAGCCGCCCGCATTCGGCGTCGAGCACTCCGAGCAGTCGCGTTCGTTCCATGGGCGCGACGCTATGCCACCGCCCGGCGGGCGGCCGGGGCGGGCCTCCGTTCGGCCCCTCTAGGCTCGGCCCATGGGAATCCGATTCAGCGCCCTGTCCATCGACGCCGTTGACCCCCGCGCCGTGGCGGCCTTCTGGAGCGGCGCGCTCGGCTGGCCGGTCACCGTGGACAGCGAGGAGGGCATCGGGCTCGTCCCCGAGGAGGGGGCACCCCTGCGGGACTTCGGCATCGTCGTGCTGCCGGTGCCGCCAGGGCAGCGCAAGCGGGGCAAGAACCGGCTCCACCTGGACCTGTGCCCCCGCGCGGGCAGTACGGCCGAGGAGGAGGTGGAGCGGCTGCTCGGCCTGGGGGCGGCCCGGGTGCAGGTGGGGCAGCCCGACGACGCGCCCTGGACGGTGCTGGCCGACCCCGAGGGCAACGAGTTCTGCCTCCTGCACCGCAGCGACCCGGCGGGCGCGTAATAGGGTCGGCGCGTGAACGACACGACACCCGATGACCCGACGCGACGTGAGAAGGCCGAACGCCTGCGCGAGCTGCACCGGCCCGGCGCCCCGCTGGTGCTGGTGAACGCCTGGGACGTGGCCAGTGCCCGCGTGGTCGCCGCCACGCCCGGCGCCAAGGCGGTGGCCACGGCCAGCCACGCGGTGGCGGCGGCCTATGGAGTCAACGACGGCGAGAACCTGCCGTTCGCCGAGCTGGAGGGGATGGTCCGGCGCGTGTGCGGGGCGGTGCCCCTGCCGGTCACCGTCGACATGGAGCGCGGGTACGGGGCCGACGCGGACGGGGTGGCCGCCAGTGTCGGGCGGCTGATCGCCGCCGGGGCGGTCGGGTGCAACATCGAGGACGGCTTGGAGGAGGGCGACGGCGCCGACGCGCTGCGCCCGGTGGACGAGCAGGCCGACCGCCTGCGCGCGGCGCGCGCGGCCGCCGACGCGGCGGGGGTGCCGATGGTGGTCAACGCCCGCACCGACGCCCTGGCCCGAGGCCTGCCGGTGGAGGAGGCGGCCCGGCGGGGCCGCGCCTACCTGGAGGCGGGCGCGGACTGCGTCTTCGCGCTCGGGGCGGCCTCGGTCCCCGTGGTGGAGCGGCTGGTGGAGGAGCTGGGCTCGGTCAGCGTGCTGGCCGGGGCGGACGGCCCGCCCCTGGACGAGCTGGCGGCGGCCGGAGCGGCGAGGATCAGCATGGGCCCGGGCCCGATGGGCGCGGCGTACGCGGCCCTGCGCCGCCTGTCCGACGACGCCGCCAACAGGCGGCCTCTACCGGCGGACCTGTCCTACCGCCCGTGAGAGAGGGCACACCGTCAGAGCACGGCGCCAACGGTGGGCAAGGGGTGCTGCGGGTGCGCTGACGGGGAACCGCCCCTCCCGCTGTTGAGGGGGCCGTGCGGCGCGGGCGGTACCCCGCTCAGGGCCCTGCCCGGGTGACGGGCCGCCGGAGTGCGGGGTGGAGGGCACCAACGAGAACACCAACCGGCTGGTGCGCGACTACTTCCCCAAGGGCGTCA
>NZ_JAQFWP010000039.1 GCF_027706745.1 Nocardiopsis suaedae | reverse complement strand
GCCGAGCCGCCGCCCGCCCGGACCGCGAGCAACCCGCCACCCGGCAAGCAGGCCCAGGGAACCACCCCGCTCACGCCGTCGCCGCCGAACACCCCGACCACGTACGCGCCGGGCGGACGACAGCACTACCGCTCGGGCCGCCGACCTTCGTCGTCGCTGCCCACCACCCCGCACTCCGGCGGTCCGGCGCCCGGCCGGGGCCCATCAGCGGGGACCGGCTGGTCCCGTCGTCGCCGCCGTCCACCTCATACCCCGGTGGCTTGCCGGTCGGCCGAAGCCCATCGTCGGCGGCTCACTGGACCAGGGTGGTGTGGCCGTCGGGGAACGCACCCGGGTTGCTCGGGCAGAGGTAGATCTGCAGGTTGTCGCCGTCGCCGATCTGGATCCCGGCCGGTGACGAGGCGTCCCGGCCGCCCTGCTCGGCGAGGTCCCGGTCCTCTTCGGCGACCCAGAGCCTGTCGCCGCCCCATTCCGACGAGGCGATGGTCAGCAGCGGGGCCATCCTCGCGCCGCAGTGGACGCAGTACCGGGCGACGAGGTCGGTGCGGCCCCACGGTGCCCAGCCGCCGAGCTTCCAGCCGGGGGCCATGGAGAGCTCCCCGGAGTAGAAGGACTCGGGGTAGCCCCCATAGGCGTCGTCGACCGCGGCCCCGGCCGCCCGCCACGTCTCCGGGTCCGCCAGGCGCCGCTGCGCCTGCGCGCTCAGCTCCAAGAGGTTCGGGTACTCGGTGACGGGCTCCGGCGCGAGGACGCACGGCTCGGGGACCAGGTGGTCCTCGGGGAGCAGGGGGTCGAAGTCCTCCTCGTCCTCCTCGGTCGGCTCGGGCGGGGATTCGAGCACATCGGTGACGTCGGCGGCGTTCCGCCAGAACAGCTCGGTGGTGAACTCGAACCCCGGCGGGTGCTCACTGGGGCACCACAGCACCTGGAGCAGGTCCGCGTTACAGAACGACCGCAGCAGGGGGACATCGCGCGCGTACACCTGGGCGACGGGAATCAGAGGGTAGGGCTGCCCCTCGTGCCACCGGTCGCAGGTCGGCCACGGCTCGTCGGCCGGCCACAGCAGCGGCCCGCCGACCGAGCTGTCGTGCGGGGTCGGGGAACCGGGGCGGGGGTGCAGCCGGTAGGCCGTGCGCTCCAGCGGCGCGAGCCAGGGGAAGGCCGCCGCGACGTCGACCGGCCGCGGCGGGGTGGTGCGGGTGGTGTTCATGGGCATGATGCTGCCACCCGCCTGAGACGGTCAGCCCGTCGGCCGTTCGCCGCAGACGGAGCGGACCAGCTCCTCCACCCCCGCCTTCAGGCGGGCGTCGGGCCAGTCGGCGAGGTGGTCGACGAGGTCACTGCGGACCGCCGCCAAGAGCGCGTGGGCGAGGAAGTCGGCCGACTCGGGGCCGCGCGCCTCGGCTATCAGGGCCGCCACCCGCCCGTGCCAGTGCCCGTAGGCCGCGTTGGTGTAGGGGCTTCCCCCGCCGAGGCTCTCCAGCGCGCGGGACAGCGCCCGGTTCTCGATCTTGAAGCGCAACAGCGCGTCCATGGTGCGCACCACCGCTTCGACGGGATCGACGGGATCGTCGGCCCCTGTTGCGCCCTCGAACTCCGCGGCCATGCGTTCCGTGCGCAGCTCGTAGAGCGCGCGGACCAGCCCGGCCCGGTCGCCGAAGCGCCGGAAGAGCGTCCCCTTCCCCACTCCCGCCGCGGCGGCGACGTCGTCCATCGACACGCCCGCCGGGTCGTCGGCGGAGTCGAAGAGCAGGCCTGCGGCCTGGAGCACGGCCTCGCGGTTGCGCGCGGCGTCTGCCCGCACGGAGCACCTCCTTGCTAAACGGACCGACGGTCCGCTACGTTAAGCGGACCGATGGTCCGAATCGTAGCGGACACCGCCGCTGGGCGCCGCTGGGCGCCGCCATCGCCGCAAGAATCACCGCCAGAGAAGGGCCCACCCATGCCGACCGACGCACCCGAGCGCCCCGACGCGCTCTTCCGGCGCGGCCTCGACCTCCTGCGCGCCAAGGACATGCCGGGCTTCATCGGCCTGTTCGCCGACGACGCGGTCGTGGAGTTCCCGTTCGCCCCGCCCGGCCGCCCCCGCCGCCTGGAGGGCCGCGGCGAGGTGCACCACTACCTGATCGACTACCCCGACACCTTCGACGTGCGCCGGGTCGAGGTCGACACCCTGCACACCACCGCCGACCCGGAGGTGATCGTGGCCGAGTTCTCGGCCGAAGGGGCCATCGTCGCCACCGGCGAGCCGTACGAGGCGCACTACGTCGCCGTGCTGACGGTCAAGGACGGCCGTATCGCGCACTACCGCGACTATTGGAACCCTTTGCTCGCCCTCGCGGCGGAAGGGGGCACGGCCGGATGAGCGTCCTCGTCACCGGGGGCACCGGCACCACGGGGAGCCGGGTCGCCCGGAAGCTGGCCGAGCGCGGGGTCCCGCACCGGGTCGCCAGCAGGCGCGCCGCCGGCGGCCGGGTCCCCTTCGACTGGTACGACTCCTCCACCCACGCCGGGGCGCTGGCGGGCGCGACCGCCCTGTACCTCGTCGCCCCCATCGGCGAACCCGACCCGGAGCCGGTCATGGCCCCGTTCCTGGAGCGCGCCGCCGAAGCGGGGGTGCGCCGCGCCGTCCTGCTCAGCGGGGCGCCGATCGAGCCGGGGACGCCGGGGCTCGGCCGGGTGCACTCCCGGCTCGGCGGCCTCGTCCCCGAGTGGGCGGTGCTGCGTCCGACGTGGTTCGCCGACAACTTCACCGGCGACCACCTGCAGGCCCGCCTCGCCCGCGAGCGGGGGGAGATCGTGAGCGCGACGGGGACGGGCCGGGTGCCGTTCGTCGCCGCCGAGGACATCGCCGAGGTCGCGGTGGCGGCCCTCACCGGCACCGCCCCGCACGGCACGGACCACGTCCTCACCGGCCCGCGGGCGGTGACCTACGACGAGGCCGCCGAGGCGCTCGGCCGGGTCCTGGGGCGGGCCGTGCGGCACCGCCGCCTGAGCGCGGACGAGCTCGCCGGGTTCTGGGCCCAGGAGGGCATGCGCCCGGAGTTCGCGCGCCTCCTCGCCGACATGGACACCGCGATCGCGGCGGGCGCGGAGGACCGCACCACCACGGCCGTCCTGGACACCACCGGCCGCCCGCCGCGGGCGCTGGAGGAGGCGTTCGCCGAGGCCCTGGCGGCGCGCTAGGTCCTGCCGCCCGGCTCCTCCGGCGTTGGTCTCGGGGAAGTCGGGGTAAAAACGGACAGCATAACCCCGACTTCCCCGAGATCGACGGGGGTCCGCCAGGCGGCCGGGCCTCGCGCCCCGTCACCGATCGCCGCCCCCGTGTCGTTGATCTCGGGAAATGCGCCCCTAAAAGTGGCCCGGTAGCGTCGTTCCTCCCGAGATCAACGGGGGTCCGCCAGGCGGCCCAGCCGCTCCACGGCCTCCCCGAACTCCTCCATCAGCTCGTACACGACCTGGGAGCAGGGCTTCACCCGGTCCATGCTGCCGACGATCTGGCCCACCGGCGAGGGCGTCAGGGTCGGGTGGCGGACCCGCCCGACCCGGCGCAGCGCGTCGGCGATCAGCATGAACTGCAGCGGCATGGGCAGCGTCCCCGGCGACCCCTCCTCCTCCCAGGCCCGGGTCCAGTCGTTGCGCAGCATCCGGGCGGGCTTGCCGGTCATGGAGCGCGAGCGGACGGTGTCCGACGAGGAGGCCCGGAGGATCTGCTCCAGGGCGCCCCGGGGCGTGTCGGCCTCCTCGGTGGCCAGCCACACCGACCCGGTCCACACCCCCTCGGCGCCCAGGGCCATGCCCGCGGCCATCTGGCGGCCGCGCCCCACGCCCCCGGCCGCCAGCACCGGGACGGCCCCGGCCTCGTCGACGGCCTCGGGGACCAGCACCATCGTGGACACCTCGCCGGTGTGCCCGCCCGCCTCGGTGCCCTGGGCGACGACGACGTCCACGCCCGCGTCGCACTGCTTGCGGGCGTGGCGGCGGGAGCTGGCGAGCCCGGCGACCTTCACGCCGTGCCGGTGGGCCTGCTCCACGACGTCGGGCGGCGGTGCGCCCAGGGCGTTGGCCAGCAGCCCGATGGGGTGCTTGAGGGCGACCTCGACCTGGGGGCGGGCGGTGGCGTCGGTCCAGCCGAGGAGGAACCGGTCCGCGTCGGATCCGGCCGCCTCGGGGACGCCGTGCCCGTCGAGCAGGGCGTCGACGAAGCGGCGGTGCCCGTCGGGGATGAGGGCGCGCAGCCGCTCCTGCAGCTCCTCTCCGGAGTCGGCGCCCAGTTCGGCCCCGGCGTAGGAGGAGGGCATCACCACGTCGACGCCGTAGGGGCGGCCGCCGGTGTGCGCGTCGATCCAGGCGAGCTCGGTCTCCAGCTCCTCGGGGGTGAAGTACAGGGCACCGAGCACGCCCATGCCCCCGGCCCGGCTCACCGCCGCGACGACGTCCCGGCAGTGGCTGAAGGCGAAGAGGGGCAGCTCGATGCCGAACATCTCGGTGACACGTGTGCGCATGCCGCCATGAGAACACGGAATTGAAACACGTTCTAGACCCGCAAAGCGCGCTCTTCCTGGCGGTTTCCGCACGGCAACAGAACGCGTTCCAGCAACGTCGGCCGACCCGGCGGCCGGTCAGCGCGGCAGGCGCCGCCACATCGAGCGCGGGAGCATCCGCATGCCGGTGAAGACGTAGCGCAGCACCGAGGGCACCCACACCGTCTCGCGGCCCGTGCGCAGCCCTTCGGCGACGGCGGCGGCCACCTGCTCGGCGGTGGCGGGGAACGGGGCGGCGGGCACGTGCCGGGACATCTTGGTCGGCACGTAGCCGGGGCGCACCACCATCACCCGGGCGCCGGTGCCGTGCAGGGCGTCGCCCAGGCCCTGGGCGAGGCCGTCCAGCCCGGCCTTGGCGGCCCCGTACACCAGGTTGGCGCGGCGCACCCGGACCCCGGCCACCGAGGAGACCACGACCAGGGTGCCGTGCCCCTGCTCGCGCAGGCGCGCGGCGACCGCCAGGTCCGCGGAGACGTGGCCGGTGAAGGTGGCCGCGGCGGCGTCGGCGGCCGAGGCCGGGTCGGCCTCGAAGGCGGCCTGGTCGCCCAGGACCCCGAAGGCGTCCACGACCACGTCGAGGTCGCCCGCCAGCCCGACGGCGGCGGCGACGGCGGCCTCGTGCCCCGCGGTGTCGGCGGCGTCGAAGTCGAGCGGGTGCACGGCGCGCGCCCCGGCGGCGCGGAGCCGGTCGGCCTGCTCCTTCACCCCGCCCTCCCGCTCACCTGCGGCGCCCCGGGCCGCGAGCACGACCGTGCGCGCACCGCCCCGCACCAGGCGCTCGGCGATGGCGAGCCCGATCTCGCTGCGCCCGCCCAGGAGGAGAACGGTGTCCACGGCTCCGACGGCGTTCCGCATGCCGGTCCTTCCGATCGAGTGACGTGCGCGCCCCTGCTTGGAGACAGAAGCGTCCCAGAGGCCACCGCGAAGCCGGAACCCGGGCGCCCCTACTCGGCGCCCCGCACCCAGTGGTAGCGGCGTTCCGGGCGGCCTGCGGTGCCGTACTTCAGGCGCACCACCGCCTTGCCCTCCTGGGCGAAGTGCTCCAGGTACCTGCGGGCGCTCACCCTCGACAGCCCCGTCAAGGCCGCGCACTCGGACGCCGACAGGTCCGCCTCGGTCTTCTCCAGTTCCGACCGGACCAGTGCCGCCGACTCAGGTGTCAGCCCCTTCGGCATCGACGCCGGCTTCGCCTGGCCCGATGGGGCCTTCCCTGAGGGCGGCGCGCCGAAGACCCGGTCCAGGTCCTCCTGGCCCGCCTCGCCGCCCTCCAGCACACCCCGCGCCTCCTGGTAGCGGACCAGCCGCTCGCGCAGCGTCTCCGGGGCGAACGGTTTGACGATGTAGTGCACCGCGCCGCCGTGCAGCGCCCGGCGCACCGTCTCGGCGTCCCGGGCCGCCGTGATCATCAGGACGTCCACCGGCGGCCCGTCCCCGGCGCGCAGCCGCCGCAGCACCTCGGTGCCGCCGATGTCGGGCAGGTAGACGTCCAACAGCACCAGGTCCGGGCGCAGCTCCCGGACCCGCTCCAGGGCCTCGGCACCGGTGCGGGCCTCCCCCGCCACGGTGAAGCCCGGCACCCGCTCCACCATCCTGCGGTGGACCTGGGCCACCATGAAGTCGTCGTCGACGACGAGCGTGCGGATCACCCGCGGCCTCCTTCCTCCTCCGGCACGTCCGGTCCGCCCCCGGGTCCGGCGGAGGGCAGCACGGCGGTGAACTCCGCGCCCTCCACGCGCACCGACCCTCCCCTGCGCTCGCACACCATCCGGATCAGCGCCAGGCCCACCCCGCGGCGGCCGCCCCCGCCCTTGGTACTGAACCCGCGCCGGAACACCGCCTCGGCCAGCTCCGGCGGCACCCCCGGGCCCGAGTCGCGCACCCGCACGCGCACCCCCTGCGCGGCTTCGGCCAGCTCCACCTCCACCCGGCCGCCCCGCCGCCCGCGCACCGCCTCCAGCGCGTTGTCCACCAGGTTGCCGACCACCGTCACCAGGTCGGCCGAGAGCGCCCCGTCCTGCTGGGGCAGGTCCGTCCCGGGCGCGACCACCAGCTCGGTGTCCTGCTCGGCGGCGAGGCTGGCCTTGGCGATGAGCAGCGCCGCCACCGACGGGTCGGCCACCCGCGCCGCGACGTCCTCGGTGAGCCGGGTCCGGGCGCCGCCCACCCGGGCGATGTACTCGGCCGCCTCCCCGTAGGCCTCCAGCCCGATGAGCCCGCCGATCACGTGCAGCTGGTTGCTGAACTCGTGCGCCTGCGCGCGCAGCGCCTCGGTGGCGGTGCGGGTGGCGTCCAGCTCGCCGCGCATCGCCACCAGGTCGGTGTGGTCGCGCAGGGTGGTGACCGATCCGTCGGCGCCCTGCGGCCCCAGCGGCATGCAGTTCACCGTCACCAGCCGACCGTTGATCAGCACCACCCGGTCGGGGGCCTGCCCGCGCTCGGTGAGCGCGGCGGCGGTGTCCGGTTCCACGCCCAGCTCCTCCAGCCCCCGCCCGGCGGCGCCGGCGGGCAGCCGCAGCAGGTCGGCGGCGGGCGCGTTCACCAGCGCCACCCGGCCCTGGGCGTCCACGCCCAGCACCCCCTCCCGGATGCCCTGCAGCATCGCCTCCCGGTGCCGGGCCAGCCCGGCGATCTCGCCCGGCTCCATGCCCAGCGTCTGGCGCTTGACCCGGCGGGCCAGCAGCAGCGAGCCGACCACCCCCAGGAACGAGGCCACGCCCAGGTACACGAACAGGTCGGGGGCCGACCCGGCCAGGCTGGCGGCGGGGCCGGGCACGTCCCGCCCGGCCAGCGCGAAGCCGAGCACCCGCCCGTCGTCGGCGATCACCGGGGCGTGCGCCACCACCGCGCGCTCGCCGTCCAGGTCCATCACCCCGATCCACGCCCGCCCGGACAGCACCCGGCTCTCCCCCAGGTCCAGGGGAGCCCCGGCGGCGTCGGCGCCCGCCGCCTCCGAGCCGCCCGCCCCCAGCGAGGTCAGGGCCCGCCCCCGGTCGTCGGCGACGACCAGGTGGTCGGCCCCGGCCAGCGAGCGCAGGTTCTCCGCGGTGGGCTGCAGGATGCCGACCCGGTCGGGGTCGGCCAGGCCCACCCGCACCACGTCGGTCGCGGCGGCCGCCTCGGCGACGGTGAGCATGCGTCGCCCCTCCTCGGCGCGGAAGCGGGCGTCGGCCTGGGCCAGCGACACCCCGGCCACGGCGATGAGCAGCGCGACCACGATCCCGAGCTGCAGGACCAGGAACTGCCCCGCCAGGGTGAGCCTGCCGCGCACGCGCCCCTCCTCGATCGCCGCCGACGGTGTGCCGCGCAATCGTCGCATGTCACGGACGTGCGAGGGGACCCGGCCGGGCCGGGGCGGCGGGCCGTGAACACTACGACCGGAACATCCACTACGACCACTGCCCCCGCAACCGACAGAACGCTTTTCCGGCGGATTTCCCGCTGTTTACATGTGTGTCACCTCACGTGGGCCTGTGGCCCGCGCACCATTCCCGCACCCCGTACCTGGAGACAGCATGTTCCGCGCACGTCCTGTCGCCGCGGCCGCCGCGCTGGCGTCACTGGCGCTGGCGGCCACCGCGTGTGGCACCGGCGGCGGGCAGCAGGAGGACGGCGGCCCCTGGAAGCCCGACCGCCCCATCGAGATCATCGCCCCCGCGGCCACCGGCGGCGGCTGGGACACCCTCGCCCGCACCTCCGGCCGCGTCCTGGAGGAGGGCGGCCTGGTGGACGAGCCCGTCCAGGTGGTGAACAAGCCGGGCGGCGGCGGCTCGATCGGGTGGGCCTACGTCGCCCAGACCCCCGACACCCCCACCCGCCTGTTCGTCACCAGCCCCCCGATCAGCCTCGTCCCGCTGATGGGCGGGTCGACCTACGACCATGAGGACTTCACCCCGATCGCGCGACTGGCCACCGAGAACATGGTCTACCTCGTCCCGGAGGACTCGCCCATCGAGTCGTGGGGCGACATGGTGGACCGGTTGAAGGAGGACCCGCGGCAGGTGAGCATCGCCGGAGGGTCCTCCCCCGGCAGCATGGACCACGTCGCGCTGGCCGGGGCGGTCGAGGCCGCGGGCATCGACCCCACCGCCATCAACTACGTGCCCTTCGACGGCGGCGGCGAGGCGATGACCCAGGCGGTCGGCGGCCACGTGGACGCCGTGGTCACCGGCGGCTCCGAGGCGGCCGGGCTGGTGGAGTCCGGCGACCTGCGCCCCCTGGCGGTCTCCGGCGCCGAACGCGCCTCCACCCTCCCGGACACCCCCACCCTCCGGGAGGAGGGCGTGGACTTCACCTACGACATCTGGCGCGGTGTCATGGGGCCGCCGGACATGACCGACGAGCAGGTCGCCTACTACGAGGACCTGTTCACGGACATGACCGAGGAGGAGTCCTGGAAGAAGCAGACCGAGGCGCTCGGCTGGACCGACTCCTTCATGCGGAGCGAGGAGTTCGGCGACTTCCTCGACCAGTCGAGCACGGACTCGGCCGCGATCCTCATGAAGATCGGGCTGATCGAGGACGAGGAGGGCCGATGAAGCCGTTCACCTTCTCCAACCGCGTCCTGGGCGCGGCGGTCGGCGTGCTCGCCGTCGGCTACCTCTACCTGGCGTTCACCCTGGAGGAGTTCACCGCGGTGAGCGTGCCGGTGCAGCCGGCGACGCTGCCCAAGTGGCTCGGCGCGGTGCTGCTGGTCCTGGCCGCGGTGCTGTTCTTCCAGAAGGACGACGCGGACGAGGAGGAGGACTCCGGTGAGCCGTCCGGGACCGGGTCCGACTCCGACCAGACCGGCGGCGGGGCCCCCGCGCGCCCCGCCGCCGCCCGCCCGGCGCTGGGGCGCCTGACCGACCCGCGCAAGGAGCTGGCCCTGTTCGCGGCCTCCATCGGGCTGTACATCGCCCTGCTGGAGCCGCTGGGGTTCCTCATCTCCACCACCGCCTACATCGCCGCCGCCACCTGGTACCTGGGCTACCGGCGGCACTGGGCGAACGCGCTGGTGGCCGTGGGCGTCTCGGCGGTCCTGTACTTCGCCATGTCGGACTTCCTGCGGGTCGCCCTGCCGACCGGGCCGCTGCCCTTCTGAGCCCTTTCTGACCTGAGGAGTCGCACGTGGAAACTCTGCAGCAGATGGGGGCCGGGTTCGGCGTCGCCTTCACCCCCGAGAACCTGCTCTTCGTCTTCATCGGCGTGCTCGCCGGGACCGTCATCGGCATCCTGCCGGGGCTGGGCCCGATGAGCGCGATCGCGCTGATGATCCCGATCGCCTTCGGCATGGACCCCACCACCGCCATCATCATGCTGGCCGGGGTGTACTACGGGGCGATCTTCGGCGGGTCGACGTCGTCGATCCTGCTGAACGCGCCCGGGGTGGCCGGAACGGTGGCCACCTCCTTCGACGGCTACCCGATGGCGCGCAAGGGCGCCGCGGGCAAGGCGCTGGCCATCGCCGCCATCGCCTCCTTCACCGGCGGCACCATCGGCGTGGTGCTGCTCATGCTGATCGCCCCGGCGCTGTCGTCGTTCGCGGTCAGCTTCGGGCCGGCCGACTACTTCGCGCTGATGGTCCTGGGCCTGACCGCCGTGGTCACCCTGGGCGGGCGCAACATCACCAAGGGCCTGATCGCCGCGGTGGCGGGGGTGATGGTGTCCCTGGTGGGCATCGACTCCCAGACCGCCACCCTGCGCTTCACCTTCGGCATGCCGGAGCTGTACGAGGGGGTCAAGTTCCTCATCGTGGCGCTGGGGCTGTTCGCGCTGGCCGAGGTGTTCTCGATGCTGGCCCGCCGGGGCGCCGGCGGCGCCGACGGCGCCATGAGCTCGCTCCGGCTGAACCGCCGCGAGCTGGGCCGGATCGCCGGGCCGACCGGCCGCGGGTCGATCCTGGGCTTCTTCACCGGCGTGCTGCCCGGCGCGGGCGCCACCGTGGCCTCGTTCCTGTCGTACTCGATGGAGAAGCGCATCGCCAAGGACGGCGACACCTTCGGCAGTGGCAACCCCAAGGGGGTCGCGGCCCCGGAGGCGGGCAACAACGCCGCCGCCGTCGGCTCGTTCGTGCCGATGCTCACCCTGGGCGTGCCGGGGTCGGGCACCACGGCGATCCTGCTGGGCGCGCTGCTGGTGCTGGGCGTGACGCCGGGGCCGATGATGCTCTCGGACCGCCCGGAGATGTTCTGGGGCCTGGTGGCCAGCATGTACGTGGGCAACATCGTGCTGCTGGTGCTGAACCTGCCACTGATCCCGCTGTTCGCCAAGGTGCTCAAGACGCCGCGGGCGGTGCTGATCCCGCTGGTCGTGGTCTTCTGCGTGGTCGGCGTGTACGGGCTGAGCTTCTCGGTGTTCGACCTGTGGCTGATGCTGGGCTTCGGCGTCGTCGGGTACCTGATGCGGCAGAACGGGTTCCCGGCCGCGCCGATGATCCTGGGGCTGATCCTGGGCAGCATGATGGAGCGGTCGATGCGCCAGGCGCTGCAGATCTCCTACGGTGACTGGACGACGTTCGTGACCTCGCCGTACTCGGCGGCCCTGCTGGGGCTGACCGTGGTCGTGCTGGTGTGGCCGCTGGTCAAGCGCCTGCGCAAGGGCGCACCGGCCACCGCCGCCGGCGCCCCCGCCGAGGGCGCGGAGAAGGAGGACACGACCACCACCCCGTGAGCACGAAGGAGCACGCACATGCCGGGCGGCCCCAGGTCTCCGCGACCCCTCCTCGCGGCCGGGGCCGCCCTCGTGCTGTGCGCGGCCGCGGCGCTGACCGCGCTCGCGCTGTGGGGGCCCCAGCCGCGCCCGCCGGAGCTGCGGGTGATGGTGCCCAACCCGCCGGGAGGCGGGTACGACACCACCGCGCGGGCGCTGGCCGAGGCGCTCGCCGCAGAGCCGGGGGTGCCGGGGCCGCCGGAGGTGTTCAACCTGCAGGGCGGGGCGGGCACGGCGGCCCTGGCCCGCACCGTGCACGAGGAGGGCAACGGGCGCCTGCTGCTGCAGATGGGGCTCGGCCTGGTCGCGGGGGCGCAGGTGCGCGGGTCGCAGTACACCCCCGCCGACACCACGCCGATCGCGCGGCTGCTGGAGGAGCCCGAGGTGGTCCTGGTCCCGGCCGACTCCCCCTACACCGGATTCGAGCAGCTCGCCGAGGACTGGCAGGACCCGGACACGGTGCTGCGCCTGGGCGGCGGGTCCACCCGGGGCGGACCCGACCACCTGGCCCTGCTGCTCATCGGCGAGGAGCTGGGCCTGGAGCCGGGGAGCCTGGGGTACGTGCGCCACGACGGCGGCGGCGACACCCTGGCGGCACTGCTGCGCCACGAGATCGACGTGGCGGCGGCGGGCGCGGGCGAGTACCGCCACGCGATCGCGGCCGGAGAGCTGCGCCCGCTGGCGGTGACGGGCGCCGAGCGCGTCCCCGGCATCGACGCGCCGACCCTGCGGGAGCTGGGCCTGGACCTGGAGTTCACCAACTGGCGGGGGCTGGTGGCCCCGCCGGGCATCGGCGACGCGCGCCGGAAGGAGCTGACGGGCATGCTCGCCGACATGCGCACGAGCCCGGAATGGCGCAAGGCCCTGGAGGAGAACCACTGGACCGACGCCTACCTGGAGGGCGACCGCTTCGGCGCGTTCCTGGCCGAGGAGCAGGAGACCGTCGACGACCTGCTGGAGCGCCAGGGGGTGGACTAGCCCTGTTCTCTGAGCACCGCTTGGTCTGCAAGGTCGCCGAAGACGAGATCCGCATCGCCGGGGCACCGGAGAAGTCCCCGGACCACAGCGCTTCAGGAACCGCGGACCCGCCCCGGCCGCTCGGAGGGGGCGGGTCCGCGGCTGTCCGGGGCTACGTGAAGTTCACGTCGCTGCAGATGTAGTAGTTCTGGTCCATGTGGGAGGCCTTCCAGATGGTGAAGACCACGTGGTGGCCGGTGCGGCCCGGCGCGCTGACGTCGAACGTGATGTCCTGGGCCGGGTCATAGGAGCCGGTCTCGCGCACGAGTTCCAGGTCGTCCCAGGTCAGCGGCTCGGTCTTGGGGTCGTAGCCCTGCTCGGTCACGTAGACCTGGAAGTAGTCGGCGCCGTGGCTCGCCTGGTCGTACAGGTGGAGCGAGAAGTCGGAGCCGACGTCGGTGGTCTTCCAGGCGCCGGGCTCGTCCAGCGCGTTGTAGCGGCCGCCCTCGGTCTGCCCGCCGCTGCACAGCTGCCCGTCGGGGACCGCGCCGCGGTGGTCGTCGTCGACGTTGTTGCGGTACAGGCCGTTCCAGTTCCACATGGCGTTGGGGTCGTCCTGCCACGCCTGCCAGCACATGGGGTCTTCCTGCGCCATGTCCGGGTTCAGGTGGTCGTCGCCCCAGCGCTCCCAGCAGCCGTAGTTGCGGGAGGCGGGGTCGATGATCGACCCGTGCGCGCTGGCCGGGGAGGCCCAGGGGAGCACGGCGAGCGCGGCCGCCGCGAGCAGGGTGAAGGGGGTCAGGACGCGTCGGGGGATGGGGGGATGTGCATGACCTCGCATGATGTCTCCGTGGTCCGGTGCGGGTGTCCGGGCTGTGGGAGCGCTCCCATTCCTACCCCGCGCAACGCCTCCGAAACATGGAGCGACCGGCAAGTCGGAGCCGGCTCCCGGCGACCCCCGCAGCGGCCGCCGCGGCGGCGGGGACCGGGCACCCACCCGGGAATCCATTCCCCCTCCGCCCCCGGATGACCGAATTCGGACACCAGGCGTCCAACTCCGGCCAGAATGGAACGATGCCCGGACTTCACCCGAACACCCGCTTTCCTTTTTCGTATCCGACACTGTTCGACCAGGTCAACGCGGTTGACCGACCAAAGACGCCGAGTTCGGGTGACCTCCGCCTCTTTTCCGCGGCAATCGATCATGGAAAGCGCGCTTTCCTTTTCCGCATTCCGCCGCCGATACTCGGGACAACAGAAGAACGGGGGTAGGAGTTTTGTCGGAACTTCTGGAGAAGATCACCGGCCCCGCCGAGCCGCTCGACGGCGAAGCCGGGACCGAGGCCGAGCGGTGCGCCGGGCTGACGCCCTTCCTGGACCCGCTGCGGATCCCGCCGCGCCTGGCGCCCTCCGAGCGGGAGGGCCGCGAGGGCGTCACCGTGGAGCTGCGCGCCACCTGGGTGCGCCTGCACTCCCAGCTCCCGCCCACGCGGGTGTGGGCCTACGGCGGCCACTTCCCCGGCCCGACCATCGAGGCGCGCCGGGGGCGTCCGCTCCGGATCTCGTGGACCAACCGGATCAGCGGGGGCTATCCGGTGACCGCGGCCGAGGAGCCCCGGGAGGACGGCGCGCCGCCGCCCTCCAACACCCCGGGGCGCGGCCCCAAGGCCGAGATCGTCGAGGGCGTGGACGAGCTGCCGCCGTGGATCGTCACCCACCTGCACGGCGCGGCGACCCCGGCGGGCAACGACGGGTGGGCGCAGAACGCGGTGCTGCCGGGGCGCTCGATGCTCGCCGAGTACCCGAACGACCAGCGGTCGATGACCCTCTGGTACCACGACCACGCCATGGACATCACCCGGTGGAACGTCTACACCGGGCTGCACGGCCTCTACCTGCTCCGCGATGAGGAGGAGGACGCGCTGGGCCTGCCGTCCGGGGCGCACGAGGTGCCGCTGATCATCACCGACCGCAACATCGACACCGACGACGGGGACCGGCTCACCGGCCGCCTGCTGCACAAGACCCGGATCGTCGGCCAGGACGCGGAGGGCGTCAACGTCACCCTCCCCTTCACCGGCCCCTACACCCTGGTCAACGGGGTGATCTGGCCCTACTTCGAGGCCGAGGCGCGCTGGTACCGGTTCCGGCTGCTCAACGCCTCCAACGCGCGCACCTACCGGTTCTCCCTCATCGACGAGGACACCGGCGAGGACGTCGGCTGGGCGGTGCGGCAGATCGGCACCGAGGGCGGGCTGATGGCGCGCCCGGCGCGGGTCGACGGTCCGCTGGTGGCCGCCCCCGCCGAGCGGGCGGACCTGCTGGTGGACTTCTCCCGGCTGCGCGGGCGCACGCTGCGCCTGGTCAACGTGCCCGAGGGCGCCGCGCCGGGCGAAGCCGACCCCGACGGTGGGATCCCCTTCCCGCAGGTCATGCAGATCCGGGTGGGCGAGGAGCCGGTCGCGGACGGCTTCGTGCTCCCGCCCGTGCTCTCGTCGTTCCGGCGCATCACCCATGACAACGCGCCGGAGCACGTGCACCGGCTCATCGTGCTCACCCCGCCCGGCACCGTCGGCGGCGGCGGGCACCCGGAGATGTGGGAGATGGTCGAGACCGACCCGGCGGAGGTGGAGGTCCCCTCGGACGGGGTGGTCCAGGTGCTCCGGGAGGGCGAGGAGGAGCCGCGCACCTACCGCAGGGTGTCCCGCGCCTTCGACGACGCCCTCGGGTTCATCGTCGAGCTGGGCGCCTGGGAGCAGTGGAGCTTCCTCAACCTGGCCGACCCGGCGCCGATGCACCCGATGCACGTCCACCTGATCACCTTCCAGGCGCTGGGGCGCCGCACCTTCGACGTCGGCGGGTTCGACCCGGAGGTCGGAGGCACCCGCGAGCCGGTCGTACAGATCGGCTCGGTGCCGGTCCCGGAGCTGGAGCACGGCTGGAAGGACGTGATCCGGGTCCCGGCGGCCCAGATGGCCGACGTCATCGGCCCCTTCGAGGGCGCCACCGGCAGGTACATGCACCACTGCCACCTGCTGGAGCACGAGGACATGGGGATGATGCTCCCCTTCGTGGTCCGCCCGCCCGAGCTGACGCGGTTCGACCACGGGTCCGGCGGCCGCACCGGCGAGCACACCGGCGGCCGCTGAGGGAGGCCGCGGCCCCCGCCGTCCTCCGGGGCGGCGGGGGCCGTCTCATGCCCAGGTCCCGCGCCGCCGCTCCAGGCCGTCGAGGATCAGGTCGAGCCCCGTCTCGAACTCGTCGGCGTAGGTATAGCCGGGCTTCAGCGCGAGCTCCCCGATCATCTCGGCGAGGTGCGGGTAGGCGTCGGCGGGCATCTCCTCCAGCATCGCGCCCGCCACCTCCCCGGCGCCGTCGGGCCCGGCGAAGGGCAGGCTGAGCTGCTGGAGCGTGGAGCCGTAGGTGTAGCCGTCGAGCACCGACAGCGCGTGCGCCGCGCCCGCGACGGAGAACCCGCCCGACCGCAGGCAGCCGATCGCCGCGTCGTGGCGGCGCAGGGTCGCCGGTCCGGGGCTGGTCCGCGAGTCCATCAGGCCGAGGGCCCAGGGGTGGCGGACCAGCGCCGCGCGCATGGACGCGGCCCGGCCCCGCATCGCCGGGCGCCACGCGGCGCCCTCCCCCGGGTCCTCGACCTCGGCGAAGACCAGGTCGACCATGCCGTCGAGGATCAGGTCCTTGTTGCGGAAGTGGTGGTAGAGCGACATCGCCTCCACGCCGAGCCGCTTGGCCAGGGCGCGCACGCTCGGCGCCCCCGTGCCGCCCTCGTCGGCCATGGCGACCGCCGCGCGCAGCACCTTCTCCCTGCTCAAGTTGGGGCGGCGCGGGCCGTCCACCGGCTCCGTGGTCACGGGGCTCCCTCCACTCGGGGGCGTGCGGGGGCCGGGTGTCCCGACCCCCTTGACAACCTTACACCGCAAGGCATTACCTTACAGTGCAAGGCACTGCCTTACGGTGCAAGGCACAGTGCGAAGCCCAGTGCGAGGCGCAAGGGGAAGGGGCAGGCGATGGAAGCGACAGGGGCCGGGAGGCGGATGTGCGTCGTGGGCGCGTCCGGGAAGCTCGGGCGGTACATGGTCCGGCACGCTCTCGACCGCGGATGGCGGGTCACCGGCGTGTGCCGGGAGCAGAGCGTGCCCAAGCTGGCGGACTTCGGCGACGCGATCACCGTGGTCCCGGCGGCCACCGACGACCGCGCCGCGATCGCCCGCGCGGTGGAGGGGTGCGACGCCGTGCTCACCGTCCTCGTGCCGTGGGGCGTGAAGCACTACGCCTCGGGCACCGCCCGCGCCGTGCTCGACCACGCCCCCGCGGGGGCACGTCTGGTCTTCTCGTGCGGGTGGCACATCAGCCGCGACGGCGAGGACGTGTACCCGCGCGGGACCAAGGTGTACGAGGCGGTCGTCGGCCGCCTGGCCAAGCTCGCCCGGGTGGTCGACGTCGATGACCAGGTGGCGGCCTGCCGGGCGGTGTTCGACAGCGACACCCGGTGGACCGTCGTCCGCGGCAGCGACCTGGAGGAGGGGGAGAGCCAGGGGCTCCCGGTGTGGAGGAGGCACGTCGGCGACCCCGCCCTCGCCAGCAACCGCACCCGGCGGGTGGACTACGCGCGGTTCATGGTGGAGGCGGTGGACGACGCGTCCCTGGTGCACGAGGCCCCTGCGATCGTCGGGCGGCTCACCCCGTCCGCCCTCTCCGCATGAGGCCCGGGCCGAAGGGGCTCGCGAGGATCGCCGGAGCCCTGTACCTGCTGGTCGCCGTGTTCACGATCTTCGCGGGCGCGGTGAACGCGAACGTCGTCGAACCCGGGGACGCCGCGGCCACGGCCGACGGCCTGCGCGACTCGGCCCTGCTGTTCCGCGTCGGCTTCGTCAGCGAACTGGCGGGCGCCGTGTGCTTCCTCGCCACGAGCCTGGCCCTGTACCTGCTGCTGCGGCACGTCGACCGGACGGCCGCCCTGGCCATGGTGGTCGTGGTGGCGGTCAGCGCCGCGATGCAGACCCTGAACCTCGTCCACCAGAGCGCGGCGCTGACGGTCGCCACCGGCCAGGACCACTCCGGGGCCTTCGGGCCGACGGGACCCGACCGCCTGGCCGCGCTCCTCACCGACATGTACCAGGACGGGTACCTGATCTCCCAGACGTTCTTC
The DNA here is from genome assembly GCF_027706745.1 of Nocardiopsis suaedae. Lineage (GTDB taxonomy): Bacteria > Actinomycetota > Actinomycetes > Streptosporangiales > Streptosporangiaceae > Nocardiopsis_A > Nocardiopsis_A suaedae. Next base: position 47,607 of record NZ_JAQFWP010000039.1, on the reverse strand, counting down.
GGGCTGTGGCTGCTGCCGCTGGCCTACCTGGTCGCCAGGTCGGGCTACTTCCCGAAGGCGCTGGGGGCGCTTCTGGTGACCGGGTCGGCCGGCCACCTCACGGACGTGTTCTCCCGGCTGCTCGCCCCGGGCGCCGGGGCGGCGATCTCGCCCTTCGCCATGACACCTGCGGCGGTCGCGGAGATCTCGTTCATCGTGTGGCTGCTGGTCAAAGCCGCCCGGGAACCCGCGCCGGACACGGCTGCGGCCGGGAGGGCGCCCTCCGGCTAGCCTGGTGCCGTGCGCGGCACTCTCCGCTCCCTCTGGGACGAACCCCCTCCCCCGCACGTGCCCAGGCGCGGGTGGCGGGACTGGGCGCTCGTCGGCGTGTGCGCGGCGGCCGCGCTCGCCGAGGGCGCCCTGCGGCCCGACCTGCCGTGGCGGGAGGCCGCCACGGCGCTGGTCGCCGGGCTCGCGCCCGTGCTGCTGTGGCGGCGCAGCCGCCCTCTGGCCGCGGTGTCCGCCGCCTTCGTCGGCGGGGCGCTGCTCTCCCTGGCCAGCCTCGGCCGGGCCGGGGAGATGATCACCTCGGTGTACCTCCTGCTGCTGCCCTTCGCCCTGGTGCGCTGGGGCTCCGGGCGGCAGATCGCGGTCGGCGCCGCCGTCGTCGCCGTCACCGGCCCGGTCGACGCCCTCCTCGGCGCGGGGGCGTCCGGCATCGCCGACGCCGCCGGAGGCGCGGCGGTCGTCTTCGCCGCCGGAGCGCTGGGGGCGGCCCTGCGGTACCGGAGCCGGGCCCGGCGGCGCGAGCTGGAGGGCGCCCGGCTCCGCGAGCGCGAGCGGATCGCCCGCGACCTGCACGACACCGTCGCCCACCACGTCTCGGCGATGGCGATCCGGGCCCAGGCGGGGCAGGCGGTGGCACCGGACCGGCCGGAGGCCGCCGTCGAGGCGCTCGCGGTGATCGAGGCCGAGGCCGCGCGCACCCTGGCCGAGATGCGCACCCTGGTCCGGGCCCTGCGCCGGGACGACCCGGGCCGCACGGCGCCCGCCGCCCGCATCGGCGACCTGGAGGGGCTGGCCACCCGGTCGGGGCCGGGCCCCGAGGTCGCCGTCGAGGTGGCCGGGGCGTTCGACGACGTCGCCCCGGCGGTCGCCGCGGCGGTCCACCGCCTCGCCCAGGAGGCGGTCACCAACGCCCGTCGCCATGCCCGGAACGCCACCCGCATCGAGGTCCGCGTCGACGCCGCCGGCGGCGAAGGCGGCGGCGTGCGCCTGCGGGTGAGCGACGACGGCGAGCACGGCGCCCTGCACCGTGCCATTGAGGCGCCCGGGCACGGGATCACCGGGATGAAGGAGCGCGCGGAACTGCTCGGAGGCACCTGCGAGGCCGCCCCGGACCCCGGGCGCGGGTGGACCGTGACCGCCGTGCTGCCCCGGTCCGGAGGCGCCGCATGAGCATCCGGGTGGTGGTCGCCGACGACCAGGAGATCGTCCGCACCGGGCTGTGCATGATCCTGGACGCCCAGCCCGGCATCGAGGTCGCCGGGCAGGCCGCCGACGGGCGGGAGGCGGTCGCCCTGGCCCGGCGCCTGCGGCCGGACGTGTGCCTGTTCGACATCCGGATGCCCGGCACGGACGGGGTCGAGGCCACGCGCGCCCTGGCCGGGCCCGGGGTGCCGGACCCGCTCGCCGTCGTCGTCATCACCGTGTTCGACCACGATGAGCTCGTCTACGCCGCGCTGCGGGCGGGCGCCCGCGGCTTCCTGCTGAAGGACGCGGGCACCGGAATGCTCGTGCAGGCGGTGCGCGCCGCCGCCTCGGGCGAGGCGCTCATCGCCCCGGCCGTCACCGCCCGCCTGCTGGAGGCGTTCGCCGACGTGGGCCCCGCGGGGCCGCCGCGGCAGCCCGCCGGACCGCTCACCGGCCGGGAGGAGGAGATCCTCGACGCGGTGGCGCGCGGGCGCACCAACGGGGAGATCGCCGCCGAGTGCCACATCTCGCTCAGCACCGTCAAGACGCACATCGCGAGCCTGATGGCCAAGCTGGGGGCACGGAACCGCGTCGAGATCGCGATGTGGGCCTACGAGACCGGGCGCGTCCGCCCGGGGCGCGGGAGGTAGACGGGCGAGGTGGACGGCGCCGAAGGGACGGGGCCTCCCTCGTACTTTCGGCCGGTCCGGGTCCGGCCTGAACTCCGATGACCGGGTACCGGCCGGGCGGCCACGATCCCTGTATGCCGACCCTTCAGAAGAACCCGGCGCCCACCGCCCCCTCCCCCGCACGCGAGTGGATCGTGCCCGCCCTGCTGATCCTGTTGAGCGTCGTCCCCGTGATCGCCGGGGCGTTCCGTGTCGGCGAACTGGCCGCCGACGCACCGGTGACGCCGGAGAACGCCCGGTTCTTCGCCGCGCCGGTCCCGCTGGTGCTGCACATCGCGGCCGCGAGCCCCTACTGCGTGCTCGGCGCCTTCCAGTTCGTCCCGCGCCTGCGCCGCAGGCGCTGGCACCGCGTGTCCGGGCGGCTCCTGGCCCCGCTCGGGCTCACGGCGGCGCTGACGGGGGTGTGGATGACGCTCCTGTACGACGTCCCCGCGATCGACACGGGCCCGCTCGTCGTGATCCGGCTGGTGGTCGGGGCGGCGATGGCGGCGTTCATCGTCCTCGGGGTGCTGGCGGTGCGGCGCCGGGACACCGCCCGGCACTCCGCGTGGATGATCCGCGCGTACGCCATCGGCCAGGGCGCGGGGACGCAGGTGTTCACGCACCTGCCGTGGATGCTGGCCGGGGCCGAGTTCGACCAGCCGACCAGGGCGGTGGCCATGGGCGCCGGCTGGGCGGTCAACGCCGTGGTCGCCGAGTGGGCGATCCGGAGGATGCGCGGGCGCTCTCCTGGACAGGCACTCCGCTAAAGTCGACCGATGACTCTCCGCTGTGCCGTACTGGACGACTACCAGGGCGTCTCCCTGTCGATGGCCGACTGGAGCCCCCTGGAGGGCCGGGTGGACGTGCGCGTCCTGACCCGGCGCATCGCCGACCCGGACGAGCTGGCCGCCGAGATCGGGGACTGCGCGATCATCGTGGCGATGCGCGAGCGCACCCCGTTCGGCGCCGACCTGCTGCGCCGCCTGCCCCGGCTGCGGCTGCTGGTGACCACCGGCAGGCGCAACGCCTCCATCGACCTGGAGGCGGCCGCGGCCGCCGGGGTCACCGTCTGCGGCACCTCCAGCGCGGTGCACCCGACCGCCGAGCTCACCTGGGCGCTCATCCTCGGCCTGGCCCGGCACCTGCCGACCGAGGCGCGGGCGTTCCGCGAGGGCGGGCCGTGGCAGTCCACCGTCGGCACCGACCTGGACGGGCGGACGCTGGGCGTGCTCGGGCTCGGCAGGATCGGCGGCCGGGTCGCCCGCGTCGCCACCGCCTTCGGGATGGAGGTGCTGGCCTGGAGCGAGAACCTGACCGAGGAGCGCGCGGCCGACGCCGGGGCCCACCTCGCCCGGAGCAAGGAGGAACTGCTGGGCGGCAGCGACATCGTGTCGGTCCACCTGCAGCTCTCCGAGCGCACCCGGGGCCTGCTCGGGGACGCGGAGCTGCGCGCCATGCGGCCGCACGCCTACCTGGTCAACACCTCCCGCGCCGGGATCGTCGACCGCGCGGCGCTGCTGGCCGCCCTGCGCGAGGGCCGGATCGCGGGGGCCGGGCTGGACGTGTTCGACACCGAGCCCGTCCCGGACGGCGACCCGCTGCGCACGCTTCCCAACGTGCTGGCCACGCCCCACCTCGGCTACGTCACCGAGCGGAACTACCGGACGTTCTACGGCGAGGCGGTGGAGGACATCGCGGCCTTCTTGGACGGCGCGCCGGTGCGGACGCTGGCTTAGTGCGGCGGACCGGCTGACGCCGTGCGTCGGCGCCCCGCCCCTGGGGTAGTGCGGTGATCAGCGGGGTGGAAGTGCTGACCGTGCAGGTGAGGGGCGCCGGGGGGCAGGCCGATGGGCGATGCGGAAGGGGACCGGGAGGCGCGGGGCGCGGTCGTCGTGGGCCTCGTCTGCGACCCCGGGCTGCCCGCCGAGATGGCGGAGCGGCTGGCGGACCGGCTGCCCCGCGAGCTGTCCCTCGCCGTCGGCGGCGCGGTGGAGTGGCGGGTGTGCACGCGCCCCGACCCGCTGCCGCTGGACGAGCACGGCGACATCCCCCTCGCCTCGACCGCGCGCCGGCTGCGGCGCCGGGAGGGCTGGGACCTGCTGGTCGCGCTGACCGAACTGCCCCGGCGGGTGGGCACCCGGCCGCTGCTGGCCAGCATCGACACGGGCGCGCGGGCCGGCCTGGTGTCGGTCCCGGCAGCGGGGTGGCCGCTGTCCTTCCGGCGGGTCCGCCAGACCGTCATTCACCTGGTGGGGAGGCTGTACGGCGGGACGTGCGGCGGCCCGCCGGGGCGCACGGAAGGGCGGAGGCGGCCGGCGCCGCCCCCGTCGTCGGCGCGGCGTTTCACCTCGCCCGACCCGGAGTCCATGGACGAGTCGCTGGAGCTGGTCGGCACCCGCGGCAAGGTGCGGCTGCTGACGGGGATGGTGCGCGCCAACCGCCCGTGGCGGCTGCTGCCCAGCCTGTCCAGCGCCATCGCGGCGGCGGTGGCCACCAGTTCCTTCGGCGTCTTCTACAACTCGATCTGGCAGATGGCCGACACGCTGCACCCGGCGCGGACGGCCCTGCTCAACGTGTTCGCGGTGGTCGCCTTGGCCGCCTGGCTGATCGCCTACAACGGGCTGTGGGAGGAGCCGGACGGCGAGCGCCTGCGCCGGGAGGTGATGCTGTACAACGCGTCCACGATCTGCACGGTGGGAGTGGGCGTGCTGTGCATGTACGCCCTGCTGTTCACGGTGACGCTGGCCGAGGCGCTCGTCGTCATCGACGCCTCCTTCATGGAGTCCGTGCTGGGGCATCCGACCGGGGTGAAGGAGTACCTGCTCATCGTCTGGATGGCCAGCTCCATGGGGACGGTGGCCGGGGCGCTGGGGTCCACCTTCGAGAGCGAGGCGGCGGTGCGCGCCGCCGCGTACAGCAAGCGGGAGCGCGAGCGCCGGGAGCTCTTCGAGGAGGAGCGCAGCGATGAGGAGCACGGAGAGGAGGCGGAGCAGGAGGGCTCCGGGGGTCAGGCCTCCTGAGCGTCCGGCGCGACGGGCTGCCGGAGGACGGTCTTGAGCCTGGCGGGGGCGGTGCGGCGCGGGTCGCTGAGGTAGACCTCGTGGTGGTGGCCGGTCATGCGCAGGCCGTTGGCGGCGAGGTACTCGTCGTGCAGGCGGGCGAGGGCGGGGCCCTCGTCGTCGTAGGGGCCGATGTGCAGGAGCTGGGCGCCGGTGCCCTCGTGCAGGTCCACCCGCAGGACGTCCGCGATCGCGGGAAGGCCCTTCTTGTCCTGCGCGGCCGCCTTGGCGTCCTCGACGAGGCCGTCGGGGACCCAGGCGGGGAGGCAGATGAGCATGCGCCACCGCCAGGCGTCCTTGTCGCGGGTGATGAACACGCGGGGGTCGTCGGCCCACCAGAGCCCTTCGAGCGGGGCGACGACGAAGTCCCGGCCGAGGGTGCGCTTTGCGGCGAACTTGGCGGTGTAGGCGACGGAGTAGAGCGCTTCGACGGCACCGGCGTAGGCGGCGCTGGTGTTGGGGTCGCCGCGCCCGTCGACGGCGATGAACCGCTGCGGGGGCACGTCGACGAGGGCCCAGTCGGTGTTCTTGGGCGCGTAGAGGTGCTTGAGGTCGCGCTTGACGTCGTAGCGGTCCATGCCCGCCCGCCTCCCGGGGACGCTCCGTCGGTCCTGGGACATGTTCGCAGACGGCACCGACAAAGCCGGGCACGCTGTGTACGGCGCGGCACACCGGGCTATACGCAGCGAAAAGCGGCGGCTAGACTCCCTGCGGGATCGAGTTCGAAGAGGCCTCGCCGGAATCGGCGGGGCCTCTCCTGCGTCCGCACCAGAGGGTCAGATCTCGCCGTGCTTCGCGGCCTCGATGAACGCCTGCCACTCGGGCGAGCCGAAGTGCAGGGAGCCGAGGTCACGATGCCTCGTGTCGCGCATCGCGCTCGTTCCGGGGGCGTCCGCGACCTCGACGCAGTCGTTCGTCTTCGAGTACGAGGACTTGCGGAACCGGCCGGACACCTCATTGATGATGATCGAGTTCATGGCTTCTCTCTACGCAAGCTTGCTCTTCAGGTAGGCCAAGGACCGGGGCGGTTTCATCGCGGCCACCTGGATGTGGAGGAGGAGTCTGCGGTACCGCTCAACCTCGGCCGCCTCCTCCAGATAGAGACCGTCCGTATCGGTCTCGATGTACACGAGCGGGTTCATGCCTTCGTCGAAGTCAAGAAGTACGAAGGGGCCTCCGATTCCCGCGTGAAGGCCCGCTTCGATGCCGAGCACCTGGACCGTGACCGAGTTCGATCGGTCTTCGGCCACGCTGACCAGGTACTCGACCTGCTCACGCATCATCGCACCGCCACCGAGGCGGAGCAGCGCGGCCTCATCGATGACGGCCCACAGCTCCGGCTGGTCCGGGTCGGTGAGGATGGCCTGCCGCTGCCGCCGCGCGTCGATGACCCGCTGCACGTCGTCCGCATCGTAAATGAGCGTGGCCTCGGTGATCGCTCGGATGTAGGAGGGGGTCTGCAGCAGTCCGGGGATCAGCGCGGGCTGATAGGTGCCGATGCTCCGGGCGGCGGCCTCGAATCCGGGGAAGCGCCCCGTGAAAACGTCGTCGTAGCGGGTCCACCAACCGGATTCGCGCGCCGCACGCGCCAACCCCAGGATCGCCTCACGCTCACGCTCGTCGCTGACCCTGTAGAGCTCCAGCAGCGCTCGAACGTCTGTCACCAGCGGCTTCTTTCGGCGCCCCGTCTCGATGTGCCCGAGGCGCGCACGTGACCACTCCAGACGCTCGGCGGCCTCCTCCACCGTCATCCCCGCCGCCGCGCGCAAGCGCCGCAGCTCGTTCGACAGCTGACGGCGCTTGATCGTTGGACTGTCCGGCATCGCACCCCCATCTTCACGAGCTGGTCCAGCGTATCCGCGCCAATCAGAATTGGACATTTCACCCTCTACGATACCTACGGTACTTTTTACTTTCTACATTGATCTCCTTGAAAACGTAGCGGCTACATTGCATCCTTGGTGGCAACTCGATCCCATGCCGGACCACCCATCCGGCCGATCCCCTTGGGGGAACCATGTCCTACCTGCGGTCTCTATGGTCCCTGCTGACGACGCCGCGGCCCCCGCGCCCGCGTGGCCGTCACGCACGGCCCCGACCCGGCGGCCCCGCCCACAACGACGGCCTCGACGCGCTCCGCGCCGAGCTCGCCCCGCTCGTCCGCGAGCTGCTGGCGGTCCGGCCGGAGGTGGCCCGATGAGCGTCTCCTACACGCTCCCCCGGCTCGAAGGCGGCGATTACGCCCGCTTCGTCGAACTGGCCCTGCACTACGCCCCTGCCTGGGGACTCGGCTACACCACCGACGGCGCGGCGCTGCTCTTCACCGCCCAGCACGCCCGGCACGACTTCGAGGTCGCCTGCCATGACCTGGCGTCCTTCGCCGCCGCCCTCGAACAGGCCGACGACCGCCTGCGCCGCCTGCCGCCGACGCCCGGCCCCCACCAGGCCCACGACGCGGACCAGGCGTCCGGGGAGCGTCGCCACCTCGCGGAACCGGCCGCCCCGGCCCCCGCCCCCAGGGCGTCCCCGACCGTGGCGCGTGGAACTCCTCCACAGCCGCGTCCGACCGGCTGCCGATTCGCGAGAACACCGCGCGCCTGACCTCCCGCACCCGCTGTCGGCCCAGTCGACCCCCGGGCCGACGGCTCCCCGGCCGCCCAGTTCGGAGGGCAGCGGCGGCCACCCGCCCGGCGAGGGTTCGTGGGTCCCTCGCCGGGCGGTCCTCCCTCGTCCGCACCCACCCGCTTACTTCGCGAAGACGAGTGCCCCGCCCCCGGCGACCGGGAATCATGAACGGAAGCCTCTCCGGCTCCCGACTCCTCCTTCGCCTGACGACCACGCCCCCTGAGAGGTGACCGATGGCCAAGCATGAAGGCCCTCCGAAGGACATGCCGAAGCCGCCACCACCGCCCCCGCCGCCGCCCGGCAGGCACGAGAAGTGAGCATGCCCCCTGTGCCCGCCTCCGAAGAACTGATCAGCATGCTTCTGGAGGCGGGCGCGCTGACCCCCGAGTGGGCACCGGCCTTCAAAGAGCTGCCCCGGTCCGCATTCCTCCCTGAGAAGATGTGGGCCTTCGACACCCGCACCGGGCAGAGCAGCCTGGTGGACCGCACGGCGTCGCCCGAGTCATGGACCTATTGGGCCACAGCCGATGCACCGATCACCGTGCAATGGGACGACGGCGCATACGGGTCGCCCCGGCACGGCACGGTCCCCACCTCTTCGGCGTCGATGCCTTCGGTCGTGGCCTCCATGCTGCGCGACCTCGACGCCCACCCCGGGATGACCGTCCTGGAACTGGGGACCGGCACCGGATGGAACGCGGCCCTGCTCGCCCACCGGCTCGGACCGCACGCGGTGACGAGCATCGAGGCCGATCCGGAGATCGCGCGCGCCGCCAGGGACAACCTCCGCCGGGTCGGCGGGGACGTGCACGTCGTGGCTGGCGACGGACTGCTCGGCGCCCCGGACCGCGCACCCTTCGACCGGGTGATCGCGACCTTCGGCCTGCGCACGGTTCCGGCTACCTGGGTGACCCAGACCCGCCCGGGCGGCATCCTCCTGGTGCCCTGGGGAACCGACTTCTCGCCCCAGGACGCCGTGGCGCGGTTGGTCGTCGCAGAGGACGGGCTGAGCGCTTCGGGCCGCTTCACGGGACCGGTGCAGTTCATGAAGGCGCGGTCGCAGAGGCTGGCATGGCCCGGCGGAGACAGGCACGTTCACGACTGGCCGGGACGGACCTCGACGACATCCCTGACCGCCGATGACATCGCGCCGAAGGACCCCTACGGATCACCTGCCTTCGTGCTCGGCCTGCTGGTCGATGAGGCGGTCCACGTGCGCCATGACGACGAGCACCGCACGGTCGTCTGGGTCTACGGCCTGTCCGATCGGTCCTGGGCGGCGGCGGTCTTCGACGGCGACACGGGCACGGGCCGGGTCCACCAGTCCGGACCGCGCTCCCTCTGGGACGACGTCGAAGCGGCGTGGACGTGGTGGGAGCGGCAGGGTCGCCCCGGCGTTGAGGAGTTCGGCCTCACGGTGACCGCCGACGGCGCGCAACAGGCATGGCTGCGAGCCCCGGATCGGCTGTTGCCACGGCGATCGGCGTGACGTTCTTCAGGAAGCCCAACGGCGTCGAACCCCTCTAACTCCTCCTGTCTGCGCGTTGGTACGGTGCGCAGGCTGCGCGCCACGTGGATTTCCGTACCGGAGATCCGACGGAGCCCTGGAGACCCGCCGCCCATTGCACACGAATCAGCGATTCAGACCATGCGTGCCGGAGGAATGCTGTGGGCTACAAGGAACGACGAGCCGAGAAGATTTCCACCCTCGCGGATCCGCATCTGGAGACCGGGGAGCAGATCCAGACGGGTTTCCTGACGATCAAGGGTTCGGGGATCTTCACGTGGCCGGCGGAGTGGATCGTGGTCACCGACCGGGCGATCCTCATCGTGGGCGGTCGCGAAACGCAGCGCCTCCCCCGCGACTTCTGGTTCGGCAAGCCGACCGGGCTGTACCACGAGATCGAGCTCGACCGCACATACAAGGTCCATCGGCAGTGGTACCAGGAAATCATCGCCGCCGACGAGGCGCTGCGCGGAAATCAGGACCCCGACGAACCGGCGGTCGGCGGGCCGGTGCGCCCTTGCAGCGATGATCTCGACGATGGTGCTGCCATTCTGGCGATTTTGGCAGCACTATCGTCGAGATCATCGCCGAGAGGGGCGGGGCAGGGTCTTTGTGGCCACCTGGCGTGGTGAAAGAACCGCTTCGAAGCAGGCAGTGAGGACTTCTCGGGGCCCTACCCGAACAAGTGGGTCCTGCTCCGGATCACGTGACGCGAGACCGTCCACGCGGACCGGCGGAACGCGAACCTGCGGGGCTCCAAGCCCCCTACAGATCCAAACGCCGGGACAGGTCCGACACCAGGACGCCGTCCGGGTCGACGCGTTTGCGGACCGTCCTCCACTCGTCCATGTGCGGGTACATCGCGTGGACGGTCTCCGCCTTCGCCCTTGAGTCCTTCGCCAGGTAGATCGCTCCCCCGGCCTCCAGCACCTTCTCGTCGAACCCGTCGAGCAGGCGGGCCAGGCCGGGCAGGGAGGCCGGCAGGTCCAGGGCGAGCGTCCAGCCCGGCCGGGGAAAGGAGAGGGGGCCGCGCGTGCCCTCGCCGAAGCGCTTGAGCACCGCCAGGAACGACGGCGCGCCCGCCGCCGACAGCCGGGCGACGATGGAGCGCAGGGTGTCCTCGGCCCCGAACGGCACCACGAACTGGTACTGCACCAGCCCCGACGGCCCGTAGACGCGGTTCCAGTCCCGCACCGCGTCCAACGGGTGGAAGAACGACCCCAGCGGCTGGATCTCGTCCCTCCCCCTCTTCGGCGCCTTGGCGTAGTAGGCCGTGTTGAACGCACGGACCGACCACGTGTTCAGCAGCCCGGAAGGGACGCCCTTCGGCGCGGTGAACAGGGCCCGGGGCGAGAAGCCCAGCGGGTCCCGGCGCGCGCGGGCCGACAGCTCGTCGATGCCCGCATGGTGCGCCCGGGTCAGCACCCCTCTCCCGGTGGACGCCCCCCGCGCCAGCAGGTCCACCCAGCACACCGTGTAGTGGTACCGGTCGTCGGTGGCCGCCATCAGCTCCAGCGCCTCGTCCAGGTCGCGCGTCCGGTCGGTGTCCACCCGCATCATCGACGTCTCCACGGGCGGCACGTCGAACCGCGCCTCGGTGACGACGCCCGTCAGCCCCATCCCTCCGACCGTGGCCCAGAAGAGGTCGGGGTCGCGGCCGGGTCCGCACACGCGCTCCGCGCCGTCCGGGGTGACCAGGGTCAGCTCCCGCACGTGCGCCCCGAAGGAGGAGTCCCGGTGGTGGTTCTTGCCGTGGATGTCGGCGGCGATCGCCCCGCCCACGGTCACCTGCCGGGTCCCCGGCGTGACCGGGAGGAACCGGCCGAGCGGGAGCAGGCGGGCCATCAGGTCGCTGAGCCGGGTGCCCGACGCGGCGGTCACGGTGCCCTCGGCGGGGTCGAGCCGGAACCCGGGCGCCAGCTCCGCGCAGTCCAGCACCAGCCCGCCCGCGCTCTGGGCGGCGTCGCCGTAGGACCGGCCCAGCCCGCGCGGGATCGCCCCCCGCCCGAGCCCGCGCCCCTGGTCCCGGCCGTCCGGGCGGGGCCCCGCTCCGCGGAGGACGGCGGCCGCCTCCTCGGGCGTGCGCGGGCGCACCACGGTGGCCGCGGTGGGGGCGGTCCTGCCCCACCCGGTCAGCAGCCGGCGTCGGGTCCGCACGGGGCACCCCTCCTGCCGTCGGTCATCCGATGCGGTCGGTCATCCGAGGTACACGCCCAGGCCGACCAGGGCGGCCAGCGACAGCAGGCACAGCTGCAGGGGCCGGTCGCGCAGCGCGATCTCCTCGGGCTCCTCCCCCACCCCGCGGTCGACCAGCAGGTGGTAGCGGAGCACGAAGACGATGAACGGAACGATACTCGCCGCGTGGAACGGCGGGACGCCGCCCTGCCCCTGGCCGTCCAGCGCCCACAGGCAGTAGGTGACGATCATGGCGGCCGAGGCCATGGTGCGGATCTGCACCAGGTAGGAGCGGGTGTACCCGCGCAGCGCGGTGCGCCCGTCCCCGGCGCGGGGGTTGCGCAGCTCGGCCTCGCGCTTGCCGACGACCACCAGCAGCGCCGCCAGGGACACCACGATGAGGAACCAGCTGGTGAAGGGCACCCCCACGGCCACGCCCCCGGCGAGCGCCCGCAGCACGTGGCACCCGGCCACGGCGACGATGTCGGCGATGGTGACGCGCTTGAGCCCGTAGGTGTAGGCGGTGGTCAGGACCAGGTACGCCACGAGCACGGCGAGCAGCGCGTACCGCCCGGTGGCCGCGGCCGCCGCGCCCGCCGCCCCCAGGGAGGCGGCGACCGCCGCCGCCCCCGCGCCCAGGGCGAGCGGCACCGGTACCGCACCGGAGGCGACGGGCCGGTGCCGCTTGCGCTCGTGCGCCCGGTCGGCCTCGGCGTCCCGGACGTCGTTGAGCAGGTAGGTCCCGCTGGCGGCCAGGCAGAACGCGGCGAAGGCCACCAGCGCCCAAGCGAGCGGGGCGGGGTCGAAGAGCACCCCGGCCGCCCCCGGCGCCGCGAAGACCAGCAGGTTCTTCAGCCACTGCTTGGGGCGGGCGGCCCGCAGCAGCGCCCGCGCCGTGCCGGTGCGGGGCGCGGGCGCGCCGTCCTGCGCCGCCGCCCGCGCCTGCGCTCCGGTCCCGGCCGCGTTCACGTCCGCCCTACCCGTGCCGGGCCGCCGCGGCGCCGCCTCTGCCGCCGCCCACCAGCCACAGCACGGCGCCGACCCCGACCAGCACGGCCCCGGCCGCCAGGAGCACGAGCGGCAGGACGGTGCGCAGCAGCGGGATCATCGTCATCCCCTGCTCGGCGTTGTCGATATTGGCCTGGACCGTCTCGTCGGTCATGCGCATGTCGCCGTCGAAGAGGACCAACCGCTCCTCGCCGTCGACGAAGGCGCCGCGGTGCTGCTCCTCGGTGACCGTGATGGGCGCGCCGCTGGTCGGCTCGATCCAGTAGGTGCGGGTGACGCTGTACATCTCGTCGGTCACCACGTCGCCGTCGCCGTCCATGCCCAGCAGCGACCGGGGCATCTCGCGCTCGCCGACCTTGGTGGGCTCGATCTCCTGGACGAACTTGTAGGTGGTGACGCCCTCGACCTCCTCCTCGCCGGCGAACTCGATGGGTTCGGTCTCCTTGGCCGTGGCGTCGAAGAACTCGTAGTCCTTCTTCTCGGTGAGGAAGGGGAACTTGAACGCCTGGCCGGTCTGGGCGACCGGTTCCTCGTTGACCGAGGCGTCGCAGCAGTCCACCGCCTCGCCGGTGACGCGGTCGTGGCCGGCCCGCCGGGAGGAGGAGGTGATGGCGAAGTCCCGGTCGATGTCCTCGATCCAGGTGAACTGGTCCCAGACCACGGTGTCGGAGTCGCTGGCGGCCACGTCCGCGCGCAGGGTGGTGTAGCCCTCGACCGTCGCGCCCTCGATCAGCTCCAGCTCCTCGGCGCTGAAGTAGGTGACGTTCTCCCCGCGGACGACTTTCTCGCTGTAGTAGTCCATCGGGGTTTTCATCACGGCGCTGGCCATCCAGAATCGCATGAGAGGGGCCAGCACCAGACTGAAGACCCCCAATGCGATGCAGACGGCGGCGACGGTGCGGCGCATGAGCCCTCCCGGGCGGAATGGGACAGATCTGGAACTTGCTTCAGTTTCGGGTAGAGTACTCCCCAGTAGTGGCCAGCGTCACCAGGGCGTGTCCGAATGTTTATAACAGGTTCTAGTTTGATCCAGAGCCGGGTGCGCCGGTGAGCGCGGCGGCGCCGCTGCAGGTCAGCGCCGTCCCCCGAGCCCCCCTTCCGCAGGTCCGCGGGCACAACGCGCCGCTGGACGGGATCCGCGCGATCGCCGCCCTGATGGTGCTCGTCTTCCACGTCGCCGTGGAGACCGGCGCGGCCCTGGAGCCCGGTGTGCGCGGCGCCCTGCTGTCCGCCGCCGAGCTGGCGGTCCCGCTCTTCTTCGCGCTGTCCGGGCTGCTGCTGTTCCGCCCGTGGGTGCGCGCCTGCCTGGACGGCACCCGCGGCCCCGACGTCCGCGTCTACCTGTGGAAGCGCGCCCTGCGCGTGCTCCCGGCGTACTGGCTGGTGGCCGTCGTCGCCCTGCTCATCTGGTCGCGCGACCAGCTCGACGCGGTGCGCCCCTGGGTCGAGGTCCTCACCCTGACCTTCACCTACAACACCGACCCCTGGTGGGTGGGCACCGGCCCCTACGGGCTGGGCCAGATGTGGAGCCTGTGCGTGGAGGTCAGCTTCTACGCGCTGCTCCCCCTGATCGCCCTGGTGCTGACCCGGTACGCGGCGCGCGGGAGCGACCCCGGCAAGCGCGCGCGGCGGCTGCTCGTGGGCCTGGGCGCCCTGTCGGTCCTGGGGCTGCTGGCGTTCCTGCCGCAGTTCTACCCGGAGCCGCGCCCTTACATGAACGCGTGGCTGCCCCGGACGCTGGGCCTCTTCGCGGTCGGCATGGCCCTGGCGGTGCTGACCGAGTGGGCCTGGCGGGAGAAGGGCCCCGACGGCCCGGTGCGCCGCCTGTGCCGCACCCTGTATGCCAACGCCACGCTGTGCTGGGTCCTGGCCGCGATCCTGTACGCCCTGAACTCCACCCCGGCCGGCGGCCCGCGCTTCGTCGGCACGGACGGCCTGTGGATCTCGGTGTTCGCGACGGTCACCGCCATGGGGTTCGCGTTCTTCATCATCGCCCCGGTGGCGGTCATGCCGGAGCCGGGCTCCGCCCCGCGCGCGCACCGGTGGCGCGGCGGCGCCTGGCTGGAGACGGTGCTCTCGCACCGCCTCAGCCTCTTCCTGGGGAAGGTGTCCTACGGCATCTTCATCTGGCAGTTCGTGGTGCTGTACTCGTGGCGGTCGTTCACCGGGCAGGAGATCTTCACCGGCTCGTTCTGGCTGGACATGGTGCCGGTGACGGCGGGAACGGTGCTGCTGGCGGCCCTCACCCACCGGTTCGTGGAGGAGCCGAGCCAGCGCCTGGCCGGCCGGGTGCGCCCGGCCGGGGCGCCCAAGCGCCCCAAGCCGAGCCTGACCGGGCGTCAGTCGCCGGAGCCCTCGCCGTCCTCGTCGCCGGACCCGTCGTCGCCGTCCTCATCGCCGTCCTCCTGAGCGCCCCACGGGTCCCCTCCGGTGACCGGCTCCAGCGGCCCATAGGTCACCCAGGTCATGCACAGGGCGTCCTCCTCGGTGCCGAGCGACAGCTGCGCCCCGGCCCCGGACAGCGGCAGGTACCAGGACCCGCCGTCGGGCGCCGCCGGGAGGGTCGTGGTCTCCCAGGTGTCGCCGATGACCGCGTGCAGCTGGGTGTCCTTCTCGGACTCGTAGCGCACGGCCAGCACCATCGACGGCCCGCCGAAGGTCTCCACGTCCCACAGCGTCTGCCCGCCGAAGGTGACGATGCACTCCTCGTCCTCGGGCGGGCCGAACACCGCGCTCCGCTCCTGCGACGGTCGCGCCCCCACGAGGTACCCGGCGTCGTTGAACACCATGGCCGTGTCGGCGGGCCGCGGGTCGCGGATGCGGTCGGCCAGCCCGTCGGGGGCCAGCGGGCTGAGCACGTTCGAGCTGAGCCGCCGGTCGCCGTTCCACGGCAGCACGATGTCCTGCGGCACGGGCCGCGGGTAGATCCCGGCGTCGGCCGGGACCCCCGTCATGGACGCGCGGACGGTGTCCAGGTACCACCGCACCCGGTCGCCGGAGAGGGTGTCGGCGAAGGAGTAGGCGGAGTACCCGCCGACCCCGACGAACACCGCCGTGGCGGTCGCCGCGGCCAGCGCCGCCTGCCGCGTGCGCTCGGGCGGCGCGCTCCTGCGGTACACGCTCCCGCCGCCCTCGGAGGCGGCCTCGGCCTCCTCCTCGGTCGGCAGGAAGGCCAGGGCCAGCACGATGGCGAAGACCAGCGCCGCGTCGGCGACGTAGCGCGGGTCGTAGCCCACCATCTCCTCGTAGCGGCCGCGGGCGATGAGCGTGGGCAGCACGTCCACCACCACCAGGTACCCGGCCAGCAGCGCCCACGCGCGCCAGGCCCGGTGCCGCAGCAGGAGGCTGACCGCGACCAGCAGGCCGATGGCCGTCCACGCGGCCGCCACCACCCAGGCCTCGGGCTGGGCCAGGCCGCCGGAGGGCGTCACCGGGCCCCACTCCAGCGGCCCGCCCGCCGCACCGGCCGGGAAGGTCTCGCCGAGGAGGCGCCGCGCCATGGCCAGCGACGTGTCGCCGTCGGGCCGCCCGGCGCCCTCACCGCCCGCGGTGTCCTGCAGCGACAGGTAGACCAGCCCGTGCCCGACGCTGAGCAGCGCCATGCCGATCCAGAAGGGCATGTCGCGGTCGAGGGTGCGCCAGAGCACCCCCGGCAGCCGCCCTTGCACGACGAAGGCCGCGGCCACCGCGAACAGCAGCGGCGGCAGGAACAGGGCCTTGACCGAGAAGGCCATGCCGAGCACCACGGCCCCGGCCGCCATCCAGCCGAAGCGCGCCTCCCCGCTGCGCAGGTAGCGCACCGTCCACAGCAGCGCCAGCACGATGGCGAGCTGGAAGGGAACGGCGTTCAGCGCCGCCGACCACCAGGCGAGCACGGGGACGGTGAGCGGGGCGAAGAGGAAGGCGGCCAGCGGGGGGACGATGCCCCAGCGGCGGCCGAAGAGCACCCACAGCAGCCGGAACAGGCCCGCGAACGCCCCGGCCTGGAAGGCCAGCATCACTCCGGCGGTCAGCGGCCAGTTGTAGGGGGCGATGGCCGTCTGGATGTAGGCCAGGAGCTTGGCCCCCGGCATGAAGTGGCCTTTGTGCAGGTCGGTCAGGTACTGGACGGTGAGGCCGCCGCTGTCGGCGGCCCCGACGAACAGGAAGTCGTCCTCGATGAAGTAGGCCTCGCGCAGCACGTAGGCCTTGAGGACGAGGGAGACCACGGCCAGGGCGCCGCCGACGAGGACGATCCGGTCGCGGAGCCCGTGGGACAGGGCCGCCGAGACCCGCTGCGCGGCCGTCGGCCCGCCGGGGTCCGTCCCTCCGCCTCCGGTACCGTCCCGAGCCGGGCCGTCCTCGCCCTGGGGCGCCCGTCCGTCGGGCGCGTCCTCGGTCGCACGCATGCCGCTCACTTCCCCGGCCCGGGGGCCGACCGGTTGACGTCACCGTGTAAGGGAGTGAAACAATACAACACGTTCCACCGCCTCTCGTGATGATCATCCCTGGTACAGGGGCGATACCCGCAGGTAACCAGGGGCGGATGAGAACAGGATCCATGAGGTCGGCGGGCACCGCCGTACCGTGACGGAAGGACGCCCGCGTGAGCCTGGAGGAGGTCCGCCGGGACTGGACCCGGCTCGGCGCCGACGAGCCGCTGTGGGCGGTCTGCGTCGACCCGGACAAGCGCGGCGGGCGGTGGGACGCCGAGGAGTTCCTGGCCACCGGCGAGGACGAGGTCGCCACCGCGCTCGGCCGCCTGGAGGAGCTGGGCATCGCCCCCGCCCCCGGCCGCGCCCTGGACTTCGGGTGCGGGGCCGGGCGCCTGTCCAACGCCCTGGCCCGCCGGTTCTCCTCGGTGGTGGGCGTGGACATCTCCGAGCCGATGCTGGAGCGCGCCCACGCGCTGGACCGCAGCGGCGGCCGCATCGAGTTCGTCCTGAACACCGGCCCCGACCTGCGGATGCTGCCGGACGCCTCGGTGGACCTGGTCTACACCGACCTGGTGCTGCAGCACCTTCCGCCGGAGGCCGCGGCGGCCTACCTGCGCGAGTTCGCCCGGGTGGCGCGCCCCGGGGCGGCGCTGGTGCTGGGCGTCCCCGAGCGCGAGCGCCCCACCTTCAAGGGGCTGGTCTTCCGGTACGCGCCCTGGCCGCTGATCCGGTTCGCCCAGCGGGTGGTGCTGCGCTACCCGGCGCCGATGCGCATGCACACCTGGACGGCCGGCCGGATCACCGCCGAGCTGGAGGCCGGGGCGCGCGCCGCGGGGCGGCCCGCACCGCGCATCACCGCCTCCGACGAGTACTGGGGCGGGGACCACTGGCGGCACCTGAAGCACTTCGCCGCCGTCCCCACTGACGCCGTCCCGTCCAACGGGGAGGACGCATGAGCGCGCCGCCCCCGTTCCGCGCGACCCTCGGGCGGTCGGCGGCACTGTTCTCGGCGTTCCGCAAGGAGCAGACCGACCCCGACCTGTTCTACGGGACGCTCGCCCGGGACACGGTGTCCCAGCTCCTCCGGTACACGCCGCTGGACGGGGCCGTGGTGGTCGACGTGGGCGGTGGGCCCGGGTACTTCGCCGACGAGCTGAGGGCGCAGGGCGCGCGCTGCGTGTGCGTGGACGCCGACGCCGGTGAGATGCGCCTGCGCGACGGCGCGCTGCCGGACACCGCCCTTCTCGGCAGCGCGCTGGAGATGCCGCTGCGGACCGGCTCGGTGGACGTGTGCTTCTCCTCCAACGTGCTGGAGCACGTCCCCGACCCGCGCCGCATGGCCGACGAGATGGTGCGCGTGACCCGCCCGGGCGGGCTGGTGTACCTGTCGTACACCCTGTGGCTGTCCCCCTGGGGCGGCCACGAGACGTCCCCGTGGCACTTCCTGGGCGGCCGGTACGCGGCCGAACGCTTCGCGCGAAAGAACGGGCGCCGCCCCAAGAACGACTTCGGCCGGACCATGTTCGCGGTGTCTGCGGCGGAGATGCTGCGATGGCTGCGCGGCAAGCACGACGTTGAGGCCGTGGACGTCCTGCCGCGCTACCTCCCGTCATGGATGAAGCCCATCGTGGCCGTTCCCGGCGTGCGCGAGATCGTCACCTGGAACCTGCTTCTGGTCCTCCGCAAGCGGAGCTGAGTCCTGCTCCTCCTCGTCGGCCTTGCGGGCGGCGCGCAGGGCCAGCAGCGGGGCGGACGCGAGCACCAGGCCGCCCAGCGCCCCCAGGCCGATCGGCGCCCAGGTGCGCACCGCGCGCAAGGTGAAGCGCAGCCCGTCGGCCTCCTCGGCGAAGGCCGCCACCAGGCCGGGATCGGTCTCCAGGTCCACGTCCAGGAACAGCCGCTCCCCGCGGCCGTCCTCGGTGCGCAGCGTCTCGCGGCGCGACTCCTCGGCCGAGACGACGCGGCCCGAGACCGGCTCCACCCAGTAGGTGCGCTCCAGTTCCAGCCAGCGGGACGCCTCGACGGTTCCCGAACGGTCCAGTCCCAGAGCGCGCGCGGGCACCGGGCGCGCCGAGCCGGGCACCTGGGTGGGCGGGATCGTCTGCGTGTAGCGCCGCACCGGCACCCCGGCCACCTCGTCGTCGCCCTGGTAGCGCATGGCCGGTGCGGAGCGCACGTCGGCGTCGTAGAGCGGCCGGTCCCCCGTGTCCGCCCCGGCCGGCCAGTACAGCACCAGCCCGGCCTGGCGCACCGCCCGGTCGCCGTCCACGTGCTCGCCGCAGCAGTTCACCGCCCGGCCGGTGGCCCGGTCGACCACCACCCGGCGGTCCATGTGGCCGATCATCGCCGAGCCGCTGGCGGTGTCCACCGACACCTCCCAGGTGGCCCAGCCGTCGTTGCCCGCGGCCGCGCCGCCGGAGATCTCGGTGGTGCGCACCACCTCGCGCCCCTCCCGGGTGCTCCAGGTGGAAGTGTCCAGGTAGTCGGCCTCCGGGTCGGTCATCCGCAGGGTCAGGTCGGTGCGGGGCCCGATCACCGCGAGCTGGTCGTAGACGTAGAACCGCAGCATCAGCGCCGACGTCAGCAGGAAGACGCCGAGCGCGACCGCGATCACCGCGCCCTGGCGGGCCAGGGCGGCCCCGGTGGGACGGCGCCTCATGCCCGCACCTCCTGGACCTCGCGGCCGCCGGCCGGCCGCTCCCGCACCGCCGCGGTCCCGGGGGCGGGGCCGCGGCCGGGCTCCATGCCGGAGGTGCGCGGGGCCTCGCCCAGCGCCAGCACCAGGCGGGCCAGCGCGGGCAGGCACAGCAGCTGGGCGACCCACCCGCGCAGCGGATCGCTGAGCAGGCCGCTGACGTCGTGGAACGGCAGGTACATGGCGAGGTAGGTCCCGGCCGCCGTGCTCACCCCGGCGGCGGCGAGGAACGCCAGGATGGTCCACGGACCGGCGGTCCACCGCAGCAGGGTGCCGCCGAGGGTCGGGCGGCCGGGCTTGGCGTGCTTGAGGTTCTTCGACGGGGCGCGGCCCAGCCACCACACGGCCAGCAGCACGCCGCCCATGACCGCCGCCCCGGCGGCACCGGCCACCCAGGCCCCGTAGAGCGGGCCGAGCAGGGCCAGGGGGGCGCGCGGGATGCGCGCGGGGAGCGCGTCGGGCAGGAGGGCCGAGGCGGGCGCGGTGCGGGCGCGGCGCCGCAGGCGCGCGGGCACGGGGACGCCGCCCTTGAGGGCGAGCACGCCGACCAGCAGCGCCAGGGCCGCCCCGATGCCCAGGGCCGCGTGGTAGGGGGCGTCGGGCGTGTAGTTCATGGTGACGGTGCCGGAGGCGCCCGCGGGCAGCTTCCACGCCTGCTTCCACCCGTCCAGGCGGACGGGCTCCAGGGGCGTGCCGCCGTCGCCGCCGAGGACCGCCTCCCAGCCCTCGTTGAAGTTCTCGTTGACCACCAGGTAGCTGTCCTCGTCGACGGCGACGTCGACGCTGCGCTCGCTGCGCCCCCAGCCGTTGACCGCGGCCGGCCCGGCGGTCTCGACCTCCTCCCGGCCGCCGCCGTCCGCACCGCCGTCCGGCCCCACCAGCACCGACCGCACCTGGTACTGGCGGCCGGGCTCGACCTCGACCGTGGCCTCCCCCTCGTCGAGGGAGACCGCCCCGCAGCTCTCGAAGCCCAGCGGGCGCCCGGCCAGCTTGTCCTCCAGCGTCCCGGAGGAGATGCGGGTGTCCACCCGCTCGCCGTTCACCCGCAGCACCGGGCCGAGCCCGCAGGAGGTGCGGGCCGACCCGTCCTCGATCGGCTCCAGGGGGTCGGTGCCGGGCAGGGCGATGCGCGCGACCTCCAGCGGCTGGCCCTCCGGCGGCTCGAAGGTCAGGGTGAGTCCGTCGGCCTCGACCGGGTCGAAGCCCACCCACCCGTCGCCGTCCAGCCAGGCCTCGCGGACCGTGGTGCCGGTGTCGACGGTCAGGCGGATCGGGCGGGCGACGGCGTCGGGGCGGGGGAACTCCACCTTGAGGCCGCCGATCTCCCGCTCGCGGCCCAGGTCGACCTCCAGGGAGGGCGCGTCCTCCTGCGGATCGGGGTACCAGACGGTGGCGTCGTCGCCGTCGAAGGCGTTGCGGCCGATGGCGGCCGGGTGCCCCACCGAGGTGGAGGAGGAGGTCACTTCGGGGTACCCGCCCGCGCGGTTGGCGGCGTTCTCCAGGTCGCGCGGGTCGACGGCGACCACCCGGCCGGTGATGGTGCTCGGCCGCGCGGCGGCCTCGGCCCCCACGTCGAAGGTGCGGCTCATGCCCACGGCGTCCTCGCCCTGCACCTCCAGGCCGGGGTTGCACACCCACGCCTGGGAGCCCTCCATGCAGCCGGGGACGGTGCCGGTGGAGCCGGTGAAGAAGAACGACCCCGCACCGCCCTCGGGGACCGGCACCGCCAGCGACCGGGACGCCTCCATGCCCGGGATCTCGATGGAGGTGATGCCCACGCGGGTGCCGAAGCGGTACTCGGGCTCGTAGGCGAGCTCGTCGACGCGGACGCGCAGGCGCCCGGTCTCGCCCTCGGGGGCGGTGAACTCCTGGGGCCGGTCGTCGTCGGCCACGGCGGCGGTGGTGCGGCCCGCGTCGGTGACGATGCTGATGCGCGAGGGCGGCGGCTCCCCGGCGAGCCGCTCGAAGGCGACGGTGAAGGTGCCGACCTCGCGCGGCTCCTCGAATCCGATCTCCAGCCACTGGCCCTCGGCCCCGCTGAAGGAGCTGGAGCGCCAGGAGGTGTCGGGGGCCTCGTCCAGGGCGGCGAAGGGGCTGCGCCCGGGGTCGCGGGTGCCGGGGCTGGCGTCCGCCCCGGCCTCGGTGGAGGAGGCGGTGACGGCGGCGATGCCGGAGTCCTCGGCGACCGCGGTGTAGCCGTCCCAGGCGGGGTCGGTGATGTCGGGCGCGGGGGCGTCGCGCTCGTAGTCCTCGTCGGCGGTCAGGGTGGCGCTGATGTTGCGCCGCACGTCGGAGTAGACGATCTCGCGGCGGCGGGCCGAATCGGCGGCGACGGTGTCCTGCGGGGCGATGTCCTCGGCGCCCGGGTCGTCGCCGATGATCACCGGCCGGTCGCCGGGGAGCGCCCCCTGCTCGGCCAGGGCCAGCAGGGATTCGGGGCCGCCGGTGACCCGCATGGTCCCGTCGGCGGGCACGGTGCCGACCGTGGGGGCGGCGCCGCGCACCTCGTAGATCTCCAGCGCCTGGTAGGGCTGGTCGTACCAGCGGGAGGCGGGCACCGCCCGGTCGTCCCCGACGGTCGGCCCGAAGGAGGCGCGGCGCACGATGCCCGGGGAGTCCTGCAGGGCCTCGTGCACACGCGCGGGCCAGCCCCCGTTGTTGCCGCCGCGCTGGAGGTCGTTGCGGACGAGGAGGTGGGTGACGCCCATCCGGGCGAGCGCCTGGGCCAGCCCCTCCGATCCCCGCCCCGAGGAGATGCGCTGGTCGATCTCCTGGGTGAGGCGGGAGACCCCGGCCGAGCCCCAGGGGATGATCTGCTGGTTGGTCCACGGGCTGTCCAGGAGCGGCTGCATGGGCTCGTCCATGGGGCGGCCCCACTGGTACTCGCCGCGCGCGGAGCCGGGCACGGCCATGGTCATGCCGCCGGTGGAGTGCTCGTCGATCCAGCGGGTGGCGTCGTACCAGTAGGCGGGGATGCGCTCGAAGCCGCCGGGGGTGGCGATGCCGACCGTGGCGATGGGGGTGAGCGTCGCGGCGAACGCCACCGCGCAGGCGCCGGCGGTGGCCCGGTAGGCGGTGCCCGGAGGCAGCGCGAGCGCGCGCAGCAGGCCGCCGCGGCGGGCCGCGGCGTCGGTGCCGACGGCCACCGGGAGCTGCGCCAGGCCCAGCACCAGCGGGAACCGGATCAGCGCGTCGAACTTGTGGATGTTGCGGAACGGCGCCAGCACGCCGTCGAGGAGCCCCTGCACGGTCGGCCCGAGCGGCCCGGCGAGCTGCCCGGTGTACCCGGCCACCACGATCGCGGTCCCGGCCAGCACCGAGGTGAGCAGGAACAGCCGCTCGGGGGTGCGCCGCCAGATCAGCCCGGCCAGTCCCAGCCCGGCGACCACCGCCGTGGCCGCCACCAGCCACGGCTCGGTGGACAGCTCGGCCCCGGCGGGCAGCGCCGGGCGCCCGGCGGAGGAGGGGACGTAGCCCATCCAGTTGGAGGCGCCGCGCAGCGCGTTGACGAGCGAGGTGATGCCGGTGGTGGTGGCCGCGTCCTCGGTGTAGGGCATGAAGGACCACACGTAGCGGCCCATGATCAGCAGCGGCACCAGCCACCAGAACGACACGCAGAACAGCGCCGCCAGCCACCAGAGGAGCAGGCGGCGCTTGCGCGGCCCGGGGGCGCGGGTGATCAGGTACAGCAGCGGGACGACGAGGACGGCCAGCTCGGAGGCGGCGTTGGTGCCGCCGCACAGCAGGAACGCCAGCGCCGAGAGCGCGGCCGCGCGCATGGGCGGGGTCCCGCGCCTGCTGCCGTGGACCAGCGGGAGCAGGATCCACGGCAGCAGCAGCATCGGCTGCAGCTCGGCGGAGTTGTAGGAGACGAGGGTGAGCACCCGGGGGGCCAGCGCGTAGGCGAGCCCGGCGACGATGCGGGTGTTCAGGGTGCCGATGCCCAGCGCCTCGGCGACCTTGACGGTGCCCAGGAAGGCGGCGCACAGAAGCACCGCCATCCAGGTGCGCTGGACCATCCACTCGGGCATGTCCAGCGCGATGAGCAGGGCGTGGAAGGGGCCGTTGGGGAAGAAGTACCCGTAGGCCTGGTTCTGGATCTGCCCGAAGTAGGAGGGGTCCCACAGGTGGAGCGCGCGCTCCAGGAACCCGGTGGGGTTGACGGTGAGGTCGATCTTGGTGTCGCCGACGATGAGCGGCGGGTCCAGGCTGAGGGCGGCCCCGGTCAGCAGCAGGCAGACCGCCAGCAGCTTGAGCCTGCGGACCAGGGCCTGGTCGGTGCCCGCGGTGCGGCCGCCGTCCGCCTCGCCGTCGGTGAAGGTCACGTGCCTGCCTCTGTGCCTGCCTGTCGCACTGCGCCGTCGATGCCGTCGATCTCGTCCGCGATGATCCGGGCCATCGCGGCGCCGCTGCGCTGCCAGGTGAAGCGGGACGCCCACTCCCGGCAGGCCCGGCGCACCTGCGCGGCCCGCGCCGGGTCGCTCAGCTCGGCCAGGGCCTTGCCGACGACCTGGGCCAGGTCCTCGCCGTCGCGGACGAGCCACCCGGTCTCACCGTCGCGCACCGAGTCGCGCAGGCCGTCGACATCGTAGGCCACCGTGGGGACGCCGAGGGCCGCCGCCTCGATCACGGTCAGCCCCCACCCCTCGAACTCCGAGGCGGTGACGTGCAGCAGCGCCCCGGCCAGCACCGCGTTCTTGTCGTCCTCGGGCAGGAATCCGTGCAGCCGCACGGCGTCGTGCAGTCCCTCGCGCCCGATGCGCTCGGCGATGGGGTCGGCCTCGGGGCCACGGCCGACGATGTGCACGCGCAGGCCGGGGTGCTCCTCGCGCAGGGCGACGGCGGCGTCGACGATGCGGGCGACGCGCTTCTGCACCACCAGGCGCCCGACGCTGACCAGGGCGGGCGCGCCCAGGTCCGCGGCGGGGTGGCCGGGGGTGCGGGCGGGGGCCCCGGCGACCGGCTGCAGCGGCGGGCGGCCGTTGTGCACGATGGCGATGGGGGCGCGCCAGCCCAGCTTCTCGCGCATGGCGCGGCGGGAGGACTCCGACACGGTGACGGTGGTGCAGCACCGGTAGACCAGGGAGGCGACCCTCGACTCGATGAACCGGCCCAGCCAGGCCAGCGGGCGGCTGAAGTAGGCGTTGAACTGCAGGTCGTGGACGTGGTGCACGACGCTGACCACCCGGGTGCGGCGGGGCAGCACCAGGCGGGAGAAGAACGGGACGCCGTTCATGCAGTCCAGGGCGGCGTGGAACTCGCGGCG
Organism: Nocardiopsis suaedae; assembly: GCF_027706745.1. Taxonomy (GTDB): domain Bacteria; phylum Actinomycetota; class Actinomycetes; order Streptosporangiales; family Streptosporangiaceae; genus Nocardiopsis_A; species Nocardiopsis_A suaedae. The sequence continues at coordinate 22,734 of NZ_JAQFWP010000039.1, read as the reverse complement.
CCAGAGCAGCAGCCACAGCAGCACCAGCGGGTACACGGTGAACTTTCCGCCCATCCGGCGGATGACCACCCCGTCGCGGGTCTCCACCCGGGGCTGGCCCGGCTCGCGGCTGGTGAGGAAGGTGACCACGGCGCCGCGGCCGACCAGGTGGCGGCTGATCCGCCAGGCGTACTCCTCGGCCCCTCCGGCCGTGGACTGCCAGGGGCAGCGCCAGTTGACCACCACCAGGCGGCGGCCGTCCAGGCGGGGGCCGAGAGCGGCCTCGTCGTCGGTGGCGCCGCCGGTGGCGGCGTCGGTGTCCGGCGCGCGGGTCGGACGCGGGTCGGGCACGGCCTCGGGGGCCATGGTCACCGGCGGGCCGTAGGAGGCGTCGGGGACGAGGGGGGTGTACGGGTCAGGGTGGACCACATGCTCTCCTGTTCCGCCCGCTCCCCCCGACGAAAGCACTTTTCACCGACCGCTACACGCCGGTCACCAGGGGTAGGGGATCGAAGGGTCGGAAGGGGAGATGGGAGCACGGTGCGGGAACGGGGCCGTCGGCGCGGGTGCGGCGGCGGGTGCGGCCCCCCAGGGGCCGCACCCGCCGACCCGGCGCTAGCGGTCGCCGTAGTTGTACAGGGACTCGTTGACCGGCTCGGCGGTCGCCGAGGAATTGGTGGCGACGGTGGTGCCGACCAGGGCCAGCCCACCCGCCAGCGCCGCGCCGATCACGCAGGCGGCGAGGATCTTGATCACGAGGGGTTCTCCTTCCGCGGCTCCGCCCCGACCGGCCGGAGCGGACGCATGGAAACGAGATTAGAACTCGATGCAATCAGGGACCAGAGGATGGACCCAACTGTAACCAACCAGCCGGTAACTTCCAAGCCCGACAGATCCACTTTTACCGCGTTCACATGCGCGGCCGGGAGGCGGTAGAGGGTCAGCAGAGGGCCGTCATGGACCTTTTCCGAGGCGCGGAGAACAGACGAGAACCTGTTCTTGCTCAGGTGCCGGGGGCCGTCCGCGGAGGTGGGGTCGGGCGCCTCGCGCTCGACGAGCACGTACCGCACGCCCAGCGCGCCGATCTCCGGCGCGCTCGCACCGCCCGGCCCGGCGGCGGCCTCGGCGGCCGCGCGGGCGGCGGGGTCCTCCCCCTCCGCGGCGCGCACGGTGCCGCCGTCGGCGACCCGAAGGTCATCGTTCCACACGACGGGCCGCTCGAACAGTTTCACGGCGGGGTCGAGCACGACGGCGGTGCGGCCGGGGCCGGCCGTTTCGAGGCCCCGGTAGGCGCTCCAGGGCAGGACCAGGACCGATCCGGGGGCGGGGTCGCCGTCGACGGCGCGCTGGACCTCGCTCCACTCCGCCGGGTAGACGACGGGGGTCAGCCTCCCGGCGGCGCCCCAGGCCAGGCCGGGGAGGAGGATGAGCGGCGCGGCGACGAGCAGGGCGGCGGCGACGGCCCCGGAGCGGTCGGCCCGCCCGGCGCCCGGCGCCGGCCCGGCCGCGGCTCCGCCGAGTCGGACCGCCTGCAGGAGCGCGTGCGGGGGGGTGTACAGGTGGCCGTCGCGCAGCGCACCGAAGCCGGGCCAGGCCCCGATGAGCGCGCGCAGCAGGTCGCGGCCGGGGTCGACGGTGCCGAGCAGGGCGACGGCGGACCCGGCGAGCGCGGCGGCGGTCAGCCCCGGCCCGGCCGGTCCGAGGGAGCCCCGGCGCAGGAGGAGGACCCACCCGGCGAGGGCGGCCAGGGCCAGGGCCAGGCGGCAGGCGGCGAAGAAGGGGTGGCCGTACAGGTCGGGGACGGCCTGGGCGTTCCAGATGCCGCCGAGGGTCAGCAGCGACCCGGCGACGCCGAAGGGGGTGTCGGCGCGGGCGGCGAACAGGTCGACGGCCCCGGGGTCGGTGCGGGCGCCCCCGCCGGCCGCGGACAGGGCCGGGACGAGCCAGGGCAGGCAGACCGCGGCGACGGCGGCGACGGCGAGCAGCGCCGAGCCGAACCGCCGCAGGGCGGGTCCGGGGCGGGCGAACGCCGCGGGAACGGCGACCAGGGCGGAGAGCACGGCCGATGAGAACCCGCCGACCGCCGCCGGGACGAGCGCGGTGACCAGGCGGGGGAGGTCCTTCGCCCCGGCCAGGCGCACCGCGGCGGCCAGCGCCCACGGCAGCCCGGCGCAGCCGAGGAGGACGGCCCACTGGCCGAGGAGGAGGCGTTCGGCGATGAAGGGGTTCCAGGCGTAGAAGACCCCGGCGGCCAGGCGGGCGGCGAGTGGGCCGGGCACGAGCCGCGCGGCTCCGGCGCAGGCGAGGACGAAGATCGCGAGGAGCAGGACCGACTGGACGATGTCGGCCGGGAGCGCCTTGGAGAGGAGGGCGGCGAAAGCGTCGCTGGGCACGGCGCGCGGGAACCCTTCCCCCGCCCCGAGCTGGACGGGGCCGAGCGGGGGGTTCGGCACAAAGACCATGTCGTAGCGGAGGATGAACCCGCGTTTGAGGCCGGGGCCGAGCGCGAGCACCCCGAGCAGGAGCCCGACCACCCAGGGGAGGCCCTCCTGGACGGGCCCTTTCCGGTGGGATACCGCGCCGTCGCCGCTCATGGTCAGGCGAATCTAGCAATGCGGCCCGCCACGACACAGTGCTCCCTTCGGGTATGGGCAGGTGGAGGTGGGAGAATCCGAGAAACACCCGTCAAGGGAGGATGGCGATGGCTGGCGTTGGCGACGACCGCGATCCGCCCCCCGGAGGCGACGACATGAGTGCCCTTCCCGTGGAAGAGGAACCGATCGAGCCCGCCCCTTCCCCGCGTGTGTGGCCGGTTCCTCCGCCTGAGGGCTGGACCGCCGATGACCTCGACCGGATCCCGGACCTCCCTCCGCACACCGAGCTCATCGACGGGAGCCTGATCTTCATGAGCCCCCAGAGGATCCTGCACATGATCCTGATATCGCTGCTGGAGCAGCGCTTGAAGGATCAGGCGCCCCCGGCCATGTGGGTGCTCCGTGAGATCTCGACGGTCATCAGCGCGAAGAACCGCCCCCTCCCCGACCTCATGATCGTCGACGCCAGAAAGATCAAGAGTCGGAAGGATGCCTCGGTTCCCGTCGAAGCGGTATCCCTCGCGGTGGAAGTGGTCTCGCCTGACTCCGAACTTCGCGACCGTGAGCGGAAGCCGCGCCTGTATGCAGAGGCGGGCATTCAGCACTTCTGGCGCATCGAGCTGGAAGAGGACGAGTCCGCCGTGGCGTACGTATACGAGTTGGACCCGGCGACGAAGCAGTACAGTCCTAGCGGCGTGTTCCGAGAGCACCTCAAGGTGACCGTTCCGTTCAACATCGATGTGGACTTGGCCGAGCTCGATGAGGTCCGACTCCCGGAGGAGCTTGAGGACTGACGGGTGCGCCCTCGCCCTATGGCACCATACGTCCCATGACTGCTCGATGGCCGACCAAGGACGACCTCGCCGCCGCGCGCAAACGGTTCGAGGAGGCGATCCCGGGGTGGGAGCCACCGGTGGCCTTCGGGGTGGGGCTGGTGGGCGATGACGGAACATCGTTCCCTGCCGTCAACCGGCGCTCGGGGTTCCTGTCGGCCGTCGTCCTGGGGATGGTGTGCGGCCATGCCTCGGGGACGCGCACCTACGACCTCCCGCCGTACATGCTCGCCGAGGCCGTTCGGCTGATGTCCCCCGCCGAGGCCTGCACGGACGTCCGGCACCCCAACCTGACGGCCTGGCGGAGCATGCTCGCCGAGATCGAGGACACCGCCGACACCGAGAACACCGCGGGGACCGGCCGGCGGGCCGTGGCCGTGTTCGTCGGGGACTTCGCCGACCCGCCCGCCGACGAGCACGACGCCCGCTTCCGCGCCCTGCTCGCCACGGAGGACGCCTGACCCCGGCACCCGGGCACGGGGAGGGAACGGGACGGGCCCGGGGCCGTTTCGCCCACGGCGCCGGGCGGGCCGCGACGGCGCTCTCGGGGCACCGGATGGGCACGTCCCTGCTCGCCCTGGCCTTCGTGACCGGGGTCGTCGACACGCTGAGCTTCCTCGGGTTCGGGGACGTGTTCACCTCCAACATGACCGGCAACGTCGTCCTGCTCGGGGTGTCCTTCGCCGAGGGGGCGGGCCCGGCGACGCTGCGGTCGCTGACCGCCTTCGCCGCGTTCCTCGCAGGGCTGGCGGCCGGATTCGCCCTCGCCGACCACGTCTTCCGGCGGAGCAGGCGGTGGATCCTGGCCGTGGAGGCGGTGCTGATCGCGGGACTGTCCACGGCGTGGATGCTGGGCGCCCCCATCGAGGCGATGACGGCGGTCGCGGCGGTCGCGATGGGCATGCAGAGCGCCGTCGTGGAGCGCTCGGGGGCCGGGGTCTCGGTGAACTACGTGACCGGGGTGCTGGCCGGGATGCTGGGACACCTGACACTGCTGAACCGCCCCGACGCGGCGCTGGCGCTGAAGGCGGGCATCATCCTGTCCCTGGCGGTCGGCGCGGCCTGCACGACGGCGGTGCTGCAGGCGGCCCCGATGTGGGCGGCGGACCTGGCGCTGCCCGCGGTCGTGGCGGCGGCAGCCCTGTTCCCGCCCTCGGACGGCGGGGATCCCCGATGATCTCGACAAAGGTGCTGTCATTCCGGCGGTTTTGGCAGCACTTTCGTCGAGATCATCGCGGAGAGCCTAGGCGACCTTCTGGAGGCGGTGGGCCACCTCCACCGGGCGGAAGCCGAAGCGGCGGTTGATCTCCCACATCGAGGGGTTCACCGCGGCCGTCCAGGTGTGCACGCGGGCGCGGTCCGGGTGTTCGCGCCTCAGGCGCAGCAGGTTCAGCGCCTTCAGCGCCTCCCCCAGGCCGCGGCCCCGGTGGGGCTCCAGGACCACCGTGTCGTCCTGGTACACCTCGCCCGGGTTGTGCTCGGGGACGAAGAGCTGGCTGTAGCCCGCGGGCTCCCCGCCGGGGCCGCGGGCCATCGACGCGATCGAGGCGTAGCCCTGGCGCCGGGTGCGGGCCTCCACGGCGCGGACCCGCTCCGCGTCCCAGACCCGGGGCTCGCCCTGGAGGTCGCCGCAGGGCACCGCCCGCTCCATCGCCGTGCGCATGGCGGCCACGGCCGCCGCCTCCCCGTCCGGGCAGCCGCCGCTCCACGTGGACAGCCGGTAGCCGGGCCGCCGCCCCCGGGTCCGCTCCACGAAGGCGCGCAGGCGCTCCTCCGGCACCGGCAGCTCCAGCACCAGGTGGTCCTCCCGGTGCACGCTCTGGAACCCGCGCCGCAGCGCGAACCCGGCGCCGGGGTGCTCCTCGGGGGCGCACGCGGACGGAACGAACGCCTCCGCCAGCAGCACCCGGCGGCCGCCCTTGCGGGCCAGCCGCTCGGCGTGCGCCAGGAGCGCGCCGCCATAGCCCCGCCCCCGGTGCTCGGCGGGCACGTTGACGTCCACGTCCGCCAGCTCCGGGTTCTCCCGGCCGTGCAGGGCGAAGAGCATGCTGCCCACGACCGCGCCGCCGTCCACCGCCGCCCAGGCGGACCGCTGCGCCGCCGAGCCCGGTTCGCGGAGCGAGGAGCGCAGCTCCTCGTAGGCCGCCACCAGCGGGCTGCCGCGCCCGGCCGACGCCCCGGCGCGCAGCGCCCGGTACCAGGCCGACAGCGCCGCGCCGTCGTGCGGGTCGACGCGCTCGATCGTGGCCACCGATCCCTCCCCCGTCCTCGGTGGATCCGATGGGCCCGTTATCCCGCACCGGGGGCGGGCGGGGCAAGGGACCGGAACCGGCGGGCCGGTCCCGGACAGGTCCGTAATGACGGGCGCTCAGCCGGTGTAGGCGACCGTCCCCGAGTAGCCGCCCGCCACGTAGTCGCGGTGGGAGCGGACCGCGAACTCGTATCCGCCGTCCCCCGCCTCGGGGAGGGGCCAGCTCGTGCCGTCGTCAACGATGGCGGCCGTCGCCCACCCCTCGCCCTCGTCCGGCCCCTCGTCGTCGACGGGTTCGCACTCGGGCTCCTCTTCGGGGTCCTGCGGGCCGGGGCTCCCGGAGGGCGGCGGGGACGGGTCGGGGCACACCATCTCGCGGCGCAGGACCTCGTAGTGCCCGGCCCCCTCGGCCTCCTCCCAGACCAGCTCGGGGGCGTCCCCGTCCGCGCCGCCGACGCGCAGCCGGTCCGGCGCCCCCGGCGGGTCCGGATCGGCCTCGATGCGGACCGGCTCCGACCCGCGCCCCGCGTCGTCCCCCTTGTAGGGCCGCACCGTGAACGCGTACTCGGCCCCGCTGAGCAGCCGGTCCACCGTCGCCGTGCGCGTCCCGCCGTCGCCGCCCGCCACCTGCGCCGGGAGCGCCACCTCCTCGTCCGGGTCGGGCCGCACCCGCCGCTGGCGCACCTCGTACCGGGTGGCCCCCGGTACCGGCTCCCAGCTCAACCGCACCTCGCCGCCGCCCTCGTCCTCCACCTCGACCTGCGGGGCCTGCCGGGGCCCGACCGCCACGTCGGGCAGCGGGCGCCGGTAGGGGCCGCCCAGCCGCAGCGGGTCGGCGAGCGCGTCGGCGAACGCCGCCGCGATCTTCAGCTCCCCGCGCGCGTTGGGGTGGGTGGTGTCCCAGTTGTCGCTCTCCGCGTCGTACCCGTCGGCCGTGCGGGCCACCGCCACCGGGACCGGCCCGCTCAGCTCGGCGGCCAGGTCGTCCAGCCCCTCGTTGAAGGTGCGGGCCTTGTCGTTCAGCTCGTCGTCGCGCCCGGTCCCGGCCACGGGGGTGACCTGGCCGAGCACGATCTGCACGTCGCCGTCGGCCACGCGCGCGGCCGTCACCGCGTCCCGCACCGCCTCCAGGGCCCAGGCGGGGGTGGAGTCCTCGGCGAAGTCGTTGGCCCCGGCCATGAACAGCAGGTAGTGCGGGTCGTACTCGGCGACGTGCTCGCCGAGCGCGGCCGCCGCGTCCTCGGTCGTGGCGCCCCACACCCCGGCGTGGTCGGCGTCGAAGTCCGGTTCGGCGTAGCGGTCGTCGCCGGGCCTGCCGGTGTTCACGTCCAGCAGGTCGTCGTAGGGCCCCACGAAGTCGGCGTCGACGCCGGTGCGCTCCAGGTGCCGCCAGAGCCGGTAGCGCCAGGTGAAGTCGCCGCTGCTGCCCTGCACGATGGAGTCCCCCACGACCAGGATCCGGGCGGTGCCCTCGGGCGGGGTGCCGCTCGCGGGCGGCGCCGCCGGCTCGTCGGCCGGGCCGCCGGGGCGGAAGGTGCCCAGGGCGGCCTGGATCACCAGCAGGGTCGCGAACATGGCGGCCAGGCCGATCGCGATCAGGCCGAGCGGGGTCGGCTCGAACCGGGGCAGGGTGAAGCGGGCGGGCCGCCCGGCCGGTGACGGGCCGGACGGCTCGGCGTCCTCGGGGTCCGGGGGCTTCTCGGGGCCCCCGGGGGCGCCCTCGCCTCCCGGCCCCGCCTTCCGCCAGGGCAGCGCGAAGCGGCGGCGGGGCCACTTCCCGCTCCCGGCCCCTCCGCCGGGAGCGGCCCCGGGGCCGCCGCCCTCGCCCTTCCCGTCCTCTCCTTCGGCGCCCCCGCCGGGGCCGCCGTCCGCTTCCGACACGCCCGCCTAGTCCTCCGGGTCCCGCGGTAGGCCGAGCAGCCGCTCGGCGATGATGTTGAGCTGCACCTCGGTGGTGCCGCCGTAGATGGTCATGGACCGGCCGAACAGCATGTACCACGCCCAGACCCCGGTCGGCTCGCCGGGCTCCTCGCACACCGCGGCCCCGCCCTGCGCCTCCCACAGGTGGTCGGCCGCACGCTGGGAGAACTCCACGCCCAGCAGCTTGCGGACGCTCGCCTCGGCCCCGGGCTCGGTGCCGGACAGCCGTTTGAGGGTGACGCGCAGGCCCAGCAGCTCCAGCACCTGCCCCTGGGCGAGGAGCCGCCCCACCCGGACCTTCGCCTCGCGGTCGGTGGAGGCGTCGGCGGGCGGTGCGGCGCCCCAGCCGTCCGGGCCGGGCCCGGCCCGGTGGAAGCCGAGCACCTCGTCCAGGCCCGCGCCGATGCCGCCGCCCGACGACAGGGCCACCCGCTCGTTGCCCAGGGTGGTGCGGGCGACCCGCCATCCGTCGCCGGGCGCGCCCACCACCTGGTCGTCGGGGACGAACACGCCGTCGAAGAAGACCTCGTTGAACAGCGCCTGCCCGGTGAGCTCGCGCAGCGGCCGCACGTCCACCCCGGCCGCGGCCATGTCCACGAGGAAGTAGGTGATGCCCGCGTGCTTGCCGGGGGCGCCGGGGTCGGTGCGGGCCAGGCAGATGCCCCATTGGGCGGCCTGCGCCATCGACGTCCAGATCTTCTGCCCGGTGAGCCGGTACCCGCCGTCGACCCGGTCGGCGCGCATGGCCAGCGAGGCCAGGTCCGACCCCGCGCCGGGCTCGCTGAACAGCTGGCACCAGGTGATCTCGCCGCGCAGGGTCGGCCGCAGGAACCGCTCCTGCTGCCCGGGGGTGCCGTGCGCGGCCAGGGACGGCAGTACCCAGGCGCCGATCGCCAGGCGCGGCCCCTTCACCCCGGCGCGGCGGGACTCCTGCTCGATGAGGACCTGCTCCAGCGGGGAGGCGTCGCGGCCCCAGGGGCGGGGCAGGTGCGGCATCACCCAGCCCTCGTCGGCGAGGGCGGTGAACCGCTCGCGCTCGTCGCCGATGGCGGCGAGCCGGTCGGCGTCGGCGCGGATGCGCGCCCGCTGCTCCTCGGCGCCCAGGTCGGGGCCGACGGCCACGGTGCGCCGCCGCCCGGCGAGGGCGAGGGCGGCCACGTCGGCGGCCCGGTCGGCGGCGGCCCCGGCCAGGACGCGCAGGGCCGAAGCGCGGCGCAGGTAGCGGTGGGCGTCGTGCTCCCAGGTGAACCCGATGCCGCCGTGGACCTGGATGCAGTCGCGGGCGCACTCCAGGGCGGTGTCGGGGGCGGTGAGCCCGGCGACGGCGGCGGCGAACCGGGCGTGGTCGGGGGCGGTTCCGGCGGCGCCGTCCCGGAGCTCGTCGTAGGCGCGCGCGGCGTCCCACACCGCGGCGCGGGCCTGCTCGACCGCGACGGCCATGCGGGCGCAGCGGTGCTTGACGCCCTGGAAGCCGCCGATGGGGCGGCCGAACTGGACGCGGACCTTGGCGTACTCGGCGGCGGCCTCCATGCACCAGGCCGCCACCCCGGCGGCCTCGGCGCCGAGCAGGACCGCGGCCACGCCCTCGGCGTCCCTGCGGTCCAGCCCGTCCAGGAGGGCGTCGCCGCCGACGGCGGCACCGTCGGCGTGCAGGGCGGCGACGGCCCGGCCCCGGTCGAGCGGGGCCAGCGGTTCGGCGCGCAGGGCGGAGCCGTCGAGCACGGCCCACCCCTCGCGCCCGTCGAGGCGGTAGGGGGCGACCACGAGGGCGGCCGGGGCGCCGCCGGGGACCGGGCGCAGGGTGCCGGTGAGGAGCAGCCGCCCGCCGGGGTCCTCCTCGGCCTCCAGGACGGGGCCGGGGGCGAAGGCGGCGGCGGCCGCCCCGCCGGCCAGGCCCGGCAGCACACGGGCGCGCAGCCCGGGGGAGCCCCAGCGGTCGATGAGGGCGGCGGCGAGCACGGTCGGGGCGTAGGGGCCGGGCAGCAGTCCGCGGCCGGCCTCCTCCAGCGCCGCGGCGAGCTCCAGCAGCCCGGCGCCCTGGCCGCCGTACTCCTCGGGCAGGTGCAGGCCCAGGAGGCCCTGGTCGGCGAGGCCGGACCAGAACGGGGGCGGGGCCTGCGCGCCGGAGTCGTCCTCCCACCCGGCGTCCAGGCGCCCGATCCAGCCGCGGACCGCCTCCGCCAGCTCCTCGTGCTCTCCGGTCAGTCCGATCGCCATGGCAGCTCCCTGGGGGGTCGGTCGCCGATGCAGCCAGACTAGAACTGGTTATATACACGCCGTCAACTACCATCGGACGACACGCTCCGGAGATCTCCGGACATCTCCGGGGCGCGAACGCGTTCCAGAAAGGCGGGACCCGTGCTCGGACTGCTCGCGGCCCTGCTCTCGGCGGCGGTCTACTCGATCGGACTGGCCGTCGAGCAGCGCGCGCTCCACGGCGCGCCCTCCATCGGGGTGCGGCGCCCCCTGCACCTGGCCCGGGTGCTGCTGTCCAACCCGCGCTGGGTGGGCGGCTGCGCGATGGCGGCGCTCGGCAGCCTCGGCCTGGTGGTGGCACTGGGCCTGGCGCCGGTGTCGGTGGTCCAACCCGCGTTCGCGGGCGGCATCGCCGTGATGCTGCTGGTGACCGCCCTCGTGCTGGGCGACCCCATCACCCGCGGGGAGAAGGCGGCGCTGGGGCTGATGCCGGTGGCGCTGCTCCTGCTGAGCCTGTCCCTGGGCGAGGGGGGCGACACCGGGACCGTGCCGGACATGCCGCTCCTGCCGGCCGTCAGCATCGGCACGGTGGTGGCGTGCGTGGGCGCGGTCGCCCTGGCGTCGGGCGGGGGGCGCTACGTGTCCTCGGCGGCGATGGGCGCGGCGGCCGGACTGGCCCAGGGAACGGCCGGGCTGCAGGGCAAGGCCCTGGGCGGCCTGCTGGCCGACGAGGGCCTGCCCGGGGCGGTGCTCCCGGCGCTGGCGTCGCCGTTCCCGTACCTGTACGCGCTGGGGTGGGCGGTCGGGATCGTGCTGTTCCAGACGTCGATGCAGCGCGCGCGGGCGTCCATCACCGCACCGGTGGCCAACGTGGCGGGCAACGTGTTCATGGTGGTGCTGGGGACGCTGATCTTCAGCGAGGCCCTGCCGGACGACCCGCTGATGCTGGCCCTGCGCGCGGGCGGGTTCGCGCTGACCCTGGTCGTGGTGGTCCTGGTCCGCGGCAACGGCGCGAAGGCCGAAGCCGACACCACCCGCATGCGCGAGGCCGCCGGGGCGGCATAGGCGGCCGGTCAGCCGAGCAGCCGCGCCCGGACCGCGTCCACGTCCTCCTCCCGGACGCCGGCCCCACGCAGATAGGCGTGCGCGTCCAGGTCGCGCAGGACGTCGTGGACGGCCTCCCGGGCCGTCAGGCCGTGTCCGGCCAGCGCGGCCGCGATCATCGGCCCTTGGTCCACCTGGCCCATCGCCGCGAACAGGGGGACGAGTTCAGGGGCGGAGAGCTCGTAGTCGTCGGCGATGGCCTCGTCCTCGACGCCGGCCAGGGCCAGGAGCAGCAGCGCGACCAGTCCGGTGCGGTCGCGGCCGACCGCGCAATGGAACAGGACGCCCCCGGGCCCGGCCTGGGCCAGGGCGGTGAACACCGCCGCGCACCGCTCCTTCTTGCGCTCGAGGAAGGAGCGGTAGTAGAGCGGAGTGCCGTGCTGGCGCCGCCGGGCCACCTCCCGCCAGTACAGGACGTCCGCGGCGTCGTCGAGGGGGACCTCGGAACGCCGCATCCTGTCCCCTGCGGGCCGCCCCTCGCCCGCGCCCCTCCTGACCTCGTCGGGGTCGCGCAGGTCCACGATGGTCCGGACCCCGGCGTCGTAAGCGGCCTGCCACCCCTCATCGGTGACGAACCGGGGGTCGGCCGCGCGGATGAAGGCGCCGCGCCGAACGGTCCGCCCATCGCGGGTCGGCAGCCCTCCGAGGTCGCGCGAATTGAAGAACCCGTCCCAGGTGACCTTCCGTGACTCGCTCATCGGGGGCAGAGTAGCCCGGCCCCACCGCGGGGCCGGGAGGCCCCGGTGGCCGGATGCGGCCGGGGCCGCATCCGGTTGCGTTCCGGGCCGTTACGCCGAGACGGCGACCGCCTGTCCCACCGCCGGGGCCGCGACCTCGGCCCAGGCGCCGATGACCTCGGCGGGGTCGGCGAGTTCGGCGGCGGCCAGCAGCAGCGCGGGCTCCAGCACCCACGCGCCCAGGTCGGACAGGAGCACCCGCAGGTCCTCCTCGATGTTGCGGCCGTTGCGCAGGTCCGGCACCGCGGCCATGGGCACCGCGACCCCGCGGCCCATGCCCAGCTCGGGCAGCCGGTCCAGGAAGACCTTGAGCAGGCCGGTGTAGGACCCGTGCGTCTGCGGCGTGGCGACCAGCACCACGTCGGCGTCGCGCACCCGCTCGACGGCGTCGGTGACGTCCCGCCCCGCGTCGGCGGCGAGCAGCGCCGGGCCGAGTTCGGCCAGGTCGACGGTGTGCGGTTCGGCGTCCAGGCCGGCCTGGGCGGCCAGGGCGCGGGCGGCGCGGCCGGCGGCCGCGGCGAGGGCGGAATGCGGATCGGGATCGGCGACGAGCACGGTGAAACGGATCATGGCGGTCTCCTGCTCCTGGCGGCGCGGCCGCGGGGGCCGCGCGAGCGCGTGTGGGGCGTCGGGCGCGGGCGCGGGCGTCATCGCCGCGCGGGGTTCGCGCCGGTCGGGCGGTGGAAGCGAGGGGAACGACGCCACCGGGCGGGACCGCGCCTCCCACGGGGCCGGGCCGACTCTTCCGGGCGCGGCCGCGGGCTCGGGCGCCGCCGACACGGGTCGGCGGGCGGGCGCACGGGGCGCGCCGGGAGCCGGGCGGAGGGAGGGGCGGGAACGCCACCGGTGGGCGGGGGCTGGGCCCCCGAACGGCGCTAGCTAAGACACAGGGCGCTGGCCTGCTGTCGGAGGTCGACATGCAGGCGCTGTACGAGCAGCTCACCGGCGGACATGCCCACAATGATGGGCGGCCCCGGCGCTATGGTCAATGCATCATGGGCGGAAATGTCGCACCCCCCGGGTGTGGCATCGGGCACAGCCGAGAGAGGACCACCGAGCATGGGCGCGAGCCGGACGACCCTGACCAACGCACGGCTGCTCACCCCCGACGGCTTCGTCGACGGGTGGCTGAGCACCGAGGACGGGGCCATCACCGGCCTGGGCGCCGGAGCGCCCCCGGCCGGGACGGGCGCCGCCGTGGACGCGGGCGGGCGCACCGTGCTGCCCGGCACGGTGGACACGCACATCCACGGCGGGGCGGGGGCGGCGTTCACCGAGACCGACCCCGAGCGGCTCCGCTCGATCGTGGAGTTCAACCGCGCCAACGGGGCGACGACGCTGGTCGGCGGGCTGGTCGCGGCCACCCCGGAGGACACCCTGGAGCAGGTGCGGGCGCTGGCCGACCTGGCCGACGAGGGGCTGATCGCCGGGATGTTCCTGGAGGGCCCCTGGATCTCGCCGAACAAGCACGGGGCGCACGACCCGGCGCTGCTGCGCGACCCCGGCACGGGCGAGTTCGACGCCCTGCTCAAGGCCTCCCGCGGGCACCTGCGCATGGTCACCGTCGCCCCGGAGCTGCCGGGCGCCCTGGAGCTGGTGGCGGCGGCCGCCTCGCAGGGGGTGACGGTGGCGGTCGGCCACACCGAGGCCACCTACGACCAGGCCCGCGCCGCCTTCGACGCCGGGGCGACCGTGGCCACCCACCTGTACAACGCGATGCGCCCGTTCAACCACCGGGAGCCGGGCCCGATCGGGGCGGCCCTGACCGACGAGCGGGTCACCGTCGAGCTGATCAACGACGGCGTGCACGTCCACCCCGCCGCCGCCCAGGTGGCCTTCGAGGCCGCCGGGGGCGACCGGATCAGCCTGGTGACCGACGCCATGGCCGCCACGGGCCTGGGCGACGGCGAGTACACCCTGGGCAAGCTGCAGGTGCGGGTGAGCGGCGGCGAGGCGCGCCTGGTGGAGGACGGGACCATCGCCAGCAGCACCATCGTCCTTCCGGACGCGGTCCGGCGGGCGGTGGAGACCGTCGAGGGCGTCGACCTGGAGACCGCGGCCCGCTCGGCGACGTCGGTCCCGGCCCGGGCGCTGGGCATCGAGGGCGTGGGCGAGCTCGTCGCGGGCAACCGGGCCGACCTGGTGGTGCTGGACGGGGACCTGTCGGTCGCCGGGGTGATGTACCGGGGCGGGTGGGTCCGCGAGCTCTGAGGCCCGCGGCGGCACGGTGCGCCGCACCCGTCCCACGCGCCCACCCGCGGTGATACTTGGTGAGGCCGTCGTCACCGGCGGTCACCGAGCGGGGCGGGGAGCGGGGATGGTCCGATCGGGGGGCGGTGCGGCGGGCGGCCCGGGGGCCGCTACGCCGGGCCGGCCATCGGCTTCAACGTGTCGGTGTCGGTGTCGGTGTCGCTGTTCGGCGGCACGGCGCCGCTGATGGCCGGGGCGCTGGTACAGGCCACCGGCAACCTGTACGCGCCCGCCCCGCCCATGCCGGCCGCCGCCGACGCCGAGGAGGCCGAGCGGCCGGCGCTCCCCCTGAGCGCTTTGACCCGGCGTGAGCGGCGTGTCACCGTCCGCCCACACCCCTTTTACGCGACACTGACCCGTGACAGGCCACGAAACGCCTGGTCGCCCGCCATATAGGACAACCGCATACCGGGTCTTTGCGTCCCCCCGCAAAGAAGGACGAGCACCGTTTGCTGCGCCTTCCCTCCGCGCAGCCGTACCGGACCGATCGATACGGCTAAGGGGACGCCTGCCTTGCTGGATTCCATCACCACACCACTGGCGCGGAGGCTCAGGCGGAGCGCGACCGCCGCACTCGACCGGCTCCCCTCCGGGGCCCGCACCCGGCTGCTGGCCCTGCGGTGGCGGTCACTGCTGGAGGCCGACGCCCGCCTGACCCCCGCCCTGCACCGCGGCCGCCCCGTCCTGGCCCGCCGCTGGGCCGGGCCGCTGTCCACCGGCCTGCTGGCCCGCCGCGCCCTGGAGCACTGCGCCGACGCCCTCGAAAGCGCGGGCGTCGACTACTTCCTGGTCAACGGCCGGAACCCGCATGAGCACACCATCGGCGTGCACGAGTCCGAGCGCGGCCGGGTCCTGGAGCTGCTCGCCGCGGCCGGCGCCGCCGAGGCCCTCTACGCCGCCGCCCTGCGCCCCGATCCGCGCGACTACCTGCGCCCCCTGGCCTCCCCCGGCTGCCTGCGCCGCCTGCGGAACGCCGGGGCGGTGCGCGTGGGCGCGTTCATCGCCGGGCCCGGGGCGGGCGTCGTCGCCGGGCCGGAGCACGGGTGCGTCGTCGAGTTCTGGCGCGACGCCCCGGAGGGCCCAGACACCCCCGGCGCGGACGCCGCACGCTCCCGGCTGCGGGCCCCGCTGCCCGACCACCCGGCCCCCGGCACCCTGCTGGCGCCGCGCCGCAACCGCGTCGCCGACGTGTTCCCGCCCGACGAGCAGACCCCCGCCCGCACCAGGGTCGGCGACCGCTCCTACCCCACCTTCCCGGCCTTCTCCCGCCCCCTCCCCGACGACGTGGAGTTCCCCGTCGACGCCGTGTTCACCTGGGTGGACGGCGACGACCCGGCCTGGGCCGCGCGCCGCGACCGCCACCTGGCCGCGGCGGGCGGCGCCCCGCCGGACGGCACCGCCCGCTCCCGCTTCACCGCCCGCGACGAGCTGCGCTACGCGCTGCGGTCGCTGGAGATGTACGCGGGGTTCGTGCGCACCGTCTACATCGTCACCGACGGCCAGCGCCCCGACTGGCTGGACACGTCCTGCCCCCGGGTGCGGCTGGTCGACCACCGGGAGGTCTTCGGTCCGGGCGACGGCCTGCCGGTGTTCAACTCGCACGCGATCGAGACCCGGCTGCACCGGATCGACGGGCTCAGCGAGCACTACCTCTATCTGAACGACGACATCCTCTTCGCCCGCCCGGTGGCCCCGGACCTGTTCTTCCACCCCAACGGCATCGCGAAGGCGTTCCCCTCGCCCTTCCAGTTCGGCGTGGGCGACCCGGCCCCCGGGGAGCGGGCGGTGGACGCGGCCGCCAAGAACAACCGGCGCCTGCTGTGGGAGGAGTTCGGCCGGTTCGCCGCGCAGAAGTACAAGCACGCCCCTTTCGCGCACGTGAAGGAGGTGATGCTGGAGCTGGAGAAGCGCTTCCCGGACGCCGTCGGGCGCACCGCCTCCTCCCGCTTCCGCGACACCGCGGACGTGTCCGTGGCCTCCTCCCTGCACCACACCTACGCCCTGCTCACCGGGCGCGCGGTCCGGGGGCGCATCCGCTCGGCCTACGTCGACCTGGCCGACACGGGCGCGGCGGCCGACCGGCTGGCGCGGCTGCTGGCGGGGCGGCGGTTCGACACGGTGTGCCTGAACGACACCGTGCCGGTGGACGAGGAGGACGAGCGGGCCGTCACCCGGGCCGTGCACCGGGTGCTGGAGGAGCGGTTCCCGTTCCCCTCCTCCATGGAGCGCCCGCCGCGCGCCGTGCCGCAGGTGCCCGAAGCGGAGCTGGAGGCGGTGTGATCCGCCCCGAACTGCTCATGCTGGCCGGTTCCGCGCTGAACGCGGCCGCCGTCCCGGGCGCCTCCGGGGCCGCACCCCGCGCGGCCGCGTTGGAACTGCGCTCGCGCGGGCACAGCGTACGGCTGCCCGCCGAGCCGTACCGCGCCGCCGACGGGCGGTGGGGTGTGCGCGCGGCGGCCGCCCTCGTCGGCCCGGGCGCCCCCGCCGTCCCCGTCCCACCGGACCTGCCCGCGGTGCGCCTGGAGGCAGGGGTGTGGCGGGTGCGGCTCATCGTCGCCGGACGGCTGCGGAACCGCGCGTTCGACCTCGCGGCCGACGCAGACGCCCGCCCGTCCGCCGCCCCCGGCCTGGCCCTCGCGGCCGGCCGGGGCGGCCGCGCCGAGGTGCGCGTGGAGGCACCACCGTCGGCGGCGGAGGTCGAGCGGGTGCGCGTGCGCCCGCACGGCGTGCGGGTCGAAGGGCTGCTCCACGGGAGCGGGCCGACGTGCCTCCTGCGCGCGCGGCGGCACGGGACCGAGCTGCCGGTCGCCCCCGAGCTGCGCACCGACCGCCGCGGGACGCTGTTCACCCTCGACCTGCCCCTCGGGCGGATGGCGGAGGCGGTCCCCCGGGCCGACGGCGCCGAGGTCCGCTGGGGGATCCACTTCCGCCCCGCCTCCGCGAACGACCTCGTCGCCGGGCTGCCCCGCACCGACCTGGCCGACCCGCGCTCCGCGCTCCGCATCCCCGACGCGACCGTGCGCCCCGGGCGCCCCTGCCCACCGCTGCGCGTGCGCGTCTTCCACGACGGCCCGCGGCCCGGCGGCGGCACCGCCCTGGTGGTCGGGGTGCGCCCGCTGTCCGACCCCCCGCCCCCGGGAGGAGACGCATGAAGATCACGTACATGGTGACCTGGGCCGACGCCATGGGCGGCACCGAGGCGGCCACGTTCTCCCAGGCCTCCTCGCTCGCCGGGCGGCACGAGACCCGGGTGCTGAGCGTGCTGCGCACCGCCGACGCCCCGTTCTTCCGGGTCGACCCGCGCGTGCGCGTGGACTACCTGGTGGACGCGCGGGGCCCGGTCCGGCGGCCGGTCCGCTCCCCGGGGCCCGGCGAGGACACCTGCCGGGAGCTGTCCGCCCTGCCCAGCGAGCTGGTGGACCCGGTCTGGGAACCGGCCTACGACCGGCTCTGCGACATCGAGGCCGCGCGCGCCCTGCCCCGCCTGGACACCGACGTGCTGGTCACCACCAGCCCCGCGCTGACGGCCCTGGCCGCCCCGCTGGCCCCGCCCGGGGCCGCCCTGGTCGCCCAGGAGCACCGCGCGCCCGAGCTGCGCGGGCGCACCGGCGCGCCGCTGCTCCCGTTCGCGCCGCGCGTGGACGCCCTGGTGGCGCTCACCGAGCCGTCCCGGTCGTGGCTGGCCGAGACGCTGGGGCCGGCCGCCCCGCGCCTGGAGGCGGTCCCCAACGCCGCCCCCGCCGGTCCGGTGCCGCGCTCGTCGCTGGACGCGCGGACGGTGCTGGTGGCCCGCCGCCTGGTCGCCGAGAAGCAGGTCGACCACGCGGTCCGGGCGTTCGCGCAGGTCTGCGGGGAGCACCCGGGCTGGCGCCTGCGGATCTGCGGGCAGGGCCCGGAGCTGCCGGACCTGCGCGCCCTGGCGGGCGAGCTCGACCTGCACGGGCGGGTGGAATTCGCCGGGCCCACAGCCGACATGGCCGCCGAGTGGGCGCGGGCCGCGGTGTGCCTGCTGCCGTCGCGGACCGAGCCGTTCGGGCTGGTGCTGACCGAGGCGTTCGCGGCGGGGGTCCCGGCCGTCGCCTACGACTGCCCCACCGGCCCGGCCGAGGTCGTACGGCACGGCGTCGACGGGCTGCTGGCCGCCCCCGACGACATCGGAAGCCTGGCGGCCGCCCTGTCCAAGCTGATGGAGGACGACGCGCTGCGCGCGGAGATGGGCGGGTCGGCCCTGCAGGGGGTCGAGCGGTTCGCCCCTGAGCGGATCGCCGCCCGCTGGGAGCGGCTCTACGGCGACCTGGTGGCGGTTCCGCCCGAGGAGCGCGCCGCCGCCCGCGCCGACCGCGCGGCACGGTTCGAGGCGCGGCGGGCGGCCAAGGGGGCGGCGCTGCGCGCCCTCCCCTGGGAGGGGACGCTCCCGCAGGCCGAGGGGGCCGGGGAGCACGAGAAGGCGTGGTGCCGCGCGCGCCCGGACCTGGTGCGTTCGGGCGGCGGCCTGGCCGAGGTGCGCGACGACCTCTTCCCCGAACAGGCGCTGCGCGCCAACCTCGACCTGGTCGTCGACGCTCTGGAGCACGCGGGCGTACCGAACGCCCTCGTCCGCCACCGTGGGCGCAACCCGCGGGTGATGGTGCCGGGCGACCGGCGTGCCGGGGCGCTGGCCGCGCTGGCGCGCGCGCTGGAGCGGCCCGGGGCCGAGCCCCCGGTCTACGCCCGGGCGATCCGCCCGCGCGGGGCCCTGCCGCAGCCGGTGCCGCTGCCGATGTGCCCGTCCCTGGCCGAGTCGGACGGGGTGCGGGTGTTCCGCCCCGTCATCACCTCCGGCCGGACCCTGCGCTACGGCGAGGGGTACGGCGCCGACCTGGAGTTCTGGGAACCGGAGCCGGAAACCGAGCCGGACTCCGGCGGCCGGTGGCTGGTCGCGCCGCGCCCGTGCCCGGCCGGGGACCGGGTGGACGCGGGCGCGTTCACCGCGCGCGTGCGCACGCGCTACGCCGACCGGGAGTACCCGACGCTGGAGCCGTTCACCCGGCCGCTGGTGGACGACGTGGACCACCCGGTCGACGCCGTCGTCACGTGGGTCGACGGGGACGACCCGCGCTGGCGCCGCCGGTTCGCCGAGGCGCTGGCCCGGCACGGCGGCCGCGCGGGCGCCGACGGCGCCGCGGAGCACCGGTTCTCCGGTGCGGACGAGCTGCGGTACGCGCTCCGTTCGATCGCCATGTTCGCGCCGTGGGTGCGCCGGATCCACCTGGTCACCGATGACCAGGTGCCCGCCTGGCTGGACACCGCGCACCCCGGGGTGCGGGTCGTCGACCACACGGCCCTGTTCGACGTGGCCGACCTCCCCACGTTCAACTCCCACGCCATCGAGTCGCGGCTGCACCGCATCCCGGGGCTGGCCGAGCACTTCCTGTACGTCAACGACGACGTGTTCCTGGGGCGGCCGATGCCGCCGGAGGCGTTCTTCTCCGGGAACGGGGCCGCGCACTACTTCCGGTCGACGACATCGGTGCCGTTCGGCGCGCCCTCCCCCGAGGAGCCCGCGTTCTTCGCCGCGCAGAAGAACAACAGGGCGCTGCTGGAGAGGGTCTTCGGGCGGGCACCGGTGGCGGCCTTCCAACACACGCCCCACGCGCTGCGGCGGTCGGTCCTTACGGAGATGGAGGAGCGTTTCCCCGAGGAGTTCGCCGCCACCGCCGCCGCGCGCTTCCGGGGGCCGACCGACCTGTCCCCCGTCCCCCTGCACCACTACTACGCGCACCTCACCGGGCGCGCCTGCCCCGGGTCGGTCGCGTACGCCTACGTCGACCTGGGCGACCCGGGCCAGCACGCGCGGCTCGAAAAGCTGCTGCGGCGCAAGCACGAGGTGTTCTGCCTCACGGACGCGACTCCCGACCGCGTAACTCGGGACGAACAGATCAGGCTCATGGGGGCGTTCCTGGAGAACTACTTCCCCCTGAGGGCGCCTTGGGAGGCGTAAGCGGCGATAGGGGGGCACATGAGGATCGTCTACGTGCTGCACACGCTGTACGGGATCGGGGGGACCATCCGGACGGTGGTCAACCAGGCCGAGGCGATGGCGGCGCTGGGGCACGAGGTCGAGGTGGTCTCGGTGTTCCGGCACCGGGACGACCCGGTGCTGCCGGTGGGGCCGTCGGTCCGGGTCACATGGCTGGTCGACACCCGCGCCCCGGAGGGGCCCGGGGCCGACCGCCCGTCGCGGCTCTACCCGGCCGAGGAGAAGCTCTACGGATCGCACAGCGCACTCACCGACGCCCTGATCGCCGAGCGCCTGGCCGAAGCCGCCCCCGACGTCGTCGTCGGCACGCGGGCCGGGCTGAACATCCTGTTGGCGCGGCTGAGACCCGACGGCGCGGCGGTCGTGGGACAGGAGCACCTGACCTACCGGATGTACGACCCCGCGCTGTTGCAGGCCATGACGCGCGACTACCGGAGGCTCGACGCCCTCGCGCCGGTCACCGAGGCCGACGCCGCGGCCTACCGGGCCCGGATGCGCCTCCCGGGGGTGCGGGTGCAGGCGGTGCCCAACTGCGTGCCCGCACCGGAGCTGCGCACGTCGGGCGACGGCCCGCCCAGCATCGTCGCCGCCGGGCGGGTCACCGGCATGAAGGGGTTCGACCTGCTGCTGGAGGCGTTCGCGCGCGTGGCCGGGGACCACCCGGACTGGACGGTGCGGGTGTTCGGCCGGGGCAAGGGGCTGGAGGACCGCCGCCGGCAGATCCACGCGCTGGGACTGGAGGACCGCGCGTTCATGATGGGGGCGCACCCGCGCATGGACGAGGTGTGGCCGCTGGCGTCGGTGTGCGCGGTGCCGTCCCGGGACGAGCCGTTCGGGATGATCCTGGTGGAGGCGATGCGGGCCGGGGTGCCGGTGGTGTCGTCGGACTGCCCGCACGGCCCGGCGGAGATCCTGCGGCACGGCGAGGACGGGCTGCTGGTGGAGAACGAGGACCCCGACGCGTTCGCCCGCGGGCTCGACCGGGTCATGGGCGACGACGGGCTGCGCGCCCGGATGGGGGCGGCGGCGCTGCGCAACTCCGAGCGGTACTCGCCCGAGGCGGTGGCACGGGTGCACGAGGCGCTCTTCCAGGACCTGCTGGCCGGGTCCGGGCGCCGGACGGCGGTACCCGCCCCGCGCGCGGCCGCGCCGCCCGACCGGTGCACGGTCGCCGTCGGGGCGGACGGGGTGCTGGAGCTGCGGTTCGCGACGCCGCCGGGCCTGGTGGTGCTGCGCCCGGTCGGGGCGGGGGCCGCCGGGCGGCGGGAGCGCCGGCTGTGCCCGGAGGGCGCCCGGACCGTGCACGTCGACCCGCGGGACTTCCCGCAGGGCACCACGCGGTGGGAGGTGTTCCGCAGCGACGGCGGGGGCGCGCCGGTCCCGGTGCCCGCCTCGCTCGTCGACCTGCGCTCGGCCCCGCACGAGCCGCGGACGGTGAAGCGGCTGGCGGTGGCGGTTCCCGAGCGCGGGCCCGGCGGGAGGCTGCGGTTCGCGGCGCGGCACGCCGACCGGTTCGCCGAGGTGGGCGAGGTGGCGGTGGCGGCCGAGCGGATCGCGGTGTCGGGGACGGTGCTCGGCTCGACCGGGCCCGACCCGGGGGCCGAGCTGGTGCTGGCCGCGCGCGAGGGCCGGGGCACCGAGGTGCGGTGCCCGTGCCCGGTGGACGCGTCGGGCGGGTTCGGCGCCCTGGTGCCGCTCGGGGCGCTCGCCGAGGCGGCCGCCGGGCTCCTCGGGGCGGAGGAGGGGGCCGGGAGGCACGAGGTGGTGTGGGACGTCCGGCTGCGCAACGGCCGGGGCGACCACCTGGTCGGCCGGTGCCTGCTCGGGGTGGGCGACTGGAGGCAGGCGAGCGCGTACCCGGAGGCCGAGCACCCCTGGCCGGGCGGCGAGCGGCAGGGGCGGATGCGGGTCGGCCCCTACATCACCGCGGGCGGCCACCTCGCCGTGCGGACGGCGCCGGAGGAGGAGGGCACGGGCCGGGCGCCGGTCCCGGACGTCTCCGTCTGCTGGCTGCCGCGGCGGCGCCGGTTCGAGGTGTCGGGGACGGTGCGCACCCTCGGGGCCGGGCCCGGCGACGTGGGGGTGCGCCTGGCCCCGGAGAACGGGGAGGGGGCGCCGGTCGACCTCCCGGTCACCTGCTCCCGCACTCCGGCCGGGGTGCGGTTCACGGCGCCGATCGACCTGGCGGGGGCCGACCGCCTCCCGTTCGGCCGCTGGCGGCTGGAGGTGCGGAGCCGGGGCGCCGACGGGGGGCCGGTCTGGTCCTTCCCCGGGTACCCGGGCCCCTGGCTGCGCAAGAGGTGGTGGCGGGGACCGGTACCGGTGTACGCCGTGGCGTCCCCGGCCAACGGCCGGAGGACGGTGATCGAACACGCCCCGGTGCGCCTGCTCCTGGCGGCGCGCAGGCGTCTCCCCCGGGTCCCGGTCCTCGGCCGCCTGTGGCGGGGGCGGGGGTAAGAGGAGGGCGACGGCAGAGCTGGTCCCCCACTCCCGGGCCGTGACCGTCCGCCGGGCCGCCGGAGTGCAGGGGAAACAGCGGCGACGACGAAGGGCGGCGGCCCTACCTGCGGGTCGGTCGGCCGCGCGGCGTGTGCGCGGTCACCGTGGATGGCGGCGACGGCCAGAGCAGGGGCGATTCCCCACCCCCTGCCTGCCGTCCGTCCGGCCCCTCCCGGTCCGGGTCGGCGGGCGGCTCGGCTGGTCCCCCGCTCCCGGACTCCGGCCGGGCGGCGGGTCGTCGGGGCGCGGGGTGAAGGGCAGCGGCGACGGCAGAGCTGGTCCCCCACTCCCGGGTCATGACCGTCCGCCGGGCCGCCGGAGTGCAGGGGAAACAGCGGCGACGACGAAGGGC
>NZ_JAQFWP010000038.1 GCF_027706745.1 Nocardiopsis suaedae | reverse complement strand
ACCGGGGTTGTGAGCCACAGACCCGAGACTCAAGATCCAAGAAACACGCCCTAGGGGTGTGAGGGGCGTTTCCTTCGGGCGAACGAAGGGCCGGACCTCGGGTATCGGTCCTCACCCGGCGCCGTGCGCCGCGGACTCCCCGTTCTCCGCCAGGGCCGCGCGGACCGCGGCGACCGCCGCCTCCACGATCTCCTCGGGCGGCGGGGCGATGCCGAGCACCGCCCCCTTCTCGTCCGGCCCCAGCGGCTCCAGGGTGGCCTGCTGGGAGTCGAGCAGGCCCGTCGGCATGAAGTGGCCCGCCCGCTCGGACAGGCGCGCGCGGATCAGCTCGACGGGGCCGTCCAGGTGCACGAAGCGCACGTCCGGGGCGCCCGTGCGCAGGACGTCCCGGTAGGAGCGCTTGAGCGCCGAGCACGCCATCATGCTGCTCGCGCCCT
This sequence comes from Nocardiopsis suaedae, assembly GCF_027706745.1. Lineage (GTDB taxonomy): Bacteria > Actinomycetota > Actinomycetes > Streptosporangiales > Streptosporangiaceae > Nocardiopsis_A > Nocardiopsis_A suaedae. Next base: position 64,585 of record NZ_JAQFWP010000038.1, on the reverse strand, counting down.
GCGCCTCGCGCTCGCCGATCCACGCGGCCAGCGACCGCAGCCAGGGGAGCCGGTCGTCGTCGGTGAGGGCCACGCCCCGCGACATCTTCGCGATGTTCGCCTCGGGATGGAACGCGTCGGCCTCGGCGAAGGGCAGCCCGAGCCGCTCTGCCGCGCGCAGCGCGACGGTGCTCTTGCCGCTCCCCGACACGCCCATGAAGACGAAGTGCATGTACTGTCCCTCCCCGTGAGGCGGCGTTCGGACGCCCGTTCGGTCGCGGGATCCCGAACGCCCCGCTTCAATAGTGTTATCAATGGGGCGGTGCCGTGCGCGACTCGCCCCGGCCCCCGGCCCGCACAGGGCGGGCCCACCGAGCCGAGGAGCCCGATGAGCCGCGAGTCCGACCACCGCACCCTGCACAACCGCGTGCTCGCGGAGCTGGGCCCGGCGATCGCGGCCGGCCGCTACGGCCCCGACCACGTGTTCACCCTGGACGGGCTGGTCCGCGAGTTCGGCGTCTCGCGCACCGTGGCCCGCGAGGCGGTGCGGGTTCTGGAGTCGATGCGCCTGGTGGTCAGCCGCCCCCGGACCGGCGTGCGGGTGCGCCCGCGCGCCGAATGGAGCGTCTTCGACCCCCAGCTCATCCGCTGGCGGCTGGCCGGGCCCGGCCGCCTGGAGCAGCTCCGCTCGCTGAACGGGCTGCGCGCCGCCGTCGAACCCCCCGCCGCGGCCGCCGCCGCCCGGCTCGCCACCTCCGAGGAGCGGGCCGCCCTGGTGGACCTGGAGCGGCGGATGGCCGACACCGGCCGCCGCGGCGACCTGGAGGCCTTCCTGGAGCTCGACACCGCCTTCCACCGCCGGATCCTGGAGCTGTCCGGCAACGAGATGTTCGCCGGGCTGTCCGGGGTGGTGGCCGAGGTGCTGGCCGGGCGCACCGAGCACAGCCTGATGCCGCCCACCCCCCGCCCCGAGGCGCTGTGCCTGCACCGGCACGTGGCCTCGGCGATCGACGGGGGCCTGCCCCAGGTCGCCGAGGCGGCCATGCGCGCGATCGTCGACGAGGTGGTCGAGGCCCTCGGGGGCGGCGCGGGGGAGGGCGGCGGAGACGTCCTGGGCCCCGGAGGGACGGACCCCGGGGCCCAGGGGACGGGCGGCCCTACAGCAGCAGGCTGAGGACCAGGGCGAAGGCGAAGCCCACCAGGCCGATCAGGGTCTCCATCACGGTCCAGGTGCGCAGCGTGGTCGCCACGTCCATCCCCAGGAACCGGCCCACCAGCCAGAACCCGGAGTCGTTGACGTGGGAGAGCACGGTGGAGCCGCAGGCGATGGCGATGACGATCAGCGACAGGTCGATCGTGCTCAGCCCCGGGGACGCCTCCACCGCCGGCGCCACCAGGGCGGCGGTGGTGGTGAGCGCGACGGTCGCCGAGCCCTGGGCCACGCGCAGCGCGGTGGCCACCACGAACGCCGCGACGATCACCGGCAGCCCGGTCGACTCCAGGCTGGAGGCGAGCGCCTCGCCGATGCCGCTGGCGCGCAGGACGCCGCCGAACATGCCGCCGGCGCCGGTGATCAGGATGATCGAGCACACGGGGCCCAGGGCACCGTTGACGATCTGCTCCACCCGGTCGCGCGGGTAGCGGCCGCGCCCCAGGACGAACATCGCCACGATGGCGGTGATCAGCAGCGCCACCGGGGTCTGGCCGACCAGGACCATGGCCCTGGCCCAGGTCGCGTCCCCGTTCACGGTCCCGGCGGTGGCCAGGGTCTCCACGCCGGTGTTGAAGAAGATCAGCACCATCGGCAGCAGCAGGATGCCGAGCACGGTGCCCACATGCGGCGGGCGGTCGTGCTTGGCGTACCCCGCGTCGCCGCCCCCGGCGGTGTCGGCGGTGTCGGCGTCGGTGGTGACGTCGGCGGGGACCGGCAGCTCGAAGCGGCGCCCGGCGTAGAGGGAGTACAGGTAGCTGCCGATGTACCAGGTCGGCACCGCGAGCACGGTGCCCACAAGCAGGGTGGTGCCCATGTGGGCGCCGAGCAGGTCGGCGGCGGTGACGGGGCCCGGGTGCGGGGGCACGAAGGCGTGCATGACGGCGAACGCCCCGGCGGTGGGCAGGGCGTAGAGCAGCACGGAGCCGCCGAGGCGGCGGGCGACGCTGAAGACGATCGGCAGCATGACGATCAGCCCGGCGTCGAAGAAGATCGGGAAGCCGAACAGCAGCGAGGCCACGCCCAGGGCGAGCGGGGCGCGCTTCTCGCCGAACAGCCGGATCAGGGCCTGGGCCAGGACGGCGGCGCCGCCGGTGACCTCCAGCATCCGGCCGATCATCACGCCGAGGCCGACGAGCATGGCGACGCTGGCCAGGGTGCCGCCGAGGCCGTCGAGCATGGTCGGCACGATGTCGGCGAGCGGGATGCGGGTGGCCAGCGCCACGAGGAGGCTGACCAGGGACAGCGACACGAAGGCGTGCAGCCGGACCTTGATCACCAGGAAGAGCAGGACGGCGATGGCGGCGGCCGCGATGAGCAGCAGCGGCGCGGTGCCGAGGGTGGGAGCGGTCGTTTCCACAGGTTCCTCCGGACGGAAGAGGGGTGCGCGGCACGTCCGGGTGTGACCCGGATCGCGTCGTCGGCCAATGGTAATACCAATTGTGAGGGCGTGTGACCACCGGCGTAAGGAAATGTGACCCGGGTGTTTCCGGCCGCGGTGCCCCGCCGTGACCGGAGCCCGGCGATGGCCGCTCCCCACCGACGGCCCCGGGGCCGGGGGCTCCGCGCCATGGTGCACGCGCCGAGCTGGAATTCCTGGTCGAGGGAGGTCGGGGGAGGGCGGCTGCGCCCGGCTCTCCCGGGGCGGGGTGCGCCCCTGTGCGGGCCCAGGTGGTGGCGAGCGGTGCGGCCGACGGAGCCCTCCGCGGCCGTGAAGCGTCTCAGCCGTCGGCGCCGGGGCGGCCGAAGCCCCGGTGTCCGGCGCGCCGGGCGCCGTGCACCCCCGTTCGGCCGTCGCCGACGGTCATCGCCCGGGGACCGTCGGGTCCTGCGAGGCAGGGGCCCATCCGGCGGTGCGGCCGGGGCGCGGTCGGCGGCGAGGCCGGGGGTGGACATCGGGCGACGCGGAAGGTAAACCAATCGGTAACTTCGTGTCCGCCTGATGGGTGGGGCCAGCACCACCGGCACAGGTAGAGCCTGTCGTGCAGACAGGCCGGGCCGCCTCCGCGAGACTGGCACCGGATTCCCCCTCCCGGCAGGGCGGGGGTTCCGCGGCGGGTCCGACGGCGGCAGCGAAGCGACGGGAACGGGAAGAAGCAGCGCGGATGCACAGGCTGATCAACCAGGTACGCCCCTATGCCTGGGGAGCGGAAGAGGCCATACCCCGGCTGCTCGGCGCCGAGCCCGACGGCAGCCCCCAAGCCGAGCTGTGGATGGGCGCCCACCCGGCCGCCCCCAGCACCCTGCTCACCGGCGGCGGTGAACGCACCTTCGACGCGTTCATCGCCGAATCCCCCAAAGAGGTCCTCGGCGAGGAGACCGTCGCGCGTTTCGGCGAGCGCCTGCCCTTCCTCCTCAAGGTGCTGGCGGCCGACTCGCCCCTGTCCCTCCAGGCCCACCCGGACGAGTCCCGGGCGCGGGCGGGGTTCGCCGCCGAGGAGTCCGAGGGCATCCCCGTGGACGCCGCCGACCGCAACTACCGCGACCCCTTCCACAAGCCCGAGCTGGTCCTCGCCCTGGAGCCGTTCGAGGCGCTGTGCGGGTTCCGCGACCCCGTGGCGGCCCTCGGCGACCTCGCGGGCATCCGCTGTGAGCTGGCCCGGCGCCTGCGCGCCGACCTCGCCGCCCCCGACCCGCACATCGCCCTGCGCACCGCGATGACGCGCATCCTCACCCTGGACAGCCGCGACCTCGACCAGGGCCTGGCCGAGTTCGTGGAGGAGTGGACCCACCGCGGCGGCGGCACGCACCACGCCACCGTGCTCGACCTGGTGCGCCGCTACCCGGGCGACCCGGGCGCGGTGGCGGCGCTGCTGCTCAACCGGATCACCCTGCGCCCGGGGGAGGCGCTCTTCCTGCCCGCCGGGAACGTCCACGCCTACCTGCGCGGCACCGCCGTGGAGATCATGGCCAGCTCCGACAACGTGCTGCGGGCCGGGCTCACCGCCAAGCACGTCGACGTGCCGGAACTGCTGGCGGTGGTGGACTTCTCGGTGCTGCCGATCCCCTACACCCGGCCGGTGGCGGTCGAGGGGCGCAGCGAGTACCGCCCGGGCGTCGACGAGTTCTCCCTGACCGTGCTGGGGCCGGGGGCGATCGGCACCACGGTGCCCGGCGGGTCGCCGTCGATCGTGCTCGCCCTGGACGGAGGGGCGGAGCTCCGCGCGGAGTGCGGGGCCCAGACGAAGCTGGAGCGGGGCGAGTCGGTGTTCGTCCCCGCGAGCAGCGGCGCGGTCCGGGTCCAGGGCAGCGGCCACCTGGTGGCGGCGACCGTGGGGTTCTGACCCGGACGCCCGGCGGCCGCCTCCCTCAGCGCTCCAGGGTCGCGCGCAGCGCGTCCAGCGATGCGTCGAGGAGCTCACCGAGGGACCGGCCCTCCTGCGGACGGGTCCACTTCTCGACCGCCGCCCGCTGCACGAGCATCCCGGCGCCGGCGGCGAAGCGGGCGGCCTCGGGGTCCAGCCCCCGGTCCTGAAGCGCCCCGGCGATGGCGCCGGTGAGCGCGGCCTGCTTGTCGAGCTCGCGTTCGCGCAGCTCCGGACTGGCTCCGACGATCCCCTCCCGCCGGAGCACCGCGGTACGGCGGTGCTCGAACAGCGTGTCCGCCGCCCCTTTGAGGGCGTGCACGACGGCGTCGAGGGGGCGGTGCGGGTCCGGACCGGCGGCGATGCGGCGGATGATCTCCTGCCGGTGCCGGGTGGCCAGGCCGAACAGGACCTCGCGCTTGTCGGTGAAGTGGTTGAAGAACGTCCGCGGGGTGAGCCCCGCCCCGCGCGCGATCTCGGCGACCGTCGTGCGCTCGAAGCCCTTCTCCTCGAACAGGTCGAAGGCCGAGGCCTGCAGGCGCTCGGCGGCGCCCGGTTCCCAGCGTGGCATGCCCCGAGGATAGCGATTGCATGGTGTGCAGTCGCGCGGCTAGGGTGATTGCACAGGATGAAATCGCCAATGGTGGATGTACCGTCCTGCGGGGGCGTGGGGAACACGGGGAACCCGAGCCCGTGCACGAGGGGAGCGGCGCACGGTGGATACGGGTGCCCGGCTCACCACAGCGGGACGGCCACCTCCCGAGCGGAAGGAGAACGCCGATGCCGTCGAACGACACACTGGAGGAGCCGATCAAGGGCCTGCACGCGACGCCTCCGGCGCAGCTGCCGTTCCTGGCCCACGTCCAGGTGCGCGCCTTCCTGCTGGAACGGGAGCACGGGAACGCCATCGTCTACAACGCGCCCGGCATCACGTCCGCCGCGGAGGGGGTGCGGGCGCTCGGCGGGGCGACCCGCCTCCTGGTCAACCACGGGCACGAGGAGATGTACGGCCGCCCGGACCTCGATGTCCCCGTCTACGTGCACGAGCGCGACCGCGGCCAGGTGGCCGGGACCCTGCCCGTCGCCGGGACGTTCACCGGGCGCCACATGATCGACGACGACCTCGAGGTGATCCCGACCCCCGGCCACACGCCCGGGTCGACCGCCTTCCTCTGGGACAACGGCGCCCACCGGTTCCTCTTCACGGGCGACTCGGTCTGGGTCGATCGCGGTGAGTGGTCCGCGGTCGTGCTCGACCCCGGCCAACGCGCCCGCTATGTGGAGAGCCTCGCGCTGATGCGCGACCTCGACTTCGACGTCCTCGTCCCCTGGGGCGCGACCAAGGGGGAGCCGTATGTCGAAGAGGTGACCCGGGCACAGGCACGGGAGCGGATCGGGGCGATCATCTCGCGCCTAGAGGCCGGCGGTACCCGCTGAGGCCGACGCCCCCTGGCCCGGCGGCACTACCGGTCGGGCCGCCTCCTTCGTCGTGACGGCGGTGACTCGGCACCTGGGGGCACGACTCCTTGCCCCCTCAACCCGTCGGCTCTGGGCCCTGAAGGGGCGCGTCGTCCGTCGGTGTCTCGGGATGAGGTGCGGAGGGTCCGGCACCCGGGGGTCCTTTCGGGGCCGGGGAGGTCGACCGTTCCCGTTCGCGCAGGTAGGTGGTGTGGTCGCGCTGGCGGCGGCTGTGAGCGTCCAGCAGGCGTTCGGCCGCGGTCCCGACGGACGCCTCCAGCAGAGCCAACTGGGCGCGCAGCTCCTCGGCGGCGCTGCCGCCTCCGCCCGCCCTGCGGCCCGCGTCGAACCACCACGGCAGGTTCAGGTACGCCTCCACCGCCTCGGGCAGGTCCGTGCGCACCACCCGCTCCAGCTCGTAGGCGGTCTCCGGGTCGGCCTCCAGGTCGGAGCCGAGCTCCAGCAGGTCCGCGAGCCTCCCGCTCAGGCGCTCGAAGGCCTCGGCCGCGTCGCCGGGCAGGCGTGACCGGTTCCGCTCCACCGTCTGCGCCAGCCGCTCCAGGTCCCGGCGCAACTCCCGGGGCGTCCGGCCGACGGCGTCGGCGGCCAGGCGCACCCGCTCCGGCGGCGCGGCCAGCGCTCCCGCCGCGTACAGCGCCACCACCGCGAGCGGCCACAGCGGTCCGAGCACCCCGGTGAAGGCCAGCGCCACGCCGACGAGCCCGGCCCCCGCGCCGACCAGGTTCCGCGTCGACGCCAGGTAGGCCATCACACGGCCCGGCGGGCGGTCGCCGCCCCCCGCGGCATCCGCGGCGCCCCTCCCGGCACCGCCCCCGTCACTGGTACCCACGGATCTCCCGGAAGGCCTCGTCAAGGGAGGCCTCGTCGTCTCCCTGGGCGTCGAAGGCCCGCCCGCCGGTGAGGGAGGCCAGATCCTCCATCTCCTCGGGGTCGGACTCGCCGAACACCACCGGGAACACCGGGACCGCCCGCAGCCGGTCGGGCAGGCCGGCGTGGTCGGCGGCGAAGTCGTCGTAGGTCCGGCCCGCGTTGATCTCGCCGTCGGTCATCAGCACGACCGACGTGAACACGTCCTCGGTGTCCTCTTCCTCCAGCAGGGCGTAGGCGTCGGCGAGGGCGTCGTACCCGGCCGTCCCGCCCTCGGGGCGCAGGCCGTCGACGTGGTCGCGGATCGAGGCGAGCATCGCGTCCGGCTCCTCCTCCGGGACCTCGAACGACTCCGGGCCGTGGACCGACGAGGAGAACGGCAGCACCGTCACCCGCTCCCGGCCGTAGAACCGCTGGAAGCGACCGGCGATCGAACCGGCGTCGCCGCCGGCCAGGGTGTGCACGGCCGACCGCAGTCCCTCGATGCGCTCCCCGGCCATCGACGAGGACACGTCCAGCACGTACACGGTGCGGGCGGGCTTGCGGATGCGGTCGTAGTAGGCGGCGATCAGCGCGTCGGCGGATTCGGCGGTGGCGGGGAAGGGCAGCTCCGGAAGCGCGGGGAACGCGCCGCGCGCGTCCTCCGGCAGGGCCTCCGGCTCCATGGGCCTGCGGCGGGTGTCGGCCGCGATCTCCCGCTGCACCTCCGGCGACAGCAGGTGCTCCACCAGGGCGTCGTAGTCCGCGGCCGCCCCGTCGGAGGCCGACTCCAGCAGGGACAGCGGGTAGTCGGCGGTGACCGCGCCGTCGGTGGGGTGGACCGGCAACAGGCCGCCGGGGATCCCGTCGCCCTCGAGCGACATCAGCACCGACTCGTAGTTGATCATCGCGTCCGGGGCGGGCCGGCCGCCCGGGTCGCGCACCCGGTCCGCGTACTCCTCGGCCAGCCACCCGGACGACCCGGCGGTGAGGGTCTGCCCGGCGAAGAACCCGCGCAGCTCCCCGGTCACGCCGTCGATGTCGGAGGGCTCCAGCGCCGCGCCGGTGTCGGCGAGCGCCGCCGCCACCCCGACCAGGGCGGAGAACCCGGAGTTGGAGGCGGCGGGGCCGGTCATGGCGTAGTCGAGGTCCCCCTCGTCCACGGCCTCGGCGATGCCGGACCAGGACACGCCCGTGACGGCGCCGTCGGCGACCTCCCAGCCCAGTTCCCCGGCCTTGTCCTCGCCCACGCCGAGCACCACCGGCGAGGCCATGACCGGCGTCTCCTGGCGGAGCGCGCCGCGCCCCTCCGGGTACAGGTTCAGGTAGCGGTTGGAGGAGAACCAGACCGCGTCGTACCGGTCCTCCGCCCGGCCGCCGACCACCTGCTCCACCCCGTCCAGGGTGCCGGTGTACTCCATGCGCACGGTCACCCCGGTCTCCTCGGCGGCCCGCTCCAACAGCGGCTCCATGTCGGCCAGCTCGCTCCCGGCGAGCACCCGCAGCTCGCCGGGGCCGCTCGTGCCTCCGCCGCCCGAACCCCCCTCACCCCACCAGCACCCGGCGGCCGCGACCAGCACGGCGGCGGCCGTCGCGGCCGCGGCGGAGGAGGAGCCGGGCCCCGGGCGCCCCGCCCCGGCCATCAGCCCTCACCCCCGTCGCGCGAGCGCGACCGCTCGATGTACCCGGAGGCGTGCTCCAGCTCCCCGCGCAGGGCGTCCACGGTGGCGGCCATGTTCTCCACCGCCTGCTCCTTGAACCTGTCGATGCTGTCGATGGAGGCGTAGATGCTGCGGAACGACGAGCGCAGCGTCTCCACCCCCACGGCGGGGTCGGCGGCGATGCGCTGGATGTCCTGGCTTTGCGCGGACAGCATCTCGGCGTTCGCGGCGATGATGTCCTCGGTGGTGCCGCGCAGCGCGTCCACCTGCTCGACGACCCGCTTCTGCGCCGAGAGCGCCTGCGCCGCCGTGACGGCCACCCGCAGAGCCGAGACGGTGGTGTTCGCCGCCCGGTCCACGCCCTTGATGAGCTCGTCGTTGCCGCGCCGGACCGTGTCCAGCGCGAGGTACCCCTGCACGCACACGGCGAGCTGGGTGAGCAGGTCCTGGTGGCGCTGCCGGATGGGGAACAGCACGTCGGAGCGGAGCCGGGAGGCGGCGTCGGGGTCGGCCGCCGCGGCCTCGTCGATGCGCGCGGACGCCGCCTCGTCCAGGGCCTCGGCCAGCACCGCGTACTCCTGCAGGCGGCCCATCGTCTCCCAGAGGCGCTGCCGCTCGTTCTGCAGCGCGGCGTTGTCCCTGCGCAGCTCGTCCTGGCCCGACCGCAAGGCCACCACGATGCGGTTGATGTGCGCGTCGGCGCTCTTGTACTTGTTGACGAAGTCGCGCACCGGGGAGCCGAACGGCAGGAACGACAGCAGCCTCCGGCCGGTGGGCCGGGCGGCGTCCTTGGGGTCGAGGTCCTCCACGGTCCGGCGCAGCTCCAGCAGGCCGCGGCCGACCCGCTTCTGCGCGTCGGCGCCCTCGCCTTTGGCGTCGGCCAGGGCGGTCACCGAGCGCTTCAACATGCGGTTGGCGGCCTGCGCCGACGAGCGCAGCTCCTCCTCGCCGATGGCGGTGATGTCGGCCGTGCGGGAGGCGAACTCGGGGGAGCGGGGGTCGAGCCCGGACAGGCCGCTCACGTAGGCCTCGGCGCGTTCGCGCAGCTCGGCCCGCTTGGCGTCGTCGACGGGGACCAGCGCCCCGGCGCGTTCGGGGCGCACCGGCTCGACGGGTTCGGGCGGGGTGAGCACCGGTGGCTCGGGCGGGGTGAGGGGTGCGGTGCCGTCCTCGTTCATGCACTCTCCGTGGTCTGGGCGGGGCGCGACGGGGGCGCGCCCGGCGGGCGGACGGGGGCGGCCCCGTCGCGCGGATTGCCGCCATCGGCGTCGTCGGCATCAGGGTCGCCGCCATCGGTGCCGCCGGTGTCCGACGCCTCCTCCGCGGGTGCGGGCATGCCGCCGTCGGCGTAGGCGTCCTCCAAGCCGCTGAGCATGCCCTCGACCACCTCGTAGGCGGGTGCGTTGACCACGTCGGCGACCTGCGCGCGCACGGGGCGGTCGGCCTCCTCGGCCGCGGCGGCGAACAGGTCGGCGTCGGCGGTGCGGAAGCCGTGCTCGGCGGCGAGCCGCTGCAGCTCGGGGTCCTCGGTGAGCAGGCGCCCCACCGCGTCCCCGGCGTCGGTCAGCGGCAGCAGGGTGTGGTTGGAGACGGTGGTGGGAGCGGGGTACATGACGACCGCCCCGTCGGGAAGGCCGGTGCCCGACCCCCGGGTCCCGGCGTACTGGGCCTCGTAGGCCCACAGCAGCGGGGTGTGGCCCGCCCCCAGGGCGGCGTACTGGTCGAAGGGCTGCTTGGAGCTCTCCGGCGGGGCGCCCTGGGCGAGGTAGAGGCGCGCGATGCGCTCGGCGTCCCCGCCGTCGAGCGGCTCCTGCGGCACCTGTTCCCCGTTGAGGAGGTAGGCGACGACGGCCAGGTACATGGCGGCGGAATTGGAGGTGCGGGGGTCGGTGGTGCGGATCAGCACCTCGCTGCGCCCGGCGCCCCCGTAGCCGCCGCCGGGCAGGTCGCGCCACCGGGCGCGGTCCCCGGTGAGGTCGAGGAAGGCGGCCATGTCGATGGTCCAGGTGCCGTCGTCCTCCTCGGAGGCGACCCCGGCCCCGCGCAGGGCCTCGGCGACGGGGCGGTGGCTGAGCACCACCATGGGCGAGTAGAAGGGGCGGTACTCGCGCTCGGTGCCGTGCTCGCGCTGGAACGCCTCGGCCGACGGGTCGCTGCCGGGGAACCCGAAGTCGGCGCCGTCGAGGTCGGACCGGGCGATCGAGCGCGAGCCCCGGGTGCGCACCTCCACCTCGTAGCCGAGGTCGGCCAGGCGGGCGACGACGTCGGGGTCGGCGAAGAAGGGGGCCTTCTCCGAGCCGATGACGCCGGTGACACGCCGGGGTTCGGGCCCGGCGAGGTTCCACACGACCGCCGCGAGGACGCCCGCCACGAGCAGGCCCGACACCACGAGTGCGGTGATCCGGCGCATGCGCCTCCCGTCGAGGGGGCGCGTGGGCCGCCGCCCCGGCGGCCCGGGGGACCCGCGCTCCCCGCACGCCGAGTCTGGGACCGGGCCCTGTCGCGGGGGTGGCGGCCCGTTGGCGCGGCGGTGACGGGCGCATGGCCAAACGCGTCCTGATCCGTCCCCGGCCCCTGGCCTCGCGTGCGCATCGCGCCTCCCACCGCCGTTACGCTGGGGAGCCGTTGCCCGGATCGAAGGGGGAGGAACCATGGCGCTGGAGCGTCCCGAGATCGACTTCATCGACGGCCCGCCGCCCGCCGACCTGAAGGTGGAGGACATCACCATCGGCGAGGGGGCCCAGGCCGGCCACAACTCCAAGCTCGCCATGCACTACGTGGGCGTCTCCCACTCCACCGGGGAGGAGTTCGACGCCTCCTGGAACCGCGGGGAGCCGCTGCGGTTCACCCTCGGCGCCGGGCAGGTCATCCCCGGCTGGGACCAGGGCGTGCTGGGCATGCGGGTCGGCGGCCGCCGCAAGCTGGTCATCCCGCCGCACCTGGCCTACGGCAGCCGCGGCGCCGGCGGCGTCATCAAGCCGAACGAGACGCTGGTCTTCGTGATCGACCTGGTCGAGGTCGCCTAGCAGCCCGCGAGCGCGCGAAGGGGACCCCTCGCCCGAGGGGTCCCCTTCGTCGTGCGCGGGGCGCCTCACCCCAGCGAGGAGCCGACCTTGACCCGTCCTGTGAGCAGGTCGCGGGCGATGGTGCGGCGCTGGATCTCGTCGGTGCCCTCGTAGATCCGCAGCAGCCGCAGGTCGCGGTACCAGCGCTCGATGGGCAGCTCGCGCGTGTAGCCCATGCCGCCGTGGATCTGCATGACCCGGTCGACGATCTCGTTGGCCTTCTGGCCGCCGTACAGCTTGGCGATGGACTGGGCGTGCCGGGAGTCGGCCCCCGAGTCGACCTGCCACGCCGCCTGCAGGACCAGCAGGCGCAGCGCCTCGGTCTCCATCTGGGAGTCGGCGATCATCCACTGGATCGCCTGCCGGTCGGCGATGGGGGCGCCGAAGGTGGAGCGCTCCTTGGCGTAGCGCAGCGCCATCTCCAGCAGGCGCTCGCAGGCGCCGACCGCGCGCGCGGGCAGCAGGTAGCGCCCCTTGCCGATCCACTGCATGGCCAGGCGGAACCCGTTGCCCTCCTCGCCGAGGATGTTCGTGTGCGGGACGCGCACGTCGTCGAAGACGAGGGAGGCGGGGCGGCGCTCGCCCATGGTGTCGATCGGCTCGGAGGTCCAGCCCATGTCGCGGTCGACGATGAAGCAGGTGACGCCGCCGTCGGCGCCCTTCTCGGGGTCGGTCACCGCGAACACGAGCGCGAAGTCGGCCTCGTCGCCGCCGGTGATGAAAGTCTTCTCGCCGTTGATCACCCAGGAGTCGCCGTCGCGCACCGCCCGGGTGCGGATGGCCTTGGCGTCCGACCCGGCGCCGGGCTCGGTGATGGCGAAGCAGGACTTGCGCTCGCCCTCGATGGTGGGCAGCAGGTAGCGCTCGCGCTGCAGCGGGTTGGCGTGGAAGAGGATGTTGTCGGCCTCGCCGCCGAACTTGAAGGTGAGGAAGGTGCGGCCGAGTTCGGACTCGATCAGCGCGGCGCTGACCGCGTCCAGGCCCATGCCGCCGTACTCCACGGGGGTCTGCACGCCCCAGAAGTCGGACTTGCGGGCCAGCGCGCGCAGTTCTTCGGCCTCGTCGGCGGTGAGCCCGGGGGCGGCGCCGGCCCGCTCGCGGCGCAGCACCTCGTTCTCCCGCGGGATGAGCTCGCGCTCGACGAAGGTGCGGACCCAGTCGCGGATGCCCTTCTGCTCGTCGGTCAGGGCGAAGTCCACCATGCCCCGTGCTCCCTTCTGAACCTAACAGTGTTCGGTTACTTGACCGTAGACCTCCTTTCCCCGCACCGCAAGGGGGTACCGCGCCCTCCGGCCGAGGGGCCGCCCGGGAAGGCGTCCACTGGGCCCCTGCCGGGCACGGCGGGCGGGACCGCGCCGGGCATGGCAGGATCGTTCGGTACCCGCACACGGCGCGCCGCGCCTAGGCGGCGCACGACGGAACCGGCAGGGACCGACCGAGAGGACGAGGAGTGGCCCGCCCGAAGACCCCGCTGCTGACCCGAGAGGGCATCCGGGACGCCGCCCTCGGGCTGGTGGACCGCGACGGCCTCGAAGGGCTGTCCATGCGCAAGCTGGCCCAGGAGCTCGACGTCCAGGCGGCGTCCCTGTACAGCCACTACCGGACCAAGGACGACCTGCTGGCCGACATCGCCAACGGGATCATGGCGGGCGTCGACGTGTCCGGCTTCGACGGCGGCGACTGGCGGCACGGGCTGACGGTGTGGGCCCGCACCTACCGCCGGGCCCTGGCGGCCCACCCCAACCTGGTCCCCGTGATCGCCGTGGGCCCCGGACGCCGGGAGGAGGCCCTGCGCCGCGCGGACGCGATCCACGGCGGGCTGGTGGCGGCCGGGTGGCCGCCCAGACACGCCACGATGATCGGCGCCTCGACGAAGTACCTGGTGGTGGGCGGCGCGATCAACTCCTTCGCGCGCGGATTCGACGACGACGTCCAGGTCTACCGGGACCGGTACCCCAACCTGTTCCAGGCCCACAAGCTGGCCGAGCACGCCGTCGAGATCGACGAGGACAGCTTCGAGCTGGCCCTGGAGGCCTTCCTGGCCGGCCTGGAGGGCCTCTTCGAGAAAGTCAGGACACGGACCGGCGGGAATCCCGGCGAGGACGAGGGCGCGCGGTACTGACCCCGTCGCCGCCCGCCGTCGCGGCGAGCAGCGCGCGCGCCAGGTCGGCGGGGGCGCCCTCGGTTCCGGGCACGGCGGCGCGGAGGCGGTCGGTGCCGCCGGGGCCCCGGGACAGGGCGCACACCGCGGCGAGGCGCACCCGCGGGTCAGTGTCGGTGCGCAGGGCCGAGAAGACGCCGTCCACGGCCTCGCCTGTGAGGCCGTCGCCCTCGCCGTCGCCGCGCGCGGCCGTGAGCAGGACCTCCCGGGCGCGCTCGGCACCGTCGAGCGGGGTGCCGGGGTGTTTCACGAAGCGGCGGACGCGAAGTAGCGGACCCGACGGCGCCGGCGGAACCGCGTCGCACAGCAGCAGGTCGAGCCATGACTCGTACCAGGCCGCCAGATCGGGTTCGGGGGCGAACACCGGTGGCCCTTCGTTCGCCCAGGTGCACACCACCCGGCCCCGCGCCTCCCCGTTGAACACGAGGTTGATCGCGTATCCGCAACCGAGGTCGCCGAGCATCAGCAGTCCGGGGAACAAGAAGATGTTGGACTGTCCCCGGTCGTCCTCGCGCCAGCCGAGGACCTCCCGCCACCAGGCGTCGGCGGCCCCTGCGCCGTCGCCGTCTCCAGGGAACGGGGGACCTCCCTCAGGGGTGAGGGGGAACGGGCCGCGAGCGTAGGCGGGGTCGGGCCAATCCTCCAGGTCCTCCCACAGGTGCGCCCTGGCCAGCGGGGCGATCCGGACGCCGAAGGCGTCGAGCCCGTCGGCCACACCGGTGATGAACGACCGGTAGGACCCGGGAAGCCCGATTCCCAGTGCGTCCTCGCGTGCCCGCACGGCGGCCTCCGCCGTCGGCGGCCTGCGGGCGGCGGTCGCCGCCCGCCCGCGCCGCTCCAGCAGCTCGGCCTTGGCGAGAATGCGGGCGTGCCGCCGCTCGGCGGGCTCCCCGGTACCGGGTCGATCCGTGTTCACACCGCTCCGACGGCGGGGCCTCCGGGCACGTTCCCCCCGCTCCACTCCCCCTTCTGCGCTCACCCCTCCGGAACGCAGACCGGTTCCGTCCACGGATCGGAGCCGAGTCCGCTGTCCGGGCGCAGGCGGACGACGTAGTCGTCCGTGGACACCGGCACCACCTCGGGTGGGAACGTGTCGTCCTCCACCGGGCGCAGGAGCAGCCAGGCGGCGCCGTCCTCCCGGCCGATCAGCGTCGCCGCCCGCTCGGGGGCCGCGCAGATTCCGGCGGGGTCGGTGCCCGCCCCGACCGGGGACACCTGGACCGGCCGGATGGTCCTGGGCAGGGCCAGGGCGGACCGCTCCGGCGGCAGGTAGCCGTACTCGCGCACGGCCAGCCCCGCGTTGACGGCGCTCCCGGCCGCCAGGATGTACCCGCCCAGCCCGAGGAGGCCCAGCAGCCCGACGCCGACCAGGAGGGCGACGACCGTCCGGCGCGCCTGGGCGCCGGGGACACGCGACGACAGATCCCGCGGATCAGAGAAGGGGACCAGGTCGTGCAGGAGGCGCATCAGCAGGTCACGCGGCCGGGCCGTCGCGGAGTCCTCCCCCTCATCCTTCCCGTCTTCGTCACCGCCCCCGTCGGTACCTCCGTCGCCTCCACCCGGGACGGTGGCCGCCACGGCCGTCCTCCTCCGTGCCCACCGCCGCAGGACGGCGAAGGCCGCGGCGGCCCCGGTGAAGAACAGCAGCAGTGGCCACGGTTGGGGGAGGAGCCACACGCGCAGCGCCACGGCAGGGGCGGCGGCGACGGACGCCGCCGCGCCCCCGATCCCGCACCCGGACAGGTAGGCGTAGGCGTTGTCCCGTCTGATGAGCCGGGCCGCACTGCCGAGCCACCCCAGTCCGACCACCGCGGCCGCGAGCGTCGCGACCAGGTCGATTGCCCCTTCGGGGAGCCTGGTGAGCAGCGCGGCGTAGGCGGCTCCGTAGACGACGGCGACCATGCCGGCCAGGTAGATGAGCGTCGTGAGGGCCGCTGTCGGTGCCACGAGCGCGCGTGAGGGCGCCGGGGCGATGAGCGCGGCCCCGGCGGCATAGGCGGCGACCAGGACGACCACGACGGTGGCCGCGACGACGACGGCCTCGGCCGTGGCGGCGACGAATTCGCCGTACCCGACCGGCACCTCCCCGAGCCCGACGCCGAGCGTCCGGTAGAACTCGGCATAGCGGGCGAGCACGACCCCATGGACGAGCAGGAGGCCCAGCACCCCCAACACGGCCCCGACGGCGAGCCGCGACCCGCGCTGAACGAGGGTGAGCGACCCGTGGACGTCCCTGAACTGGAACACCGGCCCCGAGTTCCCGTGCGCCTCGTTCCTCAGAGACGAAGCGTCCCGTGCCTTCTCGGCCATGGGGCGGCCTCCCGAGTCCGTCCGTCACGGGGAGCCTACTCACGGCGAGACCGTGGCGAGCAGGCCACCCCGGGAAGCCTCACCAGGGTCGCCGATCCCAAGCGAGGAAGTAGATGGGCATCGTCACCGTGCTCCGTGCCGACGGCGTTGAGGTCCAGCAGGACGGCTGACCGGACACCGTCTCTGTGAGGGATGACCATCACCGAACCGGCCACGATGGCCGCGACCGGCCACCACGGCGTTCACCCACGTCACAGGAATGGGCGTTGCTTCTCCGCTGCCCCAGGGTCGGTCGTTCAGGGCGCGCAAAGGCGACCGGCCGCTGACAATGGGAGCGATGTTAGACAGCGGAGACAAAGCGGAGGCCCAGGCGGGCCCTGACGGGGCGTCGGCGCGCTACCGTCCATTCGCTCATCTCAACACCCCCAATAGCGGCCTGTACCGCGCGGTCATGGGGGTCTTCGTCCGCGAGAAAGAGCGCTACACCGTCCACCTCCGCCCCGACGACGTCGCACGGCTCCTCGCCCCGGAGGCGCGTCCGAGCGACCCTGAAGACGTCGTACAGGCCATGGACAAGCTCGCCGACTGGGGCAACCTGCGCCAGGACCCCGACACGGGCCGTGTCACCGCGGTCGAGGACTTCTACCGGCGCCGGTACATCTACCAGCTCACTCGTGAGGGCGAGGCCGCCGAGAAGGCGCTGGCCGCCTACGACCGGGGATTGGGAAGGCGCGGCGAACTCCAGGCCAAGGCCCTTGTCGACATCATCGGCCAGCTCCGCGAACTGCTGGAGATGAGCAGCCGGTCCGATCCCGACCCGGCGGTCGTCCACCTCGCCATGCGTGACCTCGAAGGACGTTTCGAAGAGCTGGCCGACAACGCGAGAGCGTTCATGGGCTCACTCCAGCGCACGATCGACCTTCACGACGCCGAGGTCGAGGCCTTCCTGGCGTACAAGGAAAGCCTGATCGACTACCTCCAGCGCTTCATCAGCGACCTGGTGACCATGGGGGCGGAGATCGCCCGCCTGCTGCTCGCTCTGGAGGACTCGCCGACCGGAGGAGGGCGGCGGATCGACGGTCTGATGCTGCTGGCCGCCGAACGGGATGCCGCCGACGCCGCCCCCGGCACCGAGGCGGAAGCCCAGCGGCGTGCCCTTGCCCTGCGGGAGCACCGCTGGGGCGGGTTGCGTGGATGGTTTCTCAGCTCCCCGGAGCACGAACCCCAGGCGCGCCTGCTGCGGACGGCGGCGCGCAGTGCCGTCCCCCAGCTCCTGGCGGTCGTGTCGGCCCTGAACGAGCGGCGGTCCGGCCGATCCGATCGTTCCTCCGACTTCCGTGCCCTCGCGCGCTGGTTCGCCGAGGCCCCCGACGATGACGCCAGGCACATGCTGTGGCGAACCGCGTTCGGGCTCTACCCCGCACGCCACCTCACGGTGGACCCGGGGACGGTGGACGCTCGTGATGAGGAGCCTGTCGCGCCGAGTACTCCGTGGGTCCAGGCGCCGCCGATCAGGATCAGTCCGCGACTCCGCAAGACCGGAAGCTATGAGCGCAGGGGTAAGCCGCGCAGGATCACCGACCGGAGTGAGGAACGCAGGCATCTGGCCGAACAGGCACGCAGGCAGGCCGAGCAGACCGCTGCCGCACGGGCCCGGTTGGACACGGGAGGGCCCATGCGGCTGTCGGATGTCGGCGAGCTCGACCCGGAAGTGTTCCACCTCTTCCTAGGACTGCTCGGGGACGCTCTCGCCGCCTGGCCGAACGGCGCCGAGGAGTCCGTGACCACGAGCGGCGACGGCGGCATGGAGATCCGTTTGCGCGCGGCCCCGGACCCTGTGACTGCGCAGATCACTACACCCGACGGAGTGTTCAGTGGACCGGACCACATCGTGGAGATCACCGACCTCGAAGGGCGTGCCGAGTGATGGGGGATTCGCTGTCGCTGGGCGACCGTACCCGGGAACAGCGCCGGTCCGACCTGCGTAAGGCGGCGCGCGCGCTGCTTCGCGAGCCGCTCCTGCAGGGGCACGGCCCGACGGCCGAGGACTTCGGCCGGGTCCGGCAGCACGCCCGGGAGCTCCAGGCCTGGTTCGACCGGAACACCGGATGGCATCTGCACGTGGACTCCGAAGCTGCTCGGCTGCGCAAGTCCCCCGGGGCCCCGGACGACGCCACACATCCGGCGCGGGAGACGACGGGTGCCCGATCGCCGTTGACCCGCCGCCGATACGTCCTGCTCTGCCTGGGACTTGCCGTGCTGGAGCGCTCCGAAGCGCAGATCGCCCTCGGCCGACTCGCCGAACAGGTGGTGCTGGAGGCCGCCGATGACGCGATCTCCGGCGCCGGGGTCGTCTTCACCCTGGAAGAGCGCGGGGAGCGGGCCGACCTCGTCGCGGTCGTGCGCCTGCTGGTGGCGATGGGGGTACTGGCCAAGGTCGCCGGTGATGAGGAGGACTACGTCCGCTCCACCGGGGACGTGCTGTACGACGTGCGGCGGCGCGTCCTGGCAGGCCTGCTCGTCGGCAGGGTCGGACCGTCCATGGTCACGGCTCGGACGTTCGAGGAGCGCCTGGCGGAGCTGGCAGCGGACCCGCTCACGTCGGGCATGGAGAGCGAGGAGCTCCGGAACAAGGAGATCCGCCACCGGCTCACCCGTCGCCTGCTTGACGACCCCGTCCTGTACTTCACGTCGCTCAGTGAGGAGGAGCGCAACTATCTGAGCAGCCAGAGGGCCGCCATCACGTCGCGGATCAGCGAACTCACCGGGCTGGTGGCCGAAGTACGCGCAGAAGGCATCGCGATGGTCGACCCCGAGGACGACCTGACCGACGTGAGGATGCCGGAGAAGGGGACCCACGGCCACGTCACCCTACTGCTCGCTCAGCACCTGTCCACGCTTTCTCCGCGACCCGTGACGGTCGAGGACCTCGCGGCCCAGGTGCGCTCCTTCGCCCGGGAGTACGGGAGCTACTGGGCGAAGACGGCGAAGGAGCCAGGTGCGGAGAAGGAGCTCGTGGAAAGGGCCCTGACCAAACTCAGGGCCCTCGGGCTCGTGCGCGTGGAATCCGGCCCGGCGGCCGGGGACCGGCGGGTCCTTCCCCTTCCCGCGCTCGCCCGCTATGCGGTCGCCTCCCCCGTGATCGGCGACCCGTCCGGCGACCACCCGCTCGACACCGAACCGCCCGCCGAAAGAGAGTCCGGAGCATGACCGAGGCAGACCCCCGCCTCCCAGAGCCGACGCGGACCCGGTGGCAGCCGATGCGCATCGGCATCGTCGACATGTTCTACTACGACACCGAAGAGTTCTGGTTCCGCGACGGCCGTCTGCTCCTGCGGGGGAACAACGGGACGGGCAAGTCGAAGGTGCTGGCGCTCTCGCTGCCGTTCTTGTTGGACGGTGACTTGGCGGCGCGCCGGGTCGAGCCCGACGGCGACCCTAAGAAGCGCATGGAATGGAATCTGCTCCTCGGAGGGGAGCACGGTCATTCAGAGCGCCTCGGCTACACGTGGGTCGAGTTCGGCCGCCTGTCCGAGGACGGGGGCACCGAGTTCCGGACCCTTGGATGCGGGCTTAAGGCGGTCGACGGCAGAGGGATCGCGCGGCACTGGTACTTCGTCACACGACAGCGGATCGGTGAGGAGCTCGGCCTGGCCGATGCCACGGGCACGGCACTGACCCGGGAGCGTCTCGACGAGGCGGTGGGGGATCACGGTCGGCTGTACGACAGGAGCCGGGACTATCGAAGGGCCGTCGACGAAGAACTGTTCGGACTCGGGGAGGAGCGCTATCGGGCACTTGTCGAACTGCTCATTCAGCTACGACAGCCCCAGCTCTCGAAGCGGCCCGATGAGAAGGCGCTGTCGAACGCGCTTACCGAGGCCCTGCCGCCGATCGACCAGACGGTCCTGGCCGACGCGGCCGACGCCTTCCGCAGCTTGGACGAGGACCGCGAGGAACTCGCCGCCATGGTCGACGCGCAGAGGGCGGCGACGCGCTTCCTCGACCACTATCGGACGTACGCCCGCGTGGCCGCAGCGCGTAAGGCGGCACCGCCAAGGGACAGGAACTCGAAATACGAGACGCTGCGCGATGAGCGGCGTGATGCCGAAGGCCGCCATGCGGAGGCGCATCGGGCGGTCGAGGCGGCAGACGGCGAATTGGAGGAGCTGCGCGTAGAGGGTGTGCGGCTGGGCGCTGAAGAGCGGGCACTGCGCGAAGCCCCGGAGATGCGCAGTGCCAGGGAACTCGAACGGGCCGGCGCCGAAGCCACGCGAGTCGGTAAGCAGAAGGAGGCCGCCCGTCGGGACGCCGAGCACGCGAACAAGGTCGTGGCCGATGCCGAGAAGCGGGTGGGGGCGGCGCGTGAACGCGAAGAGGCGGCCGAGCGGGCTCTCAGCATTGCGGTAGAGGAAGCCCGTACCCAGGCGGCGGCCGCCGGTATCGCAGCCGAACACGCGAGGGTCGAAGAGCACCTCGACCGCCAGGACGATGAAGAGGCCTCGGAGACGGGAGCGATGTCGGCGGCACGCCGCGAGGCCACAGAACTCACCGACCGCCGTGAGCGCGCATTGGCCCGTGTCGATGACCTCGTCCGCGAAGCGGAGGCTTCTGCGGCTCGGCGTCGGCAGGCCGAGGAGCGGCTCACGGAGGCCGAGGAAAGCACGGCCGAGCGTGAACGAGAGCGGACGGTGGCACAGCAGGCACTGGACCACGAGAAGCATGCGCTGCTGTCCGAAGTCCGCGACTACCTCCGGTCGTGCACCGAATTGCGCTTGGCCGATCCGGAAGGGGCACTCGACCTCCTCCAGGACTGGATGGAGCTGCAAGAGGGACCGGACCCCGCCCGGGACGCGGCTGAGGAGGCGGCGCAGAGCGCCGACCACGGGCTGGCCGACTCGATCGCTCGGCTGGGCTTCGCGCTCGACGAGGCGCGGCGGCGTTCCGGAGAACTGGACGCAGAGCTCGAGGGGCTGCGGCAAGGGGGCCAGTCCGTGCCGCCTGCCCCGCACACCCGCGACCTGCACGTGCGGGAGGGGAGGCCGGGTGCGCCCCTGTGGAAGCTGGTGGACTTCCGAGACGGAGTCGCCCCAGAGCAGCGAGCCGGCCTGGAGGCCGCGCTGGAAGCGGCGGGACTGCTGGACGCCTGGGTGGCGTCCCAAGATGGCCGGGTGCCCCCGACCGGCGACACCGCCCTTGCGGCCGGGGGCCCAGTGCCCGGCCCCTCGCTCCGCGAGATCCTCCGTCCCGCCATCGACCGCGACGATCCGCAGGCCGCGGAGGTGACCGAGGAAGCGGTCGACCGGCTCCTCGCCTCGGTGGGACTGGGGTCGCTGGAGGAGGAGCAGGAGGGCGCCGAGTCCTCCGCCACGTGTGTGGACGTACAGGGCGCCTTCCGGACCGGGGTACTGTCCGGCCGTTGGGCCAAGGAGCATGCGGAGTACGTGGGGGAGGGTGCACGGGAGGCCGCCCGAAGGGCCCGTATCGTGGAGCTGGAGCGCGAGCTGGCCGATGTCACGGCACACGTGGACACGCTCGAAGCGGATGAGCGTAGGGAGTCGGAGCGCCGCAGGGTCCTCTCCCGGGAACGGGCGGCCTATCCGGGTGACGAGCGGCTGCGGGCCGCACAGGCTTCGCTTCTGGCAGCCGAGAAGCAGTTCCAGGAGGCGGGGCGCCACCGTGAGGCCATGGCGGGCCGGGCCGCCGAGCGCGCGCGGGAGGCCGAGGAGGCCGCCACGGAACTGTGGCTGGAGTCAGAGGAGCTCTCGATCCCACCGGACGCCGTCACTGGTCTGAGGCATGCACTCGTGGAGTACCGCCTCGGTCTCGCGGCCCTGTGGCCCGCCGCTAAGGAGCGCATGGACGCCGAGTACGCGGTACGGGAACGGGACGAGGAGGCCCAACGCCACCGAGAGCACTCGACCGCCCTTGCCGAGCGCGCGCTGGAAGCGGCGGACGAGGCGGCGGCGGCCGAAGAGAACTTCCGGGTTCTGCAGAGCACTGTCGGAGAGGCGGTCGAAGACCTGCACCGAAGGATCTCCGCCAACCAGGCGGCCCAGCGGGCCTGCCAGAGGAACCAGGACGACGCACGCAGACGTGGGAGCGAAGCGCGGGAGGAGCGGGGGATCGCTCAGGCCCGCATCGAGCACCTCGGGGAGGAGATCGACCGAGCAGCGCAGGAACGCGCCGAAGCCGTGGCCGCGCTGCGCCGTTTCGCGGGCACGGGCCTCATCAGCGTCGCCCTCCCCGACCTGGTCGTCCCCTCCGTTGACGAGGAGTGGGCGCCGAGCCCTGCCGTCAGGCTCGCCCGCGAGGTCGATGCAGAGCTGTCCGGAACCGACGCCTCGCAGAACGCCTGGGAGCGCGTCCAACGGCGGTTGTCCGCCGAGGTCACCGCGCTCAGGGATGCGCTGTCCGCGCGGGGGCATCAGGCCACCGCCCAGTCCGGGGACGACGGGGTGGTCGTGCACGTGGTGTTCCAAGGGCGTGAGCGCCTCGTACCGGAGCTGGTGGACGTGCTCGAGCGGGAGATCGACGAGCGCAGGCGCATCCTCTCGGCACGCGAGCGGGAGATCCTGGAGAACCATCTGATCACCGAGATCGCCGGAACCCTCCAGGAGCTCATCGTGGCCGCGGACCGCCAGGTGGCGGCCATGAACACCGAGCTGGAGCAGCGGCCGACGAGCACCGGGATGCGGCTGCGCCTGGTCTGGCGGCCGTCCCGGAAGAGCGCCCCGCCCGGGTTGGAGGCGGCGCGGTCGCGCCTCTACCAGGACAGCGCGGCCTGGTCGCAGGAGGACCGGGAGGCCATGGGCGCCTTCCTCCAAGAGCAGATCGAGCGTGTGCGTTCGCGGGACCAGGCCGGCGGGACGTGGATGGAGCACCTGACCGAGGCGTTGGACTACCGGGCCTGGCACGAGTTCGCCGTCGAGCGGCGAGGCCACGGCGGGTGGAAGAGCGCTTCCGGGCCCGCCTCCGGAGGCGAACGCGTGCTGTCCATGTCGATTCCGCTCTTCGCAGCCGCCTCCTCGCACTACGCGAGCGCAGGCAACCCCCACGCTCCGCGCTTGGTGACTCTCGATGAGGCGTTCGCAGGAGTGGACGACAACGCCCGCGCCAAATGCCTCGGGCTGTTGGCCGCCTTCGATCTGGACGTGGTGATGACGAGCGAACGGGAATGGGGCTGCTATCCCGAGGTCCCCGGGCTCGCCATCGCCCAGCTGGCCCGTTCCGAGGGGGTCGCCGCGGTCTTGGTGACGCGCTGGTGGTGGGACGGGTACCGCCGAACGCGCGCGCAGGACCCCCCGAGTGAGGGACCGGCGTCCCACTCCGAACCCGTGCCCGCCACTGCGTACGAAGGGCAGGATGTGCTGTGGGGATGATGGAAGGCGCTGTGGACCGTCCACGCTTGGAGCGGCTGCTGGGCGACCCCGACGCGCGCTGGCTGGTGGAACGGGTCCGTGACCGCATGGAAAAGGGGCGCCCGCTCACCGGGACCGTCACGCTCACCCGGGCCGAGCAGGGCCAGCGCGCCGCAGCCGAACGCCTCCTGGGCAGGCCGCCTCGAAGGGGGCGGGCGCTGACCGTGTCCCTCGAGGCGGTGGACGCCGTCCTCCGGAGGTCGGGCGCGAGCCCGGAAGGGCTCGCTCAGGCCGTCGAAGCCCTCACCGGTCCCGTTCGGCTCCGCTCCGAAGCCGAGGCCGCGCTGAGAGATGCATGGGATTCGGCTTTCGCCCCGCTGGAACACGTGTGCGGCCACACGCCTGCTCTGGCCGACTGGTGCACGGAGCTACGCGGGACGGGTCTGGCAGGGCGTCTGCTCGGCGGGCCAGAGGACGCGGCCCCGGTTCTCGCCCGCCTGGCCGACGTCATCGCCGCACTGCCCGCCAAAGGGGAAGGCCTGGGAACGTTCGCCGCACGAGTCTGCGGGGACGCCCACGCCCTTGATGACGGGCGTCCGCTGGCGACGCTCGCCCTGAAGGCCGCACGGGCCATGGTCGGCTCATCCTCTGGAGGAGGGACCGAGGAGCGAAGGGAAACATGGGCGGCGGTCGGACTGCTCAAGGACGACCTGTCGTCGACGGTGCTCACCGTGGGGCTGCCCGGCGACGCCCGAACGCCCACCGGAAGAGCGCTCGCCGCTCTCAAGGCGGGCGGGCAGCCGATGGTCCTCACGCTGCGCCAAGTGGTGACGGATCCCCCGGTCGGCCTGCTGGCCGGGAGCGTGGTGCGGGTGTGCGAGAACCCGGCGGTCATCGCAGCGGCCGCGGACCTCCTCGGGGCCGACTGCCCGCCGCTGGTCTGCCTGCAGGGCCAACCGAGCGCGGCGGCCTCGGCCCTACTCCGCGGGCTCAGTGACGCGGGGGCCGAACTGCACTACCACGGGGACTTCGACTGGGGAGGCATCCGCATCGCCAACCACCTCCACCGGCGCTTCGGCTGGAGCCCCTGGAGGTTCAGGACCGCCGACTACCTGGAGGCATTGCGACAGGTCGAGCAGAGCAGGCCACTATCCGGGGCTTATGTGGAGGCAGACTGGGATGAGGACCTGGCAGCGGCTCTGGAACACCACGGCAGGCGCATTGAGGAAGAGTCGGTCCTCGACGCCTTGATCGGGGATCTGGCCCTCGCGATGCCCAGATGAGTACAGCTCTCGTTGCCGGGGCGGGCGGCGAGCCGTCTCCGGCCTCTGCAGGTGCGGTGGCGTCCGGTACAGGATCACGGCCGACCGATTCTGGTCAAGCGGTCGACCACGGTCGCGATGTGGTGGGAGGTGGCGACGGCCCGCCACTCTGTGGGACTTCCCGTCCCTCCTCGTCCTGTGGCGCAGTCGTGGATCCACCGGTCACCCCAGGAGAAGTCCGGTCCTGGCCATATGTCGCTTGCGACAAGGTCCTCGCAGATGCTTCGAAAGATCCCTTTGACCTCTCTCGGTCTCTTGTAAGCGATCCAACTCTGCTCGTGTGTGTACCGCAGATTCGGGTGGGGAATTCCCCTTCCGGAGGTGTGTTCCGGGTGGGCGACTCCGTAGTCGGCGTAACCCATGTCCGCGCCCTTTGTTCTGTACATCAACGCATTCCAGAGGAGTGCATCGTAGCGTGTGAATTCGCTGGCCTGTCCCAGAGGGACGTCGTCCAGATTCTTCGGAAAAGCCCCCGCGGCCAGCGTGATGCTGCGCCACCCGTGCTCGGCTATACGGTCGATCAGGCGGAACCCGGACTCTGCGGCGCTCTCCACCCTTTGGGGGGAGCGGACGGCCTGCATGTCGAGGAGCAGGTCGATGTCCGATGGGCCAGAGCCCACGTGCTCGAGGAGCCCAGGGAGCCTTGCCCCCATCTCCTCTTCTCCGGCGTCGTTGTCCACGACCGGGAAACGGAGGCAGAAACCGGCCCCATGTGCCTCGTCGACGCTGCCGGCGGCCTGGAGAGCCTTAACGGAGTCGGTGAGCCGGATGACGGGAACGAGGAGCGGATGGCATCCGACCCCCGGAATCAGCCCGTCGGCGAACCCCGCGCCGATCTCGCTGAGCGCGTTGGGGCCGCCGGACGACGCATCGATGGCGAACGTGCCTTTCAGAGCGAGTGACCGGACCTCCTCCCCAAACTCTCCGGTGCTGACCTCGTCCTTCGTGCCGGAGGGCGTCAATTCGATCAGGGGGTGGATCTCCTGTTTCTGGCGATCAGACAGCTTCTTCAGCGCCCTGATCTCCCCCTTGCGGCCCTTGAGGATCGGCTGGTAGCGCATGTCCCGGCCTCCCTTGTGGGGTATGCGCTGGTTCATTCCCTCAAGCAATTGCTTTCACGGGGCGCCGATGTGGCCGGAGTCGGTCTGGAGGCGGTTGCTCGTGAGCTGAAGGGGATATATGAACCGCATTGTGGGATGGCTTCACCAGTTCCGATGTGTGCATCGTGATGAATGCGTTACTGCTCCATGCGGCGCATGAGGACTGAGTGACGGCCGATAAGGGCGGGCTTCAAAGCGCGGAGTCCACCTCGGGCGCCGTATGCTGGCCCCTCGGAGCACCAACGTTCACGGGAAGGCGGGACCGGGACGCCATGGCCGACCGATGGTGGGGCAAGCCCTCTGACTACCCCTGGGAGCAGGCCGCGCTGGACCATGTCAGGGCGCTGATGCCCGACCGCCACCCGTACCGGGGCTGGCAGGGCTTCTCCTTCACTTCGGCCAACGGGCGCATCCGCGAGTGCGATCTGCTGCTCGTGGCGCCGACCGGCGTCTTCCTCGTCGAGATCAAGAGCCACCCGGGCCGGGCCACGAACCAGGGCAGGGCCTGGACCTTCGCCTCACAGGGGCGCCGCCGGTGGACCTATGACAACCCGCTCTACTTCGTGGACCAGAAGGCCAAGGAGATCAAGCAGCGCTTCCAATGGGCGGCTTCGAAGCTGAGCATGCACGACGTCCGCGTCCCCTTCATCACGGGCGCCGTCTTCCTCTCCGCCGACGACCTGCGGTGCGAGTTCGACGAGAACCAGCGTGAATGGGTGTTCGGGCGCGAAGGCCTGGAGAACAGGACCGGGCTGCCGGGGATCTGGTCCGGCCTCGTGGAGCAGCCGAGCCAGCAGCGGCCCTCACCGCAGTTCCTGAAGAACGTCACCCGCCTCATGCAGGAGATCGGTGCCCAACCGCTGGACCGCAATCTCGAACTCGGCTCCTACACGCTCGAGAGGCGCTCCTTCGAGAGCGGCCCGACCTGGACGGACTTCCTCGCCAAGCACACCGAGCTCGGCAGCTCGGCGCGGGTGCGGCTCTACCATCACGGCAAGGACGCGACCGAGGAGGAGGCCCTCTCGGTCAAGCGCGCCGCCCGACGCGAGTACCTCTCCCTCGACGGGGTCTCCCACCAGGGCATCGTGCGGGCCGAGGACTTCGGGGTGATCGACGGCCGGGGGCCGGGGGTCGTCTTCCGGCATCGCCCCGCCTGGCAGCGGCTCGACCACTACATGGCCGAGTCCGGCGCGGACCTGGAGATCGACACACGCCTGGAGATGGTCCGCCAGCTCGCGGAGGCCGTAAATCATGCCCACCGGAACCGGCTCTCGCACCGCGCCTTGGCGGCACGGAGCGTATGGGTGGAGCTCGATGGGGAGTATCCCCGCCTGCGCATCGCCGACTGGCAGGTCGCGGCGAGCGAGAACATGCGGGCCGCGACCGCCACGGGCCAGGCGACTCTGCTCCCGTCCACGCACACCCTGGAACAGGCCCTCGGCTCCCGTGTCCTCGCCGACCACGTCGAGGCGGCGGCACAGGCCTACCTCGCACCGGAGTTCCCGGAGATCGGCGGGGACGCCCGCGCCCTGGACATCTTCGGGCTCGGCGCCCTCGCCTACCTGATCTTCACCGGGCAGCCGCCCGGACGGGACCGCAGCGCACTCAGCGAGCACATCCGCGAGCACGGTGCTCTGACACCGTCCACGGTCAGTGACAGCGTCGCCCCGCCGGTCGACACCCTCGTCCGCGATGCCACCCACCGAAGCCCAGGCGACCGACTGCCCAACGTCCACACCTTCCTGCGGCGCCTCGACGACGTCGAGGAGTACCTGACCCGCCCGGAGGTCGTCACCGACCCGCTGGTGGCCGGCAAGGGTGACGAGATCCAGCAGGGCATCACGGTCGAAAGCGTGCTGGGGACCGGTGCGACCTCCCGAGCCCTGCTCGTCAAGGACCGGGCGGGCAAGCGGAGGATGGTCTACAAGGTCGCCGTGGACTCCGACCGGGCCCCGGCGATCCTGGAGAGGGAGGCCGAGACGATCGCCCGCGTCGCCGGGAGCCAGCGCATCGTGTCCCTGGCAGGCGACGAAGGCATCCAGCAGATCGGCGACCGCACGGTCCTCGTGCTAGAACGGGCCGGTGAGCAGACCCTGGCCGACTACCTCACTAAGGACGGGGCCCTCGGGAGGGGGGAACTCCTCCGCTTCGGCCAGCACCTGTTCGACGCGCTGGAGCATCTGGAAGAGAAGGGCGTCTTCCACCGCGACATCAAGCCCGCCAACATCGGGGTTCGCGAGACGAACAAGAAGGCCCAGGCCCTGATCCTCTTCGACTTCTCGCTCTCCTCCGCCCCTGTTGAGAACACGACGGCCGGAACCCGCGGCTACCTGGACCCCTTCCTCCCGAAGAACGCCGACGGGCGGACCTACGACGAGGACGCCGAGCGCTACGCGCTCGCGGTCACCCTGCACGAAATGGCCACCGGCGAGCTGCCCGTCTGGGACGACGACGGAGTCGATCCCGACTTCTATCCGTCGGACCTCGAGGAGCCGCGGCTTCTCGAGAACGCCTTCCCCGAGCAGTACCGCGCGGCGCTCACGGCGTTCTTCCGCAAGGCGCTCAAGCGTGACCCGAAGGGCCGCTTCCCGTCCCTCCAGCAGATGCGTGAGGCCTGGGAGCGCGCCTACCACAACGTCGGTGCGCAGGACGCGGTCATCGAGGACGACGAGGAGACCCGCCGCCGCAGTGCGGAGACGGCGACCCTCGACACCCCCCTCCACCTGGCCGGGCTGACCGCCCTGGCCCTCGACATGGCCCGCAGGGTCCTCGGCTGCGAGACCGTCGGAGACCTGCTCCAAGTCCCGGTGATGGCGATCCGCAGGCTCCGCGGCACCACCTACGGCGTGCGCAACGAACTGGCGAGCCTGACCGCGGAGTGGCGCAAGCGCCTGGACGCCGCCGAGCACGCCGTCGCCGTCCGCGCGAAGCTTCCCTCGGGCGCGGACGAGCGCGCCAAGCGCGACGCCTCGCTCGACCAGGTCATCCTCCAGTTCGTCCCGAAGACCACGGACAAGAACAAGGACTGGGTCAGGGTCCTTCGCGAGCTCATCGGGCTTCCCGAAGGCAGCGGCGCCCGTGAGAACTGGTGGCCCACGCACACCGAGGTGGCCTCCGCGCTGGGCCTCACCCACGTGACCGTGTCGGAGGCACTCGCGAAGGCGGGTGCCCACTGGACCAAGCACGCCAGCCTGCTGGTCCCCGTCCGCGACGACGTCGTGCAGATCCTCGGGCGCCATGGACGCGTCCGCGACGTGCGGCAGATCGCTCAGGAACTGCTGACCATGCGCGGTTCCACGGTCGACAACCCGGTCCAGCGGCTGGCCTACGCGCTCGCCGCCGTACGGGTCGCGGTCGAGAGCGAGGAGAGCCGTGTCGGCGATCCCCGGTTCGTCGTGTGGCGGACCATGGGCGTGCCGATCGCCGCGCAGATCGTGGACGACCCCTCGGCCCCGGTCGAGGCCGACCTCTTCGACTACGCGGATCAGCTCGGTGCGGTCGCCGACGGGCTCGTCGAGCTCGATGAGAACGCGCCGCTGCCTACCCCCGCCGAGGTGGAGAAGAGCCTGCGCGGGGTCCCGGCACCGGAGGGCATGGACCGGCTGGCCTCGTCCGACATCGTCATCCTGGCGGCCTCTGCTTCGAAGCAGGCCAGGACCACGCCGCGCCTGGAGCTCTACCCCGCCGCGCTGGGCTTGGAGCGGGCTCTGCAGATCACCCAGGCCATCGGCTACCTGGGCGACCCCGGCGTCACGCCGCAGCAGCTCCGCGACCGTGTCCTGGCCCGCTTCCCCGAACTCGCCAGGCCCACGGACCGGCAGCTCCACGAGTGCCTCAAGAAGCGCCACCCGAAGCTGTGCTCCCGCATCGAGGACGGCACCGAGTACTGGTACCTGGAGCGCGAGTACACGTCGCTGGCCCCCTCCACTGTGAGCGGCCACCGCTTCGGTGAAGGCGTGTCGGTGGAGGAGGCCCAGGCGTGGGCGCGGCTCGAGCACGCGCTTCCCCGTGGCGGCTACCTCGCTCTGAAGACGTGGCTGCCTGACACCGAGCGCGTGGCCGCGGCGATCGCGGACCGCGGCGGCGCCGTCCCCTTCGACGTCACGGCCGAGTTCGTGGCGACCTTCGACGCCCTCATCGAGGAGCGGGGCGGCAAGCCGTCCTGGGACATGGTGCTGCAGGCGGACAAGGACCGGCCGGCTCCGTTCGAGAAGATGCTGGACGACGTGTTCGCGCGCCTCGGGGAGCGCATCCGGGCCGCTGGCGCGGACAAGCCGGTCTTCGCCTACCGGGCCACCCCGTTGGCGCGGTACGCCCAGGGCCGTTCCCTGCTGGCGGCGCTCGCCGGACAGGCGCGCGACGCCAACGAGCGCCCGTTCGGCCTGTGGCTGCTCTGCCCGATGCGCGGCCCGCAGGCGCCGCCGACCCTGGACGAGTCGCCGGCCGGGATCATCGCCGACGGAGAGCAGCTCCTCCTGCCGAGGGGCTTCGGTGCCGCCGAGCCGGTGGCGGCATAGTCAGCAGGCGCGTAGGCGTCCTTGCCCAAGGCGGGGTGGCTCCCTTCCCCCAGAGCGCCGCGGAGAGCTGTCACAGGGGCAAGATAGACAGACGGGGAAGAATCCCCCACCGTTCCCCATCCGCCCGGGAGGTCTGCATGTCCCGAATCTACTGTGTCTACGTCGGCAAGGAGTCCAAGGAGAACTTCGACATCGGCCGCGACCAGCATGTCTGGGGCTGGAAGCCCGATGCCATCGAGGAGAAGGTCGGGGACACGAAGGCCGAGGACATCGCCGCTTCGATGGAGGTGGGCGACACGTTCATCCTGGGCTACCGCGCGACCGGCGGCCCCCGTGTCCCTGAAGGCGGAATGGCCGATGCCATGTTCAAGACCGTGGTCATCGGCCGAATCACCAAGCCCCTCTATGAGTCGACGGACACGGTGTGGCCGGACTCCACCTACAACATGCGCGTCGGATTCTCCCTGGTCGAGGAGAAGTTCGACGCGTACGTGAAGGATTGGGGCAGGCCTGAGATCGCCGAGGCGCTTCGCCTGTCCGGTTCGAGACGGGGCCTGCCGGTGGAGGTGGACGAGAGCGAGGAGAAGTTCACCGCTGCGCTGGCCTATGTGGACGGTCTTGGCTCCGAAGACGAGGGCGACGAAGAAGGGCAGTCGGCTCCCACCGCATCCGGTCTCATCGACCACTCCGGGGACGTGGACCACACCGTGGTGAAGAAGGTTCGGGCTGAGCAGGGCAAGCTGAAGAAGGCCCTGTTCGGGGACGCCACCACCGTCACATGTGCCCTCTGCGGTCGCGAACTGCCTCGGCGCGTTGTTCGGGCCGCGCACATCAAGGCCCGCCGCCACTGCACCAGCACGGAGTACCGGAACCTGGCCAACGTGATGAAGGCCTGCGCGCTGGGCTGCGACGAGCTGTTCGAGCACGGCCATGTCTATGTGGACGACGAGGGCGTCATCCGTATGGGCCCTGATGCGGCATCGACACAAGACCTGAAGCAGGCGGCGGAGGCCCTGGAAGGCCGGACGTGCACGGCCTTCGAGGGAGGCAGCAAGGACAGCAAGGCCTTCTTCGCCTTCCACCGCCAACAGGTGACCGAACTCCAGTAGGGCTGGGGGTCACCCTTCCAGCGAGGGGACGCCCAGTCTGCGGAAGTGGTCGTTGGTTTCGGGGTCGGTGGAGTAGAGGACGGCGCCGCGTACCCCACGCGTCGCCAGGACCCGGTAGACGTAACGGATCAGCCTGTTGAATTCACGGAGGGGGATTCCGTTGACGACCTTGTCCGCGTTGGCCTGCGGGGTGGGAGCCCACCGGCCGTCGCGCCACACGAGATCGTCACCGAAGATCACGCCGGCGTAGTCGTACTCGAAGCCCTGGGCCGTGTAGATGCAGCCGATCTGGCCGAACCCGCCCTCCTCGGTCGCCCAGAGGTCTGACGGGGGGACCCCGTGGTGCCATTCCCTTGAGTTGGCGTTCCAGGGGCGGTGCCAATCCCCGATGACGACGTCGTCGACGAGCGTGCCGTCGCTGCGGGGATCGCTCCAGGGCCAGCAGAAGCCGGCCGCGATCCTGGCCGTGTGCCCCTGGTCGATCTTGGTTCGCAGGAACTGCTCCATGGCCGCGGGCGCATCGGCCACACGCAGGTCGAAGTTGTCCAGAGGCGTCCACGGGGGCGGAGCGGGCTCGGTGGTCAGCCCCAGGATCCGTTCGATCCAGTCGACGTACTCGGGGGAGCCTCCGCAGCGGAACTGGTGGCGCAGGTTGATCTGGTGGACCCTGACGCCCTGTTTCTCCGCCGCTTCACGGATCATCTGCGGGGACCCGACCTCATAGGGGCGCACGGTCTGGTACTCGTCCAGGAGGAAGACCGGGACCCGGGCCGCTCTGATCAGTTCATCGACCTGGGGGACGCGCTTGCCTCTGCGGATCCGATGGGCCTCGTCCGCTATCAGGATGTCCAGGTCGTTCTCCGGGGCATCGGAGAAGCTGTTGAAGTACGTGAAGCCCCGCTTGGCCCTCGGAGCGGTCCTCTGGACATTGTTCCAAATGGTCCTCGTGAAGGCCCTGCTCCCGGTCGCATGCATGGTTCGTGCACCCTGGCGGCTCAAGGTCTTATAGAGTTCGAGCGCGATCACGCTCTTTCCCGTGCCCGGGCCTCCGACGATCAGCACGGCCTCCTTGTTGTTCTCCTTCTTGGTCCTGGCCACCTGGGCCCTGACGTAGTCGAAGGCCTCGCGTTGTTCGTCGAGGAGGGGGAACACGGAACGCCGGGCCAGCCCGGAGCCGATGCTGGACAGCAGCGCTTCGGTGGGATGGGCAGGGGCCTCGAGGAGCTCTTGTGCGTGCGCCTTTGCGTCTTCAGGCGAGAGTAGGTCGCAAAGCGCCTTTTTGAAGAGGTCTCGCTGGTCGCTGCCGTAGACCCGGGTGAACTCCCGAATCTCGTCGATGTCGCTCAACCCCTGGACACGGGGGTTGATCTCGGCGAGAGCCCGTTCAGGGGCGTTGTGCATGTTGACGATGCAGTGGACGTGGGCGTCTCTCAGCAGGGGAACGAAGTCGGCCAGGACCTGGCGATAGCCCCAGACCTGGTTGACCGGATGGATGAACTGATCGGAACCGGGAGACCTGCTGAGGCTCACGAGCTCGGAGTCCGGGACGGGGTAGGCGTGCGACCACTGCTTGTTCTCGACGACGACCACGGACGGGCCGCTCCCCTTGGGGTACGAGCCGACCAGGACCATGTCCATGCGGACATCGGTGAGAGGGGTCTTCATCTCCAGAAGCACCTCGACCTCTCCCAGACCGACCTCATCGAGCGCGTCGACGACGGTGGGAATGCTGTTCTTCCATGAGGCGACCTCGCCCGAGTGGGGAGACTCGCCCAGGAGCTCGCGGAAGTTCTGCTCCATCGCGCTGACCAGCTCTTGTCCAGAGATGGCCTGCGCAAGTTCGGCCGCGGATGCTCGGAACAGGCAGTGGGATCCCACGGACCGGATTCCTTTCGTGTCAGCCTTCACCGTGTATGCGCAATGTAGCGCAGGTCGTCCGGTCGGCCGCACTTCCGGCTGTTCGGGAGTTATGTCCGTAGGGATCCGAACCGCTAATGAGACTGAAAGCGCAGTGCAACTCCCGCAACGTGAGCTGCGGGGCTGGACATTCGGGCACCGGGTAGCCGTGGCCACGATCGGCCATTGTCGGACGAAACCGAGTCCGGCGGCGGACTGTTCAGCGTCTCTCTGGCCGCCTGCGCAATACTCAGGCGGCCCGGGGTAGTGGCCCCTCGCCGTCTTCGCCCGGGTCCGTCCTGGCCCGGAAACGGGCCTCCATCCGGCGCATGTGCTTCTCGCGATTGTGCCGCCCGCACAGCATCTGGCCGTTGTCCACCGAGGTGGATCCGCCCTCCCACCACTCGGTCCGGTGGTCGCCTTGGCACCAGCGGACGGGGACGGTGCACCCCTCCTCCCACTGGCAGGTGGCGGTCGTGGCCGAAAGCGCCTGCCGGAGGCGGGCGGGGAAGGTGCGCCGGGCGCGGCCGACGTCCACCACGCCCTGGACCGGGTCGGTGGTGATCCGGCGGAGGAGGCTGTCCGAGGCGAAGGCCTGCGCTGACGACGGGGGGAGGAGCCGCGCCCGGTCGGTGACCGCGGGCTCGGCGCCCTCTTCGCCCCGGAGAGCCTCCAGAGAGACGACCAGGCTGACCTGAGGAGGGTTCGCCCCGCGTCGCGCGGCCCCGTCCACACGAGGTCCGGTCAAAGCCGTGTGGGCGTCGCATCCTGCCGGAACCTCCGGGACCGGCAGGCCCTCGGCGACGAGGCGGTTCTCGCAGAGCTGCACCAAGGCGTCGAAGCGGCGCTGTTCGATGGTGCGCCCGTCGCCCGGCGGGCTCAGGTGGGAGTCCAGGGCCGCGCGCACGATCTCCTCGCTCGCCGCGTCACCCCAAGCCTCCAGGGTGAAACCGAAGGCATCGGTCGTGGTGCGCGCGCCCCGGTCCGTGTACGCCTCCCGCTGGCGCCGCTCGTGCTCCTGCGGGCTGATGCGCTGGGGGAGTTGGCGTCCGATCCGCTTGAGGGTGCGGTCGGCGACGTCGGACGAGGCGGCCTGGACCATGATCCCTTCGGCGCGCGACCGATAGTCCGCCCCGTCGGGGTAGAGGTCCGTCGGTCGGCCATCGACGGCCTTCTCGCACGCGTCCATGATAAGGGCCAGCTGGGCGAACGCGAGCGTGCCGTCCTCGGCCGCTGCGACGGCCGCGGGGTAGTCGTCCAGGTGGTCGGCGACTGTGGTGATGTCGGCCGCCTGGGAGCTGGAGCGTCCGTGCTCGCGCAGCAGGCCCGCCACGGTGGCATGGCCGGTCCCTGACAGGGCCCCGGTCCGCCGGATGCGGGCCGCGAGGCGGGCCATGGCGAGGTCCAGCGACCCCTGCCCGCAGGCGAGGATGGCCATGAGGTCGCACAGCACCTGCTGGGCACCCGGCGGCAGGTCCTCATCCGCCATGGCCCCGGAGTCAGTCAGCACACCGGCGAGTCCGGCCTGGATGCGCGCCATCCGCGATCCGGCCGGAACGCCACCCGGGAACTGCTCCTTGGCCATACTCCAACGCTAAAGCGGACCGGTGACAAAACGAGGGCGCGTTTCGAGGCTGTGGAAGAACGAGAATAACCGCAGGTCAGAGATGTCAAGGCACACCAGGGGCGAACCGGCCGCGGGAGCGGGCGGTGGGGCGCGGATGCGCTCTCCGGATCAGATGGGAGGCTGGAGCCCATGCGGAAACGTCTGCTGGAACTCGAGGTCGCCAACTTCCGGAGCCTGCGCGAGGTCACCGTCCCGTTGAAGCCGCTCAACGTGCTGGTCGGGCCGAACGGTGTGGGCAAGACGAACGTGCTTGACGTGTTCCGGTTCCTCTGCGACATCGTGAACCTCGACATCCGACCCTCACTGGACCAGCGAGGGGGATTCGCGAAGACGGCGTTCCGCGGCGACAGGGCGCCCACCTCGATGCGGATCAAGCTCACGTCGACCTGGAGCCCGAACAGCAGGGAGAGTTCCCCGGACGTCTACGAGCTGACCCTCAAGCGCAGGCGGAGCGGTGGCAAGGAGACCGTCTCGCGCGAGGAGACCTTTCAGTTCAAGAGAACGAAGGGACCTGGCAGGCGCATCAAGATCTCGGGGCAGAAGGCCGTCGTCGCCACAACGAGCGACGGGCACGATGAGGGCCCAGAGCGGTCGATCGGCCTCAGCGCCGAGACCAGCGGTCTGTCCACGCTGCCGAGGTTGGACGAGGAGGCCGGCGGCAAGGAGGTGCTGGCGCTCACCGATGCGCTCAGGAGTTTCCGGGTGTTCGAGATGGACGTCGAACTCGCCAGGATGTCGTCGCGCGTCGCCGACAGCCGACGTCTTCAGGACGATGGCGCCAACCTGGCCGCCTTCCTCATGAAGCTGCAGCGGGAGCACCCGGAGACCTGGGAACGGCTGGTCGACGACGCCCGAACGGTCCTGCCGCACCTGGAAGGGATCTTCTTCGAGTTCCCCTCGGGACCCGCCCGCGAGGTCATCGTCGTCCTGCACGAGAAGGGGCTGCGCATGCCCACGCAGCTCGGGGACGCCTCGTACGGCACGATCCGTCTGCTGGGGCTGCTCGCGCTGCTGTACGATCCGTCGCCGCCGCTGCTCACCTGCATCGAGGAGATCGACCACGGGCTGCACCCGCACGCCTTGGAGCTGCTGGTGAACCGATTGAGGGAGGCGTCGGAGCGCACCCAGTTCCTGATCGCCACACACTCGCCGGCGCTGGCCGACCGGCTGCGCCCGGACGAGATCATCGTGTGCGAGCGCGATGAGGACGGCGCTTCCCGGATCCCTGCCCTGGACACCGACCACATCAGAGCGATCGTCGAGGCCAGCGAGGACTTGCCCTTGGGGGAGTTGTGGTTCTCCGGGGCCTTGGGCGGTGCGCTGGACGGTGGTTCGTGAGCAAGGCAAGGTCCGGGCAGCAGGGCAAGGGGCAGAAGGCGGCCAAGCCGATCGTGGTGCTGGCGGGGGAGGACAGCAACGACCGCACGAGCATGAAGTACCTGCTCCAGAAGATCTGTCCGCACATGCGGGTCGTGGACATCCGGGACCCGGTGAGGCTGAAGGCGGCGACGCCCGAGGGGGCGCTGCGCAAGCGCGTTCAGACACTGGTGCGCATGGCCCGCGCCAAGGCTGTGAAGGAACGGGCTGAGCTGGCCTGCGTGTTCGTCCACGAGGACTTCGACGAACTCGATGGCCCCGAGTACGAGAAGACGCACACGCGAGTGGAGCGCGAACTCCACAAGGCCTTGGGGCACGGCCACTACGTGCTGGCCGTGGAGGAGATGGAGGCCTGGATGCTGCTCTTCCCCGACGCGCTGACGGCGGTGGAGCCGACGTGGGAGCTGCCGAAGCGCCTGCGGGGCAAGGACACCGGGCGGATCAAGGGGCCTAAGGAAGCCCTCATGAACGAGGTCGGCGGAGGCAGGAAGAAGCGGCGCAAGTACCGCGAGGCGGACGCTCCGGCCGTCTTCAAGGCCATCGCCGAGGGCGGCCCGGAGAAGGCGCAGGGGAGCAACCGCTCCTGGGAGCGGTTCCGCGCCGATGCTCACCTGTGCGGGAGTGACCACCTGGGGGAGTAGCCGGAAGCGGCCACAGTGCGGAAAACCCCTCTGTGAAGGGCTGATCGGGCCACGGCGGCCGGTGCGCAGCACCACAATGGTGGTACGGAAGACACCATCTGCCACCGACTGTGCTGGGAGCCTCCGTGGTCGATCATGCGCTGTTGCTGAAGGACCTGCAGGGACAGGTCAAGCTCTTGGAGCAGGACCTCCGGGAGCGGAGTGAGGACCCGACCGCGATCGCGGGGACGGGACCGGACGGGACACCGGAGACCTTCGCGGAGGCTCTGGACCGCGAGTACCAGCGGGCGCGCAAGGCCGAGCGCACCGACGCGACGTACGGGGCCTGGCGGGACGACCAGGTGACCCAGGCGGCGGTCGCGTGGGTGCTGGCGACCGTGTTCGTGCGGTTCTGCGAGGACAACGAGCTGCTGGAGTACCCGTTCATCGCGGGGCCGCGCGACGGCGACGACCGGTACGCCCAGGCCATGGAGTTCCGGGACGCGTGGATCCTTGAGGGCCGACGGGAGAACCCGGACGCGCCCGAGCGCACCGACCGCGATTGGCTGGAGCACGCCTTCGCGGAGATGAGCGTCTCGTCGGTCATGGCGGGCCTGTTCTCCCGTGAGTACAACCCGATGTGGAAGATCACGCCGTCGCACCAGGCGGCGCAGGCGCTGATCGACTTCTGGAGGACGGTCGGGGACGACGGCCACTTGGTTCATGACTTCCGCGACCCTGAGTGGAACACGCGGTTTCTTGGGGATCTGTATCAGGACCTGTCGGAGGCGACGCGGAAGAAGTACGCGCTGCTGCAGACGCCGGAGTTCGTTGAGGAGTTCATCCTCGACTACACGCTCGAGCCGGCGGTGGAGGAGTTCGGCCTCGATGGGAAGCGGATCTACCAGGAGGACGACCAGGGCTTCCGGCTGATTGACCCGACGTGCGGGTCGGGGCACTTCCTACTGGGAGCGTTCCACCGACTCCTGGAGAAGTGGCGCGAGGCAGAGCCCGGGGCATCGGACTGGGATCTGATCAGTAGGGCACTGAAGAGCGTGCATGGAGTCGATAAGAACCCCTATGCGGTGGCGATCGCACGATTCCGATTGATGGTTGCTGCTATGAAGGAAGGTGAAATTTACAGACTGTCTGAATCGAACCCCGAATGGCCCATTGTGGTGGCTGCAGGAGACTCTCTTATCCATGGAAGCGGAGAACAAGAAGAGCTTTTCCCTGAACGGAATGCTCATCATTACGAAACGGAAGATGTGTACCCATACATCGACCAATTCCAACTCCTCGGAGTCGGAAGCTATCACTCTGTTGTCGGGAACCCTCCATATGTCACAGTGAAAGATAAGAAGGAAAAAGAGTTCTATAAAAGTAGGTATGAAAGTTGTTCCGGTGCATACGCATTGTCAGCCCCATTTTCGGAGCGATTCTTTAATTTGGCCGTGAGGGGTACCGGTGAGAGAGGAGGGGCTGGATACGTTGGGAAGATTACGGCGAATTCGTTCATGAAGCGGGAGTTCGGGAAGAAGCTCATCGAGCAGTTTTTCCGAAATAGAGTGCGCCTCACTCATATTATCGACACTTCGGGCGCGTACATCCCGGGGCATGGCACTCCGACTGTTATTATTATTGGGCGGAATATGACTGCTTCCCATAAAGCTAAAATTCGAGCGATTATGGGAATCTCGGGAGAGCCGCAGGAGCCGGAAAATCCAGCTGAAGGACTCGTGTGGAATGCGATTTGCAATCAGGTCGATAATCCAGGAAGCGAATCTGATTGGATTAGTTGTTCCGATTTTTCGTGGATGTCTTTCAATAGTCATCCGTGGAGCCTTTCTGGTGGCCGCGCATCGGCCCTGATGGAAGTGATTACAGGAGAACGGGAGGTGCTTGGGGCGAAAGTTGAAAATATCGGGTTTTGTGCGGTTACTCGACTCGATGATGCATATATGCTGGGGGAAGAGGTGTTGCGTAGAATGGGGGTGAGTGAGAATAACATGCGGTCGCTTGTGGCGGGAGATGATGTCCGGGACTGGAGTGTAAATGATGGAATGGGGGGCATCTTTCCTTATTCCGCAGGAACGCTGGCGCCCGAGATCGATTCATCTACAGAAAAAATACTATGGGCATACCGCCAGCTTCTTCGGGATCGCCGCGCCCTTTCAGGAAATCAAGAAGAGCAGGGGTTGGAGTGGTACGAGTACTCTAGTTTCAATCGCATTCGTTATGATTCAATGAACCTTATATCCTTTGCGTTTGTGTCTACCCATAATCATTTCGCGTTGCGCAAGGGGAGTGAAGTTTTTATTCGTAGCGCTCCCGTAATGATGCTGCCACACAAAGTTAGTCGTGAAGAGTGCATGGACCTACTTTCAGCCCTTAACTCCTCTGTTGGTTGCTTTTGGTTGAAACAGGTGTGTCATGACAAGGGGAGTCAATCAGGAACAGGTGGTTTCATGCATGATGAATGGGAGCGATTTTATGAATTTACTGCTTCAAAGTTGAAGAACTTTCCTCTTCCGGTTAAAACAGCGCAAAGTATCGCGAGTGAACTTGACACTCTGGCTCGCCAAATATCGGTTCATGACCCTAGAATTCTTGTAAAGAAAACCAAGCCAAGTGATGAGGTTTTTGGTTATGCAGAGTCGCAGCATACTTCTATTCGACAGCGAATGATCGCCCTGCAAGAGGAGCTAGATTGGCTTAATTATGGTTCGTATGGAGTTCTGGTTTCTGAGGGTGATCTAGATGGTGTCGTATCCAAAACAGAACAAATGCCCGGGGTCAAGCCTGGTGAGCGAGCTTTTGAGATTATCCTCGCTCGTAAAATGTTTCGCGGTGAAGCAAGTAGTGTTTGGTTTGCTCGACACGGCGCCGATCTAGTTACTGAAATACCAAATCATTGGCCGGATTCCTATAAGCGAGTTATAGAAAAGCGAATCGAAGTCATTGAGTCGAATGACCTTATTCGCTTGCTTGAGCGCCCAGAGTATAAGCGTCGCTGGAAAGAAGGAGAATGGAACAAGAAACTACAAGAAGCGATCGGAGCGTGGATTCTCGAGAAGTGCGAAGATCGGAATGTATGGTTTTATGTTGACGACTTTAATGAAGAGCGCCCGAGTCTGTTTTCCCTGCGTGCTCTGTGCAATCGTGTCCGCGATTTCTTTCCTGAAGTTGTGGATGTAGCAGCACTCTACGACCCTGAAAAGGATTTTTTCTCCGTTGTCAGTGACATTATCACTGCGGAGCATGTCCCTTACCTTTCCGCTCTACGCTACAAGGAGTCAGGGCTTCGTAAACGCGCAGACTGGGAGCATGTATGGCATCTTCAAGTGGAGGAGGATCGGCTCAATTCCAACCTTGAGGACGGGGGGGAGGAGCACCGACTGGACACTCCTCTCCCGCCAAAATATACGTCGGCGGACTTCCGTCAGTCTTCATTCTGGCGCAACCGAGGTAAGCTCGACGTACCAAAGGAGCGCTTCATCTCCTACGAGGGGGCCGAGACCGACGAGGACCCCACACTCATCCTTGGCTGGGCGGGCTGGAACCATGCTGAGCAAGCCGATGCCCTTGCCTCGCTCGCCTTCGAGCGGATCGAGCAGGGGTGGCGTGACGACGCTGAGAAGATGACGCCGCTGCTCGCTGGCATCGCCGAACTGCTTCCGTGGGTGCGCCAGTGGCACTCTGAACCCGACGAAACGGGGGAGAGCCCCGCTGACATCGTGGAGGAAGACCTCAAACAGCTTCGTGAGGAGACCGGGATCACCGACTCCGACATGAAGAACTGGCGACCGACCGCCAGTGGCCGAGGCAAGCGGAAGAATAAGTAGCGGCGGTCTAGAAAGTGAGGAACGCGGTGGGGACTGTGTTCCCACCGCGTTCCTTGCTTCTACAGGGCTCCGCGCTGGGTTGCCTGGAGGAAGGCGTGCCACTCACTGGAGGGGAAGCTGAGATGGCCATGCTCCGGGTGCTTCGAGTCACGGATCGCTGATACTTCCGAAACACTCGCCGCCTCCACGCAGTTCTGCGAGTGGCCGCTGTAGCTGCTCTTCCGGAATCTCTCGTCAGGGATCATGTGTCCTGCTCCAGGGACTTGATGAGGTCGGTGATGATGGTGGCGGATCGCGCCGTGCTCACGGCGGATCCTTGGATGTCGCCGAAGGTAGCACTGTGCGCCTCGACTTCATCCGGGTCTTCGATGAAGAGGCCGTCTGCGGCGGTGTCGATGTAGATGATCGGGAGGTCCAGGGGATCGGGAAACTCCAGAAGGGTGAACGGGGCGCAGAGTGCGGCGTGGGACCCGATTTCGACCGGAAGCACCTGAATGTCGATGTTGGGTCGCTGTGCCATGTACAGCAGGTGCGCAAGCTGGCCACGCAGGACATCGGCTCCTCCGATCGGGCGCTTGAGTGCGGATTCGTCGATGACGGCGCGCAAGCGGGCTGGTGAGGCGCGTGTGAGGATCGTTCGCCTTGCCATGCGTGCATCGAGCTTCTGCTGGAGAGTCTCGCTGTCGGTGAGGCGACCGCCCTTGAGGAGAGCCTCTGCGTACTCCGGGGTCTGCAGGAGGCCCGGTATGAGCTGGGCTTCGAAGGTCCGGATCAGGGACGCCTCGGCCTCGAAGTCGGGCAGTGCACGGTCGCTGAAGACCTTCTTGTACTTGGACCACCAGCCACGCTGGCGGGCATCGCGGGCAAGAGCCTGCATGCCGTCGCGCTCCGCTTGATCGGTGATCTCGTACAGATCCATGAGCAGATCGAGGTCCGCTGCGCTGATGCGCTTGGTCTCGCCGGTCTCCATCTTGCTGACCTTGCCTGCACTCCACTTGAACTTGGCTGCGACCTGGGAAGACGTGAAGCCGGCCTCCTCCCGGGCACGGCGGAGGCGGGTCGCGAGCCTGCGGAGGCGAAGCGTCGGGCTGTGGGCGGTAGCCATGGGGACACCCTA
The DNA here is from genome assembly GCF_027706745.1 of Nocardiopsis suaedae. GTDB lineage: Bacteria > Actinomycetota > Actinomycetes > Streptosporangiales > Streptosporangiaceae > Nocardiopsis_A > Nocardiopsis_A suaedae. The sequence goes on along the minus strand of NZ_JAQFWP010000038.1, from coordinate 22,678 downwards.
GCTGAAGAAAACTCTACGAAGTAGCAAAAAGTGCTTGCTGACTCTACGATATCGGCTTACGGTGAGTGTAGTCAGTGACTGCGACATCACCGTGAGTTTTCTGGTCGCGCTACGCAGGCGTCCGTAGCCCTGCACGACGAATGCTGACCTTGCTGTCCACCGGCGGACGCCTCCTACCCCCATGCCCCGCTCCCTCGCAGGAGGAGTGTGTCCACATGTCCGCGTTCCCACCTCCGGCGGCGAACACGACCGCCACCGTCGATTCCCCGGCGCGGCCGCCGTCCTCGGACTCCGCTGCGCCCCACACGCCCAACGTCCCGCTCCTGCCGGAGGTGACCGTCCGGCTCGGCGACCTCGTCCCCAGGCAATACCGGCACTACTTCAGTGGCCGCCCCGAGCGGCGTCCCTACACCCGGCGCCGCTACGACTTCCCCGGCAACCTGGGGTTCCTGCCGCTGGTCCGCGCCTTCCTGTCCACCTGCGCCGCCGACCGCCCGTCCGACTTCCGCGACCTGTTCACCCTCCTGGGCTCCGAACTCGCCGCGAACGCCATCGCCCACACGTACTCGGGGCGTCCCGGCGGCGCCTTCACCCTCATCACGCGCCGCAGCGTCGATGCTTTGACGCTGCTGTGCTGCGATGAAGGCACCGCCATTCCGGCACGCGGTCGCCGCGTCTCCGGCGCCAGCGTCGGCATCGAAGGCGACGCGGCATCCGTCCCGGAGCGTTCCCCACTCCAGCCCGGTCGGCTGGTCAGCGACGCCGACTCTTCCCGAGGGCTCGCCCTCGTAGACGCGCTGGCGACCTCCTGGGGCGACAACGGCGACCCGTACTACCGCAAGGTCTGGTTTCGCCTGGACTTCGACCTGACCGCGAACGCCTGGAACCGACTCTGAGCCCGCCGATGATCTCGGGGAACTCGGCCTTATGACGGCCCTCATAAGGCCGCCTTTCCCGAGATCAACAACGGGGGCGAGCGGCCTGGTGGGAGCTGACACCTCCCACCAGGCCCAGGGCTCCGGTCCCCCCATGGATGATCGAGAGAAGGAAGTAGGAATCCCATGCCGCACAGTACATCCGTCGCGACCCTGCCAGCCGGAACTTCCGCGCACTTCGGGCCTTCCTGCCCGTCCTGCGCCCACCGCTCCTGCCGCGCCCTCCGGGCCCGTGACCTCCCGCGCCTGGGCGGCCACCGCTCCGAGTACGCCGCCGAGCACGCCCGCGCCGCAGCGGTCCAGGCCCGCCACCCGCACCTGATCATCTACTTCGGTGAGCACACCCACTCCTACTGGGCGGCCACCCCCAGCGGCCTGATCGAGGCCCCCGACACCGACGCGCTCCTCCTCGCCCTCTTCCGAGCCACACGGCCACGGGTGCGGGGTGCTGCCGGTGTCCCGGCAAGCGCGCCTACCGCTGGCCTCAGTGCCCCACGAGTGCCCCGCCTCCCGACGGGGACACCGAACGCCGCCCCCAAGGCCGCCCTCTCAGCCGCCTGAACGGTCACCCCGCCCGCTTGGCCAGTTCCGTGAGCCGGTCGCCCAGCACAGTGATGCCGGGGACCGGCTCGCGTTCGTAGTCGGAGCTCTTCCACCGACGGAGCAGCTCCTCGCCATCCCGCTCCCAGCGGAACTCAGGCTCTCCCAGGAACGCGGTGAATACCTGGTCAGCCGTGTCCGGGTGGCGCTGGACCAGCCGCCGGATCGCCGAGGGCGGCACCGAATCGTCATCGAGGTACTCGCGCAGATCCTCCAGGCGCAGCGGGTCGGCAGCCAGTTCGGGATTCGCGAACAGCTCATCGACGAGGCCGAATCCGGCCACGTAGTACAGGCCGTCACGCTCGTCGTAGATGAGGGCGATGCCTTCACCCTCCGGGAACTCCCCGTGGCGAGGAACGTCGTCGAAGGGGACGGCGTCCGCCGGACCTTCGTCTCGCCCCGCAGTGGCCTCGGCATCGGCCCGTTCGTTCTCCCTGCGGGCGAACACGAGCAGTTCCTCCTTGACCTGCTCCCCGGACACGATGACCAGGTCCCCACCGTGCCTGGAGATGAAATAGGCGCGGTCCTCCGCCTCCAGCTCCCAAGCCCGCTCAACCAGCCGGGGGTTGCGCAGGGCCAGCATCGGCGACCGCGTCACCATCTCCACGGCGGCCCGCGCGAGGGCGGGCCCGTCCTCAGGGCGCCGTGGCGCCATATACCCGGCGACCGTCCACGCGCCGCTGCCCGGCCACAGAGGGACGAGCGACGCCGTGGCGAACCACCCCTCCTCCAGCGAGTCGAAGACCTTGCCGCCCATGGTCGAGTACACCGTGTAGACCAGGTCATCGATCAGGTTGTGCAGGCGGATGCCCTCCCCGTCACGGCCCTGCACCTCGAAGACGCCGTGAACGATGTCCATCCAGCCCAGCACCATCTCCCGGTCGGCCGTGTCCAGGCGAGGCCGACGCTCCGCCGCGAACCTCTCCAGGATCGCGGCGCCTCCGTCTGAACCTTCCTCCCGCAGGAACGCCTCGATGATGAGGGCCCGGCCCGCCTCGTCAAGCGCGCCGTACTCGTGCTCGGCCTCGCTGAGCCGTTCGGCCAGCTCCTCGCCGTGCTCCGCTCCCATGGCGAAGTCGAGCAGTTCGCCCTTCAGGTCTCCGGTGCGTTCGAGCAGGTGAGTGGTCCTCTCCGCGGAGAGGGACGGGGAGTCGTGCACGGTGGTTCCCAACGATTAGTAGACGGTCTATGCCGCGGAGGAGGGTACGCACTCATCCGTCGTCCCGTCGGCTTTTCCTGTAATCCCCGCGCACTGGTGAGGCGTGTAATTCCCAGGTGTGGTGCTCCCCGGTCCCCAGCGCGCGCTTCAGTTGCAAGGACCTCCTGTCGAACAAGCGGCCCCTAACACACGATGAGATCGGGGCGCCCGCGCGCTCGGATCCTTCGTGCGGCGGTGCTCTACGCAGGAATATGGTGGGGCAGACACACAGTGACAAAACCAGCCTGCTGCGCTTCCCCCAACAGCGCATGCTTCATCAGCGGTAGAAGGGCCCCACGGCGATGGCGACACCTCCCCCCGCAGACGGTTCCGGCGGCGCCGGTGCACAGCGTGTGCTCGGCGACCTGATCGAGATCCCCGAGGCCGTCCACGACGGTGACCTCGTGTTCAAGCTCGGGGAGAGCGCAGAGTCACGCCGTGCGCAGGCCATCGCCGAGTACGTCGTCACCCCGCAGCTGGCCACCTGCTTCGAAGACGTGCTCGCCACTATCAAGGGCGCGCTGGCCCAGAACCAGTCCCGGGCCACCTACCTCAACGGCTCCTTCGGCTCCGGTAAGAGCCACTTCATGGCCGTGCTCTCCGGCATCCTCGACCACGACCCGGCCGTCCGCGGCAAGGAGCGCCTGGGCGACATCCTCTCCGGGCACGACGACTGGCTGCCCCAGGCATCCTTCATCGAGGTCAAGAGCCACCTGGTGGACGAGGACTCGCTGGAGGCGGCGATCCTCGGCGGCTACGTGCGCCAGGTCCGCAAGGAGTACCCCGACGCGCCGATCCCCGCCGTCTACCGGGCCGACGGCATGCTCGCCGACGCCGCGGAGCACCGCCGCCAGCTCGGCGACGAGGCCTTCATCGCGCAGCTGCCCGCCACGGAGTCGGCCTCCGCCGACGCTGACTCCTGGGGCAATTACGCCACCGAGCAGGCCTGGACCTCCGACAAGCTCGACCGCGCCTTCGCCGTGGCCGCCGACACCGCCGACCGGTCCGAGCGCAACCTGCGCGAGGACCTGATCAGCGCCCTGCTCGCCGGCCCCTTCCAGCGTTTCACCGGTGTGGTGCACGGCGCCGGCGACGCCTTCATCAGCCTCGACGAGGGCCTGTCGGTGGTCAGCCGCCACGCCAAGGAGCACCTCGGCAAGGACGCCGTCATCATGCTCCTGGACGAGCTGATCCTGCGCTTCACCCGGTTCATCGGCGACGAGGGCCGGGTGGCCGAGGAGGTCCAGAAGGTCGCCAAGCTGATCGAGTCCTCCGCCAGCGAGCGCCCGGCCCCCATCGTCAGCTTCGTGCCGCGCCAGGCGGACGTGCGCGACCTCGTCGGGCTGGGCGGCGGCACCGAGGGCGTCTCCTCGACCATCAAGTACTGGGACGGCCGCTTCGACCACGTCAACCTGGCCGACTCCAACCTCACCGAGGTGGTCCGCAAGCGGCTCCTCGCGCCCAAGGACGAGGCGGCGGCCGCCGAGATCGCCACCGCGTTCGAGCGGATGCGTAACGCCCGCCCCGAGGTCAAGGACACCCTCCTGGACGTGAGCGGCGGCGAGGCTGACACCTGGGAGGACTTCCAGGGCCTCTACCCCTTCAGCCCTGCCGTCCTGCACGTCATGGTCGACCTGTCGGCCGCCTTGCAGCGCCAGCGCAGCGCCCTGAAGCTCATGCTGGAACTGCTGGTCCGCAACCGAACCACGCTCCAGGTCGGGCAGCTGGTGCCGATGGGCGCCGTCTTCGACGTCCTGGTCGAGGGCGAGGTCCGCCCCTTCAAGGACCAGCTCAGCGCCGAGTACGACAAGATCCGGAACTTCTACCGCACCAAGGTCCTCCCGTGGCTGCTCGAGCGTCACGGCACCACCGAGGAGGAGGTGGCCGGCCTCGATGTGGTCGCCCCCTTCCGGCGGGAGGACCTCCTGGTCAAGACCCTGCTGCTGGCCACCCTCGTGCCGAACGTGCCCGCGCTCAAGGAGCTGACCGCTAGCCGCCTGATCGCCCTGAACCACGGCATCATCAAGGCGCGGCGGACCAACCAGGACGTGCACAAGGTCGCCGAGTTCTTCAAGACGATGAGCGGCCAGTTCGGCGAGGTCAGGGTCGGCGAGCAGACCACCAACCCCACCATCGCCCTCAACCTGCTGCGCGTGGACACCGAGTCGCTCATGCGCTCGGTGCTCTCCGCCGCGAACGACCACGACCTGCGCCGCGCCTTCCAGAAGATGCTGTGGGAGGAGCTGGGCCTGCAGGAGGGCGCCAACCGCGCCTCCATCACCTGGCGCGGCACCCAGCGCACCGTCGAGCTGGTCTTCGGCAACATCCGCGACCCGCAGATGGGCCGTGAGCAGTTCCAGCCCGAGGGGGACCAGGCCGTGCGCCTGGTGATCGACTACCCCTTCGACGACCACGGCCACAACCCCGCCGACGACTACAAGCGGATCGAGGACCTCCAGGACGAGTTCCCCGACCCGCCCGCGACCCTCGCCTGGGTGCCGCACTTCCTCTCCGAGCAGCGGATCCAGGACGCGCGCCGGATGATCATGATGGAGCGCCTCCTCGAGCCCAACGCCATCGAGGAGAAGGCCCCGGACTGGAGCAGCGAGGACCGCCGGGACGCCCGGATGCAGCTGGACAACCAGCGCGCGCAGCTCGCCCAGCAGCTCAAGGGCCTGCTCCGGGGCGCCTACGGCCTCACCGAGCCCAACGACACCGACTACAACGCCCGCGCGCACCGGGGCCACCTCGCCCCGCTGCTCCCCAACGCGCAGGTCACCCTCGAGGCCGGAAGCAGTTTCCCCTCCGCCATGGAGCGGATCATGTGCGGCCTGCTCGACAACATCTATCCCGAGCACCCCGACTTCTCCGCGTTCTCGGGCAAGACCCCCCTTCGGCGCCAGGACCTGTCGGCGACGCTTAAGGCCGTCGAGCAGGCCAAGGGCGTCAAGCTGCAGAACTACACCCCGGAGAAGACCGACCTCCCCGTTCTGCGCCGCGTGGCCAACCCCCTCGACATCGCGCAGGTCAGCGAGGTCTTCGTGCTGCGCGGCACCTGGACCCAGCGCCTCGACAAGCTCGCGGGGTCGGCACAGACCGACACCACCGACATCCGCGTGCGGGACCTGAAGGCGTGGATCCGGGAAACGGAGAAGGGGCACGGCCTCACCGAGGACCTCGTCGACCTCATCGTGCAGGTGTACGCGATCGAGACCGACCGCGCCTGGCTGCGCGGAGGCGCCCGCTTCACCGACGTCGCTTTCGGGCGGCTCCACGGCGACATCGTCCTGCACCGGCAGGCGCTCCCATCAGAGGAGGAGTTCGACCGCGCGAACGAGCGCGCGGCCCAGCTCTTCGGGCTGGCCAGAGCGCCCCTGCGCAACGCCGCCGCGGTCCAGCGGATGGCCGAGCAGCTCAAGGGGCAGATGGCGCCCAAGCTGGGCAACGTCGGCATGCTCGTCGCCGAACTGGAGCAGCGGGCCGACCTGCTTCACCTGGACGACGACTCGCCCCGACTGCGCACGGCCCGGGTGCTGAAGGACCTCATCGAGGACCTCCGCGACCAGACCGACGACACCGCGCTGGTCAGTGCGCTGGGCCGGGCCGACCTCCCCGGCGACCTGGGCGTCTACAAGGCGTCGCTGGACGGTGCCTACAACCTCGCGCAGAAGATGCAGAACACCCGGTGGGAGCCGCTGGAGGCGCTCGTCGAGCGCGCCGGTGACCCCGATGCGCTGGGGGAGTTCTCCGCCGAGCAGCTCACGCGGCTGCGCAGCACCGCCTATGCCAACGACACGCAGCAGGCCCGCTTGGCGACGGTCCTCGACCATGTCGTCAACGAGGCGATGAAGAGGCTGCTCAGCAAGGGCGGAGAGACGAAGCCCGTCAATCGGACAGGGACCACCACCGACCCGGGTGGCCGCGACCTCTTCGACGGCGACGGATCCACGGCGGGGACGCGGGTGGCTCGGGGCGGGGGCATCGAAGGCACCGCCCCCGAGAGCGGCCCGCCGGGGGACCCAGGTGACACCGCTGTGGCCTCCGCACGCCTCGACCCTGGGCAGGACGCCGCCGCCCTCGTCCAGCGCCTTCGGGAACAGCTGGGCATCGATGACGAGGCGGCCATCGAGATCACCGTGCGGGTGGCCGAGTGAGCCCCGCACCCGGAGCCGCGGTGCGGCAGGTCACCGAGGACGCGGTGAAGGCGGCCCTGCGGCGCGCCCTGGTCGTCGAGCAGAACCGCGCCGCGGGAGGGCGCCCGCCGTCGGCCGCCCGGGTCCTGGCGGTCGCCGCGGCGCCCGTATGGGACGGCCCCGACACCATCGAGATCGCCACCGACGGAGAAGACCCCGTGCGCGCCCGCGTCGCCCCGGCCGACAGCGTCCTCGCCGTGCTCAGGGAACTCGAGCGCCCGCAGAAAGAGGGCGACGCCGACTACGTCGTGGTCCTCACCCCCCGCGAGCGTGCGGAGTTCGGCGACGCCCTCCTCGGGCGGTTCCTCGGCGAGGACATCGCCCGGATCAACAACTGGGACCTCGTCGCCGACGAGGTGGGCGCCAAGCGCGTCGACCCGCGGCTGTACTCCAGCCGGTGGATCTGGCTCGCCGACTCCCTCAACGACGTCCGCCGGACCCACGGCCTGAGGTTCGGCAGCGGCGTCATCCGTCTCGACGAGGCACTCGGCACCGTCGCCGCGGTGCGGTTCGGCCGCCGTCCGGACGAGCGCCTGGACGCGGCCGGACTGCTCGAATGGACGCGCCACCCAGAAGCGGTCCAGGCGTTCACGCTGCTGGGCGAGGATGAGCGGGTGGAGCTCCGCCGCCACCTGGAGGAGGAGATCGGGGCCGTCGCACGGTGCGTGTTCCGGCTCCTTGACAGCGGACAGGCCCTCGAATCGCTGCCCATCGGGCTCGCCCTGGCCGAACTCGCGGGCGAGGACGCCAGTGGCGGCAAAGGCGGCAAGGGCGGTCGTGCGAAAGGCGCGGAGGACGCCTGGGTCCGCGCCGAGGAGCGGTTCTTCCGGGCCTCGAAGCCCAATACGCGGGACCTTCGCGCATACGGGCAGGCATGCACCGGGGCGCTCCTGCGCCTGCTGGGCGCCCACGAGGACGACGCCGCGACCGACCTGATCCGTCGTACCGAAGGGATCCTCGAGTCGCTCGGCGCCGAAGAGGCGGCGAAGGCCAGCAGGGTCCTGGAGAGTGGGCTGAACGCCCGGCTGGCGGCCTTGGGAACGGCGATCGACGCCGCCCTCGCACGGGGTACCTCCCTCAAGGGCGTCGAAGACGCCTACCTCCATGTCCGCGACCACCGGCGCCACGACCCCGCCGATCACCGCGGCAGGGCCGCCGCCGCGGCCGTCCGGCTCATGCGGCGGCTGGCCTCTGGGCCCCTCGTCCCCGGCAGCACCGAGCAGTGGGTCGCGGCCCATGTCCACCAGACGGGGTGGGTGGACCAGGCGGCCAATGTCATCCGCCTTGCGCACGCAGGGGTCCACGCGTTCGACTCCGCCCTGGCGAACCTCCGCGAGCGCGTGCGCGACTGGCGCGCGGACTTCGACCGCGGGTTCGCGGGCAGGATCGTCGCGTGGAACAACGGGGCCTCGCCGACGGACGCGCTCACCCGGTCGGAGAACCTGCAGGCCGCCATCGCCGCCCCCCTCGCACGGAGCACGCGGCGTGCGCCGCTCATCATCGTGCTGGACGGCATGAGCTGGGATGTCGCGGTGCAGATCGGTGCGGAGATCTCGATCGGCGGCCGGTTCGCCGAGATCGCCCAGGGGGATGCCGAGAAGGCCGAGCGCACCGGGGCACTGTCCACGATCCCGTCGGTCACCACCTGCTCGCGGACCTCCCTGCTCAGCGGCCGGCTGGTCAGCGGAGGCCAGGCGGTGGAGGAGAGCGGGTTCAAGGAGCTGTGGGCCTCCCACGAGTTCGGAGAGCGCAAAGCGGTGCTCTTCCATCAGCGGGACTTGGAAGCCAGGCCAGGGATGCTCCTGCCCGCGGAGGTCCAAAAGGCCATCGACGAGACCGAGGTCGACGGGACCGAGATCGCGGTCGGCGTCGTCATCAACACCGTAGACAACGCCCTCGACAAAGGCAGGGAGGCGCACACCTCCGAGTGGAGGGTCGGGGACCTGGGCAAGCTCGGTGCGCTGCTGGACGCCGCGGCGCGCGCGGGCCGACCGGTCGTCATCACCTCCGACCACGGGCACGTGTGGGACGGAGGCGAGTCGGTCAAGACGCGCGAGGGCGAGGCCGCGCGCTTCCGCACCGGGGAACCGGAAGACGGTGAACTCGAGGCCACCGGCGACCGTGTTCTGGAGGGCGACGGGCGGCTCGTCGTTCCCTACGACGAGCGCATCCGCTACACGAACCGCCGGGAGGGATACCACGGCGGCGTATCCGCCGCCGAAATGGTCATCCCGGTCCTGGTCTTCGTCCTCGTGGCCGACGGCGTGCCCGAAGGGTGGACGCGCCTCTCCCCGGCGGGGGTCGAACCCGTCTGGTGGACTCAGCGCGCCGCCGCGGACGCGGCCGTCGACAGCGCGGTCGACGAGAGGCCGGAACGTAAGAAGGCACGGGACGGCGGCGGCGCGAAAGCGACGACAGGGGCCAAGCGCCCGCCGGTTCAGGAATCCGCGCTCTTCGCTGCCGAGGAGGTCCAGGAAGCCGGAGAAGCCCGGCGGGAGACTCTCGGGGACAAGGTGGTGGCCAGCGCGCGGTTCCAGAACAGTCGGCGCCGGGTCAAGTCAGCGCCCGAGCCCGGTGAGATCGCGCAGATCATCGACGCTCTGGCCGCGACCGGTGACACGCGCCCGCGCCTGCCCGCCGTCGACCTCGTGCGCGGCCTCAAGGGGAAGGAGAAGCTGGGGCGCCCGCGTGCCCTCCGCATCCTGAAGATGGTCACGAAGGTGCTCAACATCGAGATGTATCCCGTGCTCACCCTGCCGGACGGCGAGCGGAGCGCCGAACTCAACCTGGAGCTGCTGCGCCGCCAGTTCCTGGACCTGGACGGAGGCGGCCGTGCTCGACGTTAGCCCTGCCCGCAGGGACGAGGTGATCGGCGCCCTGCGCCGCGGGACGGTCCCGCATGCCGGGCTCGACGTGTTCGCCGTGGGGCTGGAGCGGTTCGAGAGCGCCCTGGACAAGGAGCTCACCGAGGCGAGCGGCGGTTCGGGCGGGTTCAAGGCCGTGCGGGGCGAGTACGGAGCCGGCAAGACCTTCTTCGCGCGGTGGCTCGCCGAGCGCGCCAAGAAGAAGGCCGACGGCCAGTACGCCGTCGCCGAGATCCAGGTCTCGGAGACCGAGACACCCCTGCACCGTCTCGAGACCGTGTACCGCAGGCTGTGCGAGAGCCTGTCCACGGACACTCAGGGACCGGGGGCGCTGCGCGACCTGGTCGACAACTGGCTCTACACCCTCGAACAGGAGGCGCTGAACGAAGGCGCCGCCACTGAGGACGACGAGGAGGGCCTCGACGAGGAGATCGCCAGGCGCCTCGAGCGGCGTCTGGCCCCCGTCGCGAGCGCGAACCCCGGCTTCGCCGCCGCGCTGCGCGGCTACCACCGTGCCCAGGCCGAGGGCGAGGACGCCACGGCCGAGGGGCTGATCGCCTGGCTCGGAGGCCAGCCGAACGTCTCCGCCTCCATCAAGCGCTACGCGGGGATCAAGGGCGACCTGGACCACTTCGGGGCTCTCACGGCGCTCCGAGGCCTGCTCCTGCTGCTCCGGGACTGCGGGCACGCCGGGATGCTGGTGGTCCTCGACGAGTTGGAGACGCTCCAGCGCGCCCGGACCGACAGCCGGGAGAAGGCCCTCAACGCGCTGCGGCAGCTCCTGGACGAGATCGCCAACCAGCGGTTCCCGGGGCTGTACCTGGTGATCACCGGGACTCCGGCGTTCTTCGACGGGCCGCAAGGTGTGCAGCGGCTCGCCCCGCTCGCCCAGAGGCTCGCGACCGACTTCCTGCCCGACCCCCGGCACGACAATCCCAAGGCCGCCCAGATCCGGCTGACCGGCTTCGACCTGGCCAAGCTCCAAGGCCTGGGGGAGACGGTGCGGGACCTGTACACGATCGGGGCCGACGCCCCGGACCGGGTGCGGGAACGGATCGATGATGCGTTCATCGGCGACTTCGCGGCCTCGGTCGCAGGGGAGCTGGGAGGCCGTGCGGGAATCGCTCCGCGCATGTTCCTGCGCAAGCTCGTGGACGTGATGGACCGTGTGGACCAGATCGAGGACTTCGATCCCCGCGTTCACTACCGACTGAAGATCACCGGGGAGGAACTCTCGGAGAGCGAGCGCAACGCCTGGGCGCAGAAGGCCGACGACCCCGACGAGGTGGAGCTCGACCTGTGAACGGGAGCGTGTCGGACGACCCCGGCGGCCCGGACGGCCTCGACCTGCTCCACCCCACGCTCGCCTACCACGTGGTCAACACCCTCGGGTGGCAGGGACTGAGGCCGTTGCAGATGGAGTCCCTCGCGCCGCTCACCGCGGGGGAGGACGGGCTGCTCCTGGCCCCGACCGCCGGGGGCAAGACCGAGGCGGCGCTCTTCCCGCTCCTGACCAGAACGGCGAGTGCCCCCGAAGGCCTGACGATCCTCTACGTCTGCCCGATCAAGGCGCTGCTCAACAACCTGCTGCCGCGGGTGCAGGCCTACGCGGGATGGCTGGGGCGGACAGCCGCTCTGTGGCACGGTGACGTGACCACGGCCGCCCGGCAGCGGATTCTGCGCGACCGTCCTCACGTACTGCTGACCACGCCTGAATCGATCGAGGCGATGCTCGTCAGCACCAAGGTGGACCACCGGGACCTGTTCAAGCAGGTCGAAGCGGTCGTCGTGGACGAGGTGCACGCTTTCGCCGGGGACGACCGGGGGTGGCACCTGCTCGCCGTTCTGGAGAGGCTGACCCGGCTCCGGGGGCGGCCGATCCAGCGGGTGGGGCTGTCGGCGACCGTGGGCAACCCCGAGGCCCTGCTGACATGGCTTCAGGGCTCGGAGAGCGGGGCCCAGGCGGGGCGCGTCATCGCGCCGGGCGTCGACCTGTGGCGGCCCGTCGGGGAAGGCGGGGAGCAGACACCCCCTCCGCCTGGTGACGTCACCCTCGACTACGTCGGGACGATCCCCAACGCCGCGAAGGTGATCGCTGCCCTGCATCGGGGCGAGAAGCGCCTGGTGTTCTGCGACTCGCGGAAGACGGTCGAGGAGCTCGGGGCGGCCCTGCGAGGACGGGGCGTCACCACCTTCCTCTCCCATGCCTCTCTCTCGGTGGACGAACGACGCCGGGCGGAGCAGGCCTTCTCCGAAGCACGCGATTGCGTCATCGTCGCCACCAGCACCTTGGAGCTGGGGATCGACGTCGGGGACCTCGACAGGGTCATCCAGATCGATGCCCCGGGCGCGGTGGCGTCCTTCCTCCAGAGGATCGGGCGCACCGGGCGGAGAGCGGGGACGGAGCGGAACTGCCTGTTCCTCGCGACGGGCGAGCACGGCCTGCTCCGGGCCGCCGCACTCCTGCGGCTTTGGGGGAGACACTGGGTGGAGCCGGTCGAACCCACGCCTGAGCCGCGGCACATCGCCGCCCAGCAGATCCTTGCGCTCTGCCTTCAAGAGGGAGAGGTCGGCGAGGCGCTCTGGCCGGAGTGGTGGGGCGGCCTCGAGCCCTTCCGGGAGGCGAAGGCGATCGCCGAACACCTGGTCGCGAACGGCTTCGTCGAGACCGACGGCGGGATGATGCTCATCGGGCCCGAGGCGGAGAAGAGGTTCGGCTTCCGGTACTTCCGGGACCTGACCAGCGTCTTCACGGCTCCGCCGCAGTTCACCGTGCTTCATGGGCGAACCGAGGTCGGGCACATCGACCCTGCCCTCCTCGCCTTCGAGGAAGGCTCCCCCGGCCCGCGCCGGCTGCTGCTGGCGGGTCGGACCTGGGGGGTGGCGTGGGTCGACTGGCGTCGCCAGCGCTGCCACGTGGAGCCCGTGGACGGGGAGGGCGGCAAGGCCCGCTGGGATTCCGGGGGCGTGCTGGGCGCCTCGTTCGACCTGACGCGGTCGATCAGGTCGGTCCTGCTGGGAGAGAACCCTCCCGTGAGACTCACGCACAGGGCCGAAGAGGCCTTGGCCAAGGCGCGCGAAGCGCACATCGATCGCATCCACCCGGGGGGATCCGTCATCGTCAGGGACGGGAAGGGCGACCTGAAGTGGTGGACGTGGGCCGGTGCGCGGGCGAACCTGACGCTGGTCGCGACCCTTGGGGGAGTGGTCGACGCCAAACAGCGGGTCGGTGACGCCTGGGTCCGCCTGAGGGCGGATCTCGAGCCGGGGGAGTGGAAGGAGGCCATCGCGGAGGTGGAGGGGCGTCTGGCTCTGCCTGAGGCCGCTCCCCGTGCTCTGGAAGGGCTCAAGTTCAGTGCGGCCCTCCCCGAGGAACTGGCGGAGCGGACGCTGGCCATGCGCTTGTCGGACGTTTCCGGGGCCCAGACCCTGCTCGCCGAGCCCACGCGGTTCGTCCTGGGGTGAGCCCGGTCCTGAGTGATGGGGAAGTATTTACCCCGCACCGCCCCGTGGAGCGTGAACACGGTCTGTGATGAATGTGACGCTCCATGTATGGGAACCAACGTCGACGTCGAGACCGGCCGGACTCGGTGGTCACTGAGGTGGCGGGCCGTGGGGATTCTGGGGACCGGGGTCGCGGGGGCCGCGGTGCTCGCCGGGTCGCTCGCGCTCACCAGTGTCGCCGCCACCCTCCCCGGCGGGCTCGGGCCGTGCGTGCCGGGCGACTGCCCGGACGAATATCCCGACCCGAACAATGGAGCCATCGCGGGGCGTGACAACGGGATCAACATCTTCGTCGGCGGCGACATGCTCGTCCGGGAGGGCGCCGCCGAGGCCGAGGGGAAGATCGTCGTCCTCGGCGGCTTCGACCAGGACAAGAGTGCGGGCGTCTCGCAGGTCTACAACGTCGGCATCGTCGGCGTCGGGTCGCGGGTGCCGCCCGACGACGGGACCGACTTCCTCACCGTCGGCGGGGACCTCTCCGTGGCCGACGGACAGCGGCTCCTCGCCGAGGAGGGGAGCGTCCACGGGGCCGTGCCCTACGGGGGTGGCCGGCAAGGCGGCGGGACCGTCAGCCCGACCGAGGTGCAGGACTCCGACGCCGCGGCGCCGTACACCGACCTCCGCCCGCAACTGGAGGAGGCCAGCAGCTGCTATGCCTACCCCGAAGGTGAGTTGCGGGAGGCCACAGGCACTGCGGACAACCAGGGGCACCAGACCGTGTTCACCGGGGACGGGGCCTCGTCGCTCCAGGTGTTCAACGTCGACTTCGACATGGTCGGCCCCAGCGGCGGCATGCAGAGCATCACCTTCGCAGGCATCCCCGACGACGCCACCGTCCTGATCAACGTGATCGGCGACGAGCCCACCCTGAACATCAACCAGAGCTTCGTCCCCGACGGGCTCCGGGAGAGGATGCTCTGGAACTTCCCCGACGCCACCACGGTGAACATGAAGGGGACCGATCAGTTCCAGGGCAGTGTGCTCGTCGGGAACCCGGCCAGCACGACGCACCTGTCCATGCCGGGCACCAACGGGCGCTTCTTCACCACGGGCACCCTCTCCCATGAGTCGGACGGAGGCGGCGGCCAGGAGATGCACGCCTACCCGTTCAACGGCGACCTGCCCGAGTGCACCGAACCGTCGCCCTCCCCGTCCCCGTCTCCCACGGTGTCGCCGAGCCCGAGCCCGAGCGTGTCACCGACTCCGAACCCCGAGCCGACGGTCTCTCCGACGCCCGGTCCGAGCCCGACCGACCCGGACGATCCGACGCCGGAGCCGACACCGACGCCGGAGCCGACACCTGAGCCGGACCCGACCCCGGAACCCACGCCGGAGCCGACCGAGAGCTCCGACGTTCCCGGCCCCGGACCCGGGCCGGACGGGGGCGGCTACGACGGCTACGACGGTGCCGGTGACGGCGGCGGGCTCGCGCTGACCGGGCCCGCGGTCGGCGGGCTCGCCGCGGCGGGGCTGGTCCTGCTCGCCCTCGGCGGGCTGGCCGTCCACTCCTCGCGCCGGAAGCGGGCCCAGGGGGACGGGCCCATGTGACGGATGCGGCGGTGCCGCCCCTTCCGCCCCGGCCGGAATTTCCGGTCGGGGCGGGTTTCTGTGTCCGGATTACGGTGGTTCCGCATCGTCCGACCGGTGTGGTGATTGCTAATCCGCTTAGTAGGAGGCGGAAAGAAGGGGAATGCAACGGGTGCGTTCCCGGTGAAACGTGTGAAGTGGGGCGACGGGGTTCCGGTTCGCGCCCGGATCCCCTGTGGCCTGGGGGTTTGCGAGTTCTCAGGATTCTCTTCGTTTTCCTGATGCGGGCGTGTCGTGCTTGCTATCGTGGGCCATCGAATCGGTCGAACGCCGATGGTTCGACCGAAACCCCGACTTCGGTGTGCGGAATACCCCCTGTGATCGGAGGCCGCTTTCCCGGCGGGGCGGAATGGCCGACACGCCCGTTCCCGCCCCGGCGGTTCCACCCGCACCACCCGCGGAGCCGCGGCGCTCGCCCCCGTTGAGCGCGGCGAGCGGTCCCGCGGCCCAAGCTCGCCCCACCTGTTAGAGGAGACGTGTTGTGGCAAACGCGCCGTCACCGCCAGGTCGCGATGGCAACCCGTTAGCGCACATGATGACGAACGACAACGCACGCCACAGGCAGCCCGGGCGGTTCCGCCGGCTCATGGCCCGCATGGGCCTGGCCCGCAGGGATCCGGATCCGGTGGCCGATCCCCCCGCCCCCGCCGCAGAGCGGCCGGCGGCCGACGGCACGGCCGAGCACCGGTTCGACCACCCGCAGCGGCCGGCCCCGCCCTCGCCCTACACCGCCCCCGACCCGGCGCCGCAGGCGCACCCCCCGCAGGGGGGACCGCCCCCCGCGGGCTCCGCCCCGGGGACCGGCGGCTACGCGCGCCCGCAGACGCCCCCCGGCGGCGGCCTCCGCCCCTCGCAGGGGCGCGGCGTCCCCGCGGCGCAGGGCGCGGCGCGGGGTTCCGCCCCGGTCGGCGGCCCCGGCGCGTCCTTCGGCGGCGGCGCCCACGGCGCCTTCCCCGGCGGCCCACCCGACGGGGGCGCGCTCAACGGGGGCGGGACGGCCACCGCGGTGCGCCCGGACACGGTCCGCATGACCGACTTCATGGCGGGGATGGCCATGCGCGACCTCAACCTGGTCGACGCGCTGCTGGCCACGGTCGAGGAGCTGGAGGACACCGCCGACGACCCCAGCCTGATGGACCGGCTGTTCGAGATCGACAACCTCGCCACCCGGATGCGGCGGCACAGCGAGAACCTGCTGCTGCTGACCGACCAGACCACCGTCGAGCCCGACGAGGAGCCGGTCTCGGTCCTGGACGTCGCCCGCGCCGCCATCTCCGAGATCAAGGACTATCCGCGGGTCCAGGTGGGCCGCCTGCCCAACGGTTTCGTGGTGGGCACCGCCGCCGACGACATCAGCCACCTGCTGGCCGAGCTGCTGGACAACGCCACCCAGCACTCGCCCGAGCACGCCCAGGTCGTGATCAGCGCCCAGCCCATGGCCGACGGCGGCCTGCTCTACATCGTCGAGGACGAGGGCGTCGGCCTGCCGCGCGAGGAGGTCGCCGACCTCAACTCCCGGCTCACCGGCCCGCCCCGGCTCGACCAGCGCGCCCTGCGCCATATGGGCCTGTACGTGGCCAGCCGCATCGCCTACCGGCACGGGCTCACCGTCCAGCTGGAGGCGCGCGCCTTCCGCGGCGTCAGCGCCTACGCGGTCGTCCCGGCGAGCCTGCTCACCGACAAGGGGCCCCGCCCCGAGCGCGGCAAGGGCATGACGGCCAGCCGCAACACCCCGTCGCTGCCGCCCCGCCCGCAGCAGTACCCCCCGCCGCGCCCGGTGCCGCAGCCCGGGGACGAGCACAAGTCCGCGATCACCGAGGCGGGCCTGCCCCGGCGCAGCGCCCACCGCGACCCGGCCAAGGCCGCGATGCTCCAGCAGATCGCCCAGGACCTGGTGGCCGAGGACAACACGGCCGCCGCCCCCGGCGGGCGGCACCACGGCCGCTCCGAGGAGGGCTCGGTGGAGGACCGGGCCGCCCGGATCCGCGATGAGCTCGGCGGCTTCCTGGAGGGCGAGCAGGCGGCGTACCGGGAGAAGGAGTGAGCGGGCACCCGGCCGCCGCCGGCGGCCCCGCGCCGCACGGACCCCAGACCACTGCTGACAAGAGGCGGATACACCCATGAACGAGCAGTTGACCGTGAGCGCCGAGGACTTCTCCTTCCTCGTCTCCAACTTCGTCCGCGACACCCACGGGGCCGAGCACGCGATCGTCGTCTCCTCGGACGGCCTGCTGCTGACCGCCTCCCGGGACTTCCCCGGGGAGCACGCCGAGCAGCTCGCCGCCATCGCCAGCGGTCTGCAGAGCCTGGCCCTGGGCGGCTCCAAGCTCTTCGACAAGGGCGAGTGCCAGTCGCTCATCGTGCGCATGCGCGAGGGGCACCTGATCGTGATGGCCATCAGCGACGGGTCCTGCCTGGCCGTGCTCAGCGATCGGCGCGCGCAGATGAACGTCGTCGCCTACGAGATGACCCGCCTGGTGGAGCGCGTGGCGCACGTGCTCACCCCGCAGCTCCGCACGGAGCTGCGCGAGGTCGTCGGGAAGTGACCCGGTGGCACGGACGGCACGGAACATGAAGAGGATGCCACTGTTATGAGCAACCGCAGGCGCAGGGGCGGCACACGGATCCGCTCCTTCACCTTCACCGGTGGGCGGACCCGGTCGCGGCATCCGCTCATGGTGCAGACGCTCGTGTCCACCGGCGACCCGGGCCACGACCCGCCCGAGAACCTGATGCCCGAGTCCCAGGACATCTACCTGCTCTGCCGGGAGACGCGGTCGGTCGCCGAGGTCTCGGCCGAGCTGAAGATCCCGCTGGGGGTCGCCCAGGTGCTGCTCAGCGATCTCGCCGAGCTGGGCCTCGTGTACATCCACCCCACCATCACGGGCTCCAGCCCGTCGGAAAACCAGGTTCTCGAGAGGGCTCTCCGTGGTCTCGAACGACTTTTCCAGTGACGCCCGGACGAAGATGTCGACGAAGATCGTGGTCGCCGGAGGGTTCGGCGCCGGCAAGACCACGCTCGTCGGCTCCGTCAGCGAGATCCCGCCGGTGACCACCGAGGCGGTCATGACCGAGGCCAGCGTCGCCCACGACGACCTGTCCGCGACGCCGACCAAGGTCACCACCACCGTCGCGATGGACTTCGGCCGGATCACCGTCGACCAGCAACTCATCATGTACATGTTCGGCACGCCCGGCCAGGCGCGGTTCTGGTTCATGTGGGACGACCTGATCCGCGGCGCGGTGGGCGCGGTCGTGGTGGTGGACTGCCGCAGGCTCGCCGACAGCTTCGACGCCGTCGACTACTTCGAGACCAACCGGCGCATCCCCTACATCGTGGCGCTGAACAAGTTCGACGGCCGCCTCGACTTCAACGCCGAACAGGTGCGCGAGGCGCTGGAGGTGAGCCCGGACGTGCCCATCGTCGACTTCGACGCCCGGGACCGCACCTCCGGGGGCGCGGTGCTCAAGACCCTGCTCCGGTACGCGCTGCAGTCCAACGCCGCGGCGGAGCCGGTCGGCTGACCCCTCCGGCAGGCCGCCTCTCGTGGAGTAAGGAAACACCTCAATGCGCAAGATCCTCATCGTGGGGGCGGGGCACTCGGGTCTCCAGCTCGCCCACGGGCTGCTGAACAACGGCTACGACGTCACCGTGATCACCGGGCAGACCTCGATCGAGATCCGCACCGGGCGTCCGGCGATCACGCAGCTGACCATGCCGACCGCGCTGGAACTCGAGCGCGAGCTGCACCTGGACTTCTGGAGCGCCCAGTCCCCCCAGATCGACAAGTTCAACATCGGCCTGTTCCCGCCGGGGGCGCCGCCGACGGTCATGCCCAGCCACTTCGAGCAGGGCTACGCCGTCGCGGTGGACCGGCGGGTCAAGATCGCCGACTGGCTGGAGTACTTCGAGGACTGCGGCGGGAAGGTGGTCATCCACGGGGTCACCGTCAGCGATCTCGACTACTTCTCCCGCATGTTCGACCTGATCGTGGTCGCGGTGGGCCACGGCGAGCTGGGCGCGCTGTTCGACCACGACTCCTCCCGGTTCAGCGCGGCCCGCAAGCGCGGCACGGCCCAGGCGCTGCTCTACGACGTCGAACCCGAGCAGGGGGAGAAGGAGAGCATCGGCTGGGCCGGGACCGCGCCCGCGCTGGGCTGCTTCTTCCTGGTGCCCTTCCTCACCCGGGAGGGGCACTGCCACGCGCTGTTCATGAGCGAGCGCCCCAGCGACGGCGTCAGCCGGTGGCCGGTACGGCCCCGCCCCGACGAGCAGCTCGCGTGGATGAAGGAGAAGCTCCGCATGCACGCGGCCCCGTACTACGAGCGGGTCCGCGACGCCGAACTGCTCGACGGCAACAGCACCACCGCGGGGGTGATCCGCCCGCAGGTGCGCAATCCCGTGGGCGTTCTGCCCTCCGGCGGCCTGGTTCTGGGCATATCCGACGTGGTCATCTCCATGGACCCATACGTGCTGCAGGGGTGGAACCATTCGGCCCGCTGTGCCAAGAGCTACCTGGACAGCATCACCGCGCACGGGGACAAGCCGTTCGACCGGGCGTTCCTGGAGCAGACGTTCGAGACGTTCTGGGACTACGGGCACACCGCGCAGCACTGGTCCGAATGGGTGTCGACCATGTGGGACCAGGACTTGCCCGACTGGGTGCAGGAGATCTTCGGTGCGATGGCGGAGGTGCCCGGGGTGGGCGACAGGCTGCTCAAAGGCTGGAACTACCCGCCCGACTTCTTCACCTGGCTCTACGATGAGCAGGGCGGCCGCAAGTGGCTGGAGGAGATCCGCGCGATGCGCGCACGGATGTAGGGCCGCCGGGGCCGGGACTCCGCCCGGACGCCGAGGGGATCGGCGTCCGGGCTTTTTGTCGCTTCCGGCACTGGTGCCACATTCGTCCCTGGTGTTCGCGGTGCGCGCCCTCCTCCGGAGCCCAATGTCCGAAATGAACTTGCATATTGCCGTGCTTATGCATGGGAGTTATGATCACCCCATTGTCAGGAGAAGGGGGCACCTATGCCTGTCTGTGGGGATCGCATATTTTGACGGTTTTCGGATCCTTCCCGAAGACGCTTCCCCGACCGGCCGCTCAACCGTGAGGATCGCCATGGCCCGGCACGAGCTCCGCACTTCGGCCGCCGCCCCCCGGGAGAGAGCCGCGCCGCGGCGACGGCGGCGCCGGCACCCTGTGGGGCCCACCGAGGCCTGAGGAGCCGGAACCCTCCCCTGACTCCCGCGCCCGCCGGAGGCGGCTCCTTTTCCTTTCCCCCTCGATGGACGTCGCGATCCTGGAGTGGATTTCCATGCGGTCGAGTGCCCGGTTCCCCGTTGCCCGCCCCGAGAGCGACGCTCCCCCCGGACCCCGGCGAACGCGTGCCGAACGCCGGGCCGGTGAGCGCCCGATCGCGATCGTCGGCATGGCCTGCCGCTTCCCCGGCGCGCCGGGGCCGGACGCCTTCCGGAGGCTGCTCGCCGAGGGGCGCGGCGCCGTGGGGGCCGTGCCCGCGGACCGCCCCTTCGCCGGGGACCCCCAGGCGGGTCCGGCGGGCCGGTTCGGCGCCTTCGTGGACCGCCCCGACCGGTTCGACGCCGACTTCTTCGGCATCTCCCCGCGCGAGGCGGCCGAGACCGACCCCCGCCAGCGCCTGATGCTGGAGCTGGGCTGGGAGGCCCTGGAGGACGCCCGCATCCCCGCCTCCGCGCTCGCCTCCACGGCCACGGGGGTGTTCGCCGGGGCGTTCGGCGACGACTACGCCCTGGAGCGCAACGAGCGCGGCGGCCCGGCCACCGCGCACACCATGGCCGGGCTGCAGCGCACCATGATCGCCAATCGGCTCTCCTACACCCTGGGCCTGCACGGGCCGAGCCTGGTGGTGGACACCGGCCAGTCGTCCTCGCTCACCGCGGTGGTGGAGGCGGTGCAGGCGCTGTGGCAGGGCGCCTGCACGGCGGCGTTCGCGGGCGGGGTGCACCTGCACCTGTCGGGGCGCGGCGCCGCCGCCGAAGCGGGGCTGGGCGGGCTGTCCCCGCAGGGGTGCTGCCGCCCGTTCGACGCGGGCGCCGACGGGTACGTGCGCGGCGAGGGGGGCGGCCTGGTGCTCCTCAAGACGCTGGAGCGGGCGCGCGCCGACGGGGACCGCGTGCACGCGGTGATCCTCGGCGGGGCGGTCGGCGGCGAGGGGGCGACCCGGGGGCTGACCGTTCCGGGGCGCGGAGGGCAGGAGGCGGTGCTGCGCGCGGCCTGCCGCTCGGCCCGGCTGGCCCCCCACCACATCCGCCATGTGGAGCTGCACGGCACCGGAACGCCCGTGGGCGACCCGGTCGAGGCCGCGGCGCTGGGCGCGGTGATGGGGGCCGGGCGCGCGCGGGACGTGCCCCTGCGGGTCGGCTCGGTCAAGTCCTCCATCGGGCACCTGGAGGCGGCCGCAGGGATCGCGGGGCTGATCAAGACGGCGCTGATGGTCCGCGACGGGGAGCTGCTGCCGACGCTCAACCACACCGAGCCGAATCCGGACATCCCGTTGGACCGGCTGCGGCTGCGCGTGCAGACCGAGCGGGAGCCGTTCGGGGGCGGCGGCACGCCGGCGGCGGGCGTGTCGTCGTTCGGGATGGGCGGCACCGACTGCCACGTGGTGCTCGCGGGGCCGCCGCCCCCGCCGCGGGCGGTGTGGCCCCGCGCGCGCTTCGTGCGGCCCCGCGCGGAGGGGGGCGCCCCCGGCGGTGCGACCTGGTGGGTGCTGTCCGGGGCGAGCGAGGAGGGGCTGCGCGCGCAGGCGGCGCGGCTGCACGCCCGCCTGGCCGATGAGCCGGCGGTGGAGGACGGCGGCGTCGACGAGACCGACGCCGACATCGGGCTGACGCTCGCCGCCGGGCGGACGGCGCTGGAGCACCGCGCGGCGGTGTGCGGGCGCGACCGCGCCGCGCTGCTCCGGGGGGTGGCGGCCGTCGCGGAGGGGAGGGCGGCCGAGGGCGTCGTCACCGGCCGCGTGCGCACGCCGGCCGCGGACGGGGGCACGGACGGGGACACGGACGGGCCGGAGGTCTCCCGGGCCGCATCCCCCGGCGAGCTGTTCTGCGCGGGCGCCGAGCGGCGGGTGGACTGGCGCGCCCTGTTCGGGGAGGACGCGCGGATGGTGGACCTGCCCACCTACGCGTTCCAGCGCCGCCGCCACTGGTTCGGGGAGGGGGACGGCGGCGGGCATGGGGAGGGCGCCGCCGCGCCGGAGCACCGGCCCGGTGCCGCCCCCCTCGACCTGGTGCGCGGGCACGCTGCCCGGGTCCTCGGGCACCCGTCCGCGGACGCGGTCGACCCCGGGACGGCCTTCCGCGACCTCGGCTTCGACTCGGCCCTCGGCACCGAGCTGCGCCGGGCGCTCGAACAGGAGCTGGGGCGGCGGCTGCCCGCCGGGCTCGTCTACGACCACCCCACGCCCGAGCGCCTGGCCCTCTTCCTGGACCGCGGACGGGAGGAGGCGGGCGCCGAGGACCGTCCCCGGGCGGGTCGGCGGCCGGGGGCCCACACGGCCGAACCCATCGCGGTCACCGCCATGGCCTGCCGGTTCCCCGGCGGCGCGGACACTCCCGAGCGGTTCTGGGAGCTGCTGGCCGGGGAGCGCGACGCCACCGGGCCGTTCCCTGTGGACCGGGGATGGGACCCCGCCCTCTCGCGCCCGGGCGGCGAGGGCTCCGGAAGTCGCGTGGGCAGGGGCGGGTTCCTGCACGGTGCGGCCGAGTTCGACGCGGCGTTCTTCGGGATCAGCCCGCGCGAGGCGGCGGCGATGGACCCG
>NZ_JAQFWP010000037.1 GCF_027706745.1 Nocardiopsis suaedae | reverse complement strand
AGGCAGGGCCGGGGAATCGGACGGCTCTTGCCGTCGCCGCCAAGAACGGTGACCATGCACGGGCCCGGCGGCCGACAGCGCCACCGCTAGGGCCGCTGACCTTCGTCGTCGCCGCCATCTACCTGGTATTCCGGCGGCCCGCCGCCCGGCCAAGGTCTGTGAGCGGGGTATCTGCCGGTCCGCCGCCGGGGTGTCTGGTGGACGACCGGCGAGGCCGGGGAACCGCCTGCCTCCGTGCTCCGGTGGCCTGCTGATCGGGGGCGACAAGGCCGGGGCGTCGGCTACGGCAGGTCGATGATCCTTCCCGACACCGCCAGCAGGACCTCGTCCGACTCGTGGGCCAGGCCCTGGTTCAGTCGGCCCAGCATGTCGCGGAACAGGCCCCCGCTCCGCGTGGCCGGGACGACGCCCGAGCCGACCTCGTTGGTCACCGCGACCGCATGGCCGGGGAACCGGCGCCAGGCGGCGAGCAGTTCCCCGATGCGGCGATCGAGGCGCTCCCGGGCATCCCGGGGCGGGGTGTCGGACCACATCCCGCATTCCTCCATCACCCCCGCCAGCCAGGTGCCCGCGCAGTCGAAGAGCACCGCCTCGCCCGTCTCCGCCGCCTTGTCCAGCGCCGACGCTGCGTCGCCGGTCTCCTCGGTCCTCCACCAGGAGGGCCGCCGGGACCGGTGCGCCCGCACGCGCCTCGCCCAGGAGGCGTCCCCGTCCGGGCTCGGGCCGGTCGCCACGTAGACCACGTGCGGCTCGGCGAGCATCCTCCGCTCGGCCTCGGCGGACTTGCCCGAGCGCGCCCCGCCGGTCACCAGGACCCGCCGGTCCACAGGGTCGGCGGGCTCCGGCAGGGGCGCGACCTCGATGACCTGGTCGTCGGTCACCGGTTCGGCGCCCCAGAGCGCCGCCCGCCTCCGCAGCTCGCCGGGGGAGTGCACCCCGTGGCCGCCGCCGACCAGGAGGAACCGCGTGCGGTCGTGGACGGCGCCCCGGCGCCGCAGGTCCCCGATGGCCTCGGGGGTGTCGGCGTGTACGACGACGGCATCGGGCGGGGACCAGGCGCTGGGCCCCTGCCGTTCCCTGTCGGACGGTTCGCCGGGGTCCGGATCGGCGGAAGGAGCCGGGGAGGCCGATTCCGGTTCCGGCGGGGCGCACTCCAGGAGCACCGACCGGCCGTCGGAGAAGGTCCGTCCCTCCGGGCGCAGGGCGGTCTGCAGCGACCCCTCCACGTGGAGGGCCAGCGGGCGCCGGGGCTCGGCCGCGGCGCGGCGGCAGGAGGCGCACCGGCACTCGGGCTCCGGCCAGCCCCGGGGCGCGGCGGTCCCCATGAAACGAATGCGCATGCCCGCCAGTCAACACCAGGACGCGTAGGCTCGGCACCGCCGGGCCGCCCGGCCCGGCGCGGCTGGAGGAAGGAGCCCCATGGCCTGGAGCTGGCGCTACGAGAAGGAAGGCGGAGAGGTCCTGGAGGCCGAGGACCTGCCCGCCGAGACGTTCCCCTCGCGCGGGGACGCCGAGAGCTGGCTGGGCGAGGAGTGGCGCAGCCTGGTCGAGGCGGGCGTGGATCAGGTCAGCCTTCTGGAGGACGAGCGCGTGCAGTACTCGATGAGCCTCGGCGAGGCCTGAGGCCCCCGGCCCGGTGCCCCGGCGGCCGTGCGCCCGCCGGGGCCGGGGCGGCGTCCCGGAGGCGCCTCCCCGGCCCCGGCGTGTCACCGGCCCCGGCGCGTCAGGGACGCCTCACGGGCGCCGCTCGGGGCTCAGGGTCAGGCCCGGGTCGCGCTGGACCCTGTCGCCGAGGATCTCGTCGATCTTCTCCATCACCTCGGGCGCCAAGAGCACCCCCGACGCCCGCACGTTGTCGCGCACCTGCTCCGGGCGGCTGGCGCCGATGATGGCCGAGGAGACGTTCGGGTTCTGCAGCACCCACGCCACCGCCAGGGCGGCCATGCTCAGCCCCGCCTCGTCGGCGATCGGGCGCAGCCGCTGCACCCGGTGCAGCAGCTCCTCGTCCTCCATGTACTTGGACATGGTCTGCGCGCCGCCGGACTCGTCGGTCGCGCGGGACCCCGTGGGCGGGGCCTGGCCCGGGGCGTACTTGCCGGAGAGCAGACCCTGCGCGATCGGCGACCAGACGATCTGCCCGAGCCCTTCGCGCTCGCTCACCGGCACCACCGCCGACTCGATGACCCGCCACAGCATGTTGTACTGCGGCTGGTTGGACACCAGCCGGTCGAACCCCATGTCGTCGGCGATCTTCAGCGCCCGCTCGATCTCGTCCGCGCGCCATTCCGAGACCCCCACGTACAGGACCTTGCCCTGGCGGACCAGGTCGTCGAAGGCCCGGACGGTCTCTTCGAGGGGCGTCTCGTAGTCGAACCGGTGCGCCTGGTACAGGTCCAGGTAGTCGGTGCCCAGGCGCCGCAGGGACTCCTCGCACCCGCGCACGATGTGCTTGCGGGAGAGCCCTCTGTCGTTCTTCCCTTCGCCCATGGGCCAGTAGACCTTGGAGAAGATCTCGATGCCGTCCCGGCGCTCCCCCTTGAGCGCCCGGCCCAGCACCTCCTCCGCGCGCCCGCGGGCGTACACGTCGGCGGTGTCGAACGTCGTGATGCCCTCGTCCAGGGCCGCGCGCACGCACGCGACGGCCGCGTCCTCCTCTACCTGCGATCCGTGGGTGATCCAGTTGCCGTAGGAGATCTCGCTGACGACGAGACCGCTGCTGCCGAGGTGACGGAATTCCATGGGGGAACGATAAGCGCGCGGGACCCACCCTGTGCAGAGTGGGTCCCGCGCGTCGGTCCCGGGGGTGCGGGCGGGCGGTCAGTCCCTGCCGGCCGCGCCGATCGGCTGCCCCGGCTTGACCCGCGGCTTGGGCAGGCGCAGGCGCCGGATCTGGAGCTGGCGCGCGGCCGCGTACAGCCCGATGCCGCGCAGGTTGTCGTCGTTGGGGAAGTGCTCGGCCGTGTGCTTCTTGACCCGGCGCGCGATGAAGACGCCCTCGACCACGATGGTGACCATCATGACCGGCCAAGCGATGTAGGTGATCGCGGCCTGGAGCTCCACCGGCGCCGCGATCAGCAGCACGATGATGACGAGCGAGAAGTAGAGGAAGAACTCGCTGAGGCTGCGCCGGGAGTCGACCGCGTCCCGCGCGTAGGCGCGCGCGGGTCCGAAGTCCTGCGGGCGGAAGTACCGCTCCTCGCCCTTGGGGGCGCCGGACTTCTGGGCCGTGCGCTGCTGCTCGCGGGCACGGCGCTCGCGGTACTGCCGGTAGGCCTCCTTGCGCGACTGCGGCGCGTTGAGGGGGCGGCGGAGCTCGGCCTGGCTGTCCCGGCGCTTGGGCGTGGGCACACCCTTCTTCGGGGTGAAGCCCTTCTGCGAGCCCTCAGCGGTCTCGGCGGCACCGGTCACGGCCGGCTCTTTGGATTCGGAAGCGGAGCGACGTCGGAACACATCCATCAGGGTATCGGCTCCCTGCCGTGTGAATGGCGCTGCATGGCGAGGGCCGGTCAGAGCGCGTAGGGTTGGACCACAGCGCCCGCCGGGAACAGCCGATCGTACGGACCGAGAAGGGGACGGCCACGCCGATGAGCGTGTTTCAGCGACTTTCCATGATCTTCAAGTCCAAGGCGAACAAGGCCTTGGACTCCGTCGAGGACCCTCGGGAAACACTCGACTACTCCTACCAGAAGCAGTTGGAACTGTTGCAGAAGGTCCGGCGCGGGGTGGCCGACGTCGCCACCTCCCGCAAGCGTGTCGAGCTGCAGATCCAGCAGCTCGAGCAGCAGTCGGGCAAGCTGGAGAACCAGAGCCGGGCCGCGCTCCAGCAGGGGCGCGAGGACCTCGCCCGCGAGGCCCTGACCCGCCGCTCCGGCCTGCAGTCCCAGATCGACGGGCTCAAGCAGCAGCACGAACAGCTTCAGGGCGAGGAGCAGAAGCTCACCCTGGCCGCGCAGCGCCTGCAGGCCAAGGTCGACTCCTTCCGCACCCGCAAGGAGACGATCAAGGCCACCTACACCGCCGCGCAGGCCCAGACGCAGATCAGCGAGGCCTTCTCCGGCATCTCCGAGGAGATGGGCGACGTGGGCATGGCGGTCCAGCGCGCCGAGGACAAGACCGCCGAGATGCAGGCCCGCGCCGGCGCCGTGGACGAGCTGCTGGAGTCCGGCGCCCTGGACGACGTCTCGGGCAGCTCCAAGGACGACATCCAGTCCGAGCTGGACCGCATGGCCAGCTCCAGCGGTGTCGAGCTGGAGCTGGAGAAGATGAAGCAGGAGCTGGGCCAGGGCAACGGCGGCGCCGCCCCGCAGCTGGAGAGCGGCTCGGACGCGCAGTCCCAGCCGAACCGGCAGGGGGAGGGCGCATGATCGTCCGCATCATGGGGGAGGGCCAGCTCGACCTCTCCGAGGCCGACATGGACCTGCTGAACTCGGTGGACACCACCCTTGAGGCGGCCATCGAGTCCGGCGACGAGGAGGGCTTCCGCGAGGCCCTGACCCGCCTGCTGGAGCGGGTCCGCGAGCACGGCAAGCCGCTGCCGATGGACGCGCTGCATCCTTCGGACTTCGTCCTTCCCCCCTCGGACGCCTCCATGGAGGAGGTCCGGGCGATGCTCGGAGACGAGGGGCTGATCCCGGACGTCTCCTGACCTCTCGCCCGTCTTCCGGTGAGCGCGCGCCCTGACCGGACAGGGCACCCGGGGCCGTCGCGGTACGCCGCGGCGGCCCCCGCGTGTCTCACCTGCCTCTCACCCTTTTCCGACGTCGTCCCGCCTAGACTGGGCGGCGAGGGGCAAACCAGACGAAGGCAGGCACGCAGTGGCAGGCTCGAAGTTCATCCCCGACCGGGGGCTCACCGCCCGCATGGTGCTGACCATGGCGCTGCTGGGCGTGGTGTACGTGGCGTTCATCATCGCGCTGATCCTGGTGGGCCTGCCCTGGCCGCTGGTGGTGCTGCTGGTCGTCGGCTTCGCCGTGGTCCAGTACTTCACCTCCGACAAGATCGCCCTGTACGCGATGGGTGCGCACGAGGTGACCCCCGAGCAGGCGCCGCAGCTGCACGCGGTGGTCGACCGGCTCTGCGCCATGGCCGACATGCCCAAGCCCCGCGTGGCCGTGGCCGACACCGACGTGCCCAACGCCTTCGCCACCGGCCACAATGAGAAGAAGGCCGTGGTCTGCGCGACCACCGGCATCCTGCGCCGCCTGGAGCCCGAGGAGCTGGAGGCGGTGCTGGCCCACGAGCTGTCGCACGTGGCCCACCGCGACGTCATGGTGATGACGATCGCCGGGTTCCTCGGGATCGTGGCCGGGTTCCTCACCCAGATGGGGCTGCGCTTCGCGGCGTTCGGCGGCGGGGGCAACCGGAACAGTAACGGCCCCTCGCCGGCGATGATCGCGCTGGCCGTGGTGGTGGTGAGCGCGATCGTGTGGGCGCTGAGCTTCCTGCTCACCCGGGCCCTGTCGCGCTACCGCGAGCTGGCCGCCGACCGCGCCGCCGCCTACCTGACCGGCCGCCCGTCGGCCCTGGGCAGCGCGCTGACCAAGATCACCGGGGACATGGCCCGCATCCCCAGCCGGGACCTGCGCCAGGCCGAGCCGTTCAACGCCTTCTTCTTCACGCCGGCCTTCTCCAAGAGCGGCTTCAACATGGGCCAGCTGCTGGCCACCCACCCGCCGGTGGAGCGCCGCCTGGAGCAGCTCTCCACCATCTCCCGGCAGCTGGGCACCGGCGCCTAGCCCGGCGCGGGGCCGGCACGGGCGGCCGAAGGGGAGGGCACGCGCATGGGACCGGTGGACGGCGAGGGCCGCAGGGGTAGTCTCCGGACGACCGCCGCACGCACTGAGGAGCCGCGTTGAGTTTTCTCCGAGCCCTTCTCGGGCGATCCAAGCCCGCCCGCCCCGACCTGGACGCCCTGTTCGCGCTGCCGTCGGCGGCCGTGACCTTGGAGGCCGCGGCGGGCTTCACCCCGACCGGGACCGGGTCGGTGGCCTTCCGCGCGGCCGAGGGCAAGGCCTTCGCCGACCTGGAACGCGAGGTCACCGCGCTGCTCGACGCGGACGGCGGGCCGCCGGTGGAGACCACCGCCGACGACTACGGCTACACCTGGCTGGTGCTGCGCTCCTCGACCGAGAGCGGCATCTCCGACCTGGTGACCGATGTGCACGCGGTCAACTCCAGCCTGGAGAACGCGGGCTTCGGCCCCTCCCTGCTGTGCTCGCTGACGGCGTTCGCCGACGCCGAGGGCCGCACGGTGGCGCTGGTGTACCTGTACAAGCGGGGCACCTTCTACCCGTTCGCCCCGCTGGGCGGCCAGCGCCGGGACAACGCCCTGGAACTGCAGGTGGCCGCGGCGATCGGCGGGGACCTGCCGATGGAGCAGGACAAGAGCCGGTGGTTCCCGGTCTACGGCGCCCCCGGCCTGTGACCGGCCGCCGCGGCGGCGGAACCGGGCCACGTCGTTTTCCGTTTCACGGAAACGAGTTATCGCGAAGCGGATAAAATCTGCCCGTTCCTCTGGTCCGGGCCGGGTGGCCGGGGGCAGACTGGTCGGGTGCGAATCGTGATTGCCCCAGACAAGTTCGCCGGCACCCTGAGCGCCGTCGAGGCCGCCGAGGCCGTCGCCGCCGGGTGGCGCGACGTCCACCCCGGTGCCGACACCCGGACCGTGCCCCTCTCCGACGGCGGCCCCGGCTTCGTGGAGGTGCTGCACGCCGCGATCGGCGGGCGGCTCCTCGGCTGCGAGGTCACCGGCCCACTCGGCGCGCCCGTCCGCGCCGACGTGCTGCTCGACGGCGACACCGCCTACGTGGAGAGCGCCCTGGCGTGCGGCCTGCACCTGGTGCCCGCCGACGAGCGCGACCCCGCCCGCACCACCACACGCGGCGTCGGCGAGCTCATCGCCCGCGCGGTGGAGGCCGGAGCGCGCACCGTCGTGGTGGGCATGGGCGGCAGCTCCACCAACGACGGCGGCGCCGGGATGCTCGCCGCGCTCGGCGCCGGGCCCACCGACCGGCTCGCCGCCGGGGGCGGGGCCCTGGCCGGGCTGGGGGCCGCCGACACCGCGCCCGCCCTGCGCGCCGTCGAGGGGGTGCGGCTCATCGCCGCCACCGACGTGGACAACCCCCTGCTCGGTGAGCACGGCGCCGGCGCGGTGTTCGGCCCGCAGAAGGGGGCCGACCCCGAGGCCGTGCGCGCCCTGGACGCCGCGCTGGCCGACTTCGCCGACGCCACCGACCCCGACGGCGCCCTGCGCGCCGCCCCGGGTGCCGGCGCCGCCGGGGGACTGGGGTACGGGCTGCTGCTCCTCGGCGGGACGGTGGAGTCCGGGGTCGCCCGGGTGCTCGAAGCGGTCGGCCTGGACTCCCTGGCCGCCGGGGCCGACCTGGTCGTCACCGGCGAGGGGTCGTTCGACTTCCAGTCGCTGCGCGGCAAGCTGCCGCACGGTGTGGCCCGCACCGCCGCCCGGCACGGCGTGCCGTGCGTGGTCACCGCGGGCGCGGTCTCCGCCGACCCGGACGAGGCCGCCAAGGCCGGGGTCACCGCCGCCTACTCGCTGGTGGAGTCCGCCGGGTCCACCGAGGCCGCGATGTCCCGCTCCGCCGAGGAGCTGCGCGCCCTGGCGGCCGACATCGCCCGCGCCTGGCCCCGCGTCGACAAGGCCGGACGCGGGGGCTGAGGCCCCGTCCCCGCGAGGGCTGGGCCCCTCGGAGAAGGGCCGCCGCCCGGCGCCGGACGATCGGGACGTCCCCGTCGGACGGGGACGGCAGGGGAGGGTCCGCCCGCCTGCCGGAGGCCCACTCCCTGGAGCGCCGCGCCTTCCCGCCGACCGGGCCGGTCTGGGTTCCGCAGCGTCGGAGCCGGGTCCGTCCCCGGCCCTGACCTGCCTCCCGCCCCTCGGAGGACGGCTCAGGACCGTCCTCCGACCGCGGCCGCGGAGAGCCGGACCGCTCCGGCGGACACCGTTCCCACCGGGAGGCGGACGGGGCCCGGCCTTCCTCGTGTGACGCACGCCCCCGGGCCGCGATGGCGGGGGACGCGTGCAGGACCTAACCTGGAGGGTGGTGCACCGAGGCGCACCGGGCGGAGCGGAATGCACTGTCGGACCTCGGTGTTGGGACCGCTGAGGACCGCTGGGACCCGCGGCCGCGCGGGGATTCCGGACGGCCACCGGCGCCGCGCGCGACCGGGGGCCGACGTACACGCCTTCTTGGAGGAGCTTGCAGATGACGGTTCAGAGCGACGAGGCCACGGCGCAGGGGATCATCCTCACCGACGAGGCGTCGGGCAAGGTCAAGGCGCTCCTTGACCAGGAGGGCCGGGACGACCTCCGCCTGCGCGTGGCCGTCCAGCCCGGCGGCTGCTCGGGTCTGCGCTACCAGCTGTTCTTCGACGAGCGCGAGCTCGACGGCGACGTGACGGCCGAGTTCGGCGGCGTCGAGGTGGTCACCGACCGGATGAGCGCCCCCTACCTGATCGGCGCCACCATCGACTTCGTCGACACCATCGAGAAGCAGGGCTTCACCATCGACAACCCCAACGCCACGGGCTCCTGCGCCTGCGGCGACTCCTTCAACTGAGGAGAACGGCCCCGCGGGGCCGATCCGCGCGGCACGTCCCGGCCGGCGTCGCCGCCGAGGGTCTGGGGCCCGTCCCGGCACACGCCGGGACGGGCCCGTCGTCGTTTCCAGGGGAGGGCGCTCGCGACCGCGTTGATCTCGACGAAAGTGCTGCAATTCCGGCGGATTTGGCAGCACTTTCGTCGAGATCAACGAGGAGGGGGCACCCATTCGGCGAGGTGCCGCCGAACTCCAGACAGGACCTAGCGGGCACCGTCCTTTGTTCCGGACATACCGGGTACGTGTCGGCGGTTTGAGCATCCGGCGTGCTGAAAGGGCCGTCCAGGGCTGATCCGGTGGTGGAACCACCACCCTCGTCGCCCTCTCGGCGCGCACGGGACCCAGAGCCGACCGGCGCCCCGCCCCGCCTGTGCCGTCGCCGCCCCTCACCTGGCACACCGGCGGTTCGTGACCCGCCGAATGGTGGAACCTTCGCCGGTCGTGACCGCCCTCGGCGGGCGGCCGGAGGTCGCATCGCCGAGGGCGGGCCGCTGTTGCCTCCTGCGCACCCTTGTCGCGGGGGTCTCGTGCGCATGCGCTCGGACGTGCGCGGACACCGTGTGCCTGCAGGGTCCTTCCCTGTGGCGGGGAGCCCGTGGGTAGGCTTGTGCCTCGTTCAGATCTCCCCGACCCAAGGAGCACTCCGAGTGCGCATCGCGGTTACCGGATCGATCGCCACCGACCACCTGATGACCTTCGACGGGCGATTCGCCGAACAGCTGATCGCCGACCAGCTGGAGCAGGTCTCCCTGTCGTTCCTGGTGGAGGAGCTCGATGTGCGGCGCGGCGGGGTCGCCGCCAACATCAGCTACGGCATGGGCCGCCTCGGCCTCAAGCCGCTGCTGGTCGGCTCCGTCGGCGCCGACTTCGCGGAGTACCGCGCCTGGCTGGAAAAGCACGGCGTGGACACCTCCGGCGTCCGCACCTCCGACCGCAGGCACACCGCCCGTTTCGTGTGCACCACCGATCGCGAGCAGAACCAGATCGCCTCGTTCTACGCCGGTGCGATGGCCGAGGCGCGCGAGATCGACCTCGCCGCGCTCGCCGCCGAGCACAGCGTCGAGCTGGCGCTCATCGGTGCCAACGACCCCCAGGCCATGCTGCGGCACAGCGAGGACTGCCGCCGCACCGGCCTCCCGTTCGCCGCCGACCCCTCCCAGCAGCTCGCGCTGATGGACGGCGCCGACATCCGCAAGCTCATCGAGGGCGCGGCCTACCTGTTCACCAACGAGTACGAGAAGGGCCTGGCCGAGCAGAAGACCGGCTGGAGCGACGAGGAGATCCTCGACCGCGTCGACATCCGGGTCACCACCCTGGGCGCCAAGGGCGTGCGGATCGACCGCAAGGGCGAGCCGCCGGTCAGCGTCGACGTCGCCGAGGTCTCCGAGAAGGTCGACCCCACCGGCGTGGGCGACGCCTTCCGCGCCGGGTTCCTCGCCGCCACCTCCTGGGGCCTGCCCCTGGAGCGCGCCGCGCAGGTGGGCAACTCCATCGCGGTGCACAGCCTCGAGGTCAACGGCCCGACCGAGTACGAGCTGACCAAGGCCGGGCTGCTGGCGCGCATCACCGCCAGCTACGGCAAGGAGGTCGCCGACGAGGTCGAGCCGAACCTGGCCTAGCACCGGCACGCGCCGGACCCGGGCGGGGACCGGGCGCGGGCGCCGCGACGGCGGGGTGGGCCGCCGTGCGCTGGGGCTCGTGGCCCGGGCACCCCGCCCGACCGCGTAAAGTAGGACACCGACCCCGTCCGCCCGGCACCGTCCGGGCGGGTGATCCGGCCGCCGCGCTGAGACGCGCGGCGGCGTTCGTGCGGACGGGACCACCTCCGCACGCGCCACCGTCGGCACGCGGCCAGGGTCGGCCGCACCGGCCGGGAACGGCGCGCGGGCGGCCATGCCGCCGCGACCCGGGGGGCCTGTGGGCCTCCTCCCAGAACTAGGCGAGCCTTACCTGGGATTCCCTCCACTCACGAAGCGGAAAGAGGAAAGCATGCGCTACACCGGACCTAAGGTGCGGTTGTCCCGGCGCGCGGGTACCCCGCTGACCCGTAAGGCGGTCAGCTACTTCGAGAAGCGGCCCTACCCCCCGGGTGAGCACGGCCGCCGCGTCCGCCGCTCCACGAGCGACTACGCGGTCCGCCAGGCCGAGAAGCAGAAGCTGCGCTGGTACTACGACCTGTCCGAGAAGCAGCTCGCGCGGGTCTACGACAACGCCAAGAAGCGCCCGGGCCGTACCGGTGAGGAGATGATCTCCGAGCTGGAGCTGCGCCTGGTCACCCTGGTGCTGCGGGCCGGCTTCGCGCCGTCCGTCTACGCGGCCCGCCAGTACGTCACCCACGGCCACATCACCGTGGACGGCAAGAAGGTCGACATCCCGTCCTTCCAGGTCAAGCCGGGCCAGGTGATCGGCGTCCGGGAGAAGTCCCGGAACATGGTGCCGTTCGTCGAGGCCGCCGAGGGCGTGCACGCCGACGAGAAGATCGCCGGCTTCCTGGCGGTCAGCCACAAGGACCTGCGCTGCGCGGTCGTCGACCGCCCCAAGCGCGACCAGGTCCCGGTGCCCTTCGACGAGCAGCTCGTCGTCGAGTACTACGCGCGCTGACCCTTCGGGGAGCGTGCGCGGCGAGGGCCGCGCCCCGGTCCGTCCGGGGCGCGGCCCTCGCGCCTTTCCGGCCCCCGCGGGCGCCCGCCGGGCCGTGCTCCGCCGATCGGACCAACATCACGATGGTCACGGCGGGGACACGGCCGCGCGCGCCCGCGGGGGCCGCCTCAGTACCTCCGCCGGATGTGGAAGGCGCTCCCGCGCTCCAGCGGAACCTCGGCCACGAACTCCTGCAGCTTCATCCGGCACCACGCGGGGATGTCGGACGAGGCGGCGGGATCGTCGGCGGTCACGGCGATCACGGAGCCGATCGGCACCTCGCGGATGCGCTCCGCGAGCATGATGATCGGGATCGGGCACTTGCGCCCGACCGCCTCCACGGTCACCAGCGGCTGCTCCCCCACGGGCGGCTCCTCCATCGCCTGTTCATCCTGCTCTGTGTCCTGATCTTTACCCGCGCCCACGGCTAACGGGCACCCGGTTAAGGGTGCTGTAAATCCAGCGATACTCTCGCCTTAGCCCGCCCGAGAGCCCCCCGAGGGGGGCGCCCCGAGCGGGACGGGGACACCGCTCCGGCCCGCCGGCCGGACCCGGGCCGCCCGCTCCGTGAAAGGGGTGTCGAGCAACACGCTGACCAGGCACACCCGTGAACGGCGCAGCGGGCGGTTCGCGATAATGTTCCCCCTGACAAGCTTCGGATAGACGACCGCCCGCGCAGCAGACGCGGGCATCACCGCTGGGAAGGCAATCCGTGAGTCCGACCCGCCATAGGAATCGGCGCGAGGCAGTGCGCCGATGGGCACCACGTGGCGCCGTGCTCGCCGCGTTGGGACTGGCCGCGACCGGGTGCGCGTCGAACGAGTTCACTCGTTTGGGTGTGCCGGAGCCGATCACCGAGCAGGGGCAGCGCGTGCTCGCGCTGTGGCAGGGCTCGTGGGTGGCGGCGTTCGCGGTCGGTCTCCTCGTGTGGGGGCTGATCGTCTGGTCGATCATCTTCCACCGCAAGCGCTCCGAGCAGCTGCCGCCGCAGGTGCGGTACAACATGCCGATCGAGGCGCTCTACACCGTCCTCCCGATCGTGGTCATCGCCGTGCTGTTCTACTTCACGGCGCGCGACCAGACCTACCTGCTGGAGACCGACGAGAAGGCCGATGCCAACATCGAGGTCGTCGCGTTCCAGTGGAGCTGGGAGTTCAACTACCTGGACCAGTCCAAGGCCGAGGCCGCCGAGGCCGCCGGCGGAGACGAGGACGCCGACCCCGAGATCCTCTTCTCCGAGGTCGGCACCCCGGACCAGATGCCCACCCTGGTCCTGCGCGAGGGCGACGTCGTCCACTTCGACCTGCACTCCCCGGACGTGATCCACTCCTTCTGGATCCCGGCGTTCGCCTTCAAGCTGGACGTCGTCCCGGGCCACGACAACGAGTTCCAGGTCAAGGTCAACGAGGGCACGGCCGGCACCTACATGGGCCGCTGCGCCGAGCTCTGCGGCGCCGACCACACCCGGATGCTCTTCCAGGTCGAGGTCATGGAGCCCGACGAGTACGACGCCTGGTACGCCGAGCAGCAGGAGGCCGCCGAGGCGGAGCAGGCCGAGCAGGCCGCCGCCGAGGCCGGTGCCGAGGGCGGCGAGCAGCAGGGCGACGCCGAGGCCTCCACCGAGGGCGAAGGCGGGCAGGCCGAGGGCGCCGGCACCGAGGGTGCCGACGAAGAGGCCCAGGGCCAGGACGCCTCGGACGGCGGGGAGCAGGACGCCGCCGCGCGCGACGAGGAGTCCGAGGAAGAGGAGGCTGGCCGCTGATGGCGACGGCGACATCCACGGCGGGGACCGCCAACCGGCCCGCCCCGACCCGCAAAGGGTCGATCATCGTCAGCTGGATGACCTCCACCGACCACAAGGTCATCGGGTACATGTACCTGATCACCTCGTTCGGGTTCTTCATCTTCGGAGGCATCCTGGCGCTGCTGATGCGCGCCGAGCTGTTCTTCCCCGGACTGCAGGTGATGTCCTCCGAGCAGTTCAACCAGCTGTTCACCATGCACGGCACCATCATGCTGCTGCTGTTCGCGACGCCGCTGTTCGTCGGCTTCACGAACATCATCATGCCGCTGCAGATCGGGGCGCCCGACGTGGCGTTCCCCCGGATGAACCTGTTCGGGTACTACCTGTTCCTGTTCGGCGGCCTGATCACGGTCGGCGGCTTCCTGACCCCGGGCGGCGCGGCCAGCTTCGGCTGGTTCGCCTACACGCCGCTGTCCGACGCGATCCGCTCCCCGGGCCTCGGCGGCGACCTGTGGATCCTGGGCCTGGTCGTGTCCGGTCTGGGCACCATCCTCAGCGCGGTCAACTTCATCACCACCGGCCTGTGCATGCGCGCGCCGGGCATGACGATGTTCCGCATGCCGATCTTCACCTGGAACGGCATGCTCACCAGCGTGCTGGTGCTGATCGCGTTCCCGGTCCTGACCGCGGCGCTGATCGCGCTGGGCACCGACCGCATGATCGGCACCCAGGTGTTCAACCCCGAGCACGGCGGCGCCATCCTGTGGCAGCACCTGTTCTGGTTCTTCGGCCACCCCGAGGTGTACATCATCGCGCTGCCGTTCTTCGGCATCGCCACCGAGATCCTCCCGGTCTTCAGCCGCAAGCCGATCTTCGGCTACAAGAGCCTGGTGGGCGCCACCATCGCCATCGCCGGCCTGTCGGTCACCGTGTGGGCGCACCACATGTTCCCGACCGGCGCCGTGCTGCTGCCGTTCTTCTCGTTCATGACCTTCCTCATCGCGGTCCCGACCGGGGTGAAGTTCTTCAACTGGGTCGGCACGATGTGGCGCGGCCAGCTGGTCATGGCCTCCCCGATGCTGTTCACCATCGGCTTCATGGTGACCTTCCTGTTCGGCGGCCTGACCGGTGTGCTGCTGGCCTCCCCGCCCATCG
Organism: Nocardiopsis suaedae; assembly: GCF_027706745.1. Taxonomy (GTDB): domain Bacteria; phylum Actinomycetota; class Actinomycetes; order Streptosporangiales; family Streptosporangiaceae; genus Nocardiopsis_A; species Nocardiopsis_A suaedae. The sequence goes on along the minus strand of NZ_JAQFWP010000037.1, from coordinate 51,780 downwards.
ACTTCCACGTCACCGACTCCTACTTCGTGGTGGCCCACTTCCACTACGTCGTCTTCGGCACCGTGGTCTTCGCGATGTTCGCCGGGTTCTACTTCTGGTGGCCCAAGTTCACCGGGAAGATGCTCAACGAGAAGCTGGCCGTGGCCCACTTCTGGCTGCTGTTCTTCGGCTTCCACGCCACCTTCCTGGTGCAGCACTGGCTGGGCGCGGCCGGGTTCCCCCGGCGCTACGCCGACTACCTGCCCAGCGACGGGTTCACCGAGCTGAACCAGATCTCCTCGATCGGCGCGTTCGTGCTGGGCGCCTCCACGCTGATCTTCTTCTGGAACGTGTGGATCACCCACAAGAACGGCACCAAGGTCGAGGTGGACGACCCGTGGGGCTACGGCTGCTCGCTGGAGTGGGCGACGTCCTGCCCGCCGCCGCGGCACAACTTCACGTCGCTGCCGCGGATCCGCTCCGAGCGCCCCGCCTTCGACCTGAACCACCCGCACGCGGCCGCCCCCGGTGCCGTCCCGGCGGCCGCCACCTCCGAGAAGTAGGGCGTCGACACCATGAAGATGCAGGCATATCTGTTTATGGGCGTCTCGACCTTCTTCGGCCTGGCGGCGGCGCTGTACGCCTACTGGGCCTGGGCGGCCGAGGGGCACATCGAGTGGACCGGCACCGTGGCGCTGATCGTGGCCGTCGGCTTCGGCTGGATGGTCGGGTTCTGGCTCTGGCAGGCCGCGCGCCGCAGTGAGTCGCACCACGGGCTGGCCCCCGAGGACCGGCTGGACGGCGACATCGCCGAGAACGCCGGCGAGTACGGGTTCTTCAGCCCGCACAGCTGGTGGCCGCTGTTCGTCGCCCTGGCGGTGGCCTTCACCGCCGTCGGCGTGGCGATCGGCTGGTGGATGGTGTTCATCGGCGGCTTCGCCATCATCCTCACCGCGATCGGCTGGGTGTTCGAGTACTACCGCAAGGAGTTCCAGCACTAGCCCCGGCGGCGGACCGGCCCGGTCCGCGCGACACGGCCCCGGCCGGTCCGCCCCCCACCTGTGTGGGGTCGGCGGGCCGGCCGGGGTATTATTTCGGGACGTTCATACCCGTTGGCGGTATCCGTCCGGATCGACCCCAGGAGGGCGCGGGGCGGAACCTTTCCGCCCCTGGAGGCGTCTCCCCGGGTGCGGTGGGGACGGGCCCCGCCGTGCGGACGTCAGGAGGGCGCACCTAGTGAAGCTCACAGCGAAGCCGGCGGCGCGCTGCGTCGGCGCGGGCCTGGCCGCGGGGGCGGCGCTGGTCCTCGCGTCGGCCTGTACCGGCTCCACCGCCGACCCGTCCGGGTCGGAGTCGGGCGGCGACCCCGTGGACGTGGTGATCACCCCGGGGGACGGGGCCACCGGAGGGCGCCCCGACGTCCCGCTGACCGTGGAGGCCGAGGGCGGCAAGGTCACCGACGTCACGGTCACCCAGGAGCTCCCCGAGGGCGGGGCGTCCCAGGACGCCCAGGCGGGGCAGGACGGCGGTGAGGACGGCGGGGACGGCGGCTCCGAGGCCGACGAGGTGACCGGCACCCTCAGCGACGACGGCGCCACCTGGACGAGCGACTGGAACCTCACGCCCGGCACCGACGTGAAGGTCGAGGCGGTGGCCGAGAACGCCGACGGCGAGGAGAAGGAGTTCGCCGCCCAGTTCTCCACGGCCGAGGCCGAACAGGGCAACGCCCTGGAGCTGGAGTCGAACTTCCCCTCCAGCGGGGACACCGTCGGCGTGGGCATGCCCATCATCGTCAACTTCGACCTCCCGGTGGAGAACAAGTCCCGGGTGGAGAACTCCCTGGAGGTCGTCTCCGAGGAGCCCAACGAGGGCTCCTGGACGTGGCTGGACGACCAGAGCGCGGTCTTCCGCCCCAAGGAGTACTGGAAGCCGAACCAGAAGGTCGCGGTGAACATGCGGCTGGCCGGGGTGGACGCCGGGGGCGGCACCTACGGGGTGGAGAACCACCGGCTGGAGTTCGAGGTCGGCCGTGACCAGCGGACCACGATCGACGCCCGGTCCCACCGGATGGTGGTCGAGCGCGACGGCGAGGAGATCAAGGACTTCCCGACCAGCGTCGGCAAGGCGAACACCCGCGCCTACACCACCACCAGCGGCAGCCACCTGACCATGGAGAAGTACGCCAACCTGGTCATGGACTCCTCCACGGTGGGCGTGCCGGTGGACAGTCCGGAGGGCTACAAGCTGGACGTGGACTACGCCGTCCGGTTCTCCAACAGCGGCGAGTTCACGCACGCCGCGCCCTGGAACGGCTCGCTCGGCGAGGCCAACCTGAGCCACGGCTGCCCGAACATGGCGACCTCGGACGCCAAGTGGTTCTACGAGAACTCCTACATGGGCGACCCGCTGGAGGTCACCGGGACCGACCGCCAGGTGGAGTGGGACAACGGCTGGTCGTACTGGGAGCTGTCCTGGGAGGACTGGCTGGCCAAGAGCGCGACCGGCGAGTCGGACAAGACCGACGACACCGGGACCCCGGGCTCGGTCCACGGCGACCCGCAGGAGTAGCGGGACCCCCTTCCGCGGAGGCTCCTCCGCGGCGCTCGACCCCGAGAAGGCCCCTCACGGCTCCCCCGGGTTCTAGTGGTCGTTGCAACACCCCACTTGAAGGGGTGGGATGGACGACTTCGAGATCCGGGACAGCCGCAGGCCCCAGGGCCCGAGGAAGCTGACCCGCGAGCGCCGGGAATACTTGCGCCTCGTGGACCAGGGAATCGGATACGCCGAGGCATGCCGCATCGTCGGCATCAACACCCGGACCGGCAAGCGGTGGCGCAACGGCCGCAACGCCTCGGGTAGAAGCAGGGCGGCACCACCGGCCAACACGGTGGTGCCGCCCTGCGAACCGGCTCCGGCCCGCCGCACGCGCCACCTGAACGAGGACGAGCGCATCCACATCGCCGACCGGCTCCGCGAGAAGGCCACCCTGCGGACCATCGCCGCCGAACTGGGCCGCAGCCCCTCGACCATCAGTCGCGAGGTCCGCCGCAACCGCACCAGCGCCCACGGCGGCCCGCGCTACTACCGGCCCCACGCCGCCCAGCGCCGCGCCGACTCGCGCAGGCCCCGCCCCAAGACCGGCAAGATCGGCAGCAACCCCGAACTGCGGGACTTCATCCAGGACCGGCTCTCGCGGCGCTGGAGCCCCGAGCAGATCTGCCAGGCTCTGCGCAGCACCTTCCTCGACCGCCCGGAGATGCACGTGGTGCACGAGACCGTCTACCAGGCGCTCTACGTCCAGGGCCGCGGCGAGCTGCGCCGCGAGCTGGCCCGCGCCCTGCGCACCGGCCGCGCCCGCCGCAAACCCCGCCGCCACGCCAACTCGCGCCTGCCCGGCCCGATCCGCGACATGGTGATGATCAGCGAGCGGCCGGCCGAGGCCGCAGACCGGGCCGTCCCCGGCCACTGGGAGGGCGACCTGATCGTGGGCGCCAACTCCCGGTCGGCCATCGGCACCCTGGTCGAGCGCGCCACCCGGTACGTGATGCTCCTCCACCTGCCCGGCGGGCACAGCGCGGCGGCCGTGCGCAACGCCCTGGTGGACACGGCCCGGACCCTGCCGCCCCACCTGAAGCGCTCGCTGACCTGGGACCAGGGCTCGGAGATGGCCGCCCACCAGGCGTTCACCCTGGCCACCGACATCCCGGTGTTCTTCTGCGATCCGGCCAGCCCCTGGCAGCGCGGCTCGAACGAGAACACGAACGGGCTGCTGCGCCAGTACTTCCCGAAGGGCACGGACCTGTCGAGGCATTCCCGCGAGGACCTGGAGGCCGTGGCCGCCGAGCTCAACTCAAGGCCGCGAAAGACGCTCGGCTGGGATACCCCAGCCGAGCGCCTCGCTAAGCTCCTAGCAGCGCACAGCAACTAGCAGCGGTGTTGCAACGACCCCTGGAATTCGCCTCCGTGAGGGGCCTTTCGCGTGTCCCGGGCGGCCCTGAGTCGGCCCCGGGGGAGCGAAGTGCGCAGAAGGCGATTGAGGCCCGTCCGGAATCAGGCCCAGACCCCGTGCGGCGCCGCCTCCGGTGCCCGGGGGACGCTGAGGAGAGACGCGGGGGAGACCCCGGCGGCGGTCCCCACGGCGTGCCTCCCGGCAGGATGCCGCGCCTCCCGGTGGGCCCGCGCCTCCCGGTGGGCCCGCGCCTCCCGGTGGGCCCCGGCCCCCGGGCGGGCCCGGGGAGGACGTCCCCGCACATGAACGAGGCCCGGCCCCCGAACGCGTCGGGGGCCGGGCCTCGTTGCCGGATCGGAGCCGGGTGACGGAAGCGGCCTAGTGGCTGCCGGCCATCTCCTCGTGCTCCTCGTGGCCCGCACCGTGGTGCAGGTGGTGGCCGGTGTGGGCCTCCACCCCCTCGAAGGACACGTTGTCCTTCGTGTACCAGTGCGCGAGCTTGGCGCGGAGCTTGCCCTTGAGGCCGCGCGCGGCCGGGGCCTCCACACCGTCGGACTCGGACTCCTCCACCGACGCGATCGCCTCGTCGTCGATCCGGTCCACCGCGGCCTTGCTCTCCAGCACGTGCACGGTCTCCTGCGAGGACTCCTTGTGCACCTCGATGAACTCGCCGCTGGGGAGCTGCTGGATGGTGCCGCTCTCGTAGCCGTGCTCCAGCGTCTCCCGGTCCCGGCGCTGCAGCCCCAGGCAGATGCGCTTGGCGACGATGAAGCCGATGATCGGCCCGGCGATGGCGGCGACGCGGAAGAAGTACGTCGTCCAGTACAGGCTGATGGAGAACGTGTGCGACAGGATGTCGTTCGCCCCCGCCAGCCACAGGATGCCGTAGAAGACGACCCCGGCCACGCCCACCGCGGTGCGCACCGGAGCGTTGCGCGGGCGGTCGGCGACGTTGTGCGCCCGCTTGTCCCCGGTGATCCACTGCTCGAGGAACGGCCAGGCCGCCAGCCCGCCGAAGATCAGGCCCGGGATCACCAGGCCCGGCACCAGCACGCCGATCGGCACCGCGTACCCGAAGATCTGGAAGTCCAGCCAGTTCGGGAAGATGCGCAGAGACCCCTCCATGAAGCCCATGTACCAGTCGGGCTGCAGGCCCGAGGTGATGGCCGTGGGCGTGAAGGGCCCGAACAGGTGGATCGGGTTGATCTGCACGAACGCGCTCAGCGCGACGATGACGGCGAACACGAAGAAGAAGAACCCGCCCGCCTTGATGGCGAAGCCCGGGAACATCGGCGTGCCGACGACCTTCTTCTCCGAGCGCCCGGTCCCCGGGTACTGGGTGTGCTTCTGGTGCCACAGGATCATGAAGTGCGCCACGATCAGCGCCAGCAGGATCCCCGGGATCAGCAGGATGTGCAGCATGTACAGCCGGGGGATGATGTCCTCGCCGGGGAACTCCCCGCCGAACAGGAACATCGAGACGTAGGTCCCGATCACCGGCAGCGAGAGCATGACGCCCTGCAGGATGCGCACGCCCATGCCGGAGGGCAGGTCGTCCGGGAGCGAGTACCCGAACAGGCCCTCCAGCATGGCCAGGGTGAAGATGCCCACCCCGATCAGCCAGTTGATCTCGCGCGGCTTGCGGAACGCGCCGGTGAAGAACACCCGCAGCATGTGCACCACCAGCGAGGCGACGAAGATCAGCGCCGCCCAGTGGTGGATCTGCCGCACGAGGAAGCCCCCGCGCACGTCGAAGTCGATGCGCAGCGTGGAGGCGTAGGCCTCGCTCATCTCCACCCCGTTGAGGCGCTGGTAGGAGCCCTCATAGGTGGTGTGGGCCATGCTGGGGTTGAACCACAGGGTCAGGAAGACGCCCGTGACCAGCAGGATGATGAACGAGTAGAGCGCGATCTCGCCCAGCATGAACGACCAGTGGTTGGGGAAGACCTTGCGCAGGTTCTTCTCACCGGTCTTGGCGAGGTGGAAGCGGTCGTCGATCCAGTTGCCGACGCCGCGCAGCGCCTTGGGCGCCTGCGTCGTGGTGCTCATCGGCTAGTCCCCCTTCTCCGCGTCCCAGAACGTGGGGCCGACCGCTTCGGAGAAGTCGCCCTTGGCGATGAGGTACCCCTCGTCGTCCACACCGATCGGCAGCTGGGGCAGCGGACGGTGCGCGGGCCCGAAGACGACCTTGGCGCCGTCGGCGGCGTCGAAGGTCGACTGGTGGCACGGGCACAGGATGCGGTGGCTCCCCCGCTCGTACAGCGCCGCGGGGCAGCCCACGTGCGTGCAGATCTTGGAGTAGGCCACGATCCCGTTGTGGGTCCAGTTCATCTGCTGCTCGGTCATCCCGGGCTTGAAGTCGCCCTCGGGGATCTTGATCAGCAGGACCACCGTCTTGGCCTGGTCGTTCAGGCTCAGGTGCTGGCCCTCGCCGCCGTGGCCGCCCTCCTCCTCGACCTGCGGGAAGGCGGTGATCATGGCGCCGTCCTCGGCGAGGTCGGCCTCCTTGATCGGCTTGTTGGTGCCCTCGACGACCATCCGCAGGCCGTCCTCCCAGAGCGTGTGCTTGAGCTTGTCGCCGGGCAGCGGCCCGGTGTCGCGCAGCAGCACGATGGGCGCCAGGCCCAGCGGCACCATGGACAGCAGCAGGGTGCGGCGCAGCAGCGGCCGCTTGGTGAAGCCGCTCTCGTCGGCGCCCCGCATGAAGAAGTCGCCGAAGGAGCCCTTCTCCTCAGGGGCCGAGGGCAGCTCGTCGTAGGGCGAGGAGACCTCGTAGTGCGGCATGATCCTGCGCGCCCACACGGTCATCCCGGCGCCGATGCCGAACAGGGCCAGGGCGAGCGTGCCGCCCAGCGCCATGTTCGAGTACTGGCCGATCTGCGGGTCGGCGATGGCCGGCTCGCCCGCGCTGTTGGGCGGGAAGGCGAAGTAGGCCACGAAGAAGCCGATGCCGGCGAGGAAGGCGATGAGGAACCACACCGACGCCGTCTTCTCGGCGCGGCGCTGCTCCTCCTCGCTGTGCGCGTGCGTCTCCTCGGCCGGGTAGGCCCCCGGGTGCTCGGCGCCGGGGTCGTCGGCTCCGGCCACGATCGCCCGGCCCTCCGCGGGGGAGGGCGTGCCGATGACGCGGTCGGCGGACCCGTCGGACGCGCCGTTGTCGTTGTCGTTGCTCTTGTCAGTCATGGGCTCGCTGCTTCGCGGTGATCCAGATCGCGCACGCGATGATCAGGGTGAGACCGACCGTCCAGGCGATGAAGCCCTCGGCGACCTGGCCGACGCGGTTCAGGTCGAAGATGCCGCCGGCGTTCGGCTCGGCCTGCAGGGTCTTTACGTAGGAGATCAGTTCCTGCTTGTCGTCGGGCGTGACCGTGCCCTCGGTGAACACGGGCATCTGGCCCGGTCCGGTCAACATGGCCTCGTAGAGCTGGCGCGGCGTGGCGTCGGTGATCTGCGGGGCCCAGTGGCCGCCGGTCAGGCCGCCGCCGGCCCCCGACCAGCTGTGGCAGTGCGCGCAGTTGGCCAGGTAGAGCTGCATCCCGGCCTGGGTGTCCGAGGCGCCGTTGATGTAGGCGTCGTAGGCCTCGTCGTAGGAGGCCTTGGCCTCCTCGTAGGCGTCCTCGTCCTCGTAGTCCGAGCGGACGGGCTCATCGCCCGGGGGCTCCTCGGGGACGGCCGGGCCGGCGCCCTGCCCGATCTCCTGCTCGTAGTAGGCGATCAGGTTGTCGATCTCCTCCCGGTCCCACGCCGGCTCCTTGCGGGGCATCTGCGCGTCCGGGTTGGAGGAGGGCATGCGGCCGGTGCTCACCTGGAAGTCGACCGCGGCGCCGCCCGCACCGGTGATGTCCGGTGCGTTGTCACTGCCGGCGCCGTTGAGCCCGTGGCAGCTCGCGCAGCTGCGCTCCCAGATGTCGCGCCCCTGCGCAATGTCGACGGTCTCACCGCCGGCAGGCTCGGCACCGGTCTGGGCGGCCGCCATGACCTGGGCCTCGGCACGGTCGGCACTGGGCGCCACCAGGGCGTAGCCCACGCCGAACACGGCCAACGCGAGTAGGACGACGACGTACCCCGCTAGGGGATGCCGTCGCCGCGCGGTAATCCATTTCACGGTTTCCCCGTTCCGGGTTACTGGATGAAGTAGATGGTTGCGAACAGAGCGACCCAGACCACGTCGACGAAGTGCCAGTAGTAGGACACGACGATCGCACTGGTGGCCTGCTGGTGGGTGAAGCGCTTCGCGGCGTACGTGCGTCCCAGCATGATGAGGAACGCGATCAGACCGCCGATCACGTGGAGGCCGTGGAAGCCGGTGGTGAGGTAGAACATCGAGCCGTAGGCGCTGGACTGCAGGGTCAGTCCCTCGTGCACGATGAGTTCGTAGTACTCGTACGCCTGGCCCAACACGAAGATCAGGCCCATCGCGAACGAGATGAAGAACCACAGGCGGAGCTTGCGGACGTCGCCGCGCTCGGCCGCCCACACACCGGCCTGGGCGGTGAAGCTGGAGGCCACCAGGATGACGGTGATGCCCAGCGCCCACGGCACGTTGAGGTGCGCGGCCGGCCACTCCCCGAGGTCGGGGTTGCCCACGGTCACGGATCGGATCGTGTAGTACATCGCGAACAGCGCAGCGAAGAACATGAGCTCGTTGGCCAACCACACGATGGTGCCAACGCTCACCAGGTCAGGACGCTTGGCCGCACCATGTACTGGTGTCGGTGCTGTTTCTTGGTTCGCGGTTGCTGTCGCCACGCCTGCATTATTGCGGCATCTGGCGGAGGTTGGTGCACGACCCCCCGGAAGGGGGCGCTTCTCCTCTGATCTGCGGTGCCGCGAGGCGCGCCGGGGCACCGCGATCGTGATCGGGCCGTGATGGAAACCGGCCCCGGAGGGGTCCGGGAAGCCCGCCGCGGGGCCGCATGGCGCCCGGGACGTCTCATATCGGTCTCGGCGGCGGCCGTACAGGGCGCTCAGGCGTGGCCTGCGTCGCACCCCGGGTGGCATGCTGTCGTGGCGAAGGTCTCAGAGCGTAGGGCTCGACGCAACCGGGACGCGGCGGGGCCCCGCCCGCGCCGCGCGAGATGTGAGGGACGGTTCAGCCATGGAGAACGCCGCCGACGCCCCCAGGATGCGGGTGCTCGTCTACAGCGACAAGGCGCACGTGCGCGAGCAGGTGCGGGCGGCGATCGGGCGGCGCCCCGCCGCCGACGTGCCCAAGGTGGAGCTGGTCGAGTGCGCCACCTCCGCCGCGGTGCTCAAGCGCCTCGACGACGGCGCCGCCGACGTGTGCGTCTTCGACGGGGAGGCCGCCCCCACCGGCGGCATGGGCCTGTGCCGCCAGGCCAAGGACGAGATCTACCGGTGTCCTCCGGTGCTGGTGCTCATCGGCCGCCGCGACGACGGCTGGCTGGCCGCCTGGTCGCGCGCGGACGCGGTGGTGAGCCACCCGATCGACCCGGTCGCGCTGGCCGAGTCGCTGGCCGGGCTGATGCGCAGCCGCGCGGACGGGCTGGCGGCCCGGTAGGGCGCCCGGTAGTGTCGGACCGGGCCCGATCCATCTGGGCCCGGTCCCTGTCAGGTCCCAGGATCACCGAACGGAACCCGACTCCGATGCTGCGAAACCGCGCCGCCGGGCCGTGCACCGGCGGTTCCCCTCTGCGCCACTGCGAGCTCGCGCGATGGCCCCGATGGCGATGGCACGCGCCGTCCGCCCGAGCCTGACCAGCAGAGCCCGCCCGCCATGGGCGTGAAGAGCAGAGGAAGTAGCACCGTGAGCAGCCCCGTGAGCCCCGACCGCCCCGCCCCCGCCGAACCGACCTGGTCCTCGCTGATCAACGCCCTCCTCGCCGGGCAGGACCTGCCCGAGTCCTCCACCGCCTGGGCGATGGAGGAGATCATGTCGGGCTCGGCCACCGACGCCCAGATCGCGGGGTTCGCGATCGCGCTGCGCGCCAAGGGCGCCGCGGTGGACGAGGTCGTCGGCCTCGCCGAGGGGATGCTGGACAACGCCGTGCGCATCGCCGTGCCCGGGCGCACCGTGGACATCGTGGGCACCGGCGGCGACCAGGCGCACACCGTCAACGTCTCGACCATGGCGGCGATCACCGCGGCCGCCGCCGGCGCCAAGGTCGTCAAGCACGGCAACCGGGCCGCCTCCTCCTCGTGCGGCACCGCCGACGTCCTGGAGCGCCTGGGCGTCGTGATCGACCTGCGGCCCGCCTCGACCGCCCAGGTGGCCGAGGAGGCGGGGATCACCTTCTGCTTCGCCCCGCTGTTCCACCCCTCGTTCCGGTACACCGCCAAGCCCCGCCGGGAGCTGGCGGTGCCCACCGTCTTCAACTTCCTGGGACCGCTGACCAACCCGGCCCGGCCCGGGGCGGCGGCGGTCGGCGTGTTCGACGCCGCCATGTGCCCGACGGTGGCCGGGGTGTTCGCCCGGCGCGGTACCTCGGCGCTGGTCTTCCGCGGCGACGACGGGCTGGACGAGCTCACCACCACGACCACCTCGCGGGTGTGGACGGTGCGCGGCGGCGAGGTGCGCGAGGACGTGCTCGACCCGCGCGCGCTGGGGATCGGCCGCGCGGTGCCCGAGGACCTGCGCGGCGGCGACGTGGAGGTGAACGCCCGCGCGGTGCGCGCCCTGGTCGAGGGCGAGCGCGGGCCCGTGCGCGACGCGGTGCTGCTGAACGCGGCGGCGGCGATCGCGGCCGCCGAGGAGCTGCCCGGGAGCCTGGAGGAGATGCTCGCCCAGGGGCTGGAGCGGGCCGCCGCGGCCGTCGACGACGGCCGGGCGCGCGACGTGCTCGACCGGTGGGTCGCGGTCAGCCAGGAGCGGGCCAAGCAGGACTGACGCCCCGGGCGCTATCCCCGTTGATCTCGGGGGAACCGGCGCTACCGGCGCGGTTTCAGGGGCGTTCCCCCCGGGAGCAACGGGGACGGTGCTCAGATGCCCAGGGAGAACGCCGACTCCAGGTCGTGCTTGGAGTAGGCGTTGAACGCGATGTGGGTGTCGGAGGAGCGCACGCCCGCGATCTTGTTCACCCGGCCCGGGATCACCTCGGCCAGCTCGTCGTGGCGGCGCACCCGCACCACGGCGATCAGGTCGATCCCGCCGGTCACCGAGTAGACCTCGCTGACCCCGTCGATCTCGGCGATCGCCTCGGCGACCTCCGGGATGCGGTCGACGTCGGCCTTGATCATGACGATCGCGGTGATCACGGTCGGAGCCTCCTGGGTGCGAGGTGGTCAGTACACGTCGGACAGCCGGGTCCCGGCGCGCCAACGGATGCGGTGGACGAGCAGCGCCATGGCCGCGCCCGCGACGAACCCGTAGACGTGCGCGGCGTAGGCCACGCTCGTCTCCCCGGCGCCGGGGTACAGCGAGACGCTGACGTACAGAACATACTGGAGCACGAAGTAGGTGCCCACGAGCGCCCACCCCGGCAGCCGGACCGGGAGCACGAAGAACACCAGGGTGATCACGCGGCTGCGGAACTGCACCACCAGGTAGGCCCCGAGCACCCCCGAGATCGCGCCGGAGGCGCCCACCAGCGGCACCTCCGCCGCCGGGTCGGTCAGCGCGAAGGCCAGCGTCGCCAGCGCGCCCGAGACCAGGTACAGGCCGGTGTAGCGGACCCGCCCCAGCCGGTCCTCCACCACCGGGCCGAACACGAACAGGTAGACCATGTTGCTCAGCAGGTGCAGCGCGTCCCCGTGCAGGAACATCGAGGTGAACACGGTCAGCCAGGGGGCGGTGGCGGCGGGCTCGCCGGGGCACGGGGTGGGCGAGGCGGCCTGCCGCCCGGTGAACAGCTCCACCGGGACCGCGCCCCAGCGGAAGATGTAGTGGTCCACCGCGCAGATCCGCTCGCCGAGCCCGCCGCCGTACCAGAGCGCCATCAGCGACATCGGGGAGGCCAGGTACACCGCGACGTTGGCGGCGATGAGCAGGTAGGTCACGGCCGGGACCCGGCGCACCGGGTAGTCGTCGCTCAGCGGTATGCCTGCCATAGGGGCGCTGGTCCGTTCGGCTCGGGTCGGTGTCAGCTCGGCTCGGCGGCGGCCTCGGCGGCCTCCCGCGCCCAGTCTGTCAGCTCGCGGTGGCGTTCGGCGCCGCGGGCGGGGCATGTCCAGGGCGCGTCGAGGTCGACCAGCCGCACCCCCGGCGACTCCAGCCACCGCAGCACGCACTCGCTCTCCTGGGGCGCGGCCGCCGGGGCCGGGCCGGGTCCGGGCGGGACGGTCTCGGCGGTGGCGGTGAGCGCGGCGACGAACGCGTTCGGGTCGGCGCCGGGCGCCATCACCGCGGCCGCGGCCAGCCGTCCCCGGCGCACCACGTGCACCTCCCAGCGGCCGGGGGCGCCCGCCAGCGGGCGGGCGGCCACCAGCTCGCCGATGCCGGTGAGCGCGGCCAGCCGCTGGGACCGGGCGGCGCCGCGCAGGAACGCGGCCAGCCGGTCCCGCCGCACCGCGGCCTCCTCGTAGCGCAGGCCGGCCGACAGGTCGGCGATGGCGCCGCGCAGCGCGTGCACCACCTCCCCGGGGTCGCCGACCATGGCCTCGCGGGCGGCCCGGGCGTGTTCGGCGTACTCCTCGGGGGTCTCCCCGCCGGTGCAGGGCGCCCCGCACCGGCCCATCTGCGCCAGGACGCACGCCGGACCCGCGCCGCCGTGTGGGCCGATCCTGCGGGTGCACTGGCGCAGCGGGAAGGCGTCCAGCAGCGCCTCCCGGGCCAGCTCGGCCTCCCGGGACGAGGTGAAGGGCCCCAGATAGGGGGCGCCGTCGTCGCGGACCGTGCGCACCTTGGACAGCCGGGGGAAGGCGTCGGGGGTGAGCTTGAGCCAGCTCGCCCGCTCGGGGTTGCGGGAGCGGCGGTTGTAGGGCGGCTTGCGCTCGGCGATCAGCCGCATCTCGCGCACCTCGGCCTCCAGCCCGGTGGCGCACGGGATCGGGGTGACCGCCTCGACCAGGCCGACCATCTCGCGCACCCGGCCGCGCGTCTCGGCGGCGGTGAAGTAGGAGCGCACCCGCTTGCGCAGGGACGTGCTCTTGCCGACGTACAGCGGCTCCCCGCGGGCGTCGGTGAACACGTACACCCCGGGCCCGTCCGGGAGCCCCTCGGCCAGGTGCCGCTTGCCGCGCTGGGCGCGGGTGGGGGCCGTGCGGAACGCGCACAGCTCCTCGACGCTGTGCACCCCCATCGGGCCGAGCCGCTCCAGCAGCCCGTGCAGCACCCCGGCGGTGGCGCGGGCGTCGTCCAGGGCCCGGTGCACCGGCCGGTCGGGCACCGCGAAGAACCGGGCCAGGGTGCCGAGCTTGTGGTCGCGCACCTCCTCCCGGGTGACCAGGCGGCGGGCCAGGGGGAGGGTGTCGACCACCCGGGGGCGGGGCCAGGGCCGGTCCTGCTCGGCGCAGGCGGCCTTGAGGAACGACACGTCGAAGGGGGCGTTGTGGGCCACCAGCACCGTCCCGCCGTCCAGGTTCGCGAACTCCAGGAACGCCGGGAGCACCGACCCGATCGGCGGGGCGGTGGCCACCATCGCCTGGGTGATGCCGGTCAGCAGGGTGATGTGCGCCGGAATCGGGGAACCGGGATCGACCAGGGAGGAGAACTCGCCCACCACCTGCCCGCCGCGCACCTTGACCGCGCCGATCTCGGTGATCGCCGAGCCCCCGGCGCGGCCGCCGGTGGTCTCCAGGTCGACCACCAGGAAGGTGCCCTCGGCCAGCGGAGTGCCCAGGTCGTCCAGGGACTCCTGGACCGGGGCTGCGGCGCGGGCGGCTGGCTGGGGCACGCCGACAGGGTAGCCGTGAAGCGCCCCGGACGTGGAAAGATGTCCCGGACCGCGGGAATAGTGGTGGTGAGAGGGAGGTAGGTACAGGTGAGCATCGAGGCCCCGGCCGAAGGCCGCCGCTGGCGGTGCGCCCAGTGCGGCAACCTGACCAGGTTCGACGTGGTGCGCACCGTGCGCAGCCGCGACTACGTGCACCTCGACCTGGCCGGGGAGCCCCGGGTCGAGGAGAGCCGGGTGCTGGAGGAGACCATCGAGCAGGTGCGCTGCCGCTGGTGCGGGGCGGACGACGCCGTCCAGGCGGTGGACCGTCCCGACGCCGGCGCGGCCGAGAGCGCTGCGGAGGGCTGATGGAGCCCGCCGACACCCCTGACGACGTGCCCGGCCCGGCCCCCGGCGGCGCGGAGGGCGGCGCGGCGGGCGGCGCGTCCGACGAGCGGCCCGGGGAGCCGGACGGCGCGGACGACGCGGGCGGTGCGGACGGCTCGGATGGTCCGGACGGCTCGGGGGAGCACCGTCCGCTGCCGGAGGCCGTGCGCGCCCGGGTGGTCGAGTACGGCTCGGACGTGCTCGGCGGCATGCGCGCGGCCGAGCTGCCCGCGGCGCTGCGCCGGGTGGCCAAGTTCGAGCCGCGCCGCCGCGCCCGCTTGGCCGGTCCGCAGATCGCCGCCCAGCTCGAGACCGATGCCGGCTTCCGGGCGCTGGTCGCCGCCCGGCTGGAGCAGGTCTGGCCCGAGCTGGCCGAGGGGCTGCGGCAGGGGGTCCTCCCGCCGGCCGCCGACCCGGTGGCGGTGGGGGCCGCGGCCTACCTGGTCCGCCCCGAGGGGTGGGAGCGGATCGTCGACCGCGTCGCCGGGGAGCTGGAGCGCCGGGAGAGCGCCCGGGAGGCCGACGAGGCCGCCGAGGCCCTGGCCGACCTGCGGGCGAAGCTCGACGAGGCGCGCGCCGAGCACCGCGAGGAGGTGCACCGGTTCCGCAAGGAGCTGCGCGAGCAGCGCAGCACCATCGCCGACCTGCGCCGCCGGGTGCACACCGAGCGCAAGCGGGCCCGGGAGGCCGAGGAGCGGGCCGCCCGGGCGGTGGCCGAGGCCGAGGACAGCACCAGGCTCTCCTCCTCCCAGGTGGGGGCGGTCGAGGCGGAGAACCGGCGGCTCAAGGCGCGGCTGGAGGCGGCCGAGGGGCAGGTGGAGGCGGCGCGCCGGGCGGCCCGGGCGGGGCGCAGCGCCGACGACGCGCGGCTGCGGGTGCTGCTGGACGTGCTCGTGGACGCCGCGCACGGGCTCCGCCGCGAGCTGGCGCTGCCCAGCTCCATCGCCACCCCGGCCGACCTGGTCGCCGACGACCGGGCGGAGCAGCGGCGCGCCGTGCCGGACGTGGGGGCGGCCGCCGACGACCCGGCGCTGATCGACCGGCTGCTGGAGCTGCCGCGGATGCACCTGCTGGTGGACGGCTACAACGTGACCAAGACCGGTTACCCGGAGCTGCCGCTGGCCGACCAGCGGGCGCGGCTGCTGACCGCGCTGGAGGGGTTGGCCAGCCGCACCAAGGCCGAGATCACCTGCGTGTTCGACGGCGCGGACGTGGAGGCCCCGGCGCAGCAGGGGCAGCGCCGGGTGCGGCTGCTGTTCAGCGAGCCGGGGGAGACCGCGGACGAGCTCATCGTCCACCTGGTGCGGACCGAGCCGCCGGGGCGGCCGCTGTCGGTGGTCACGGCGGACAAGGAGATCATCGCCGCGGTGCGCGGGGAGGGGGCGCGCCCCGTGCCGTCGTCCCTGCTCCTGCGCCGCCTCGACCCGGGCCGGTAACGAGCGGTCCCCGTCCGGGGTGAGCGGCGCCGGGTCGGGGGCCGCGGGCTGTGCGGGGCCGGCGAGCGGCAAAGGCAAAGGAAAGCCGCCTTTGCCGCGGCGCGTTGTCGGTCGGCGGGCGTGCGGCCGGTCATCCTCGTCGGCACCGACGGCGGACCCGGGGCGGTTCCCCGGCCCTGCCGCCGGATGTCAGGTCGCTCTCGGTCCGGGCGGGCAGCGCGGCGGCAACACGGGTGAACGCCTCTCACGGCGGCGCCGTCGTGTCGACCGCACCGGCCCGGTCCGGTGAGATGACACCCTTCCCGCGGACGCGGCCGCGGGAGTGCTCATTCTGGGTGGCGGTGTCGCCACCCTGGGTGCGGAAATGCGGCGATTTCACCGCACGGGACGCGCTCAGCCCTTCCATCGGGGGTGGTGTGCGGCGCATCCGGGAGGCGGAACCCTAGCGGTCTTGAAGGGTGCTCGACCCGCGCGTGACGCACCTGTGACCAAGTCGGAGCCGGGGCGCCGAAGCCGTACTGGGCAGGAGGAACGGCGCTGGGGCGGGTGTGGGGCGCCGTTACTGTTTCGTTGTTGTGGTTGAGGCGGGTAAAGCGGTCCGCTAGTTTTTCCCAGGAGCTTGAACGCCCCGTGCGCCTCGGCGCCGGTGCCGCCCGCCGGGCGGCGCCCGCCGGGCCCGGGGTTCCCCGTAACCCCATGGGAGCGAGCGGTCGTGCTGCCGTGTCGCCCGGCCCCGAGCCGTGGCGGTGACCGCGGTACCCCGCTCCCCGGCCACGCGCGCGAGGCCGGGGCCCGGCCCTCGTCCCCCGTCCCAGGCCCCCGAGGGGCCCGACCAGCAAGGAGCGTGGACCGCCATGGCGAACAACGGTGGTCGGCGCACGGCCCGCCGGGTAGCGACCGGTCTCGGGGTCGTGGCGGCCGGCAGTCTGATCGCGTCCGCCGGGACCGGTGTGGCCAGCGCCGAGCCGGAGCAGAGCCGTGAGGACGTCCAGAAGAAGCTGGACGAGCTCAACGAAGAGGCCGGCAAGATCGTCGACGAGTACAACGAGGCCAACGAGGAATACAAGGCGGCCAAGGCCAAGGCCGACGAGCTCGATGAGCAGGTCGGCGAGGAGAAGGACCGCTACGAGGAGCTCAAGGAGGAGGCGTCGCAGATCGCCAGCGCCGTCTACCAGGGTGGAGACCTCGACTCCAAATCGTTCGCGCTGACCGTCGAGGACCCCGAGGACCTGATGGACCAGGCCGCGGACGTCGGGAAGCTCTCCGACAACCAGAAGGCCAAGCTCGACGAGTTCAGCGACTCCAATGAGCGCCTCTTCAAGCTCAAGGACGAGGCGGACTCCGCCCTTGAGGAGGCCAAGGACAAGAAGGGCGAGGCCGAGGACAAGAAGGACGAGGTCGAGGAGAAGATCTCCGAGCAGGAGGACCTCCTCGCCGAGTTCCCGGAGGCCGACGCGGCCCCCGACGGTGGCGGTGCCACCGGCTCCGACGCCGCCAACAACGGTTCGGGCAACGCCCGGGCCGCACTGGACTTCGCGCTCGCCCAGGTCGGCAAGCCCTACATCTACGGCGCCGCCGGCCCTGACGGCTACGACTGCTCCGGCCTGGTCATGCGGTCCTGGGGGGCGGCCGGCGTGAGCCTGCCGCGCACCACCTACGGCCAGGCCGAGGCGGGTGCCCGGGTCAGCCGCGACCAGCTGCAGCCGGGGGACATCCTGTTCTTCAGTGGCCTGGGGCACGACGGGCTGTACCTGGGCAACGGCCAGATGGTGCACGCCCCGCGCACCGGCAAGAACATCGAGGTCGTCCCGTTGGCGGGGTACTGGGAGGGGCAGTTCATGTACGGCGTCCGGGTCTGAACCGGCCAGGTTCTGCCCGTGTGGGGCCCGGCCGCCGCCGCTGACGCGGGGACGGGTCCGGCGCCGGGTCCGGCGCTCTGCCCGTTCCGGCCCCGGCTACCTCCGTTGACGTGGGGTTTCGGACCCCTCCGACGACACAGCGAGCTCTGTGCTCCGCCCGCGCCGCCCCCGAGCGGCGCGGGCGGAAGCGACCGTTTCGGCGATTTCGGTCACTCCGGAATTCCATCCCGAAGGTAACGAAACGGTTGAGAACGTGGCGGGGATGCACTACTGTTCCACGCCGAGCCGGATCGTTCCTCTCGCCGCCATCCGGGCGGCGACGGTCCGGAGCCGCCGAACTCCGCCGCCGGCGGCGCACCGCGCCCGGTGGAGCGGAGACCGGAGCACCGCGCACGGCGACCGACCTCCCGAAGCGGCCCCCCGCCGCACCGGCGTCAGCGCGGATGAGAACCCCCGACCCCCGGGCAGTGCGGCACCGACCCGACCGTGCGCGCGCCCCTCCGGTAGGCGGACCTCGGGAGAAAGGTGGGCCACCACCGTGCACGAACCACGCGAGCGCGGCTCCAACCGGCGCCGTCTGGCGGCCGCGGGCTTCGTCGCCGCGGGCGCCCTTCTCGCCTCGACCGCCCTGTCCGGGACGGCGTCGGCCGACCCCAGCGCCGACGACGTGCGCGACCGCATCGAGGAGCTGGAGAAGGAGTACTCCGAGCAGGCGGAGGCCTACAACCAGGCCAAGCAGGACCACGACGCCGCCCAGGAGAAGCTCGAGGACATCAAGGCCGACAAGAAGGAGGCCGAGAAGGAGCTGGAGGACATGCAGTCCGGCGTCCGCTCCCTCGCCACCGCGGCCTACAGCGGCGACGACTTCTCCTCGCTGCCCTACCTGGCGACCTCCTCGGGCCCTGAGGAGGCCCTGCGCCAGGCCTCCGACATGGGCTACCTCTCGCAGAGCCAGCAGGACCGGCTGGACAACTACGTCGAGAAGAAGAACAAGCTCGAGCGGATCGAGAACGAGGCCGACGAGACCGAGTCCGACGCCGAGGAGCGCTTGGAGGACGCGGAGGAGGCCAAGGACAACGCCGAGGAGAAGATCCAGGAGCAGCAGGACCTGCTCGACGAGCTGACCGCCGAGGAGCGCGCCGCGGCGACCGAGGGCGTCGACGGCGGCGGGGACTCCTCCGGCGGCGGCGCGTCCGCACCGCAGGGCAACGGCAACGCCCAGGCCGCGATCAACTTCATCTACGCCCAGATCGGCGACTCCTACAGCCTGGGCGCCAACGGCCCGGACGTGTGGGACTGCTCCAGCCTGGTGCAGGCCGCCTGGCGCGAGGCCGGGGTCAACCTGCCGCGCACCACCTACGACCAGGTGAACGCCGGCACGAGCGTGTCCTGGGACCAGATGCAGCCCGGTGACCTGATCTTCTTCTACGACGGTCCGGACCACGTGGGCATGTACGTGGGCGGCGGCAAGATGGTGCACGCCTCCAACCCGTCCAAGCCGGTGGCCGAGGTTCAGCTGAACTCCTACTACCAGCAGAACTTCCACTCCGCCGTGCGCGTGGGCTAGGCGCGGCGAACGCGCGGACGGAGGGCCGCGGCACCCCGAGGGGCGCCGCGGCCCTCCGGCATCGGTCGCGTTCCTCCGGGGCGTGATTCCCGACCGGCCGGGCCGAGGCGGTGGGCGCGGCCGGCGCGGTACCGAGGACGGCCCCGACTCCGGGGGTGACCGGTGTCCCGAACCCGAGCGGACGCCATCCCGGCATTGCGGGCGGAGCGCCTCAGAGCGCCTCAAAGCGCCGTAGAGGCGTCGGCGCCCCGACGACGGCCCGGAACCCCAGGCGGGCCCTCCGGAGGCCGTGCCCGCGGAGTGGGCCGCCCTGGGCGCTCCCGGCCGTCCGGCGGCGAGAGGGAGGCGGTCGCCTCGATCAACGAGGGGAGGGGCCGGGCGCTGTGCGCCCGGCCCCTCCCCTCAGGCCTCCCGGCCGCCGTCGGCCGTTCCCGGGGTCACCCCTCGGTGTAGAGCGCCTCGATCTCCTCGGAGAACTGCTGGGTGATCACGTGCCGCTTGATCTTCAGCGAGGCGGTCATCTGCCCGCCCTCCTCGGAGAAGTCCATCGGCAGGATCGTGAACTTGCGCACCGACTCCGCGCGCGAGACCGCCTTGTTGGCGTCGTCCACCGCGTTCTGCACCTCTGCGACCAGGTCCGGGTCGTCCACCAGGTCCGGGACGCCGCCGTTCTTGCCGTTCTGCTTCTTCCAGAACTCGAAGGCCTCGGGGTCGATGGTGATCAGGGCGGAGACGAACTTGCGGTTGTCCCCGAGCACCATGCACTGGCTGACGATGGCGTGGCCGCGGATGCGGTCCTCGATCACCGCGGGGGCGACGTTCTTGCCGCCGGCGGTCACGATGATCTCCTTCTTGCGGCCGGTGATGCTCAGGTAGCCGTCCGAGTCGAGGGAGCCCAGGTCGCCGGTGCGGTACCAGCCCTCCTCGTCGAAGGCGTCCTTGGTGGCGGCCTCGTTGTTCCAGTAGCCGCGCATGATGTGGTCGCCCTTGCAGAGCACCTCGCCGTCCTCGCCGATGCGGATGGACACCCCGGGGAACGGCGCGCCGACGGTGCCGATCTTGTTCAGGCTCGGGGTGTTCACGGCGGTGGGCGCGGAGGTCTCGGTCAGGCCGTAGCCCTCGATGATGGTCAGGCCCACGCCCCGGAAGAAGTGCCCCAGGCGCTCGCCCAGGGCCGACCCGCCGGAGACGGCGTAGCTGGCCTGGCCGCCGACCGCCGCCAGGATCTTGCCGTAGACGAGCCGGGCGAACAGCGCGTGCCGCAGGCGCAGCCCCAGCGGGACGCGCCCGGTGCTCAGCGCGCGGCTGTAGGCGACGGCGGTCTCGGCGGCGGCGTTGAAGATCTTGCCGCGGCCCTCGGCCGTGGCCTTCTGCTCGGCCTTGTTGAAGACCTTCTCGAACACGCGCGGCACGGCCAGCAGGAAGGTCGGCTTGTACACGCCGAGGGCGTCGATCAGCTCGGGGCCGGTACTGGGGAAGTGCCCCAGGATGGTCTTGGACTCGATGCAGCCGATCTGGATGATGCGGGCGAAGGAGTGCGCCAGCGGCAGGAAGAGCAGCGTGGAGCGGCCCTCCAGGGTGAAGACCTCCTCCAGCGGGCCCTGGATGACGTTGAGGATGGTGAAGAGCAGGTTGCGGTGGGTCAGCTCGCAGCCCTTCGGGCGACCGGTGGTGCCCGAGGTGTAGATGAGGGTGGCGAGCTCGTCCACGCCGCCCGCGGTGCGGCGCTCCTCGACGGCCGACTCCTCGACGTCGGCGCCGGTGGCGAGGAAGCGGTCCATGCCGCCGTCCTCGATCACCCACACGTGGGCCAGCTCCGGCAGCTCCTTGCGCACGGCCTCCACCCGGGCGGCGTGCTCGGCGGTCTCGACGAGGACGGCCTTGCTGCCCGAGTCGCCGAGGATCCACTGGACCTGCTCCTCGGAGGAGGACTCGTAGATCGGGACGGTGACGGCGCCGACCGACCAGGCCGCGTAGTCGGCGGCGGTCCACTCGTAGCGCGTGCGGGCCATCAGTCCGACGCGGTCGCCGTGCTCGATGCCTGCGGCGATCAGCGCCTTGGCGATGGCCACGACGTCGTCGCGGAAGGCCTTGCAGGTGACGTCGCGCCACTGGCCCGACTCCTGGCGGCGGAGCGCGACGGCGGTGGGCTCCTGTTCGGCGCGCGCGAACACGGTATCGGGCAGGCGCGCGTCCGAGGAGATCTCTGCCTTGACGGGTCGGCTGAATTCGCGCACGTGCGGCTCCTGGACAGACGGGGTCGGCGAGGGGACGTGACGACGGTAACAAGTTCGGCTACTCGTCGGTAGAACCGGTTCCAGGTTCGGTATCGGATGGTGACCGAACAGGGCCGATCCCGCTCCCCAGGCGGGCATTATCCCCTGGACGGGGGCGGGCGTCCCTGAAACGGCTCGGGGTTTCCCCCGGTTCCCGGCCGCCCGGCGGCCGCACCCGCGCGCGGGCGGCTACCGTGGTCGGTGAGTCCGGCTAGACGAGCAGGGGTGGGCGACCATGGCACAGTCCGACGGCGAGGCGCGCGCGAACGGCCGGGAGGACGGCGCGGCCGAGGAGCGCACAGACGGCGGGGCCCCGGCCGCCGGGCGCGGCGCGGCGCCCGGGGCGGCCCCGCGGGACCGCGAGCCCGCCCGGGGCGGCGACGGCCGCGAGGCCGGACCTTCGGCGGACCTCATCGACGACGCGATCCGGCTGGTGGACTCCCTCCAGCGCAAGCTGATCATCGCCGGCGTGCGCAAGGGCGTGTCCACCGTCGCCTCCCCGCCGCCGCGCACCGGCGACGTGTGGGAGCAGGCGATCCGCGAGGAGCAGGCCCCGCCGGAGCCCGCGCTGGACCGGCTGGCGGGCGTGGTGCGCACGGCGGCGCCCGAGGTCGCGGGGCACCTGGGCCGCGCCGGGGCCGCGCTGTTCGGGGCGGTGCAGGAGAGCTGGCGGATCGCGGGCGACGAGTTCGAGCGCCAGCGCCGCGAGCGCGAGGAGCGCGAGGCCCGGGAGCGCCGGGAGCGGGAGGCGCGCGAGGAGCGCGGGCCACAGGCCGCGCGCGGCCGCGAGATCACCGAGGGCGGGGAGGGGTAGACCCTCACCGGGCGATGCGGCCCTGGAGAAGGCCGGCGCCCGACGGGGTCCGTTCCGGTGGCCGCCCCGGATTACCGGGGGCTGGTGGAACCGAGTGGTCCAAACCTTTGGTTTACTCCATTCGGCCCACCGTCCGTCCCGGCACACGCGAGGAGCACACCCCATGGCGTTGACCATCGGCGTCGACATCGGCGGCACGAAGATCGCCGCGGGCACCGTCGACCCTGAGGGGCGCATCCTGCGCCGCGCCAAGGCGCCCACGCCCCGCGGGGACGGGGAGCAGCTGGCCGAGGCGGTGGCCGGGCTCGTGCGGGAGCTGCGCGAGGGCGAGGACGCGGCGCCCGCGGCGGTCGGCGTGGGAACGGCGGGCTTCGTCGACGAGACGCGCTCGCGGATCGTGCTCGCGGGCAACCTGGGACTGGCCGACGACCCCGTACGGGACCGCATCGCCCGCCGCGTCGACCTTCCCGTGGTCGTGGAGAACGACGCCAACGCCGCCGCATGGGCCGAGTTCCGCTTCGGCGCTGGTCGGGGCTGCCGCGACGCCGTGGTCGTCACCCTGGGCACCGGGGTCGGCGGCGCGCTGATCGTCGACGGGGAGCTTCGGCGCGGCCGCTTCGGCGCGGCCGGGGAGATCGGCCACTACCGGATGGTGCCGTTCGGCCGCCGGTGCGCCTGCGGCAACCAGGGGTGCTGGGAGCAGTACGCCAGCGGGAGCGCGCTGGTCGCCGAGGCGCGTGCGCTGGCGGCGGCGGAGCCGAAGGAGGCCGCACGCCTGCTGGAGGCGGCGGGCGGCGACCCGGAGGCCGTCGAGGGGCCGGAGGTGACCCGCGCGGCCCAGGAGGGCGACCCGGCGGCCCTGCGGTGCTTCGCCGCGGTGGGGGAGTGGGTCGGCCAAGGGCTGGCGGACCTGGCCGCCATCCTGGACCCGGAGTGCTTCGTCGTCGGCGGGGGAGTGTCGGCTGCGGGCGAGATCCTGCTGGAACCGGCGCGCGCGGCCTACGCACGGGCCGTCACGGGCCGGGCGACCCGCAGGCTGGCCGAGATCCGCCTGGCCGAACTGGGCGGAGAACCGGCGGGCATCATCGGCGCGGCCGACCTGGCCCTGAGGTAGGGCGAAGGGGCGGCGACGACCGAGGCCGACGGCAGTTCCAGGAGCGCTGTCGACCACCGGGCGTATACGCCGTCGCCGCCACGGGCCGGCAGGCACCCCGCTCATGGGCCCCGGCCGTCCATCACGCCGCCGGAGTTCCAGGAAGAAGGCGCCGACGACGCTGTCCTTCGTCGCCGCCGCTCCGACCCATTCGAGGCCGTGGGGACGGAGGCGGCGACGGGGACGATCCGGCGGTCACTCCTGCCCGCGGACCGGGATCCTCATCTCGATCTCCGTGCCCTCGCCCGGGGCGGTGATCACCTCCGTCGTTCCGCCCAGGTCCCGGATGCGGCCGCGGATCGACTGGGACATCCCCAGCCTCCCCTGTTCGCGGGCCTCCTCCGGGCGGTCGGCGGGCATCCCCGGGCCGTCGTCGCGGACGGTCACCGCGACCTCGCCGCCCTCGTCCTCCAGCAGCAGCCACACCCGGGTCCCCTCCGGGCAGTGCCGGTCGACGTTGGCCAGCGCGGCCTCCACGGCCGCGCGGATCTCGGACACCGCGTGCGCGGGCATGCGCACCGGGTCGGCCGGTCCCGCGAACGTCACCCGGGACGACGCCAACTCCGCCAGAGCCATGTGCAGGTCGGCGGCGGGGGAGGGGCCGCCCCGCGGAGAAGAGGAAGGGGAAGGGGAGGAGGGGGTGGGGCGGGAGGAGCCCGACGTCACGGGCGGACGCCCGCCGCCCCCGGCCCCCTCGCCGCGCGCGGCCGACGGGCCGCTGCCGACCAGGGTGCGCAGGCGCACCTCCTGCTCGCCCGCCAGGCGCCCCAACTCCCCCGCCTCGCCGCCGAGTTCCTCGCCGCGGCGCCGCACCATCGCCAGCACCTGGAGCACCGAGTCGTGGATCGACCGCGCCAGCCGCTCCCGCTCGGCGGTGCGCGCCTCGATCTCCACCGCCTCGGCCAGGCGCCGCTCGGCCTGCAGCGCGTAGTGCGCCAGGTAGCCCATCGAGTACCCGGCCAGCAGGAGCAGCACCACCCCGCGCGGCACCGCCGCCGTGATCTCCAGGCCCAGCGACACCCGCATCGCGATGTCCACCACCCCGTGCCCCAGCGCCACGCACAGCGCCCACCGGCGGCCGCCCACCACCGCCGCCGCCAGGGCCGCCCCCGCGAACCAGGTCGACGTGAGCGGCGGGGCGTGGCGCAGATAGACCGGCTCCACCACCAGGGCGGTCGAGGCCAGGCAGGCGAAGGCGACCACCGCGTCCGCGGCCGCCAGCACCCGCTCGTCCATGCGCCCGCGCCCGCGGCCGTAGGCCCACACGGTGAACACCGTCCAGCCCGCCATCACCACCAGCACCGCCGCCGCGCCCAGCGGGTGGGCGAGCAGCCGGTGGGCGCCGACGACCTGGTAGACGGCGTAGGCCAGGGAGGCGGCGCGGAAGACCGCGATCGTCCGCCACAGGGGGACTTCGAAACCCATGAACGCGTCCGGGCGCCGGCCTAGACGACCGCGCCGTCGTCGGGGCCGTTGTCGCCGGAGGCGCGGTCGCCCATCCGCACCACGAGCACCACGAACCCGGCGATGAAGGCCGCCACCGCGCAGAACGCCAGCCACCCGGGCCGCGTGCCCATCAGCATCGACACCAGCAGCACCGCCGGGCCGCCGAACAGCCCGCCCCAGGCCAGGCGGCCGAGCATGTCGCCGCGGGGCAGCGGGGGCGGGGGCGGCGGAACGAAGTGGTCCCCGTCGTCCTCGGCGGCGCGGCCGCCGCGCCGCTCGGCGGCGTCCTCGTCCTCGTCCTCGTCGTCGGCGATCGGGGAGGGGGCGGTGTCCTCGGCGGCCGGGTCGGTGGCCCCCGCCCGGCCGGTGCGCCGCGGGGCGACGTTCTCGGCGTCCGGCCAGGCCGGCGGCCCGTCGTCGCCCTCCGTCCCGGACTCGTAGAAGCGCGCCACCAGGTCGGCCCAGACGTCGTCCTCGTCCCGGGCGCCCCCCGACTCGGCCTCCGCTCCGCCGGCGCGGTCCCCGGCCTCCGCGGCCGGTCCGGCGGCGCCCCGGTCGGCGGCGTCCTCCTCCAGGTCGGGGAGTTCGGCGCGGAGCACCTGCTCGGCCGCCTCCCGCTCGCGCTCGTCCACGTACAGGTGGTCGGTGGCGGTGGCCCCCGCCTCCGGGGAGGCGTCGGGCACCCCCGCGTCCAGGCGGATCGCGTAGGCGGCGATCCCCGCCCGCCCGAGCGCCTCCAGCATCAGGTCGGCCGAGGCCGGAGGAAGGAGGATGAGCGGCACATAGGCGTCCGCGAGCAGTCCGTTGCCGCGGCGATGCGTCATCGCTGTCGTCCTTCCCCGCTTCTGCTGTGCTCGCGCACGAAGCCGAGGCTGCCCTCGAAGATCGCGGCGGCATCGTTGTCCAGGGTGGCGACATGGTAGCTGTCGCCCAGCGAGCGGACGGCCACCGTGGTGTTGACCGCCTTACTCGTGAGGATACGCAGACTCTGCGGCCCGATGACATGATCTTCCGGACTTCGGTAGGCCAGAACCGGCGCACGCAGCGCGGGCATGCCCCTGCGGACCGCGCGCCACAGCCTCGGGAGTGTCGCGGCCGCCGCGGTGGGCACCCGGTCGTACCCCACCTCGTGCGCCCCGGGCCGCTTGATGTCGTCGGCCAGCCCGGCCGTGGACGGCACCAGGCCCTTGATCAGCGGCGCCACCAGCAGCAGCGGGTTCTCCAGCGCCAGCGAGGGGTTCACCAGCACCACCCCCGCGACCGCGCCGGGGTGCTCCTGGGCCAGCCGCAGCGCCAGGCACCCGCCCATGGACATGCCCATGACGAAGACCTCGTCGCAGCGCCCGCGCAGGTCCTCCAGCGCCCGCTCGACCTCCGCGAACCACTGGTCGGAGGTGGTGAGGTTCATCTCCTGCCAGGTGGTCCCGTGGCCGGGCAGCAAGGGCACCTCGACCGTGAGGCCCGCCTGCGCCAGGTGCTCGGCCCAGGGGCGCATCGACTGGGGGGAACCGGTGAACCCGTGGCACAGTAGGACGCCCGTGGGGCCCCCGTGTGCGCTGTAGGGTTCGGCGCCGGGCAGCAGCGGCATGGGACGCTCCTCGGGCGGGCGGTCGGGACGTCGGGCGCGGATTACGAAGTTAACCCGCGCGCGGGCCTTCCGGTACCCCGGGGTCCATACGGCGGCGGGACCTGCATTGGTAGTCGGTCCCGACCAATGCGAAGATGGCCAGGATTGTTCGTGGAAGCGGGAAGGCGATCGTGGCACGCGTGTCCGGACACCGCCCGCGGGTGCGGGGGTGAGTCTCGGTGTTCTACTGGGTTGTGAAGGCGATTCTGGGCCCGGTGCTGGCGGTGCTGTGGCAACCGCGCGCCGAGGGCGTCGAGAACGTGCCGCGCACCGGTCCGGCGATCATGGTGAGCAACCACCTGTCGTTCTCGGACCACTTCTTCGGCCCGCTGCCGCTGCCGCGCAAGATCACGTTCCTGGCGAAGGCCGAGTACTTCACCGGGACCGGCCCCAAGGGGCTGATCAGTCGGCTGTTCTTCACCGGGGTGGGGCAGATCCCCATCGACCGGTCGGGCGGCAAGGCGAGCGAGGGCGCGCTCCGCACCGGGCTGCGGGTGCTCAAGCAGGGCAAGCTGCTGGGCATCTACCCGGAGGGCACGCGCTCGCCCGACGGCCGCCTGTACCGGGGCCGCACCGGTGTGGCGCGCCTGGCCCTGGAGTCGCGCGCCCCGGTCGTGCCGATGGCGATGATCAACGTCGACAAGATCATGCCGCCCGGGCGCACCGTGCCCAAGCTCGGCATCCGGCCCAAGGTCGTCTTCGGTGAGCCGCTGGACTTCTCCCGCTACTACGGCATGGAGAAGGACCCCCGCGTTCTGCGCGCGGTGACCGACGAGATCATGTACGCCCTGCTGTCCCTCTCCGGCCAGGAGTACGTGGACCGCTACGCCCAGTCGGTCAAGCGCGAGCTGGAGCAGGCGGCCAAGGAGGAGCGCAAGGAGCAGCACGCCGACGCCAAGGAGCGCAAGCGCGTCGAGCGGGCCAAGCGCAAGGCCGAGAAGAAGGCCCTCAAGGAGGAGAGGAAGGCCGCCCGCCAGGCCGAGAAGGACGAGCGGTCCGAGGAGGCCACCGAGGCCGGCTGACCTCCGTCGGCGCGGCCGGGCGGGAGGGGCCCCGCCCTCCCCGGGGTCAGCGCTCCGTGCGCGGGTCCGGGGCCAGGTCGGCGATGACCGGCCGGTGGTCGCTGGCCGCCCGTACGTCGGCGCGGGCGAGGTCGTCCACGGGCACCCCCGAGCCGAGGACCCGGAGGCCCGGGCCGGTGAAGACGGCGTCGATCCTGCGGCGGGGCCGACGCGCGGTGAAGGTGCCTGCCTCCCCGATCGGGGCCGCGGCACCGGCGTCGGACAGCTCCGCGGTGATGATCCGCCACGCCGCGCCCCCGGGTGTGCCGTTGACGTCTCCCGCCAGGACGCGCGGGGCCCCGCCCGCGAACCGGCGCAGGTGCTCCAGGGCCTCACGGGCGTGGTCGCACCGGGCCGACTCCTCCAGATCCAGGTGGGTGGAGGCGACGGCGACGGTGTGCCCGCCGATCTCCAGCAGGGCGGCGGAGACGGCGCGGCGGTGCAGGCCGCGGCGCCGGGTGAGGAGCGTGTGCCGGGCGTCCAGGACGGCGACCCCGGGCCGCACGAGCACGGCGAGCCCGCAGGAGCGCCGGTCCACGGCGGGGACCAGGCCCGTCGCGCGCCGCAGGGCCCACCGGTGCAGCCACCAGAGGAGCAGCCGCGGCGCCTCTTGGAGACAGACCACGTCGGGGCCGCACGCGCGGATCACCCGGTACAGGGCCGGACGCGAGTCCCGCATGGCGCGGATGTTGTAGGTGAGGAGCCGGAACCGGGTTCCGGCCGGAGTCGCTTCCACACCCGTGGTCTACCCCGGAACGCCGCCTCCGCGCCGCAGAGGCGGTGGTCGCCGCGGGAAGGTCATCCTTCCGTGCCGATGAGGGCGTCCACCCATTCCGGCCGCGTCACGGCCGCGAGGAGCAGCGCGGCGTCGATCGCGACCCCGAAGATCAGCCGGGTGGTCCAGAACAGGACGAT
Source organism: Nocardiopsis suaedae (assembly GCF_027706745.1). Classification (GTDB taxonomy): domain Bacteria; phylum Actinomycetota; class Actinomycetes; order Streptosporangiales; family Streptosporangiaceae; genus Nocardiopsis_A; species Nocardiopsis_A suaedae. The sequence continues at coordinate 23,541 of NZ_JAQFWP010000037.1, read as the reverse complement.
CAGCAGTGCGGACACCAGCGAGGCGGCCGCGGCGATCTGCGGCCAGGCGGGGGCGAGGCCCGGCACGCCCCAGACCGCCAGCCCGAGCAACGCGAAGCCGAGCACCGTCAAGGCCATCAGGGCCAGGCCGACGGGGCGCCGTGCCGCCCGGGGCAGCCACGACCGGTCGAACGAGAACTCGGGGGTGTCCGCGGCCAGGTAGAGGAGGTGGACGAGGCCGTGTGCGATCACCAGCAGCCCCACCACGATCCGGAGGACGAGCAGCATCGGCGGCCTCCCTCACCGTCCGGCGGCCCGTCCGCGGTCCCGGCGGACCCCTACCGGGCCGGACGGCACCAGGATCACCTCCGCGCCGTCGGGTACGGCAGAGCCGTCGGACCTGAATTCGGGGGAACGCCGTCCTGAGGCGCCGCCGGGCGGGGGACCGGCAGGGGGCGGCGCCGGGCCGGGCACCACCGCGCATCCCCGGCGGTCTCCGGGAGCGGAGCCGGAACCGGCCAGGGGGCCGGCCTCAGATCAGCGGCGGTCCGTCGCCGGGGTCCTCCTGGTAGGAGTAACGCTGCTCCGACCACGGATCGGCGATGTTGTGGTACCCGCGCTCCTCCCAGAAGCCGCGGCGGTCCGAGGTCAGGTACTCGACCGCCCGCAGCCACTTCACGCTCTTCCAGCCGTAGAGGTGCGGCACCACCATCCGGATCGGGAACCCGTGCTCCGGCGTCAGCTCCTCGCCCTCGCGGTGGGTGGCCAGCAGCACCCCGTCCCGCAGGAAGTCGTCCATCCGCACGTTGGCGCTGTAGCCGTACTCGGCCCACAGCATCACGTGCGTGGCCTCCGCCGCCGGTGGGGCCGCCTCGACCAGGTCCGCCGACGACACCCCCTGCCAGCGCACGGCGGGAATGGTGAATCGCGTCACACAGTGGAAGTCCGCCACGCACTCGCTGCGCGGCAGCCCGCAGAACCCCTCCCAGGTCCACCGGTGGCCTGCGGGATCCTCGGTGGCGCCGTACACGCGCAGGTCCCACCGGTGCGGCCGGAAGCGGGGCACCGGGCCGTAATGGACCGCGGAGTGGTCGCGCGGTATGTACTGCCCCGGCGGCAGTCGATCCTGCGCCAATCGAACCCCCTCATGCGGTGCCGCTGCGGCCTTTCCGCCATCCTGCCAGCCCCCGCGCCGCGCCGGGCGGCTGCCCCGGGTGTGCGGCGGCGCCCCCGCCGTGCGCTATAGTCGCTCACATGCAGCACAGCTTTTGGCGCTTTTATGGCTACCGGCCCTTGGCTTGGACGGTCGCCCGCCTAGCGCTGCGCTGAGACGGACGTTACGAAAGAAGCCCCGGGCCGGTCGGCCCGGGGCTTCTTCGCGTCTCAGGGTCCGCCGCCCCGGCAACCGCCTCCGACCCCGACGCCGAAGGAAACTGGACATGGTCATCGTCATGGCGCCCGACGCCTCCTCCGCCGATATCGACGCCGTCGTCGACCTCGTCGCCACCGCCGGCGGCGAGGCCTACGTGACGCGCGGCGTCAGCCGCACCATCATCGGGCTGGTGGGGGACGTCCGGCACTTCGAGACGCTGGACCTGCGCGCGCTTCCGGGGGTGAGCGACGTGCTGCGCATCTCGGCGCCCTACAAGCTGGTGAGCCGGGAGAACAACGCCGAGCGCTCCCTGGTCACCGTGCGCGGGGTGCCGATCGGCCCCGGGTACACCACCGTCATCGCCGGGCCCTGCGCGGTGGAGACCCCCGAGCAGACCCTGCAGGCGGCGCGCATGGCCGCCGACGCCGGGGCCTCGCTGCTGCGCGGCGGCGCCTACAAGCCCCGCACCTCCCCCTACGCCTTCCAGGGCCTGGGCGAGGCCGGGCTGAAGGTCCTGTCCGACGTGCGGGACGAGACCGGCCTGCCGGTGGTCACCGAGGTGGTCGACGCCGCCGACGTGGAGCTGGTCGCCTCCTACGCCGACATGCTGCAGATCGGCACCCGCAACATGCAGAACTTCGCCCTGCTGCAGGCCGCGGGCGAGGCCGGGAAGCCGGTGCTGCTCAAGCGCGGCATGAACGCCACCATCGAGGAGTGGCTGATGGCCGCCGAGTACATCGCCCAGCGCGGCAACCTCGACATCGTGCTGTGCGAGCGCGGCATCCGCACCTTCGAGAAGGCCACCCGCAACACCCTGGACATCAGCGCGGTCCCGGTCGCCCAGGACCTGTCCCACCTGCCGGTCATCGTCGACCCGTCGCACTCGGGCGGCAAGCGCTCGCTGGTGCTGCCGCTGTCCCGCGCCGCCCTGGCCGTGGGGGCCGACGGGGTCATCGTCGACGTGCACCCCCGGCCGGAGACGGCGCTGTGCGACGGCCCGCAGGCCCTCGTCGAGTCCGACCTGGCCGAGCTGCGCGACGCCGCCCAGACGCACGCGGCCCTGCTGGGCCGCACCCTGGCGGAGGCCCCGGTCCCGGCCGCGGTCTGACGCCGGGCCGGGCCGCGGGGCCGGGCCGCCGTCCCGCCGTCGCCGCCTCCGTGGCGGAGGGACGGCGCGGTGGGACGCCGGCTCCGCCCCCGCTCCGGCTCAGACCTTGGCCGGGGCGGCGTCGCCGAGGAAGCTGGGCCGGTGCAGCTGCGTGTTGGCGGCCAAGTGCTCGGCCAGCTCCTCCACGTCCAACCGCTTCTCGATCTGGCGCAGGTCGGTGATCTTGGCGGCGGTCTCCACCTGGCGCGGGGTGAGCAGGGTGCAGCAGTCCTCGTCGGGCAGCTCGGAGATGGACAGCGTGCCGATCGCCCGCGCCTGGTCCATGATCTCGGTCTTGTCCATGCCGATGAGCGGCCGCAGGATCGGCACGTCCACCGCGTCGTCGAGCGCGGTCAGGTTGGTCATGGTCTGGCTGGACACCTGGCCCAGCGCGTCGCCGGTGACCAGCGCCTCGGCGCCCAGGTCGTCGGCGAGGGCCTCGGCGGTCTTGAGCATGAGCCGCCGCTGGGCCACGATCTGCAGCTTCTCCGCGCCCGAGCTCTTGAGCTGCTGCTGGGCCTTGCCGAACGGCACCACGAACAGCCGCGAGCCGACCTGGAACCGGTCGAGCTGGCGGACCAGGCTGTAGGCCTTGTAGATGGACTCCGGGCCGGTGAAGGGCATGCCGGAGAAGTGCAGGAAGTCGACCTTGAGGCCGCGCCGCATCATCCGGTGGGCGGCCACGGGCGAGTCGATGCCGCCCGACATCAGCACCAGGCCGCGCCCGCTCATGCCCACCGGCAGGCCGCCCTGGCCGGGCATGCCGTCGGTGAAGACGAACACCTCGTCCTTGTCGACCTCGATGAAGACGGTGTTCTCCGGGCGCTTGAGGTTCACCGGCAGGCCGACGGCCTCCTTGATGCGGGCGCCGACGGTCCCCGCGATCTCGGAGGAGGTCATCGGGAAGCGCTTGTCGCGGCGGCGGGCCCGCACGGCGAAGGTGCCGGTGCGCCCGGCCATCGAGCGCAGGGCGATGTCGGTGACCGCGTCGATGTCCTTGGCGATCCGGCGCACCTGGTGCACCCAGACCACGCCCATCACCGAGCGCATGCGCTCGGCCAGCTCGGCGACCTTCAGGTCGGAGGCGCCGGGCATGCGCAGGATGATGACGCCGGCGCCGCGCTGGGTGAGCTTGACCTCGCCCAGCCCGCGCGCGGCGTTGCGGATGTTGTTGTGCAGGCGGCGCTCGAAGAGCTTGCGGTTGCTGCCCTTGAGCACGATCTCGCCGAGCTTCATCAGCACGCACAGTTCGCCCAGCCCGGAACCGGCACCCGCCGAGCCGGAGGCGGTGGTGCCCTCGGGCGCGGTTTCGGGGGCGGGGTCGGACGTGACGGCCATGGCGGCATCTCCAGGTGAGGGTCGGAAAGCGGTCGGTCGGAGGGCCCTCGCGCGGGGGTCCACGCTCCGATCCCTCCAGTATCCGCCACGCGGGCGACCGGTCGGAACGGGCGGTGCGGCCGGGGCGGCCGGGAGCGGGGGAGCCCTCTCCGGAAGGGGACAACCCCTTCGGGGCCGATTGTCTTCCCTCCGGGAGCGCGGCGCCTCCGCCTTTCGGGCCGCGGCCGTTCCCGCACGGGGCCGGGACGCGGAAGGGCCCCGCGCCGCGGCGCGGGGCCCGGGGAGGCGCCGTCGTGTCGAGGGGGCGCTCCCGCAGAGGAGGGAGGCCCTCCGGGGCGTCCTGAGGGGGAGGGGCGCCCTCAGCCGAAGAAGACCTCGGCCTCGGCGTAGCGCTCCGGCGGGACGGTCTTGAGCTTCTCGGTGGCGGCCGACAGCTCCACCCGCACGACGTCGGTGCCCTGGAGGGCGACCATCTTGCCCCAGTCGCGGTCGCGCACCGCGTCGATCGCCTGGACGCCCAGCCGGGTGGCCAGCACCCGGTCGAACGCCGACGGCGTGCCGCCGCGCTGCACGTGCCCCAGCACCACCGACCGGGACTCCTTGCCGGTGCGCTTCTCGATCTCCTCGGCCAGGCGCTGCCCGATGCCGCCCAGGCGCACGTGGCCGAAGCTGTCCTTCTCGCCCGTGGACAGCTCCATCTGCCCGTCCTTGGGGTGGGCGCCCTCGGCCACCACGATGATGGGCGCGTACTCGGTCTGGAACCGGCTCTCCACCCAGCCCACGACCTCGTCGATGTCGAAGGGGCGCTCGGGGATGAGGATCGCGTTGGCGCCCGCGGCCATGCCCGAGTGCAGGGCGATCCACCCGGCGTGCCGCCCCATCACCTCCACGACCAGGGCGCGGTGGTGCGACTCGGCGGTGGTGTGCAGCCGGTCGATGGCCTCGGTGGCGATGTTGACCGCCGTGTCGAAGCCGAAGGTGTAGTCGGTGGCGTTGAGGTCGTTGTCGATGGTCTTGGGAACCCCGACCACGTTGACGCCCTGTTCGGTGAGCTGCGTGGCCACGCCCAGGGTGTCCTCCCCGCCGATGGCGACCAGGGCGTCGATGCCCAGCCCCGCCATGTTGTCCTTGACGCGCTCGACACCCCCCTCGATCTTCATCAGGTTGGTGCGGGAGGAGCCCAGGATGGTGCCGCCCCGGGGCAGGATGCCGCGCACGGCGGCGCGGTCGAGCTCCATGGTGTCGCCCTCCAGGGGGCCGCGCCAGCCGTCCCGGAAGCCGACGAACTCGTATCCGTAGTCCTTGATGCCCTTGCGGACAACGGCGCGGATGACGGCGTTCAGGCCCGGGCAGTCTCCGCCGCCGGTCAGAACCCCCACTCGCATACGCCTGCTCCTCGTCGTGTTGCCGTGTGCAATGCCGTGCGTTTCGACCCTTGACCTCGCGGTCCGCTGACGTCAGCCTAACGGCAGCGATGTGACCGGCATCACGGGAAGCCCTGCACCCCGGCCGCTGCGGCGGCTCGGAGGGGTGCGGCCGCCTTCCACCGCCCACATGGTCTAGACCATAGTCGCCGAAAGCACTGGAGGCCAGCAGATGACCGTGCTCACCATCGACGCCGGAACGACCGGCGTCACCGCCCTCATGGTCGGAGAGGACGGCCGCGTCCTCGCCCGCGGATACCAGGAGTTCGCACAGCACTACCCCGAGGCCGGTTGGGTCGAGCACGTCCCCGAGGAGATCTGGCAGGCCACCCTGGCCGCGTGCCAGAGCGCCCTGGACGCGGCCGGTACGCCGCCCACGTGCGTCGGCATCACCAACCAGCGCGAGACCGCGGTCCTGTGGGACCGCAAGCGCGGCTCCTCGCCCCGCCGGGCCATCGTGTGGCAGGACCGCCGCACCGCCGACATCTGCACCGAGCTGCGCGACGCCGGGCACGAGGACCGGGTCACCGAGGTCACCGGCCTGCGGCTGGACCCCTACTTCACCGGCACCAAGCTCACCTGGATGAAGCGCCACGACCAGCGGGCCTGGGGCGGGGTGGAGAGCGGCGACACGGCGATCGGCACCGTCGACTCCTACATCATCTCCCGCCTGACCGGCGGTGCCCGGCACGTCACCGACGCCAGCAACGCCTCCCGCACGCTCCTGTACGACCTGCGGCGGGGCGCCTGGTCGGAGGAGATGTGCGCGCTGTTCGGGGTGCCGATGTCGGCGCTGCCGGAGGTGGTGCCCTCCTACGGCACGGTGGGCGAGACCTCGCCGGAGGAGTTCCTGGGGCTGCGCCTGCCGGTGTCCGGCATCGCCGGGGACCAGCAGGCCGCCATGTTCGGGCAGAACTGCTACCACCCGGGCTCGTCCAAGTGCACCTACGGGACCGGCTCGTTCATCCTGGTCAACACCGGTACCGAGGCGGTGGCCCCCGAGCACGGGCTGCTCAGCACGGTGCTGTGGCAGCACCCCGACGGCCGCCTGGAGTACGCGCTGGAGGGCTCCATCTTCGTCACCGGCGCGGCGGTGCAGTGGCTGCGCGACGGGCTCGGGCTGATCGACACCGCGCCGCAGTCGGAGGGGCTGGCCGCCAGCGTGCCCGACTCGGGCGGGGTGGTCTTCGTGCCCGCGCTGACCGGGCTGGGCGCGCCCGACTGGGACCCGCACGCCCGCGGGTCGATCTTCGGCATCACCCGCGGCACGGGACGCGCCCACCTGGCGCGGGCGACCCTGGACGCGATCGCCTTCGAGGTGCGCGACGTCGCCGAGGCGATGGAGCGGGCGTCCGGCACCAGCCTGCCGGAGCTGCGCGTGGACGGCGGGGCCTCGGCCAATGACCTGCTCTGCCAGATCCAGGCCGACCAGCTCGGGGTGTCGGTGGCGCGGCCGCAGGTGCAGGAGACGACCGCGCTGGGGGCGGCGTTCCTGGCGGGCCTGGCCACCGGGGTGTGGTCGTCCACGGACGAGCTGGAGCGGACCTGGAACCTTGACCGCAGGTTCGAGCCGGGCGCGCGCGACGACGCGCAGTACCGCAGGTGGAGGACCGCCGTGGAGCGTTCGAAGGGCTGGGCCGAGCTGGGGTGAGGCGGGAAGACGGGTGAGGGCGGGCGGGTGCCGGGAGGCGTTCCGCCCGCCCCGTCAAGAGTGCGTGGCCGCGTCGGTGCGTCCGTACGTGCGGAAGCGCGATGTGTCCAGCTTGAACCCGAAGGGCTCGGGAATCCTCACGCCCTTGCCGAACGGAGCGGTCACGTTTTCCGTGTAGTGCCCGTGCTCCGGGGAGAAGTACAGGGTCGTGGACGCCTTGATCGGGTCGACCAACAGGTACAGCGGTATCTCTGCGGCCGCATAGATGCCCAGCTTCGCCACACGGTCGTTGTCCGCGTTGGAACGGGAGACGACCTCCGCCGCCAGGATCACGTCATCCGGGGAGACGAAGTGGTCCTCGACGTCCAAGGCGGGCTCTGGTGCCACGAAAAGGTCGGGGATGGTGCTCTTGAGGATGTGGTGCATCCTGATCTCAAGGTGCACCTCGGTTCCGTACCCCGCTGGAAGGTGGGATTGGAACTGCCACAGCATCTCCATCACCGTGCGCTGGTGCTTGCCGATGGGGGGTGGCGACACGGTGATCTCCGCTTCCCTCAAGATCTCCGCGCGATAACCCCTGGGGACGTCGAGCTCGTCCAGCGTCTTGAACAGGTCGACCGCGCTGTCGGGTGTCGTGACTGTCACTTCCGGCCTCCGTGCCATGAGTACCGTCCCCAGGATTGTCGTGCACCGTTCACCGGTCCCGCAGGGTTTTCAGACTACTCGTCGAGGTTCCTCTCGATCGCGTAGCGCACCAGCTGGGCGCGGTTGTGGAGCTGGAGCTTGGTGAGGGTGTTCTGGACGTGGTTCTGCACCGTCCGGTGCGCGATGCCCAGCCGCGACGCGATGGCCTTGTACTCCAGTCCCTTGGCCACCAGGCGCAGCACCTCGGTCTCGCGGCGGGTCAGCTCCGGCGCGGGGTCCTCCTCATCGGCGGGGGAGGGGTCGGCGGCCAGGCGGCGGTACTCGCCCAGCACCAGCCCGGCCAGGCCCGGCGTGAACACGGCCTCGCCCCGGTGCACCCCGCGCACCGCCTCCAGCAGCTCCTCGCGCCCGGCCGACTTGACCAGGTAGCCGGTGGCCCCGGCCTTGACCGCGTCCAGCACGTCGCGGTGCTCCCCGCTCGCCGACAGGATCAGCACCCGGGGGGCGGGCCCGTCGGCGCCGTCCCCACCGGCCAGCAGCCGGGCGGTCACCTCCACCCCGGACAGGTCGGGGAGCTGGAGGTCCAGCAGGACCACGGTGGGTCGCGCGGCCGGGGCCACGCGCAGCGCCTTGGCGCCGTCCCCGGCGGTGGCCACCACCTCGAACCCGGCCTCGGACAGGTCCCGGGCGACCGCGTCCCGCCACATCGGGTGGTCGTCGACCACCATCACCCTGACCTGCCGCCCGTCCCCGGGCGCGGTGCCCGCCGCGTCGTCGCTCTCCATGCCGGGCACCTTAACGGCGCAGCGTAACGGCGGGGTAGCGCGGGCGCGCCCGGAGTGTCCGGGGCGCCCCCGGCGGCCGGGGAGGTGACGCGCGCGGCCCGGCACCGATGGGCGGTGCCGGGCCGGGGAGCGCGGTCGGGAGCCGCTGTGGCCGGGGGCGGCCACGCGCACCCGGCCGGTCGGACGCGGTCAGCCGAACGGACCTGCTCAGCCGAACGGGGTGACGATCAGCTCGATCTCGTCGCCCTTCTTCGCCTTGCCCTTGGGGTTGTAGTCGGCGACCCGGTCCCCGCCGAGGATCTTGGTGACCTTCACCTTGAAGCCCAGCTCCTCGAGCTGCTTGCGCGCCTGGCCGACCTTCTTGCCCCGCACGTCCGGGATCTCGATCTCCTTGGGCCCGCTGGAGACGGTGATGGTGACCCGGTCCCCGGTGCCCACGGTGGTGCCCCCGCCGGGATTCTGCGACATGACCTCCCCCTTGGGGACGTCGTCGCTGGGCTTGGACTCCACGGCGACCGTGAGGCCGGCCTGCTCCAGCTCGCTGCGGGCCGCGTCCTGCTTCTTCCCGGTCACGTCCGGTACGTCGAACCCGGCACTGACCGTCAGGTGCACGGCGCCCTCGCGGTCGGCCATCTCCTCGGGCTCGGGGTCGGTCGACAGCACCGTGCCCGGGGCGGCGTCCCGCGACTCGGACTCCTCCTCCTCGACGGTGGCGAACCCGGCGTCCTCCAGGGTCTTGCGGGCGTTCTCCACCGGCTCGCCGGTCACGTCGGGCAGCTCCACGGTGCGCGGCCCCTTGGAGAGCTGGAGCGTGACCGTCTCGCCCGGCAGGATCTGCTCACCGATGGCCGGGGACGCCTTGCCGACCTGCCCCGGGTCGGCGTCGTCGCTGTAGACCTCGCCGTCGGCGAGCGACATCTTCAGCCCGGAGTCGGCCAAGAGCGCCTGGGCGGCCTCCTGGTCCTTGCCGACGATGTCGGGGACCTCCGTGTAGCGCCCGGCGAAGTACCACCAGCCCGACCCCAGGAGCACGACCGCGAGCACGCCGGCGACCACCGCCAGCACGCTCTTGCGGCGCCACAGCGGAGCGGCCCCCGGATCGTCGTCGTACGCGTCGTAGCCGTCGAATCCGCCTTGGCCGCCGCCCGACTGCACGATGAGCGTGTCATTGCCGCCGCCTGCTCCCCCTGGCGGCGGGCCGACGACCGCGGTGTGCGACACGGCCGCCTCGGGAGGCGGACCCTGCGGAGCGGTGCCGCCCGCCCCGTTCCCGGGTGGGCCAGCGGGAGGGGCCTCCGGCGGAGGCGGTGCTGCCGCCGCGGCCCCCGCGCCCGCCGCCGCGGCCGCGAACGAGGCGTGCGGGCCGCTCTCGCCCCCGCCGGTCGCCTGCAGCAGCAGCGCGTGGAACTGCGCGGCGTCCCCGGGGCGGTAGCGCGGGTCGCGCTCGGTGGCGCGCGCCACCAGGTCGTCGATCGCCTGCGGCACCCCGGCGACCATCCGCGAGGGCCGCGGCACGTCCTCGTTGACGTGCTTGTAGGCCACCGCGATCGGGGTGTCGCCGGTGTGCGGCTGCTCACCGGTGAGCAGCTCGTAGAACATCACCCCGGACGCGTACACGTCGGAGCGCGCGTCGGAGGCGCCCCGCTCGATCTGCTCCGGCGCCAGGTAGGCGGCGGTGCCCATGAGCGTGCCGGTCTTGGTCATGCCCTGCCCGGCCGACTCCACCGCGCGGGCCAGCCCGAAGTCGGCGACCTTCACCCCGCCGTCCTCGGTGAGCAGCACGTTCTCCGGCTTCACGTCCCGGTGCACCATGCCCGCCTGGTGCGCCGCGCCCAGCGCCGACAGCACCGGGCCCATGACCCGCGCCGCCTCGGCCGGGCCGAGGCGGCCCATCGCGGTGAGCACGTCGCGCAGGGTCCGCCCCGGCACGTACTCCATGGCCAGGAACACCGTGCCCTGGTCCTCTCCCTGGTCGAAGACCTGCACCACGCTGGGGTGGGAGAGCTTGGCCACCGAGTGCGCCTCGTTGATGAAGCGCCGCACGAAGTCCGGGTCCTGGGCGAGCGACGGGTGCATGACCTTCAACGCGAGGCGCCGGTCGAGCCGCAGGTCGTGGGCGAGGTACACCGTGGCCATCCCGCCGCCCGCGACACGCGACTCGACGACGTAGCGACGGTCGAGCGTCGCACCGATCAGCGGGTCGGGAGTCGTACTGTCCACGGGAGGCGAGTCTACGGGTGATCGGCCGGAGGGGACGAAGCGTGCGCGTGGCGCCGGACCGGGATGCGCCCGGCGAGGCGGGCGGCACGGCCCGCGGCGACGGCGTCGCGCATCGCGCGCGCCATCAGCACCGGGTCCTGGGCGCGGGTGACCGCGCTGGCCAGCAGCACCGCGTCGCAGCCCAGCTCCATGGCCTGGGCGGCCTCGCTGGCGGTGCCGATGCCGGCGTCCACGATCACCGGCACGCCCGCCTGCTCGACGATCAGCTCCAGGTTGTGCGGGTTGCGGATGCCCAAACCGGAGCCGATCGGGGCGGCCAGCGGCATCACCGCCGCGCAGCCCACCTGCTCCAGGCGGCGCGCCAGCACCGGGTCGTCGTTGGTGTAGGGCAGCACGGTGAAGCCCTCGTCCACGAGGCGCTCGGCGGCGTCGAGCAGCTCCACCGGGTCGGGCAGCAGGGTGCGCTCGTCGGCGACGACCTCCAGCTTCACCCAGTCGGTGCCCAGGGCCTCGCGGCCCAGGCGGGCCGTGCGCACCGCGTCGGCGGCGGTGAAGCACCCGGCGGTGTTGGGCAGCGGGGCGATGCCGTTGCGGTCCAGCACGTCCCAGACCGAGCCGTCGGAGCCGGGGGCGACCCTGCGCATGGCGACGGTGGTCAGCTCGGTGCCCGAGGCGGCCAGCGCCTCCTCCAGCACGTGCATGGACGGGGCGCCGCCGGTACCGGTGATGAGCCGGGAGCCGAACCGGCGGCCGGCGATGACCAGCGGGTCGGCGGACCCGTTCGCGGCGGTGCGGGCGTCGGGGGCGGCGGCCTCGGGCGCGCCCTGGGCGGTGGCGGTGCGGGCGGTGGTCATGGGTCGGTCAGCCTCCCTGGACCGCGGTGAGCACGTCCACGCGGTCGTTCTCGGCGACAGGGGTCGCGTCCCAGGTGGCGCGCGGCACCACCTCGTCGTTGAGCGCGGCGGCCACGCCGCCCTCGGCCCGGGTCAGGCCGCGCACCACGTCCCCGACGGTGGTTCCGGGGCCGACGGTGCGCCGCTCCCCGTTGACGGTCACCTCCATGCTTCAGGACTCCTCTCGGTCGCGTCCGTCGTGTCCGCCGGGGGCTCCGGCGCCCCGCCCGGGGCCGTCCGCCCGCGCCCCCGGGGCGAAGCGGGCCGCGGCGAAGGGGAGCGCCTCCTCCGGCAGGGCCTCGCCCAGCAGGGCGGCGGCCATGGCGTCGGCGGTGGCGGGGGTGAGCAGCACCCCGTGCCGGTGGTGCCCGGCGGCCAGGTGCAGGCCCGCGGGAGCGGGCGGGCCGAGCGGGCCCAGCAGCGGGCCGTTGTCGGGCGAGCCGGGGCGCAGGCCCACGCAGGCCTCGGCGATCTCCAGCTCGCTGACGCCGGGGACCAGCTCGTGGGCGTCGCGCAGCAGCTCGTACACGCCGCCCGCGGTGAGGCGGGTGTCCCGGCCCCGCTCCTCCTGGGTGGCGCCGAGCACGATCTCGCCGTCGTCGCGCGGCACCAGGTACACGGGGGCGCCCTTGACCAGGCCGCGCACCGTGCGGGTGACGACCGGCTCCTCTCCCGCGGGGGTGCGCAGCCGCAGCAGCTGGCCCTTGACCGGGCGCAGCGGGGGCAGCACGCCCTCCGGCAGTCCGCCGATGTCGGCGGTCCAGGCCCCGGCGGCCAGGACCACACGGTCGGCGGCCAACTCGGCGCCGGAGGCCGTGCGCAGGCCGCGCACCGCGCCGCCCGCGCACAGCACCTCGGCGGCGCGGTCGGCGACGAACACGGTTCCGCGGGCGGTGGCGGCCCGGCGCAGGGCGGCGGCCAGGCGGCGCGGGTCCACCGAGTGGTCGTCGGGGGCGTGCACGCCGCCGCGCACGTGCGGGGCGAGCATCGGTTCCAGGCGGCGGCACTCGCGGGAGGTGATGCGCTCGGCCTTCAGGCCCAGCCGGGACTGCAGCTCGCCCAGGTCGGCCAGGCGGGCCAGGTCGTCGGTGTCGAAGGCGATCTGCAGGGTGCCGCGGGCGCGGTACCCGGCCGGGGCGCCCGCGTCGGCCTCCACCTCGGCGACGAAGGAGGGGTAGCGGTCGCGCGAGGCGGCGCCCAGGCGCATCAGCCCCTCCTCGCCGAAGACCGCCTCGGTGGCGGGGGTGAGCATGCCCGCGGCGACCCCGGAGGCGGCGGCGGGTTCGGCGGAGGGGGCGACGACGGCGGTGCGCAGGCCGCGGCGGGCGGCGCGCCAGGCGGTGGCCAGACCGATCAGGCCGCCCCCGGCGACCACCGCGTCGAACGGGCCGGACGGGTGTTCGGGCATGGGTTCTCTCACCGCTCCCTTCGCCGGTATGACCCGGATCAGGTTCGTGCGGTCGGGGGCGGCAGCCCCCCTCTCAGCCGGGTCCCACCCGGCTCCCGCGGGGACGTCGCCATCCCGGCGGTGCGCCGCGGATGACGTGCCCCATCCTAGTCGGCGCGCCCCGGCGTGCTCGAGGCGCCCTGGATGTCCGGAGGCTGTGGCACATTGGGTTCGTGACTGAGAAAGACAACGGCGCCGGCGACCTGGTCGGTGACTGGATGACCCTGAAAGAGGCGGGCACGGCGCTGGGCGTCGGCCCGAACCGCGTCAAGCAGTACATGCGCGACCACCGGCTGCTCGGCGTGAAGCGCGGGGGAGAGGTGATGATCCCGGCCGCGTTCATCTCGGGCGGGGACGTCGTCAAGGGGCTGCCGGGGACCCTGACCCTGCTGGCGGACAGCGGCTTCTCCGAGGAGGAGGCGCTGGAGTGGCTCTTCACCCCGGACGACACCCTGCCGGGCACGCCGGTGCAGGCCCTGGTGGAGAACCGCGGGACGGAGGTGCGGCGCAGGGCGCAGGCGCTCGGCGCCTTCTGAGGCCGCGCGGGCGTGCGCCTTCCCACGGGCGCGCGCCCCGGTGGCCCGCTGACGCGGTGGTCCGCACGGGCGGGCCTCGCGCCCTGTGTCCTGCGCGGCCGCCGTGGTTCCCGGGGCGGCAGGGGCATGGACGAGAGGCGGCCGCCGGAGCGGCGTCGTCTCCGTCGGCCGGGGCCGCCGTCGGCCGGGGCCGCCGTCGGCCGGGGCCGCCGTCGGCGGGGCGCCGCCCGCGCCTTCCGCCGGGTCCGCCGAAGGCCCCTGCGGCCAGGCCGGCCCGAGTGGACCGAGACCGCACCGCTTTCGGCTCCACTGCTCCGCTCGCGGCGCGGCGGCGCACCGCTACCCTGGCCGGATGAGCGACAGCTTGCGCGAACGCCTGGACGGCGCCCGCCTGTACCTGTGCACCGACGCCCGCCGGGAGCGGGGCGACCTGGCCGCGTTCCTGGACGAGGCCCTCGCCGGAGGTGTGGACATCGTCCAGCTCCGGGACAAGGGCCTGGAAGCGCGCCAGGAGCTGGAGGCCCTGGAGGTCATGCGCGAGGCGTGCGCCCGGCACGGGGCGCTGCTGGCCGTCAACGACCGCGCCGACATCGCGCGCGCGGCGGGTGCGGACGTGCTGCACCTGGGGCAGAACGACCTGCCGGTGCCGTACGCGCGCGAGATCATCGGCGATGGGCCCCTCATCGGCCGGTCGAACAACAACGCCGATGTGGCGGCCGCGTCGGCCAAGGAGGCCGGAACGGACTACTTCTGCGTCGGCCCGACCTGGGCCACCCCCACCAAGCCGGGACGCCCGGCCGCCGGGCTGGAGCTGGTGCGCCGGGCCGCGGAGCTCGCGGAGGGGCGCCCGTGGTTCGCCATCGGGGGCATCGACGCGGAGAACCTGGGCGAGGTGCTGGAGGCCGGTGGCCGCCGGGTGGTCGTGGTCCGCGCGATCACGGAGGCGGAGGACCCCCGGGCAGCCGCGGAGGACCTGAAGCGGAGGCTGGAGGAGTACCCTCTGTCCTGATCGTGACCCGCCCGCCCGTGAAGCCGGGGCGGCGCCCCGTCCACGGCCCCGGCCGGGCGGAGGGTCGGCGGGGTGTGGGGTGGAGGGCGGCGACGACGCAGGCCAGCACCCCACCCCGCAGCGCTGTCGAGTGCGTCGCGTGTGCGTGGTCGCCGTCGATGGCGGCGACGGCAGAAGCGGGGCGGTTCCCCGGCCCTGCTTGCCGGGCGGCGGGCTGCTCGCGGTCCGGGTGAGCGGCTGGGCAGGTACCCCGCTAACGGTCCCCGGCCGGGCGGCAGGCCACGGGGGTCAGGGGGCCGGGGCTGTCGGCGTTCGCGGCGCCCGCCGGGCGACGGGCGGCACATACCGGGCACGGGAGCGGGGCTCGGGCATCCTGCGCCGTGAAATCGGCGCTTTCTGGTGGATGCAGGTGTCGATTCCACCACCCAATCCGCCCCTGCACCCCTCGCCCGCCCCCTCGGCGATGATCTCGACAATGGTGCTGTCATTCCGGCGGTTTTGACAGCACCATTGTCGAGATCATCGCCGGATAGGGGCGCACCCCGCTCGAAGGGCGGAGGCGACCAGGGCGACGGCGCTGTCGTCATCGTGGGTCAACCCGCGCAGGATCTCCCGGGCCGCTTCTCCCGGGAGTTCGACCAGCGCCTGGGTGAGGCGGATCCGTGTGGCGGTGTCCGCTCCGGGTGTGGCGAGTTCGTCGGTGATGGCGGCCGTGATCCGCTCCGCGCAACCGGCGTCCCGGGACAGCACCCCCAGGACCTCCGCGGCCTCCACGTCGTTGGCGCCCTCGACCACCATGGCGACGAGCTCGGGCACGGCGGCGGCCGCGCCCTGCCTGCCCAGGGCCAGGGCGGAGTGGCGGCGCACCGCGGCGTCCGGATCCCCAAGGGCCTCCTCCAGAACCGCGGACGTGCCCGGAGCCCCGGGCATCGCGGCGATCGCCTGCACCGCGCGCCGCCGGACGCCGACGTCCTGCGAGCGCGCTCCGGCGGCCAGTGCCTCCGCGGCGTCGCCGCCCGACCGCGCGAGCGCCCAGCGCAGGGCACCGGCGACGTGCGGGTCGGACTCCTCCAACACCGCCTTGGCCAGCAGCTCGGCGGGGACCGGCACGTCCTCCGAGCGGGACAGGACGGCCTGGTTCCGGCGCGCGGGGCTCGCCGAGTCGAGCCCGCGCATGAGCTCGACGGCGCGCAGCACGTCCTGCCAGCCCCCCGGCGCCGACGTGCCGATCGCGCGGAGCCGGTCGAGCAGCTCCTGCTCCCGGGCCAGTCGCGCCTCCGTCACCCGGATGAGGTCGGCGACCAGCGCGGCCGGGGCGAAGGCCGGGTCCTCCAGGGCGCGCCCGATCTGCTTGAGCGACAACCCGAGGGACCGCAGGCTCTCCACGTGGAAGATCCTGCGGACGTCCTCGGCGGAGTACTCGCGGTAGCCGCCGGCGGTGCGGCCGGTCGGCCGCACCAGCCCCAGGGCGTCGTAGTGCCGGAGCATCCGGGTGCTCACCCCGGACCGGCGGGCGACCTCGCCGATCAGCATTCCCGGGCCTCCGGCGCCGGTGCGGCCCCTGCCGGGTCCACCTCTGCCGGGTCCGCCGTGTCCGCCCCTGCCGCGGGTCCTGCGGCCTCCGGCGCTCCGGCGTCCACCGACGCGGCCGCTGCGGCGGCAGAGGCGGCCCGTTCCGGGCCGAGCAGGACGACGCGCTCGGCCTCTGCGAGGGCCGCGTCGAAACCGCTGTCCGGGTCCTGACGCAGCCGCTCGGTGGCGCGGGCGTGCGCGGCCGCCTCCGGGTCGGGGCTCTCCGCGGCCTCCGCCAGGAGGGGCGCGGCCGCCTCGCCGAGCTCCACCAGGGCCCGGCTCAGGCTCAGCCGGACGTCGCGGCCGCCCCGGCCGAGCTGGCGGACCAGTTCACCGGCCAGGCGCCGCCTCTCCTCCCCGTCCTCGGGGGCGAGGGCGGCCGCGACGCGCCACGCGGTCCGCGCGACCTGGTCGTTCGCGTCGTGCAGCAGGTCGCGGGTGATCCAGGGCCAGGTGTCCGCGTCACCGAACTTCGACAGCAGGTGCAGCGCCTGGCTCCGGGCCTGCGGGCGCTCGGCCCCGAGCTCCCGGCGGATCCGGGGCAGGGCGGTCTTCGCCGGGAGGCGGATCAGCGCCCAGGCCAGCATGTCCCGCACGAAGAAGTCGGGCTCGGCCGCGCACCGCTCGACCAGCGTGTCCAGGAGCGCGGGGTCGGGGTTCGACCCGAGCGCGAGGGCCGCGCGGAGCCGGACCGACCGGTCCCCGGCGGACAGGGCCTCGGCCATGCGGGTGTGCTGCGGTGTCGTTCCGGTCGTTTCCATGGGGACCACCTCCGACGCCCCAGTGAAGACCTTGTCACGGTGTCAAGGTCAAGCCTGCGGTCGGCGGGTCGGCGGATCCGCAGGCCGAAGGGGGCTTTTCGGGGCCCTCGGGGGACATCGGGGGAGGTGGGGCGCCGTGCGCGCACCGTCGTGCCAGGGCGGGGCCGACCCCTCGGAAGGCCTCCTCTCCCTCGGGCCCCATGGGCCGCAGAGCCGCCTCCACCCTCTCCTAACACTGTTAGGTAACGATTGCCGGGCACGCCTGTACGTGGGCCCACAGCGCTCCTAGGTTCGGTGACACGCATCACACGGGCCGCCGTAGCCGGGAGCGAGGACAATCACCATGCGCAGCACGATGCAGGACGTACCGCTGTCGATCGGGGACCTGGTCCGCTACGGGACCACCGTCCACGGCGACGCCGAGGTGGTCACCTGGACCGGGGGCGAGCCGTACTCGGCCACCTACCGGGAGGTGGGGCGCCGGGCCGCGCAGCTGGCCCACGCCCTGCGCGAGCTCGGCATCACCGGCGACCAGCGGGTCGCCACCTTCCAGTGGAACAACCAGGAGCACCTGGAGGCCTACCTGGCCGTTCCGGCCATGGGCGCGGTGCTGCACACGCTGAACATCCGGCTCCACCCGTCCCAGCTCGCCTACATCGCCGACCACGCCGAGGACGAGGTCGTCATCGTCGACGCCAGCCTGGTGCCGCTGTTCGCCCCGCTGCTGCCGAAGCTCAGCACCGTCCGGCACGTCATCGTCGCCGGGGACGCCGGGGCCGACCTGTCGGCGCTGGACGCCGACGGGGTGCGGGTGCACCACTACGACGCCCTGATCGAGGGCCGTCCGGAGGAGTTCGACTGGCCCGTCGTCGACGAGCGGGACGCCGCCGCCATGTGCTACACCTCCGGCACCACCGGCGACCCCAAGGGCGTCGTCTACAGCCACCGCTCCATCTGGCTGCACTCCATGCAGGTGTGCATGAGCGACGGCAAGGGGCTGAGCCAGGGGGACAAGGCGCTGGCGATCGTCCCGATGTTCCACGCCATGTCGTGGGGCCTGCCGTACGCGGCGATGATGGTCGGCCCGTCGCTGCTGCTGCCCGACCGGTTCCTCCAGCCGGCCGCCATCGCCGACATGATCCAGGTCGAGCGCCCCACCATCGCCGCCGCGGTGCCCACCATCTGGCAGGGCCTGGCAGCCGAGCTGGAGGAGCGCCCGCGCGACGTGTCGTCGCTGAACCGGGTCGTGGTCGGCGGTGCCGCCTGCCCGCCGTCGCTGATGCGGGTCTTCGAGGAGCGCTTCGGCGTGCC
This sequence comes from Nocardiopsis suaedae, assembly GCF_027706745.1. Taxonomy (GTDB): domain Bacteria; phylum Actinomycetota; class Actinomycetes; order Streptosporangiales; family Streptosporangiaceae; genus Nocardiopsis_A; species Nocardiopsis_A suaedae. Next base: position 5,451 of record NZ_JAQFWP010000037.1, on the reverse strand, counting down.
CGTCGTGCACGCCTGGGGCATGACCGAGACCTCGCCGCTGGGCAGCGTCGCCAACCCGCCGACCGGGACCGAGGGGGAGGAGCGGTGGGCCTACCGCCTCTCCCAGGGGCGGCTCCCGGCCAGTGTGCGGGGGCGCCTGGTCGGCGACGGCGGAGAGGTCGTGCCCAACGACGGGAAGAGCGTCGGCGAGCTCCAGGTGCGCGGCCCGTGGATCGCGGGCTCCTACTACAAGGACACCGACCCCGCGAAGTTCGAGGACGGCTGGCTCCGCACCGGCGATGTGGGCACCCTCAGTCCCGACGGGTTCCTGACGCTGACCGACCGCGCCAAGGACGTGATCAAGTCCGGCGGGGAGTGGATCTCGTCGGTGGAGCTGGAGAACCGGGTCATGGAGCACCCCGCGGTCGCCGAGGCCGCCGTCATCGCCGTGCCCGACCCCAAGTGGGACGAGCGCCCCCTGGTGGCCGTGGTGCTCCGGGACGGCCACACGGCCGACGCCGCCGAGCTGCGCGCCCACCTGGCGGACCGGGTCGCCCGCTGGCAGCTCCCGGAGCGGTGGGCCTTCATCGCCGAGGTCCCCAAGACCAGTGTCGGCAAGTTCGACAAGAAGACCCTGCGCAAGGAGCACGAGGAGGGCGGCCTGAAGGTGGTCGAGGAGAGAGGGTGAGCACGGCAAGGGCGCACCCTTGAGGGCGGAGAGGGGAGCGGCGCGGCCGCTCCCTTCGCCAGCACGCCGGGGCGCGCGACACGTGGACGGGGACCGGGGACCCGCGGGGCCGCCTGGCGGAGGCGGCAGGCCGACCACGTACGGTCGTGTCCCCGTGCGCCCGGCATGGGGCCGTGGCGCGGATCCCCCGTCGATCTCGGGGAACCCGGCATGTCCGTTGCAATCCCGGCTTCCCTGGGACCGACAAGGGCGCGTCCGCCCGTCCGCGTGGGCCCTAAGCGGGTTCGACGTGGTTCAAGGCGCTCGGGTGCTTGCGCAGGTAGCCCTCGATCGTCTGGGCCGGATGGCCGGTGATGTCGGGCACCGCAGGGGAGACCGTGTCCAGCTCCCCGGCCGCGACGGCCGCGTACGAGCTCGCCCAGCCCTCGACCGCCCACTCCGGGGCCCCGGTGGCGCGCCGGGACTCCAGCGCCTCCTCCCAGGTCTCCGGGACGTACCGGACGGTCCTGCCGGTCAGCGACGTCAGCCGCCCCGCCGTCTCGCCCAGCGTCACCGCCTCCGGCCCCGTCAGGTCGTAGGCGCGGCCTGTGTGGGCGCCCGGCTCCAACAGCACCTCGGCGGCCACGTCCGCGATGTCGTCGCGCGCCACCCAGGCGACGCGGCCGCTCCCGGCCGGACCGCGCACCACCCCGTGCTCGTCCGCCCACCCCGGCAGCAGGTCCAGGTACAGGGACGGGCGCAGGAAGGTGTGGGCCACCCCGGTGGAGCGGATGTGCGCCTCGGTGAAGAAGTGGTCCCGGGCGAAGGTGAACACCGCCGCCGGGCCGGGGTTGAGGAACGACAGGTAGACGATCCGCCCCACCCCGGCCTCGACCGCCGCGTCCACGGCGGCGATGTGCCGGTCCACCCGGTCGGCCGACTCGGTGGCCGAGACCAGGAACAGGGTCGTGGCGCCCTGCAGGGCCCTGCGCATCGCGGTCCGGTCCTCGTAGGCCGCCATCGCCGCCGAGGCGCCGGGCAGCTCCGGGGCCCGGTTCAGGTCGCGCACCACGAGCCGCTGCGCCGCGCCCCGGCGGGCCAGCCGCGCGGCGACCCGCCCGCCCACCGAACCGGTCGCCCCGGTGACGGCGATGGACTCCGTTGTTGCCTGATCGTCACCCATGGCGCCATTTTCACCGCTTTCCCCCTCCGGCGCACGAACCGGAGCTCAGCGCGTCGTGGAACCCGCATCGGCCGGGTCGGCCGTCGTGCGGCGGTAGGCCAGGCGGCGCAGCGCGACCTCGGCCGGGCCGCGCTTCCCGGCCCGCTCCAGCAGCACGGCGAAGGCCAGCGTGGCCAGCCAGACCCCCACGGCGAACAGCGCCATGGCCGCGCTGCCCAGATGGGCGCCCAGCCCCAGGCCCCACGCGGACAGGATCGGGGCGCACAGCACCGACTGCCCGATGTAGCAGGACATGGAGCGCTTCCCGACGGCGGAGACGGCCGTTCCGACCCGCCCCAGGGGGCGGCCCCGCAGCCGTGCGCCGATCAGGCCGAACAGGGCGACGTACCCGATACCGCCGACCAGGCCGGTCGCCAGCTGGACGGGCCAGAAGACCCACGCGGCGGCCTCAGGCACCGCGAGCAGGCCGAGGTGGTGCAGGGCGCTCGGCAGCGGTCCGAGCCACCCGACCGCGATGCCGACCACCGCGGTGCGGCGCAGCAGCGGCAGGTGGTTCCACGGCTCTTCGAGGATGCGGCGCCGCGCCGCCCAGAAGGCGAGGACGATCGCGACGGGGACGGCCACGCCGACCACGCCCTGGCCGATGACGATCAGCGGCCAGTACGCGATGCGCAGCACCGCCGCCCACAGGGGGTTCTCCTCGGCGATGGGCGCCATCATGAAGGCGGAGTCCGTGGCGGGCGAGGTCGCCGCCTGCCCGTCTTCCGGGCCGGCCGCGAAGGAAGCGCCCACGACGGAGAGGACGGCCAGAAGCACGAGCAGGCCCGTGCCGATCCCGGCCCAGGTGAGCAGGGTGCGGTCGGAGCGCCGCAGGAAGAGGGCGACGAGGACGAGGCCGACGAGCCCGTAGGCGCCGATGATGTCGCCGTACCACAGGAGCAGCGCGTGCACCGCGCCGAAGGCGATGAGCAGGAGGTTGCGTCTGCGCAGCAGCGCGCGGGCGTCGGCCTCGGAGACCCCTGCGGCCTGCTGGCGCAGGTAGAGCTGGACGATGCCGTAGCCGAAGAGGAACGCGAACATCGGATAGACCCGGAGGTCGGCGACGACGATCAGCACGGCGCTCACCGCGCTGTCCAGCGTCCCCTCGTCCATGGGGTGGTTGCTGCTCGACGAGTGGGTGGTGGCCCACAGGTAGATCGGGGTGTTCGCGAGCGCGATCAGCAGCAGCATCATCCCGCGCGCGAGGTCGGGGGCGGGCGCGCGCTCGACGGACCGCGACGGTCCGCGGAGCGGTACCGGGGGCTGGTTCTCGTTCATGGCCGAGTCCTTCAGGATGTGGGGAGTGACGGCGTCGGCGTTTCCCACATGCTCGCGGCATCCCGGTGCGGAGGTATCCCCCGCGAAGGCGATATCGCCCTCCCCACGGGGGAGGAGGGCGCGCCCCGCCACACGGCCGACGGCCCTCCCCGCCGAGGAGGAGGGCCGGGGAGAAGGGCCCGGGGGCCGCCCGTCACAGGCCGTGCGGATGGGCTGTGGGAGCGGCGGAGCGCCAGGGGGTGGGCAGGAGCCCGCCCGAGCGAAGGTGCTCGTCGAGGGCGGTGAAGGCGGCATCGGCGGTCCGCTGGGCGGCGATGCGCTCGCCGACGTGGCGGCCGCGTTCTCGGAGGGCCTCGGAGACCGCGTCGTAGAGGGCGTCGGCCCGCTCGGTGGCCGGGTCGGGGCGGTGGACCGGGCTCATCGGTCCTCCCGTGGGTTTTGAGTGGGGAGGGTGAAGTAGACGCCGCGCACCCGGCCGTGGACCAAGGGGCCCCATTCGGAGGTGAGGGCCGCGACAAGGGCCAGACCGCGCCCGTGGACGGCGTCGGGGGCGGCGAGCACGGGGCAGGGCGCGGTGGCGGCGCCTCCGGCGTCGTGGACCTCGAAGCGTACGGATGCGGGGCCGGGGTGGATCTCGACGGTGACGGATCCGCCGGGGCGCCCGCTGAGGGTGTGCAGGACGGCGTTGGTGACGGTCTCGCTCACCAGGAGTTTGGCGGTTTCGGCGGTCTCGGAGGGGAGCCCGAGGCGGGCGGTGAGCGTGGCGGCCGCCCAGTCACGGGCCTGCGCGGCGGCCGTGAGTTCACCGGGAAGGCTGCACCGGAATACACCGGGATGTACGTGAACCGGCTCTGTCGTCATTATCTCAGGTGTAATGTTCTCCATGGTCCTCACCGGGCGTCCTTTTCGCTGTCACTGGTGGGGATCGGCCCTGTCCGGTACGGGATTACCGGATGGGGCCTTTCTTGTGTCCTCTTACACTGCCCGGAATGCGCTCTGACCTGCTATACCTTCGACCAACTTCGACCCTGGCCGTACCAGTGGGGTGGACGGCAGTGTTCGTGCCGTGCTGATGTGTAGAGCATGGTGGGAAAGAACAGTGCGCGGTGGGCGCGGATCGGTCGTCAGATACGTGCCGAGCGGGAGAAAGTCGGAATCCCGTTGACGGACCTCGCCGGGGCGACCGGTATATCGGCGGCGATGCTGAGCGCGATGGAACGCGGAAAACGCGGGATCAAACGGTCGCACGTCGTGAAGATCGACGCGGCTCTCGGCACTAAAAAAATCTTGGAGACGGCGTGGGACGGCTCGGCCGAAAGCGACCTGCTCCCGCCCTGGTTCCAGCAGGCCGCCCAGCGGGAGCGGGCCGCGACCGAGATCCGGCAGTACTCGCTGTCGGTCGTGCCGGGCCTGGTACAGACCGAGGACTACATGCGGACCCTGCTCCGTTCCGGGCTCCCCAATGCCCCGGCGGCCAAGCTCGAAGAGCTGGTGCAGGCGCGCAGGGCCCGGCAGCGGCTCCTGGAAGGAGAGGCGCCTCCCCGGCTCCTCCTGATCCTCGATGAGACGGTCCTGCGGCGGCCCGTGGGCGGGCGTGCGATCATGAGGAACCAGCTCGACCGCCTCATGGAGGTGGCGGACTGGCCCTACGTTTCGGTGCAGGTCGTGCCCTTCGCCACTGAGCACCACCCCGGGCTCTCGAACGGGTTCGTCCTGTATCGGGTGGACGGCGGCTACCTGCTCTGGTTGGAGACACGGCGCTCGGGAACCGGCACCCAAGACGCCGAAGCGGTCGACGACTACCTGCGGCTGTTCGGGGACCTCCAGGGCGCGGCGCTTCCTGCGGCGGAATCGCTGAAGCTGATCACGGAAATCCGAGGAGAGTTCGAATGACGCCCCCCGTCCTGACCTGGCGCAAGTCCAGCTACAGCAACGACACAGGCGGTGAGTGTGTGGAGTTCGCCCCGATCCCCGAGGGCGGGGCGGCCGTCCGGGACACGCAGAACCGCAGAATCGGCTACCTGTCCTTTCCCTCCGGGGAGTGGGCGGCGTTCCTGCGTGAGGTGGCCTCCGACCGCTCCTGAGGTGACCGTGGCTATTCGAGGAGAGTTCGAATGACGCACTCCGCCCTGACCTGGTGCAAGAGCAGCTACAGCGGTGGGAACAACCCCAACTGCGTCGAAGTGGCGAGACCGGGGGCGCAGCAGGCCGCCTATGTGCGAGACAGCAAGCACCCTCACCTCGGCCACTTGTCCTTTCCCTCCGGGGAGTGGGCGGCGTTCCTGCGTGAGGTGGCCTCCGACCG
>NZ_JAQFWP010000036.1 GCF_027706745.1 Nocardiopsis suaedae | reverse complement strand
GGTACTGCCTCCATGGTGTGGGGTGGGAGAGTAGGTTGCCGCCGCATTTTTTTGAGTGGGGGCGGGGTCCTTGTTTGGGCTCCGCCTCTTCTTTTTTTGCGCACACTTGTGAACATGTGAAAACGTGTTCACAAGCACTTCGGGGCACCCTTAATCCGCGATCTCGATGCTCATCGCATTCGCCAAAGCCAGCAGGAGCCCCTGGGCGTCCGTCGTCTTCACCGAGATCCCCTTCAGGCTCTCCACGCCCGTCACGCCGAACAGTTCGCAGTCGGCGAACCGGGCCTTCTCCGCCCTCGTGTGGTGGAAGCGCGCGCGTTCCAGGTTGCAGCCCTCGAACCGCACTCCCCTGATGTCCGCCTCCTGGAAGTCGACCTCGGACAGGTTGCAGTCGCGGAAGACCACGTCCTTGAACGTCGAATAGCCGAACGAGGCCATGTCGACCCTGCACCCCTCGAACACCGTGTCCCGGACGGTGCACGAGGACCACACCGAACCGGTCAGCCTGCTCCCGGTGACCGTCGCCCGCGTCAGCGACGCGTCCCGCACCCGCACCCCGGCCAGGTCCGCGTTCTTGAGGTCGACGTCCGACAGGAGGGCCCCGCGCAGGTTCGACCCCGTCAGACGGGTGTGGGTGAACGTGCACCCCTCGAACTCGGCCGCCAGGACCGCGCGGTCCGTGAGGTCCAGGCCCCCGAAGGCCAGGGCGAGGTACACGCCCTCGTCCCGCAGGTCGTGTTCGGGGAGGTCGGCCTCGGTCAGTTCACTCGGGATCTCGGGGGCCTGGGGGCGGGCGGTGCGTCCGGCCCGGTCGCGGTTCGACGATGGCATGGGGGCAGCCTAGTTCGCACCACGGACGGTTCCGCTCGTTGTAGGCTTCCCCCTCCACCGACCGCCCCTGCTCCCTCTCGAAGGGAAGACCGTCCCATGTCCTCTGAGACCTCGGCGAGGCTCCTGCGGCTGCTCTCCCTCTTCCAGGCCCGCAGGGACTGGACCGGAACCGAGCTCGCCGACCGGCTCGACGTGACACCGCGGACGGTGCGGCGCGACGTCCAACGCCTCCGGGACCTCGGCTATCCGGTGGACGCCACCCCCGGGGTGGCCGGGGGATACCGCCTGGGGGCGGGCTCGGCCCTGCCGCCGCTCCTCCTGGACGACGAGGAGGCGGTCGCCGTCGCCGTAGGGCTCCGGTCGGCCGCGGCCGGCGGGGCGCTCTCCGGGATCGAGGAGACCTCGGCCCGCGCGCTGGCCAAGCTGGAGCAGGTTCTCCCCTCCCGCCTGCGTCGCCGCGTCGGGGCCGTGCACGCCTACACCGACGCGATCGGGCGCCGCGCGCCGATGGTCGAGGGTGAGCACCTGACGGAGATCGCCGCGTGCTGCCGCGACGCGGAGAGCCTGCGGTTCGGGTACCGCGACTACACCGGGGCCGAGACGCGGCGCCTGGTGGAGCCGCACCGGATGGTGCACGTCTCGGGGCGCTGGTACCTGCTGGCCTGGGACGTGGACCGGGGCGACTGGCGGATCTTCCGGTTGGACCGGATCGAGTACCCGCTGTCCAGGGGGCCGCGCTTCCTCCCGCGCACTCCCCCGGACGACGCGGCCAGCTACGTGGCGAAGAGCATCTCCAGCTCCCCTTATTCGCACACGGCGCGGATCCTCCTGCACGCGCCCGAGGCGGAGGTGACGCAGCGGATCTCCCCTCTGGTCGGGGTGCTGACCTCAGTGGACGAGGGCACGTGCGAGCTGCGCACCGGCGCCCATGGGTGGGAGACCCTGGCGATCCACCTCGCGTTCCTCGGGTTCGAGTTCACCGTGCTGGAGCCGAAGGAACTGGTGGGGTACCTGCGGGATCTGCGGGACCGAATCGGGAGGGCGGTGGCCTCCGATGCCTCCCCAAGGGCCACCGGGGTCCCCGGCGACCCGGGCGCCCCGGGCTCCTCGCGCGTCCCACACGGGCCGAACGGGCCGTATGGGCCCCAGGGGGAAGGCGGTGCCGACGCTCAAGGCGGCCCGGAGGGCTGATCGCGGGGACGGAGCCGATGGAACCGCGGGGCGCCCCCTCGCCGCGGGAATGTCGACAAAACGGCAGGTCGCTATTTCGACTCGTCACTAAAGCGGGAAAGGACGTGTCCGAAACCCGGCTTCCCCGCCTCCCGCACCGCCCCGGGGCGTCGGCGCCGGGCACACGCATCCCCTGCCCGCACCGCCCATGGCCGTGGTGCGGGTCGCCGCGGCCGCGCCGTGCGGCCGCCGTCCCCTGCGGGGCCGTGTCCGGCCCTCCCCGCCCGGCCGCCGCGTCGTCAGCGGGGCGACGGCACGCCGGAAGAACGCGGGGCGGTCCCCGCGTGCCACCGTCGTCCGGCGGGGGAGCCGGTCAGAGACCTGCGGGGGCTAATCCTCGTCGTTGGCCGGAACAGGCGGTGCGTCCATGAGCTGGCGCACCAGCGCTATGAACTCTTCGTCGCTCATCGCGGCCCAGTCCACACGCTCGTTCATGGTGACCGGTTTCCCCGGCTTGAAGATCGATAAGCATGATGAGCCGGATCCGGCCGATGTCATCGCGGTGAACATGCCGTGGCGCCCGGTCGTGTCCGGTGGATCCCGATGGCGGACGATCCCGCCCGGCGGTCCTGCGGCCACCTCCCCGGCGGGCGGCCGGCGGTGGTGCGGCGCGGGCGGTGCGGTGGCGATGCGGCGCGGGCGCCGCGGATCAGATGCGGCGGTTCACCGCGCCCCGGCACTGCGGGCAGCGGCAGCGCTTGTTGAAGCCGGTCACCGTGCCGTGCGGGAGTTCGGGGTCGCGCTGGGCGGTGAGCGTGGCGTCGAGCTGCTCGCCGAACTGCCCGAGAATCCTGGCGGCGGAGAACACCCGCTGCGGGGTGAGGCCGAGCTCGCGCGCGGCGTCGTCGATGTGCGCCCCCTTGCGCAGCTTCGCGATGAGGCGCGAACGCACCGGCGGCGGGAACTCCTCCTCGGCGTTCGCGATCAACTGCTCGGCGTCGTCGATGGGGTGGCTCATTATCGTCCTTCTGAAGGGTCTGTCCTGGTGCATGGTACGCCTTCGGTGACCCATGTGTTCTGTGGTGACCCTGATCACCTGCGATGGAGGGAGCATTCCCGTTCGTGTAGGTGTTCAAGATGGACGAAAGTCGGGGCCTTGGGACCTAATTGGTTTTCCCCAGGCAGGGGCCGCGCGAATGGCGCCGCTCCCCGGACGGGGTGCGGCGTACCCGGTGACGCGGAGACGGCGCGGAACCCGAATCGCAGGTGCGCACCTTGGCCTGGCTCGTCATCGTCCTCTCCGGGCTCCTGGAAACCGTTTGGGCGACCGCCCTGGACCGGACCGAGGTTTCACCCGCCTCCTCCCCTCCCTCGTGTTCGCCGCCGCCCTCGCCGGAAGCATGGCGGGGCTCGCGTACGCGCTGCGCAGCATCCCGGTCGGCACCGGCTACGCCGTGTGGGCGGGCATCGGCGCGGTCGGCACCGCCGTCGTGGGGATGGTGTGGCCGGGGGAGCCGGAGAGCCTGCCGCGAATTCTGAGCCTGGTGTTGCTGATCTGCGGCATCGTGGGGCTGAAGGTCCTGCGCTGAGGGGGGAGGACGGCCCTCGCGGGGCACCGGCACGGGCCCATTCGCGGCCGATTTCTAGGAATTCATTGCTAGAGGCTAGGCATAGTGCTTCGCTAGTGCCACGGAAACGGTACTTCGCGTGTTCGGGGACAGCGCTATGACCAGCCCCACCGTCCGTCGACGCCGACTCAGCGCGGAGCTGCGGCGACGCCGTGTCCAAGCCGGGATGACGCTCAGCGACGTGGCCGACGTCCTGGAATGGTCCCCTGCCAAGCTGGGCCACATCGAGACGGGGATCCGCAAGTGGCCGTCGGTGATGGAGGTCTCGGCGCTGCTGAAGCTGTACGGGGTGACGGGAGGGCAGCGCGAGGCCATCCTCACCCTGGTGCGCGAGTCGCGGCTGCGCCCGTGGTGGACGGAGTACGAGGACGTGCTCTCCTCGGCCTACGTCGGCAACGAGGCCGGGGCGGTCGCCATCGACACCTACGCGGGCATCCTCGTCCCCGACCTGCTGCAGGTGCCCGAGTACACGGCGCTCCTGGCGCGGGCGCAGGGGCGGAGCGAGCGGTCGGTGGAGCGGATGGTGGCGGCCTACCTGAAGCGCCAGGAGGCGCTGGACCGGGACAGCCTGTGGCGGTACCACGCGGTGCTCGAAGAGGACGCGCTGCGCCGGGTGTCGGGCGACCCCGACCTGCTGCACGCGCAGCTGCGGCGCATCGTCGACCTGCAGCGCGGCAACGACCGCGTGACGGTGCGGCTACTGGCGGCGTCCGCGGGGCCGCACGCGGGGGCGGCGGGGCCGTTCACGGTGCTGGAGTTCGACGAGGACGAGGCGTCGCTGGCCTATGTGGACGCCCCGCACGGCGGCTCCATCGTGGAGTCGGAGGAGGGGGTGCGCGGCTGCCAGATGGTGTGGAGGCGGCTGAACGAGGCCGCCCTGACACCGGAGGAGACCCTGACCAACCTCAAGCGGCTGTCACTGCTGACCTGAGCCGTCCCCGCCGGCTTCCCTGTCGGCCTCCCCGGGGGCCTCCCCAGGGGCGGTTCCGGCCCCTGATCCGTCATCCCCGGGGTCCCCGTGGCCCCTGGTGCCTCTGACGCCCCCTACCCCCTCGTCCCCCCGGCCGAGCGCGGCTTCCGGGTCCCCTGTCCGCCTCTGGGCCTCCTCCGGTGCCTCCGCGGCGCCCTCCTCGCCTCCTGAGGGCGCGGGCAGGCCCGCGGCGGCGTAGGCGTCCTTCTCGTCCAGCGTCTCGTGCTCCAGGAGCGCGTGCGCCATGGCGTCCAAGCGCGCGCGGTTGTCGGCCAGGAGGCACCGGGCGGCCACGTAGCACTGCTCCACGATCCTCCGCACCTCGGAGTCGACGGCGTCCGGCGTCGCGGGGGCGAACACCTGGCCGGGGCGTTCGCCGTCTGGGCCGGGAAGCACCGTCATCGGCCCGATGGCCTCCGACATGTCACCGGCCTACCATCTGCCGGGCTATGGCGGTGGTGTTCTCCAGGTCGCTCTCAGCGCCTGTGGTGACCACGTCGAAGACCAGCGACTCGGCGGCCATGCCCCCTAGCGCGCCGGTGATGCGGCCCCTCAGGTAGGCGGTGTCGTAGCCGTACCGGTCGTCGTCGGGGGTGGACAGCGTCACCCCGAGGGCGCGGCCGCGGGGGACGATGGAGATCTTGCGGACCGGGTCGGCGCCGGGCTGGAGCATGCCCAGGAGCGCGTGGCCGGACTCGTGGCAGGCGGTACGGGTGCGCTCCCGCTCCGGCATCACGACCGCCCTGGCGGTGCCGAGCTGGACCTTCTCCAAGGCGTCGGCGAAGTCGGCCGCCCGCACCGCGTCCTCGCCGCGCCGGGCGGCCAGCGGCGCGGCCTCGTTCACCAGGTTGGCGAGGTCGGCGCCGGTCATTCCGGGGGGAGCGGGCGACGGCCCCGAGGTCGTCGTCGGGGCCGAGCGGGCGGGGCGCTCGGTGGTGAAGGAGGTGTAGGTGCCGCCCATGGAACCGCCGGGCACCTGCCGCGCCTTCTTGAGGGTGCCTCGATGGTGTCGCCGCGCGCGTAGACCTCCTTGACGTTGCCCGCGGCGACCTGTTGCGTGAAGGAGGTGTAGGGGACGGTGGCGGCGCCGCGGCCGTCGGTGAGCCAGGTGAGGCCGAAGGCGACCAGGTAGACGGCGGCGAGGGTGATGAAGAAGCGGATCCAGGACGCCCTGGGGCGCTCGCCGCCGGTGCCGTCGCCGTCGGTGTCGCCGGTGCCGCGCTCGCGCCCGGGCTCCCCGGCGGGCATCCCCTCGGTGCGCCAGGGGCTCCGGGGGCCCGGTCCGAGTCCTTCCCGGCGGCCCGGCCGCGGCGCCCCTCCCCCGCGGCCGGGCCGCCTGGCCGGTCCCGGCCCGCCCCCTTGCGTTCGTCGGCCATGCTCCGCATCCCCGCGTCTGCGCTGCTCACGCTAGGTCGGCGGGCGGTTCGGGGGTGTCCGGACACGCCCAGGCCGCGCCGAATCGAAGCGGCGCCGGCGCCGCCCGCGACCTGGGACGCCGGGGGAAACACGCGGCGGGGCGGGAGATCCGCCGGGGGGTTGCTAGTCTGCAGGGAGACAACCCCATAAAGTTCTCTACCGACGCCTTCCGCTCGGATGGAAGGGCAGAGGGACTCCGGCCTGGTGCCGGGGGCTTTCGCTCTCCGAGCCGCGCGTCCTTTCCTGACCCGAATATCCGTGATCGAAGAAGGGGTCCACGCCGTGAAGAAGATCATCGTGCTGGTGCTGGTGGCCCTCGGGGCGTTCGCCGTTTACCGGAAGATCCAGGCCGACCGTGCCGAGCTCGACCTGTGGACGGAAGCCACCGCGGCCAGCGAGAACTAGTCCAGCGCAGACCGGCGAGCCACGGCACGGCCGCGTGCCGGTGGCTGCCGTCTGCGTTCCACCTGTGGGCGGCGTTCGTCCCCTTGCGGCGCCCACACACCATCCCCTCCGCGAGGGCGGTATGCTCTACGCGTTCCCATGCCGCCGCGGCGGCATGCCCGGGGCCATAGCTCAGTTGGCAGAGCGCTGGTTTTGCATACCAGAGGTCAGGGGTTCGACTCCCCTTGGCTCCACTCGCATCGACTCAGGTCGCAGACGTGACGACGGCCGCCTTCCCCCTCAGGGAGGGCGGCCGTCGCCCATTCCGTGCACATGCGTCCGGCCGGGATCACGCGGCGGACCGCTTGCCGCCATGGCGCTTCGCCTGTTCCTCCTCCTTCCCGAGCGCCCTCGTCCGCCGGTCGTCGTCAGGGTTTCCGATCAGTCGTGTGCCGTGGCCGGGGCCGACGTGTCGAGGGTGGGTCCGGTCGGTGGGCCCGGTCTGGTGCGCAGGAGCGCGACGGTGAGAACCGCGCCGGTCGCGGCCAGCGCGGCCGCGACCGCGAAGGCGAGATTGAGGCTGCTCAGGTAAGCGTCCGGCATCGCCGACCGCCTGCTCGCCAGCTCGGCGATCAGCAGCACGACGGTGACCCCGAGTCCTGACCCGACGCGTTGTGCGGTGTTCACGATTCCCGCCGCGATCCCGGCGTCGGCTTCGTCGACCGCCGCGAGCGCGGGCGCGGTTACGCCGACGAAGGCCGCGGGCAGGCCGATGCCGAGCAGCACCGCACCGGGCAGCACATCGGTCAGGTAGTCCCCGTGCTCGGGCAGGCGGGCGAACAGGGCCATGGCCACGGCCTGCAGTCCGAGGCCGGCGGTCAGCACCCGCCAAGCGCCGAGCCGGTCCAGCGCCAACGGGAGCAGGGTGCGGGAGATGACGATGTTCGCCGCGGCCACGGGCAGCACCGCCAGGCCCGACTCGGTAGGGCTGTAGTGCTGGGTGTTCTGTAGGTAGAGCGCCAGCAAGGCGAAGGCGGGCACGTGTGCCGCGCCGACCAGCGCGTTCACGATGGCCGATCCGCGCACCTGGCGGACGGTGAACAGGCGCAGCGGCATGAGCGGGTGCTCGCTGCGTGCTTCCAGGAGGAGGAAGCCGATCAGCAGCGCCAGCCCGGTCGCGAGCAGCGCCCACGCCGGGGTGCGGGTCGCTGCGTCGCCGAGCGCCCCGATGGCATAGCCGATGCTCAGCAACGCCGCGGTGCCGGTGACGGCGCCCGGTACGTCGAGTCGGCCGACGGCACGACCCGACCGTGCCGGATCGGCCGGCAGCATCCGGCCGAATGCCAGCGCCAGCACGCCGACGGGCAGGTTGATCAGGAAGATCGACGGCCAGCCGAACAGGTCGGTGAGGGGGCCGCCCAGTGCGGTGCCGATGGCCGCGCCCGCCGCCGCCATGGCGCTCCACACTCCGAAGGCGCGATGACGCGCGGCGGGCTCGGTGAACGTCGTGGCCAGCAGGGCCAGTTGGGCGGGGATGAGCACGGCCGCCCCGAGTCCCTGCAACGCTCTGGCACCGATCAGGACGGCGGGTGTCGGGGCCGATGCGGCCAGCGCCGAGGCCGCGGTGAACACGATGAGTCCGCCGGTGAACACCCGGCGCGGTCCGAGGAGGTCGGCGGCGCGCCCGCCGAGCAGCATGAAGCCGCCGAACGCCAGCAGGTAGGCGTTGGTCACCCAGCCCAGTCCCGCCTCGTCCAGTCCGAGGTCCGCGCCGATGCTGGGCAGCGCCACGTTCAGCACGGTCGTGTCCAGGAAGACCACGAGCTCCACGGCCGTGATCACCAGCAGGATCATCCAGTCTTTCGCTCCGAGTACGCCTTTGGCGGCCATGCGGCCCCCTTTCACTAGAGTGTCGCTACAGCCAGATTCCGCTAGAGTTGCACTCTAGTCAAGTAGGGTGTGCGGCATGACACGGAAGAGCACGGGGGCACGGGCGGCCAAGACGGCGGCCAATCGGGCGAAAATGCTGGCGGCGGCGCGAGAGCTGTTCACCACGCGCGGCTATCCGCAGACCACGATGCGGGCCATCGCCGATGAGGCGGGCATGGCGGTACAGACGCTGTACTTCACCTTCGCCACCAAACGCGCGATCCTGTCCGAACTCCTCGACACCGAGATCGCCGGCGACACCGAACCGGTCGCCACCATGGACCGCCCGTGGTTCGCCGACGTGCTGGCGGCCCCGCCGGCCGAACAGCTCAGGCTTCAGGCCGCCGCGGCGGCGGCGATCTACGCCCGCGTCAGTTCACTGCTGGAGGCGGTCCGGTCGGCCGCGGCGGCCGACCCCGAACTCGCCGACCTCTGGCAGACCAACATCGATCAACGCCACCAGGTCCAAGTGCGACTCGCCGAAGCCCTCGCCGCCAAGACGACCCTGCGGGAGGGCATGACCGTGACCCGGGCCGCCGACGTCGCACTCGCCGTCCTCAGCCCCGAGACCTACCGGCTGCTCGTCCATCAATGCGGCTGGACCGGCGCGGAGTGGGAATCCTGGGCCACCGACGCTCTCACGCTGCAGTTGCTCCCGCCTGAACCGGAGGATGCCCGATGACGGTGCTGATACGCGGCGGTCACGGAGCGATCGGCCCCCGCCTGGTGCGGCTGTCGCGCGAGAAGGGCATCCAGGTTCATCGCCGCCATGGCGACGGCCGTCCGCGTCTCCGTCGGGACTTGGTCCGGTAACGGCGGAGCGGCCTCACCGGCGGCTCGATGGCCGAGCGGTCCCGACATGCCCGTGAATGCTCCGTGCGGAGCCGGGTCGCCCCACGTCCGGCCAGTGGGGGCCGAGGCAGGGGGCGGGGTTGGCCTGGGCCCGGTCGGCGAGGATCTTGGCCGGGCCCGCCGTCTGGGCCCCGCCGGGAGGCAGGTTCCGCTTCAGCGCGAAGACCGGCGCCGCGTCGCGTTCGGCCGCGAAGTCCACGACGATGCGGATGGCCTCAGCTCGTCGTTCTCGGCGGCTGTGGGGGGCGGGCGGCATCTGTGCCGGGCCGCATCGCGCTGTTCGCCTCTCGGAGGCGGGTGAGGCGTGCGAGGGCCACAGCGGCGCTCGCGAGCGCCCCGACGAGTAGGAGGACGGTCGCGGCCGGCCACAGCGCGAATGCGTCGACCGGCGTCGCCGGGTTGCCGGGGCCGGACGTGAGACCGATGAAGAGGACGAATGCGGCGGTCGGCATCAGCGCCAGTGGAATCAGCCTCATCGCCCGCCTCCACACCGGCGACGCGCGGTGGCGTGACGCCCAACGTCCCGCGCGGCGTGCGCCTCGGGTCGCCAGGGCGACGACGAGCAGGGTGACCAGGAGCAGGCCGAGATCGATGAGCGTCGGGACGGGTGCCGGGATCTCGGGCGACGCACCGCGGGCGATGTCGATGAGTCCGGTGCTCACGGTGAACGGATGCTGGTAAGTGGGGGTGTAGCTGTCCATCAGGACGACCGTCGCCGTCCCGGTCGAGGGGACGACATCGATGCGTGCACTGCTCCGGGGCAGCGCGCCATCGTGGCCCACGCGCGCGGGATCGGCGGTGGAGGTGTGCTGCCAGCCGAGGCCGTACGTTCCGGCGCCCTCCTGGGTCTCCATGGAGCGGCGTACGAGGTCGTCGGACAGGAGCCGGGTCCCGTCGGAGGCGGTCCCACCGCGTTGGATCATGGCGAGGAACGCACTGATGTCGTCGGCGGTGCTCACGATGCCGCCGGAGCCGCCGACGTCGCTCGACATCTCCCGCAGGGGGATCGACGTCCCGTAGGCGGTGACGTGTCCGCGCGTGAACGCCTCGGCGTCGTTGGTGGAGTGCACCGAGAACGTGTCGTCCATTCCGAGCGGAGCGAAGACCTCGTCCTCGAGGTACCGGTCGAACGGCGTGTCCGTCGCGGCCTCGACGACGCGCGCCAGGGTCCGGTAGTTGAGGTTGCTGTAGGCGTACGTCGTGCCCGGTGTGGAGGCCAGGTCCAGGTCGGCGATCTCGGCCACGCTCTCGGCATACGAGGACGCGGCGGGGATGATCATGGGATTCGGCAGGCCGGAGGTGTGCGACAGGAGCATCCGGACGGTGATCCCCCCGGCCCCCTCGCCGCCGATGGAGAACTCGGGCAGCACCGTCTGAACAGGGGTGTCGAGGCCGATGCGTCCCTCGTCGACGAGCTGGAGGACGGCGAAGGCCGTGAAGGCCTTCGAGACCGACGCGGCGGGCACCGGTGAATCGGGGCCGAGGCCGCCGACGCCCCCGCGGGCGGCGGCCTCGCCGTCTTGGAGCACCGCGTACGACAGGCCCGGCAGGCCCTGCCGATCCGCGTAGGCCGCGACGTACGCGTCCGCCGCGTCCTTCACCGAGCCCTCCGGCCCGCTCGGATCCGCCGCCGCCGGATGCGCCGGCGCCAGCAGGCCCAGCGACGCCGCGGCCGCCAGGAGCCCTCGCACGGCGGCGCCGGGTCCGCGCTGGAGCGCCCGTGTCCGGCCGGCCATGGGCCCGTTCACCGTCATCGGCCCTCCGGCGCGGAGGTCCGTCCTGGGGCGAGCTTCCCGATGACCCAGGCCATGGCCTCGGTGACCGCGCCGCGTGAAGCGTCGGAGTGGTCGAGCATGTCGAACCCGTGCCGCCCCTCGGGGACGTCGATGATGTCGAGAGCGACGTCGTGCTCCTCAGCGGCGGCGACGAAGGCTTCGACCCCGGTGGCGAACTCGGGCCGCTCACGCCCCACCCGGGTGAGCAGGACGGGAAGCCCGCTTGTAGCGGAGAGGGCCTCGATGGGGCGGAAGCGTGCCTCGAGTTCCCGGTCCGGTCCGGGCGCGAGGACCGGGTAGGTCGCGGCGATGCAGCGCAGCCACGGCGGAGGGGCGTCCAACCACTCCGCCGCCAGCAGCCCGGCGCCCGAGAAGAACCACAACGCGACGCGGTCAGGGTCCACTCCCGGGAGCCGACGCGCGGCGCCGACCGCTTCGGCGACGTCATCGGCCGCGTCGGCGCGCTGCTCGAGCGAGTGGAACCGGTGGTCGAACATCACCCCGACCGCGCCGCTCGCCGCCGCGAGCGAGCAGTAGCCGCCGAAGAGCGGTGAGTCCCGCGGGGTGGGGGAGGCGTTAGCCGGAAGGGGGCCGCCGTGGACGAACACGACGGCCGGCTTCGCGCTTCGGACTGCTGCTTCGGTCCCGGCCCCGGTCCCGGTCTCGGGAGCGGGCCGGTACACGTCCAGGACGCCGTGCCGCTCGCGGTCGGTGGGGACGACGGGGACGACGAATCGGTGAGTGGCCAATGGTCCTCCGTGAGCCTGGTCGGGGCGGCGGGTCAGGGCGTGGAGCGGTGGCGGCTCAGCTGGTCGATGGCCCAGAGCGCCCACTCCCGTACGGTCTGGTCGACGCGCACGCCGAACTCCGCCGCGATGTGGCCGAACCCCTCCGGGCCGGGCGGGACCGTGTCGCCGTACGGGGCCCGGGCACGGCGGAGCTCGGCCGCTTCGGTGTCGACGTGGTCGATGACGCGGCGCAGCACGGTGATCGCGTCGTCCGGGTCGAGCACGGACAGGAGGAACATCCTCAGCACCGGTTCGTTGCGCATCTTCGACGGGCCCACCGGATCGTCCATGAGCCACGACCGCAGTTCGCGGCGGCCCGCGTCGGTGATCGCGTAGGTGCGGCGCCCGCGTGGGCCTTCGCCGCGGTCCGCGATCAGCCCCTTCCCGAGGAGCCGGTTCAGCTCCGGATAGACGCTGGTGTGGCCGGCCTTCCAGGCGAACCGGCCGACTGGGCCCTCCGCGAGCTCCTTCGACAGCTCGTAGCCGCTGCGCGGTTCGGTGGCCAGGAGTCCCAGCAGGGCGTGCGGCAATGACATGCGGCCACTCTACGTGTCATTTTCGACATGTCAATCATGACAGCGGCGGACCGCCGGTCACCGGGGGCGGGAGGCCGGCCCCCTGAGGAGCGCGTGGTACCCGCCCCGGTCGGACGGCCGGGGCGGGTACCGGGCCGGGGCGTTGCGCCGGTCCGCGTATTCGCGCCGGGCGCACGCCCTGCCCGTCGGTCACTTCTCCCGGGGCGGGCGGAGGAAGGCGGCGACCAGGGCCGCCGTGGCCACCGCGACGGCGGCGTCGATCCCGATCGCGAGGCGCAGGCCCGGCAGTAGGGCGGCGCCCGCCCCGGTCGCGATCGCCGACATCACCGGGGTCCCCAGCGCGATGCCGACCTGCTGGCTCAACGTCACCAGGCCGGTCGCCAGGCCCTGCCGGTCGGCGGGGACCCCCGCGGTGGAGGCCACGGTGTAGCCGACGATCACGGCGAGGTTCGCGGCGCCGCCGATGAACGCGGCCACCAGCAGCGGGACCAGCCATGCGCGGTCGTCGGAGACGAACGCCAGCGGGAGGGTCGCGGCGGCCTGGACGACGAACCCGATCACGATCGTGGTCGCGGCGTTCGTCCGGCCGATGATCTTCGGGGCGGCGAGGCCGCCCAGGACCGTGCCGATGCCCAGCACCCCCAGGATCAGCCCGGCGGAGAAGGCGGTGAAGCCGAGGATCTCCTGCAGGTACAGGGTCAGCAGGAACACGAGCGACGTCTCGGTCGCGAAGGCGAGGAGCCCCGCCGTGTTGCCCCAGGCGATGGTGCGGCGCCTCAGCAGCGACGTCGCCACCAGCGGCTTGGCGACGCGGGACTCGATCGCGAGGAAGACCGCGAACAGCACGGCCGCCCCCGCGATCGGCCCCCAGGCGCCGGGGTGCGCCCAGCCGTCGTGGCCCGCCGTGTCGATGCCGAAGACGAGGGAGGTCAGGGCGAGCGTGATGGTCACCGCGCCGGGGACGTCGAGCCTGGGCCTGCGCCCGCGGGCCGGTTCGCGCAGGACGAGCGGGCCGACGATGATCACTGCGGCGGCGACGGCGACGTTGATGAAGAACGCCCACCGCCACGAGACGGCCCCGGTGAGCACCCCGCCGAGGACCGCGCCGGCCGTGAACCCGGCGGCCATGAGCGCGCCGTTGAGCCCGAGCGCCCGGGAGCGGGTCGGCCCCTCGGGGAACATCGTGGTCATCAGCGACAGCGCGGCCGGGGTGACCATGGCGGTCGCCACGCCCTGTCCCACGCGGGCGGCGATCAGCACGGCGGGCCCGGCGGCGAGCCCTCCGGCCAGGGAGGAGGCGCCCAGCAGGACGATGCCGGCGAGGAACAGCCGCTTGCGCCCGAACAGGTCGGCGACGCGGCCGAAGAAGAGCGTGAACCCGGCGGCGCACAGCGCGAACGAGGTGACGATCCACTGCAGCGCCGAGGTGGCGAGCCCGAGTTCGCCGCCGATGTGCGGCAGGGCGACGTTGAGGATCGAGAAGTCGACGGCCAGGGTGAAGTTCGCCGTCAGCAGGACCGCCATGGCGGTCTTCTGCGCCGCGGTGAACCGTTCGGAGGGCGGGTCGGCCCGTCGCGCCGACGGGGGCGGGTTTTCGGTCGTGGTCATGGCCCTCACCCTCAGCCGCCCGGAACCTGGCAGCCAGCCTCCCCGTTCGGGGAGTCTCGGGGTGCCTGGCACTGACAGGGGCAGGCTCGCCCGCGCCGGAGGGGGAACAATCGGCCGCATGGAACGACGGCCCCTCGACACGCACCCGTCCGCCCCGTCCTCCGCGGACGCCGACCGTCCCGTGACCGAGCTCGGCGAGTTCCTCCGTTCGCGCCGCGACCGCATCACCCCCGAGGACGTCGGCGTGCGCAGCTACGGCCGGCGCCGGGTGCCCGGCCTGCGGCGCGAGGAGCTGGCGCAGCTGGCGGGGGTGTCGATGACGTACCTGACCCGGCTGGAGCAGGGGCAGTCGCAGAACGCCTCCGACGCGGTCATCGACGCCCTGGCCCGTGCGCTGCGGCTCGACGCGGACGAGCGCGCCCACGTGTACGCGCTGGCGCGCCCGGCGCCGCCGAAGAGGCCCCGGGCGGCGAGGCCGGAGCGGGCGGATCCGGGCGCCGAGCGCCTGCTGCACGCGATGGGCGAGGTGCCCGCCGTGCTGATGGGGAGGTTCAACGACATCCTCGCCTGGAATCGCGCCGGGCACCGGCTCCTCGGCGGCCACCTCGATTTCGACGCGCCCGCGCACGCTGACGACCGGCCGAACCATATGAGGATGCTCTTCCTGGACGAGCACACCCGCGACCTGTACGTCGACCGGCACGACGAGGCCGCGCTCGCGGTCGCCTCGCTGCGGTACGTGGCGGCGCAGTTCGCCGACGACCGCCGCCTCGCGGAACTGGTCGGGGAGCTGAGCGTCAACAGCCCCGAGTTCGCCCGGCTGTGGGCCGGGCACGACGTGCGGCTGTGCACCGGCGGCACGAAGCGGTTCCGCCACCCCGAGGTCGGCGAACTCGAACTGGGCTACGAGGTGCTGCACCTGCCCGAGGGCAACGGTCAGCGCATCCTCACGCACACCGCCGACCCCGAGAGCGCGTCCGCCGCCGCATTGAGCCTGCTCGCGCCGCGGTACCCGTCCTCCTCGCGTGCGGCGCTCCGGTCGGAGGGCTGACCGCGGTGGCGGACGAAAGCGCGTCACTTCCTGGCGGCGAACACCGTGAACTCGGAGAGCTCACACCGCTCCACCGAGGTGAAGCGGTCGCGCATGGCGGCCCCGATCCGCCGCAGTACGTCCTCGGGCAGGACCAGGCCGCGCCCGATCAGGGAAGGGGCCGTTCCTCCGTGCCAGGAGACGAGGACCCGCCCGCCGTCCCCGGCCACCCGGTGCAGTTCCCGCATCCCGGCCTCCAGATCGGGCCACAGGGCCACGTTGTTCACCGATACGACGCAGTCGAACGCGGCATCGCGGAACCCGGTGTCCCCGGCCGTGCCCTGTCGGAGGTCGACGCGGCCCGCGCCGACGGAGGCCCGGTTGCGCTTCACCGCCTGCCGACGCATCTCGGGTGAGGGGTCGACTCCGCAGATCCGCTCCGCCCGAGTGCCGGTGAGGGCCCGGACCAGCGCACCGGGGCCGTAGCCGACCTCGAGCACCCGTTCGCCCGGCCGCACGTCCAACAGGTCGAGCAGATGCCGCTTCCCCGCGCGCTCGGTCCACAGCATGACGCGGCCGGCGATTCGGCCGGAGAGCCCGTACGGACGGGCGAACGGTGAGCGCACGGGCCGGTCGGCGGTCCATGGCGTGATCGGTTCCATGGAGGCAGACTCGCGCTTCAAGGCGGGTTGAAGTCAAATGGTGGAATGGACCTCGTACCGATCGGCGAAGCGGCGCGCCGGTTCGGCCTCCGTACCTCCGCGCTGCGCTACTACGAGCAGCGCGGACTGCTGGAACCCGCGACACGGCGGCAGGGCGTCCGGATGTACGGCCGACGGGAGCTGCGCCGCCTGGCGCTTCTCCAGATCGCCCAGAGGCTGGGCATCTCCCTGCAGGCCGTCGGCGCCGTCCTCGACGAGGACGGCGGGCGGTGGCGGGCTGCGGTGTCCGAGCAGATCACCGCCCTGGAGGAGTTGATCGCCCGGGCCGAGGCCGCCAAGTCCTTCCTCCTCCACGCCCGGATGTGCCCCGCGGAGCACCCGGTGGGCGAGTGCCCCCACATCATCCGGACGCTCGACCGCCTGGTGGACGGCGATTCCTTGGAAGAGATCGCACAGGAGCACACGGGCGGGTGAGCGGGTCGCGCGGAGCGCCGGGGGCCGGTCCGGCGTGCGGCCGACCCGCACACCGGTGAGGTGATCGCGCCGGTTCACGCGGGCCGGGTCCGGAAGCGCTGCCGGTAGGTGTGCGGGGTGGTGCCCAAGCGGCGGCGGAAGGACCGGACCAGGGTGTCGACGCTGCCGAAGCCGCAGCCGGAGGCGATGCGCTCCAGCGTGTCCTCGCTCGTCTCCAGCCGGATACGGGCCTGTTCGAGGCGGGCCGACTCGACGTAGGCGGCGGGGGTCGTCCCCAGCTCGGCCTTGAAGATGCGGGCCAGCTGGCGTTCCCCGACGTGCGCCACCTCGGCGAGGCGGGTGGCGCCCAGGTCCCCGTCCAGGTGGTGCTGGATGTAGAGGCGCAGCTCCTCGATCCGGCGCGTGGCGGAGACGGGTTCGAGCGGGACGCTGAACTGGCTCTGCCCGCCGGGCCGCTTGAGGTACATCACCAGCTGCCGGGCGACGCGCAGCGCCACCTGTTCCCCGAAGTCCTCGGTGACCAGCGCCAGCGCCAGGTCCAGGCCGGAACTGATCCCGGCCCCGGTCCACACGTCGCCGTCCCGGACGAAGATCGGGTCCGCGTCGACGTGGACCTCGGGGTGCTCCTCGGCGAGCTGGGGCGCGGTCGTCCAATGCGTGGTGGCGCGCCTGCCGTCGAGCAGACCGGCCGCCGCCAGCAGGTGCGCGCCGACGCAGACGGAGGCGGTCCGGCGGGCCCGCCCGGACAGCTCGCCCACCAGCTCCACGAGGTACGGGTCGGCCAGCGCGCGCAGCCGCCCCGTCGCGTCCGCCTCCACCGCTCCCGGAACCAGCAGGGTGTCGATGCGGCGCCCGGCGAGCGCGTCGAAGGAGATGTCGGGCAGCAGTCGTACCCCGGCCATGGTCACCACCGGGTCCAGGGACCGCGCCGCGAGCAGGACGTCGTACCCCAGCCTTTCGGAGGTCTCGCGCCGCACCAGGGCGAACACCTCGGACGGGCCGGTGACGTCGAGCAGGTCGACGCCCTCGAACATGACGATGACGACGAGGGGGCGGTCGGCGGGGGCGGTGTCCACAAGGCCTCCTGGGGCGACTGGCGGCGATGTCCGGATCTGCGTATCAGGCGTCATTGCTGACACTCGGCGCCCACACTAGCGTCGTCGTGTGCCCTGGAGGGGGCCCGATTCCGACTGGTCCCTCCCTTTTCCGGTCATCGACAACGAGGTGCCCTGCCATGCCTTCGACCACCCTGCGCGCCGTGAACGGACTGGACGCGACCCCCGCCGCCCTCGCCGACGCGGTCCTGGTCCTGATCGACTACCAGAACACCTACACGACCGGCGTCATGGAGCTGGAGGGCTGGCGCCCCGCGCTCGGCGCCGCCGCCGGGCTGCTCGCCCGCGCCCGGCAGGCCGGGACCCCGGTCGTCCACGTCCAGCACGACGGCGGCGAGGGGAGCGCCTACGACGTCCGGGCGGAGATCGGCGCCGTCCACCCGGGCGTCGCCCCGGCGGAGGGCGAGCCGGTCGTGGTGAAGAACGCCCCGAACTCCTTCGTCGGCACCGACCTGGAGGAGCGGGTGCGGGCCACCGGGCGGCGGAACCTCATCGTCATCGGGTTCATGTCGCACATGTGCGTGACCTACACGTCCGAGGGCGCCTTCCTGCGCGGCTTCACCCCCACCGTCGTCGCCGAGGCCTGTGCCACCCGTGCGCTGCCGTCCGTCGCGGGCGAGGTCGGCGCCGCTCAGCTGCACGCCTCCGCCATGGCCGGGATCGCCGACCTGTACGGGGTCGTCGTCGCGAGCGCCGACGACGTGGAGTGAGCGGCCGCCGCCCCCTTCACGGATGTCGCTATCATTGCGATGATGGCATCATCTGAAAGGAGCGGGGATGGCGGTGCGGCACGTGTACGCGGTGCGACACGGTGAGGCGGAC
Source organism: Nocardiopsis suaedae (assembly GCF_027706745.1). GTDB lineage: Bacteria > Actinomycetota > Actinomycetes > Streptosporangiales > Streptosporangiaceae > Nocardiopsis_A > Nocardiopsis_A suaedae. The sequence continues at coordinate 48,168 of NZ_JAQFWP010000036.1, read as the reverse complement.
CCGTTCGGGGAGGTGACCGATACGGGCCTGCGGCAGATGCGGCTCCTCGCCGAACGGCTCGCGGCGCTTCCCGTCGACGCGGTCTGGCACTCTCCCTTGCCCCGGGCGGTGCGTTCGGCTGCGGTCATCGGTGAGCGCCTGCCGGGCGTCCCGGTCCAGGAGGCGGAGGAGCTGATCGACCACGTTCCGCACGTGCCCGATGAGCCGCCGCCGGGGTGGGCAGGGTTCTTCGACGGATTCGACCCCGTGGAGGCGGCCGAAGGCGCGCGCCTGGCGGGCGCCCTCCTCGACCGGTTCGCCCGGCCCGCAGGGACGGAGACGCACGAGGTGCTGGTCACCCACGGCTACCAGGTGGCCTGGCTGGTGCGGCACGCGTTGGGCGCACCGCTGGACCGGTGGCTGGGGCTGTCGTGCGGCAACGCGTCCCTGACCGCGATCGGCCACTACGGCGCGGGGCCGCCGTCGCTGCTGCTGTACAACGACATGGGCCACCTTCCGCCCGACCTGCGCTGGACCGGATTCGGCCCGGGGACACGCCCGTGAGCCGCACTGCGGCAGCGGTGCGCCCGACGTGCGAGGGAAGGTCAGCGGCGGTCGTCCGCAGCGTGCGTGAGATGAACGCCCAAGGTCGCGCCGCGCGCGGCTGCGCACGGCGGGCGTGTCCTCGGGCGCCGCGGTCGGGCTCGGTCTGCGGGCCGGTGAGGAACTGCTCGGTGCGCGCCCGCCAGCGGATCCCGTCCGCCCGCTCCTCGATCGCCGGCTCCACCCCCTGCACGGCGGCCCACCGCCACATCTCGCCGTGCACCTCCCGCAGGGCGCCCGGACCGCCTTCCGGGCGCGCGATCAGGAAGCGGCCGGCGGGGACGGCGCCGGTCTCGAAGCCCTCGCCGATCTCGATGCGCGCGGCCACCGGAACCGACACGGTCACGTCCATCGGATCGGCCGCGGTCCGCATCCGGTGGTACGGGTAGACCGGGCCGCCCTCGGGAACCCCGCCCGCCGCCGCGAGCGCGTCATGGATCCGTGGAACGTGCGCGTTCACGCGATCCCAGTGGGCGGGTTCGCCGGTCGTGGACACGCCCGCCCAGGGGCGCTCGGCGCGCTCTTCGATGGTGGATTCGGTCATCGGCCGTCCCCTGGTCGCCACCCGACTCTCGGATGGGCCGGACCCGATCAGACGGTCTTCCCCGAGGGCAGAGTCAACCCTCTTCCACGTCGGCGGCGTCCGACCGCTCAGGCCCGGGTTCGGCGGACGGCCGTCTGCGCGGCCCGCAGGCGGGACTCCTCGTCGCCGTCGGGCCGCGCGCCCGTGACGCCGTCCGCCCAGGCGAGCAGCGTCCCCAGGTGGGCGTCGGCGGTGTCCGTCGCCGTCGGCGGGTCGCCGAGCACCAGCTCGCCCCCGCTGCCGTCGACCGCCACCAGGTCGCCCTGCGCCAAGGTCCTCCCGCCCGCGCGGACCGTGGCGGACGCGGCGTCGACCACCAGCCCGGCGATGCCGACGGCCGCGGGCTTGCCCATCGACCGGGCCACGACCGCCGCGTGGCCGGCGGGGCCGCCCCGCGCCGTGGCGATCCCCGCCGCCGCGGCCAGCCCCCGCACGTCGTCGGGCGAGGTCTCAGGGCGCACGAGGACGACGGGGCCCTCGGCCGCCATGCGCACCGCCGCCTCGCTCGTCGTGGCGAGTCGGCCGACGGCCACCCCCGGGCACGCGCCCACGCCCCGCGCGACCACGTCGGGCTGCGCCTGCGCGGTGATGCGCGGTGTCCGAACGTTCCGGAGGCCCTGCGGTGGGACGCGGAGAAGCGCGTCCTCCCGGGTGATCACCCCCGCCCCGGCCAGATCGACCGCCACGCGCACGCCCGCGGCCCCCGTGAAGCGGCCGGGGCGGACCTGAAGCAGCCACAGCCCGCCCGACTCGAAGGTGAACTCCACGTAGCAGGCGTCGCGGAAGTGCCCCTCGGCGCGGGCCAGGGCGTCGGCGAGGGCGTCGGCGACCGCGGGCTCCCGGGCGCCGAGCCCGCTCAGCGGCAGGGTCGGCTCCCGGCCGGACACCACGTCGTCGCCTTGGCGGGCGAACAGGACGTCGCCGGAAGGGGTGTTCTCGCCGGTGCCGGGGTCGCGGCTGAACGCGACCCCCGTGCCGCTGTGCGCGTCGCGGTTGCCGAACACCATCGCCTGCACGACGACGGCGGTGCCCAGGTCGTGCGGGATGCCGTTCAGCTCGCGGTAGGTCCGGGCGCGCGGCGCGTCCCAGGAGGAGAAGACGGCCTCCACGGCCGTCTCCAGCTGCCCGGCCGCGTCGTCCGGGAAGGGGCGGCCGAGCAGCCGTCCGATCCGCCGCTCGGCCGCGGCGATCGCGGCGCGCAGCCGGCCGGTGTCCCCGCCGCCGTCTCCCTCGCCGTCTCCGCCGCCGCTCGTGTCGCCGCTCCCCTCGGCGGGGGCGTCCGCGGGGGCGCCCGGCAGTGCGGATGCGAAGGTGGTCAGCGACCGCAGCCGGGATTCGAGCGCGAACCGCGCGTCCCCGGTCTCGGCGGCCAGGGCCTCGGCGGCACCGGCGGTCAGCCCCAGGTCGAGGACGGTGCTCATCATCCCGGGCATCGACACCCCCGCCCCCGAGCGGACCGAGACGGCCAGGGGCGCCCGCGTGCCGCCGAACCGCCGCCCGGTCGCGGCCTCCAGGCCGCGCACGGCGGCGGCCAGCTCGCCGCGGAGCCCGTCGGGCAGGCGGCCCACCTCCCGGAAGCGCCGGCAGGCCGCGGTGGTCACCACGAACCCGGGCGGGACCGGCAGGCCGAGCCGGTGGAGGGCCACCAGGCCGTGCGCTTTGGCGCCCACGGTGTCGGCCCCCTCGCCGAGGTCCGCGGACAGCGGGCGGACCCACCTCACCGCGGGATCCCGAGGGTGGCGAGGAGGTCCTCGTGGAGTTCGGCCCACACGGTGTGGAACGAGGCGGTGTGGTCGGCGACGTACTCCCCCGCCCCGGCGCGGGCATGGTCGAGGGCGTCGGTGAGGCGGACCCGGTAGCGGTCGAAGCGGGGCAGCGCCGCGGCCAGGTCGGCGCAGACGGGGAGGGCGCGCCGGTGCAGGTCGGCGAAGCGGTCCAGGACGCGGGCGTCGTAGGCCGGGTCGCTGTGGTCGTTGATGGCCGGCACCCCGTCGACGGGCCTGAGCTGCCAGGCGGTGCACAGGTCGAGCAGTTCGGGGTTGAGGGCGGCGAAACGCTCGAACGCCGCCGCCACCGCGTCGCGGACGCCGGACTCCTCCAGCTCGCGGGCGGTCCGCTCGGCGTGGGCGGCGCGCCCGGCGTCCGTCAGCCCCCAGCCGGGGAAGGGGGCGGGGTGGCGGGTGACCAGTCCGGCGGCCGCGAGGTCGATCAGGGCGGACTCGGCCTCGTCGGCGGTGATCCCGGCGGCCGCGGCGACGCGGCCGGTGTCGGCGTGCCCGCCGCAGCGCAGCGTGTGGAGCACCGCCGGGCCGGGGTCGGCGCCGGGGCCGGGGTCGGCGCCGGGGCCGGGGGCGAGCGGAGGCGGGGTCATGCGTCCTTACCCTTCTTCCGGGGATGCGTTCCGGACCGGCAGTGCCCGTGTCGGTCTCGGGGAGGCCGGACGGTCGGAACGGCCGCCGTGTGCGGTGTGGGCCCGGGGGACGGGCGCACACCGGCGCAGCCCCGCACATGGCCCGTCGTCGTTCGGCCGGGCGACGACCTGCGACGCCCTCCGCGCCGGATTCGCCGACAGGGGCACTGGAGCGGCGTCCCCCTGGCGTCCCCAGCGGGCCGGCGCGGGTTCGGAGCCTTGACCGGCGCCGCGCTCTCCTCCGCCGTGGTCCGGCGGCGTCATCGAGGATCGTCTCCGCCGGAGGAGGCCGTGCGCTCGGCGGTGTCGGCGGCTCCGGCGGTCGCTGCGGCGTGGGCGGCCCCCCGGCCCTGGGACCGGGCGGTGATCCGCCCCCGACCGACCCGGACGGCGGCCTCGGTCTCGTCGTCGGCCCCGGACAGGCCGAGCGCCTCGGCCACCGCTCCGGTGTCGTCGATGACCAGCCGCAGGCCGTCCCAGGTCCGCGCCGGGAACACCCGCCGCAGGCACGCGACCAGGTCGGCGACGCGCAACCGGACGAGGGCCCCGGTCTCGGCCGGGTCCCCGGTGACGACGGCGACGGTGACCCGGTCTCCCGGACGCGCCGCGCGCACGGCCTCCTCGGCGGCGGCGAGGCGGCGGGCGCCCAGGACGGCGACCACGCCGTCGGCACCGAGGTCGGCCGGTGCGCCGCCGATCGCGTCCGCCGGGCCGGCGGGCGGGGACCAGGGGTCCCGGGCGGGCGCGGCGGGCGGGACGTAGGGCAGGTGCGCGGGCGCCCAGGTGTCGGCGAGGTCGAGGTCCGCGAGGTGTTCGCAGGCGCGGATCCGGTCGAAGGGGTCGCCGAAGCCGGGGGCGGACTCGGCGAGCGCCCCGCAGCCGCCCAGCAGCGTCAGAGCGATCTCGGCGAGCCGGACGCGGCGTCCGGCGCGCGGCTCGCAGGACTCCAGCCCGATGGCCAGAAGGAGGGCCTCCAGGTGGGCGGCCTGGGCGAGCACGGCCCGGTCGCTGTCGCGGTCGGCGGCGCCGGACAGGGAGCGCAGCCGCAGGCGGCCCCCGGCGGCGGGGTCGTCGGCGAGGGGGATGCGCTCCAGCCAGGCGCGGGCGAGGGCGCCGAGCGCCGCGCCCGCCGTTCCGGGAGGGCCCGGTGCCGCGGGGGCGCCGCCGGGGCCCTCGGATTCGACCAGGTCGACCAGCACCGACAGGTACAGGGCCCGCTTGCTCGGGAAGTTGGAGTAGACGGCGCCGCGGGTCAGCTCCGCCCGCTCGGCGATCCGGTCGACCTTGGCCGGGGCGTAGCCGTGCTCGGTGAACTCCGCCCTGGCCGCCGCCAGCACCGTGGCGCGCGTGCGGGCCTGCTGCTGGACCCGTGTCAGTCGGACCATCGCCGATCCCTCCCGTGTTCCGCCGTCCGGGGATCAGGATACACACACAATCCGAATGATGGCGACATCTGAATGGTGAGAGTCGTCGAAGCCCTGTCCTGGGAGCGGTGGAGGCGCACTCGCCCACGCCGGGGCGGGCCCGGCGTCGAACGGCGAAAGCGGGCCCGGCCGTCGGAGAGCTCCCGGCGGTCAGTCCCCCACGGCGCGCAGGGCCCCCGGGCGCAGGCCGGTGAGTCGGTCCAAGGCGGCGGCGGTGGCCGCGTCCTCGGGGAGATAGGCCAGCAGGTACTGGCCGTCGTAGTCGGGCAGGTCCAGGCACTCGAACGCCAGGCGCAGCTCCCCTGCTTCGGGGTGAACCCAGCGGTGCACGCCCCTGCGCGGCGGGAGGGACGCCGCGTTCCGCCAGCGCGAGGCGAACTCGGGGATCTCCGACAGCTCCTCGACCATCGGGAACATGTGGCCGTCGCCCCAGGCCGACTGGGAACGCAGCCGGGCGGTCTGCGCGTCGGCCACCAGCTCCCAGTCGGGCAGAGCGGAGCGCGCGCGGGAGTCGGTGAAGACGAACCGGGTGAGATTGGGCTCCGGCCCGTCCAGGAGGCCGGACGGTTCGACCAGCCTGGCGAAGCCGTCGGTGTGGACCAGCACGTCGTCCAAGCGGTTGAACACCGCCGCGGGCGACGGCTCCAAGCGTTCGACCAGGGCCCGGACCGTCGGCCGCACCGTGCGCCGGGGCGGCTCGCCCCCCTGGCACTCGCGTCCGCCGATCGACTTGGCGAGGCGGTGCAGGTGCACGTACGCGTCGGGCGTGAGCATGAGGGCTTCGGCGAGCGCCGACAGCACTTCCGTGGACGGGTGCCGGTCGCGGCCCTGCTCCAGGCGTGTGAGGTACTCGACGCTCACCCCGGCGAGCGTGGCGACCTCGGCACGGCGCAGGCCGGGTGCCCGGCGGCGCGGCCCCTCGGGCAGGCCGACCTGGGCCGGGGCGAGGGCATCGCGGCAGGAGCGCAGGAACGTCCCGAGTTCGTTGTCGCCCATGCGGGCAGTCTAGGGACATTCGGCGCGATGAGGGTGGCCCCCGTGGGGCCACCCCCGACGCGGCCTGTTCCGGCCCACGGCGCGGCGCGAGGCTGAGGGCCATGGACACGCACAACGAGACGCCATTGAAGGTCGCCGTCGTCATCGGATCCACGCGCCCGGACCGGCGCGGCGACGAGGTCGGGATCGAGCGCAAGGGCGCCGCGGTCGGCCGGTGGGCGCACGAGCGGGCGCAGGCCCGGGGCGGCGCCGATTACACGCTGGTCGACCTCGCCGACATCGCACTCCCCCTGTTCGACGAGCCGCTGCCGCCGTCCCTGGGCCACTACACCGGGGAGCACACCCGGGCGTGGGCGCGGACGGTCGACGGGTTCGACGCCTTCGTCTTCGTCACCCCCGAGTACAACCGGTCCGTCCCGGCCGCGCTGAAGAACGCCGTGGACTACCTGTACGCGGAGTGGCACGACAAGGCGGCCGGTTTCGTGGGCTACGGCGCCGTGGGCGCGGCCCACGCGGTCGACCACCTGCGGGGCGTCCTCTCCGAGGTCCGCGTGGCCCATGTCCAGGCGCAGGTGTCGCTCGGCCTGTACACCGACTTCGAGGACCTGCAGCACTTCGCCCCCGCCGACCACCAGGAGGGCGCACTGGGCACGATGCTCGACCAGCTCCTGCCCTGGGCGCAGGCGATGCGTTCGGTCCGGGAGAAGGCGGCCCGCATCCCGGCGGGAGTGTGAGCGGCATGCGGCACTTTCTGTTCGGCCGCACCGGGCTGCGGGTGTCGGAGCTCTTCCTCGGCGGCACGCCGTTCTTCGCGCGCGGCGACGGCGGGGCACAGCGGAACCACCGCCACCTGCTGGACACGTACGCCGAGGCCGGAGGGAACACCATCGACACCGCCTCGGCCTACGGCGACTCCGAGGAGGTCCTGGGCGGACTCCTGCACGGGGAGCGGGACCGGTGGGTCCTGGCGACGAAGTTCGGGCTGACCCGGGATCCGGACGACGCCAACGCCGGGGGCACCCACCGCAGAAACCTCGCCCTGTCCCTTGACCGGAGCCTGCGGCGGCTGCGCACCGACCGCGTCGACGTGCTGTGGGTGCACCTGTGGGACCGGAACACGCCGATCGAGGAGACCATGCGGGCCCTCGATGACGCGGTCCGGGCCGGAAAGGTGCTGTACACCGGCATCTCCGACTCACCGGCGTGGGTGGCGGCGCGGGCGGACGCGCTCGCCGAATGGCGCGACTGGACCCCGTTCGCGGGCATCCAGGTGCCCTACAACGTCGCGGCGCGCGGGGTGGAGCGGGACCAGTTGCCCATGGTCGGCCACCTGGGGCTTTCGGCGGCGGTGTGGCGCCCCACCGCCCGCGGGGCGCTGGCCGGGGCGGGAGGCGGGGCTCCGTCGGAGCACGAGCGGTGGGCCGTCCGGGCCGTGGCCGAGGTGGCCGCCGAGACGGGGGCCACGCCCGCCCAGGTGGCGATCGCCTGGACCCGGGCGCGGCGGAGGTGGGTACACCCGATCGTCGCCGCCTCGGCCCCGGAAGTACTCAAGGAGAACCTCGGCGCCGCCGGCCTGGAGCTGGACGCGGGGGCGGTGGCGCGTCTGGACGCCGCCGCGGAACCGGAACCCGGCTACCTGGAGGCGTTCACCGCGGAGGCCGAGACCTCTCCCGGGGTCGCCGGCCGTGTCGAGGTCGTGCCGCGTGCCGGAGACCGTCGGCGCGGGGCGGTATGAGTCCCGGATGAACCGACGCCGCCGTCCTGGTGGGCGGACCCGCCCACCAGGACGGCGGCGGGCCGGTCGGCGGGAGGCCATGCCCTCATGGGACTGGGGAAGACCGCCGTCGTGGTCGGCGAAGAGGACCTGAGGACCATCGGAGAGGCCGCCGCCCGGGAAGGGCGTCCCGTGCCGGAATGCTTCCAAGGGGCCGTCCGCATCGCCGTGCCACGCGCCCGACGGCGGCCCGAGGGAGGGGACACGCCGGAGCCCGCCCTCGGCGCTCCGACGGCCGGTGGCCGGAACCGGTTCTGTTCCGGCTCTGGGGCCCTGTGTCAGAATTCCAGCTGTGAGCAGCATCGACGCCGATGAACAGCGCTTCCGGGAACTCATCCTGCTCCGGCGGGTCCGGGACCGGATCGACCGGGAGTACGCCCGCCCGCTGGACGTCGAGGCCCTGGCCCGGGGCGTGCACATGTCGGCGGGGCACCTGAGCCGCCGGTTCCGGCAGGCCTACGGCGAATCCCCCTACGCCTACCTCATGACGCGCCGCATCGAGCGGGCCATGGCGCTTTTGCGCCGCGGCGACATGAGCGTCACCGACGTCTGCTTCGAAGTCGGCTGCTCTTCGCTGGGGACCTTCAGCACCCGCTTCACCGAGCTCGTCGGGATGCCGCCCAGCGTCTACCGGCGCGAGGCCGCCGGGACCGAGGGCATCCCCTCCTGTGTTTCCAAACAGGTGACCAGACCGGTCAGGAATCGAGAAGCCCCGCCCACCCCTCCTCGCCTAGCGTGACCTGCATGGGCACGACGATGCGGGCGATCCTTCCGCCGCATGCCGCCCCGGGCGCACCGGCCCCCGGCGGCACGGGGGGCCGCTGAGCGGTCCCGCGGCCGTGCCCGCCGCCCGGCTGTCAGTGCGCTGTCAGTGCCGGGCGGCACCATGGGGCCCACACGGCCGCCCTGCCTGAAGGACGACGGATGGAGAGACGATGACCACGCCCTCGAGGACGGACGAGCGGTCGCCCGCGCTGCACGCCGCCGACAGCCACGACATGATCCGCGTGCACGGCGCCCGCGAGAACAACCTCAAAGACGTCGGCATCGAGATCCCGAAGCGCCGCCTGACCGTGTTCACCGGCGTGTCCGGATCCGGCAAGAGCTCCCTGGTGTTCGACACGGTCGCCGCCGAGTCGCAGCGGCTCATCAACGAGACCTACAGCACCTTCGTCCAGGGCTTCATGCCGAACCTGCCCCGTCCCGAGGTCGACCTCCTCGACGGGCTCACCACCGCGATCATCATCGACCAGCAGCCCATGGGCAGCGACCCGCGCTCCACGGTCGGCACCGCCACCGACGCCAACGCGATGCTGCGCATCCTCTTCAGCCGCCTCGGGCAGCCCTACGTCGGGCCGCCCAACGCGTTCTCCTTCAACGTCGCCACCGTCCGGGCGAGCGGCGCCATCACCGTCGACAAGGGCTCCAAGAGCAAGGCCGAGAAGGCCACCTTCACCCGCGTCGGCGGCATGTGCCCCGAGTGCGAGGGGCGGGGCCAGGTCACCGACTTCGACCTGACCCAGCTCTACGACGACGCCAAGTCCCTGGCCGAAGGGGCGCTCACCATCCCCGGCTACACCATGGAGGGCTGGTACGGCCGCATCTTCATGGGGTCGGGCTTCCTCGACCCGGACAAGCCCATCCGGGACTACACCGGCGAGGAGCTGGACGCCCTCCTGCACAAGGAGGCCACCCGGGTCAAGGTCGACGGCGTGAACGTCACCTACGAGGGCCTCATCCCCCGGATCCGCAAGTCGTTCCTGTCCAAGGACCGCGAGGCGATGCAGCCGCACATCCGCGCGTTCGTGGACCGGGCGATCACCTTCACCGACTGCCCCGCCTGCGGCGGCACCCGGCTCAGCGAGGCGGCCCGCTCCTCGAAGATCGGCGGGGTGGGCATCGCCGACGCCTGCGCGATGCAGATCAGCGACCTGGCCGCGTGGGTGCGCGGCCTGGACGAGCCGTCGGTGGCGCCGCTGGTGGCCAACCTGGCCGACACGCTCGACTCGTTCGTCGAGATCGGGCTGGGCTACCTGTCGCTGAACCGCCCCTCGGGCACCCTCTCCGGCGGCGAGGCGCAGCGCATCAAGATGATCCGGCACCTGGGGTCGTCCCTGACCGACGTCACCTACGTCTTCGACGAGCCCACCATCGGACTGCACCCGCACGACATCCAGCGGATGAACGACCTGCTGCTGCGGCTGCGCGACAAGGGCAACACGGTCCTGGTCGTGGAGCACAAGCCCGAGCTGATCGCCATCGCCGACCACGTCGTCGACCTGGGCCCCGGCGCCGGGTCGGACGGGGGCACCGTCTGCTTCGAGGGCACCGTCGGCGGGCTGCGCGCCTCCGCCACCACGACCGGCCGCCACCTGGACGACCGGGTCGGGCTCAAGGAGGAGGTGCGCACCCCCTCCGGCGCGCTGGAGGTGCGCGGCGCCGACGCCCACAACCTGCGCGGCGTCGACGTCGACGTGCCACTGGGCGTGCTGGTGGCGGTGACCGGCGTGGCGGGCTCGGGCAAGAGCTCGCTGATCCACGGGTCGGTGGCCGGGCGGGACGGCGTGGTCGCGGTCGACCAGAGCGCCATCCGCGGGTCGCGGCGCAGCAACCCGGCGACCTACAGCGGCCTGCTGGAGCCGGTCCGCAAGGCCTTCGCCAAGGCCAACGGGGTCAAGCCGGCCCTGTTCAGCGCCAACTCCGAGGGCGCCTGCCCCGAGTGCAAGGGCGCCGGGGTGGTCTACACCGAGCTGGGGGTGATGGCCAGCGTCGCCGTCACCTGCGAGGAGTGCGAGGGCCGGCGGTTCCAGGCGGCGGTGCTGGAGTACCGGCTCGGCGGGCGCGACATCAGCGAGGTGCTGGAGATGTCGGTGTCCGAGGCCGAGGCGTTCTTCGGCTCCGGGGAGGCGCGCACCCCGGCCGCGCACCGGATCCTGCGGCGCCTCGACGACGTGGGGCTGGGCTACCTGCACCTGGGCCAGCCGCTCACCACGCTGTCCGGCGGCGAGCGGCAGCGCCTGAAGCTCGCCACCCGGATGGGGGAGAAGGGCGGGGTCTACATCCTCGACGAGCCCACCACCGGGCTGCACCTGGCCGACGTCGAACAGCTCCTCGGGCTGCTGGACCGGCTCGTCGACGCGGGCAAGTCGGTGATCGTCATCGAGCACCACCAGGCGGTCATGGCGCACGCCGACTGGATCATCGACCTGGGCCCCGGGGCCGGGCACGACGGCGGCCGGGTCGTCTTCGAGGGCGCCCCGGCCGGCCTCGTCGCCGCCCGCTCCACGCTGACCGGCGAGCACCTGGCGGACTACGTCAAGGGCTGACCCGCGGTCCGTACCCGTGGGCACGCGGCGGCGGCCGCCCCGCCCCGGAAGGGGGGAGCGGCCGCCGCCGTCGCTGTGCGGGACCGGCTACACCGAGGGGTCGCGGTTGTACAGCTTCTTCGCCCACAGGTAGGAGGCCACGGAGACGGCCGCGCACCAGCCGAGCGCCAGCGGGGCGCTGTCGGCGGCCCCCGTCCCCATCAGCAGCCCTCGAAGGGTCTCGATGATCGGGGTGAAGGGCTGGTACTCGGCGAACCACCGCAGCCCGGCCGGGAGCGTGTCGGTCGGTACGAACCCGCTGCCCAGGAAGGGCAGGAACATCAGCGGCATGGGCACGTTGCTGGCGTTCTCCACACTCCCCGACGCGATGCCGAGCGCCACCGTCAGCCAAGTCAGCGCGAAGGAGACCACGAGCACCAGCCCGGCGGCGGCGAGCCACTCCACCGGACCGGCGGACGGGCGGAACCCGAGCAGCAGCGCCACCCCGGTGACGACCGCGACGCTGAACAGCGCCTGGAAGAGGCTTCCGACGACGTGGCCGGTCAGCACGGACACCCGGGCGATGGCCATGGTCCGGAAGCGGGCGACGATGCCCTCGGACATGTCCATGGCCACCGAGATGGCGGTGCCCTGCGCGGTGGACGCCATCGTCATCAGCAGGATGCCGGGGACGATGTAGTCGAGGTAGGCGGCCCGGCCGCCGGAGGCGCCGCCGAGCCCGGCCCCCATGGCGTCGCCGAAGACGTACACGAACAGCAGCAGCATCAGGATCGGCATCCCGACGAGCATCAGCGTCACGGACGGGTACCGCCACATGTGCTTGACCTGGCGGCGGACCATCGTCGCCGAGTCGCCGAGGGCGTGGGTGAGCGTGGTCACGGCTGGGCCGCCTTTCGCTGGGCGTGGACGGGGGGGTTCTGCGCGTGGGCACCGGCGTCGGCGCCGGTGCCGTGCCCGGTGAGGGCGAGGAAGACGTCGTCGAGGTCGGGCGTGTGCACCGACAGCTCCTCGACCGCGATGCCCGCGTCGTCGAGGCGGGTCAGCAGCGACCGGAGCCCGGCGACCCCGGTGTCGCCGGGGACCTGCAGGGCCAGCGCCTCGTCGTCGCGGCGGCCGCCGAGGAGGCGCTCGGCGGCGCCGAGCCCGGCCGCCGTGTCGAAGCGCAGCCGCACGTGGCCCCCGGCGACGCGCCGCTTGAGCCCGTCGGCGGTGCCCTCGGCGGCGATGGTGCCGCGGTCGAGCACCGCGATCCGGTCGGCGAGCCGGTCGGCCTCCTCCAGGTACTGGGTGGTGAGGAAGACGGTGACGCCGTCGGCGACCAGGCCGCGGATGATGTCCCACAGGCCGCGGCGGCTGCGCGGGTCCAGGCCGGTGGTGGGCTCGTCGAGGAAGAGCAGGCGCGGGCCGCCGACCAGGCTCATCGCCAGGTCGAGGCGGCGGCGCATGCCCCCGGAGTAGGCGGAGGCCGGTTTGCGGGCGGCGTCGGCGAGGTCGAACCGCTCCAGCAGTTCGGCGGTGCGCGCGCGCCCGGCGCGGCGGCCCAGCCGGTGCAGGTCGGCCATCAGGCGCAGGTTCTCCTCCCCGGTCAGCAGGCCGTCGACCGCCGAGTACTGGCCGGTGACGCCGATCTGTGCGCGCACCGCGTCGGGCTCGCGCACCGGGTCGTGGCCGAGGATGCGCATCCGGCCGCCGTCGGCGCCGATGAGCGTGGTGAGGATCTTGACCATGGTGGTCTTTCCGGCGCCGTTGGGGCCCAGCAGCGAGAACACGGTCCCGGCGGGGATCTCCAGGTCGATGCCGCCGAGCACGGTCTGGTCGCCGTAGGACTTGCGGAGCCCGGCGGCCGCGACGGCGGTGCGGGCGGGGGGTGGTGCCATGTCGGCCTCTCTTCCGTGCACGGGGCACGATTGATCCGATGATCCGATATGTGTCGTGGTGGTGGGGCCGTGGGCCCCGGTGCGGGAGGTGGGAAGGCGGCGAGTGCTCCGGGGGCCGGCCGTCCCGGCGATGCGGGGCGGTCGGGGCGCCGGAGTCAGGCGCGGCGGACGACCACGTCGCCGTACGACGTGCGGGCGTAGACCTCGACCGTCTCCTCCGCGGCCTCCGGCCCCTCGGAGGCGTTCAGCGAGGTGTGCACGGTGCCGTGCTCGGAGTCGGCGTCCAGCCAGGCGGCGGTGCCCTCGCGGATGCCGATCTCCACCTCTCCGTAGTTGGACTGGAGGTTGACGCTGCCGCGCACGACCTCGCCGATCCGGATGACGCCGTAGGGCGTGCGGGCTTCGACCGAGTCCAGTGCGCGCTCGGCGCTGAGGTCGCCGTGGGAGGTGGCCATGCGGAGCGGTCCGGTGACCGTCCCGAGGGTGATCGAGCCGTTGGTGTTCTTGACCGTCGCCGAGCCGTCGATCGTGTTGGCGCGGACCCAGCCGTTCGCGGTGGTGAGCTCGGCGTTCCCGCTCGCCCGGTCGACGGTGATGTTGCTGGCGGAGGTCGTGATCCTCGTGGTGCCCACACGCCCCTCGCACCGGATGCTCCCGTACCCGGTCGTGGCGCGGACGTGCGACTCGGCGGGCAGTTCGACGGTCACCTCGACCATGCCCTTCTGGAGCATGCGGCCGACGGCCGAGGACTTCTGCGAGGCGACCGTGAGGCGGCCGTTGCCGAAGTCCACCTGGACGCGCTCGGCGGCGCGGACGTCGGCGTCCTTGCCCGGGTCGCGGGGGCGGACCTCGACGACGGTGTCGGTGCGGTCGGTGGCGTTGAGCAGGACGCCTCCGGCGACCACGTCGATGTCGGCGGTGATCGGCTCGGGTGTGGCGAATTCGGGCATGACAGGCTCCCCGTCTGGCGGTGGTGGGCGCCTTCGCCGGTCGAAGGCGTGCGGTCGGTTCGGTCGTCGGTGCCCGGCGGCGCCGGGCGGGGCGTCCGGGTCAGCGGACCCAGCCGGTGTAGCCGCGGCCCACCCGGCGGCCGGTGTTCCGGTCGGCGGTCCGGTCCCCCGGGTCGAGGGCCGCGCCGACGGCGCGGACCAGCCAGGCGTTGACCGACAGCCCTTCGAGGCGGGCGGCCTCCTCGACCCGCGGCTTGAGGCGGTCGGGCAGGCGCAGGGTGATCCGCGAGGTGCCGCCGTCGTCGGCCTCGTGCGGCAGCGGAGGAGCGGGCGCCGGGGACTCCGGAGTGACGTCACCATGGTGTCGCGGCGCCGCCGGAGCGGCGTCGTCCGCGGCGCCGGAGTGCCCCGGGGGCGGCGTCACGATGAAGTCGGCCTGCCCGCCGCGCAGCCGGACCTCGACCGAGCCGGGGGCGACTTCGCGGGTGATCTCGTCGGCGGCCGAGGACAGGGCGTCCAGCAGCGCCAGGCGTGCGGCCGGGTCCAGGGCCGCGGTCAGGCGCTCGGCGATCACCCGGGTGTCCTCGCCCCCGGCCTCGGCGGCCGTCAGCAGCTGGCGGCGGAGGTCGTCGACATACGGCGTCAAATCCATGACGTCACTATGGCGTCAGAAGTGACGTCATGTCAAGGGGGCGGGTGGTGTCATGGGGAGCGGGGGAGGGACACGCCCGGCCGCGAAAGCGCGGACGGCCCACCGTGCAGGGGGTTCAGCGCTCCGGTGCCGGTCTTTGCCGTCCGTAGAGCGAGATTGTCGGTGCCGGAGGCCACACTCGAAGTCAGTCCGGGTTTCCCGGTCACCGATCCGACGGCGAAGGAAAAGCGCCATGATCACCACCGACTTCCTGTCCGGCTCCCCGTGCTGGGTCGACCTCGGAGCGCCCGATACCGGTGCCGCCGCCGACTTCTACCGGTCCGTCCTCGGCTGGGAGACCGAGTCCGCCGGCCCCGACGCCGGCGGCTACACCTTCTTCAAGGCCGCCGGCCGGACCGTCGGCGCGGTCGGCCCGCTCGGCGAGGACGACGGCCGCCCCGCCTGGACGGTCTACTACTCCGTGCCCGACGCCGAGGCCACCGCGGCGGCCGTCGAGAAGGCGGGCGGCACGGTCCGGGCCGCCCCCGTGGACGTCATGGGCTTCGGGGCGATGGCGCAGTTCAGCGACCCCCAGGGCGGCATGTTCGCGGTGTGGCAGCCCAAGTCCTTCCCGGGCTTCGAGACCGCCGACACCCACGGCGCCCTCAACTGGGTCGAGCTGTGGACCACCGACGCGGCCGGTGCGCGGGCCTTCTACACCGGGGTCTTCGGCTGGTCCTTCGAGGCCACCGAGCTGCCCGGCGGCGGGGGCACCTACACGCTGCTCACCCCGGCCGGGGCGCCGCCGGAGCGGATGCACGGCGGCATGATGGAGATGTCCGCGGAGAACCTGCCGCTGACCGGCGGCGACGCCGACTGGCACCCGGTGTTCCAGGTCGACGACTGCGCCGCGGCGACCTCGGCGGTCGAGCCCGCCGGGGGCAGTGTGCTGATGGGGCCCGACGACGCCCCGGGTGTCGGGCGCCTGTCCGTGTGCACCGACCCGGCCGGGGCCGACTTCGTCCTGCTGGAGCCCGCGCCGCAGTGAGGGGCCCCGGCGATGGCGGGGGGCGGCGTCCGCGGATACGCTGAGACCCGGGGACCGCCCCCCGTTCCCCGCTGGGGGCCGGCGATCCCGCTGCCTCAGGGTCGTGTCAGGGCCATCCCCGATGCGGCCCGCGGCCCGGCGCGGGCACGATGGAAGGGCAGGGGCGGTCCGGCGAGCGGAGGAGTGAACGTGGCCGTGCATGATCCGATCCCGCGTCCGGGCCAGGTCCCGCAGATCCGGCTCACCCACGCCGACCGGGACCAGGCCGCCGAGCGGCTGCAGGAGGCCTACGCCGACGGCCGCCTGGACGAGGAGGAGCTCGACGAGCGCCTCGCCGTGGCGATGAAGGCCAAGTTCCCCGCCGAGCTGGAGCCGCTCTTCAGCGACCTGGCCGTGCCCGGGTCCTCCGCCGCGGCGGCGCCGCACATGCCGCAGGCGCCCGCGGCCCCCGAGGCCCCGCCCTCCGGGGAGGACAAGGTCTGGGCGGGGGCGGCGCACGTGTCGGGGTACATGATGCTGCCCGTCGGGCCGCTGCTGGTCCTGCTGCTGCGCGGGAACACCTCGCCCTTCGTGCGCCGCCACGCGATGGAGGCGCTGAACTACCAGCTCACCGTGGTCGTGGGGTCGATCATCGGCTTCGGGCTGTTCTTCCTGGTGCTGCCCGCGCTCGCGGCGACGCTGATGCTGATGGGGTGGCTCTTCCTCCCGGCCGTCGCCGGGCTGGTGGCGCTGATGGGCGGCCGGTGGAGGTATCCGCTCACCTGGCGCCCCGTCAAGGACGGCTGACCCGGGCGGCCGCGGATCCCGGGGTGCGGTGCGCCGCGGGCGGCGGTGCGCCGGAGGAGTGCATGAGCGCCAGGCCGCGGTCGAGGTCGCGGTGGAACCGGGCGAGTGCGGCGGCCAGGCGGCGGAGGGGTCGGGCGGATGGGTCCATCGCGGTCTCCCGTGTGGTCGGTGCGCGTCGGAATGAGACAGACCTGTCTGTACTGTGAATGATGGAGAGACGGTTCTGTACGGTCAAGGGGCGGCCCCGTATCGGTGGCGGGTGGGCCGGACGAGGACGGATGAGGGGAAGGCCGATGGGCGCGCACGGAGCGGCGGAGGCGGCGCGGGAGGCCGCGGCCGATGAGCGGCGGACGCAGAGCCCGGCGGCGCAGAGGGTCCTGGACACGGCCTCCGTACTGTTCTACGAGCACGGGATCGGCGCCACCGGCGTCGACACCGTCATCGCCCGGTCGGGCGTGGCGAAGATGACCCTCTACAAGCACTACGGCTCCAAGGACGAACTCGTCGCGGCCTACCTGCGCGGGCGCGACCGCCGGTGGCGGGAGCGCCTCGTCGCGGCGGTCGCGGCCCGTACCGGGCCCGAGGCGCGCATCGCGGCCGTCCTCGACACCCTCGACGCCTGGCTGGAGGGGGAGGTCGAGGAGTTCCGCGGGTGCGCCTTCGTCAACGCCGCCGCCGAGCTGCCCGACCCCGGCCACCCCGGGCGGCGCGTCGTCGCCGACCACAAGCGGTGGATGCGGTCCTACCTGGGTGAACTCTCGGCCGACCTCGGTGTGCGCGACGCCGAGGCCCTCGCCGAACAGCTCTTCACCGTGTTCGAGGGGGCGACCGTGGCCGCCGTGGTGGACGGCCGCGCCCGGGCGATGGGGGCGGCGCGCGGCGCGGCGGAGGCGCTCATCGCCGCGCACCGGCCCGCGGACGGATGAGGGAGCCGAGCAGGGCGGCGACGGCCGCGAGCACGAACGCCGCGGTGAGCGACCACGTGTCGGCGGCGAGCCCGGCCAGCGGTGCCCCGGCGGTCTGACCGGCGGCGATCATCAGGAAGGCCGCCCCCACCCCGAACGAGGGGGCGTCCGGGTACAGGCGGATGCCCCACAGGAGCAGCAGTCCGGTGAGCGCGGTGTAGACGGCGCCGAACAGGGCGGCCGCGGCGAACGCGGCCGGGGCGGCCGCCCCGGGGGCGAAGACGGGGGCCAGCGCCGGTACGGCGGTGGAGGCGGCGAGGGCGGCCATGGCCACCGACCAGGCCCGCCGGAGGCCCACACGGGCGGCGAGCTCCCCGGTGAACGCGCCGAGGGTCCCGGCCGCGCCGAGGACGATCCACATGCTGACGGAGGCGGTGGGTCCGAGCCCCGCCTCGGCGACGGCGAGGTCGCGCCCGAAGGTCCACACGGCCGAGGCGGCCGCCCCCATGGCGGCAGCGGCGGTGAGCATGCGCCCGGCCCCCGGGCGGAGGAGGGGCGCGGGAAGCAGTCCCGCGAGGGCCGACCGCGCTCCTCCGCCGCCCGCCGGCCGCCCGTCCCTCGTCGCCCCCGGTGGAACCGTCCGGGCGGCCCAGAGGGTGGCGGCGAGGGCCAGCAGGGCGAAGGCGAGCCAGGCCGGGCGCCAGTGGGCCCCGGCGGCCAGGGCGACGGGGCCCGACACCGCCACGCCGACCCCGGTCCCGGCGTTGACGACGTTCTGTACGCGGTCCCGGCGGGCGGGGGCGACGCGGTGCGCGACGGCCTCGGCCAGGGGCGGTGAGGCCAGACCGGTGCTGGCGCCCCCGATGAGGATGCCGAGGGCGAGGACGGAGGGCGACGGGGCGGCGGCGACCAGGGCGGTGCCCGCGGTGGCCAGGGCTCCGGCGGCCACGGCGACCCGGCGGGGGGCGAGGCGGCCGGACAGGAGCATGGAGGCGGCGATCGCGGCGCAGTAGGCGGCGTAGCTCCCGGAGGCGATGAGCCCGGCGGCCGCCGCGCCGAGCCCGAACTCCTCGCGGAAGGCGGGCACGAAGAGGCCGTAGGCGAAGCGGGCGATGCCGTAGGTGACGGCGATGAGCGCCATCCCGGACGCGGCGAGCCGGAGGGACCCCATGGGCGGAGCCCCGCTCGCGGCGGACGGGGCGGTGGTGGGCGTGGTCGTCATGGGAGGAGTATAGACAGACAGGTCTGTCTATTGGGAAGAGCGCCGAATGAGTCCCGAATCACACCGACGGTGTGCAGCAGGACGAGGCCGGTCCCCGCCCCGGCGCCGCCGGGCGGCCGGTCACCGGGGCGCCGGGTGAGGGGTGGTGACGGCGCAACCGGCGTGGCTCCCCGGCCCTGCGCGTATCAGCATGTGGGATAGTTCGCCGAGGTGGGCCTCGTTGTTGGTATTCCGGCGTGGATTCCAACAACGAGGCGGATCTCGGCGGGGACCGGACTCCAGGCCGGGCTTCCCGCGTGGCAGCGCGTCCGGGATGTCCGGTTTCCAAGGGGGCGGCGGTGGAACGCGTTCTGGTTCTCGCCGAGTTACGTCTGGTGGCCGGTATCCGGGTCTGAATACCGGCCACCAGACGTAACTCGGCGATCGGTCCCACATGACGAGACGCGCAGGGGGTCCAGGGCGCGGGCGGCGCAGGCTCCCGGCGGCCGACCGGGGCGTCGGCCCAGCTTCACCCGTGTCGTCGCCGCCCTCCTCCCCGGCGCCCCGGTGGCTCGGCGCCCGGCTGGGGCCCTTGAGCGGGGTACCTGCCGAGCCGCCGCTCACCCGGACCGCGAGGAGCCAGGCGGACGGCAGGCAGCGCCGGGGAACCGCTGGGCTTCTGCCGTCGCTGCCCATCACGGTGACCACGTACACGCCGTGCGGCCGACAACGTCGCAGGTAGGGTCGCCGACCTGCGCTTCGTCGCCGCCCGCCTGAAGCCACGGGGGCCGCCGCACCTTCCGTGCGGCGGCCCCCGTCGTACCGGGCCCACGGCCGGTGCTACTTCTTCGCGGCGCCGTCGGCCTCCGGGCCGGCGCCGACGCCCGCGACCTCCTCGGTCTTGGCCTTGGCGGTCTCCTTGGCCTCACGGGCCTTGGACTGGAGCTGGTCACGGGTCTCGCGGACCTGTTCGCGGGCCTGGTCCAGGTTCTCCTGCCACTCGGCGTCCTGGGCGGCCTTGCGCAGCCGGATGGCGCCGTACACGGCGGCGGCGCCGAGCGCGGCCACCCCCACGAACACCACGGCCTTGGGCACGCGGCGGCCGCTGTGGCGGGCCGCGATCAGTCCGCGGCGCGTCCGGTTCGGCTCCACCCGCTGGGCGGCGGTGGCGAGCAGGTCGGCCACGCGCGGAGCGACGGTGTCCTCGACCCGGAGCGCGGCGGTCTCCAGGCGCGGCGCGGTCCAGCCGCGGGCGCGCAGCAGACCGCGTTCGGCGCCCGCCCTCGCCTGGTCGGCGTAGGGGCCCAGACGCTCCCTCTGCTCGCGGGCGAGATCCTGAAGACGCGCCATGGCCGCCTCCGCGTCTACTTCGGCCTTGCGACGCTTCATCTGGATGGCCACGGTGAACTCCTTTGCTCTGAAGGATATGGACAACCCCCTGCCCGCTCGCGCCGGTTCCCATGCGCCGGGGCGGGGTCATGACGCTCACACCGGCGGTCGCCCCTGCGCCGGAGTGGGGCCTGAACGGGCGTTATACGCGCGTTATATCAACATAGGTGTCCCAAGGCGGACACCGGGCGTTCAACACGCATTCCGCTCCCTCCGCTCTTCCCTCTGACGTCGCAGGTGGCCCGGGCGTTCCGGGCCGGGGCGCGGGGCACGGCCGCTCCGGAGGCCTCCGGAGCGGCCGGAAGCCGCCGGAGGCCGCCCGAAGGGCGAAGGCTTCGGGCCGCCCGCCCTGGGCCCGGTACGGTGGGGGCGTAAGCAACGGCAATGGAAAGGGACGCGGGTGACCGACGTCAACGGCCGGCCCAAGGCGCGGCTGAACACCAACAAGGGGACGATCGTCGTCACGCTCTTCGCGGACAAGACCCCGGAGACGGTCGAGAACTTCATCGGGCTCGCCGAGGGCACCAAGCAGTGGGTCGACCCCACCACCGGCAAGCCGAGCGACGGCAAGCTCTACGACGGCACGGTCTTCCACCGGGTCATCGAGAACTTCATGGTCCAGGGCGGCGACCCGCTGGGCAACGGCCGCGGCGGCCCCGGCTACAAGTTCAAGGACGAGTTCCGCGACGACCTGAAGTTCGACCGCCCCTACCTGCTGGCGATGGCCAACGCCGGGCCGAACACCAACGGCTCGCAGTTCTTCATCACCGTGGGCACCCCGGACTGGCTGAACAACCGGCACACCATCTTCGGCGAGGTCGCCGAGGGGGCCGAGATCGTCCAGGCCATCTCCGAGGTCGCCACCAACCCGCAGGACCGCCCGCTCGAGGACGTCACGATCGAGTCCGTCGAGATCGAGCGCTAGGCCCGCGATGGCCGCACACCCCACCCCTCCCTCCGGGCCGGGCGCGGCTCCGGTGTGCTACCGGCACCCGGACCGCCCGGCCCGCATCACCTGTGCCCGCTGCGAGCGGCGCATCTGCCCCGACTGCATGAACGACGCCTCGGTGGGCCACCAGTGCCCCGAGTGCGTGGCCGAGGCGAACCGCAGGGTGCGCGCCCCGCGCACGGTCTTCGGCGGCCGCCCGACCGCGGCCCCGTACGCCACCTGGACCTTCATCGGCCTGATGGTGGCCGGGTACCTCCTGCAGTCGGTGAACTGGGACCTCACCGCCGCGTTCGGGATGAACGCGCTCGCCGCGGTCTTCAGCGGCGAGTGGTACCGGATGATCACCGCCGCCTTCCTGCACGGCGGGCTCATGCACCTGGCCTTCAACGCGTTCGCCCTGTTCGTGGTGGGCCGACAGCTGGAAGCCTGGCTGGGGCACGTGCGGTACGTGGCGCTGTGGGTGCTCAGCGCCCTGGGCGGCTCGGCGGTCACCGTGCTGGTGGCCGCGGTGACGGTGCTGGCGACCGGCACCGTCGAGCCGCAGCTGTCGGTGGGCGCCTCGGGCGCGGTGTTCGGCCTCTTCGGCGCGGTGCTGGTGCTGGGCCGACGGCTCGGCCTGGACACCCGGTTCGTCCTGCTGCTGCTGGCGGTGAACCTGGTGATCACGTTCCTGCCGGGGCTGAACATCGCCTGGACCGCGCACGTGGGCGGCCTGCTGACCGGCCTCGCGCTGGGCGCCGGGTTCGGCTACCTGCCCCGGGGCGACCGCGGGCGCCCGGGCGCCGGGTCCGGCTCGGGGACGGTCCACCTGCTGGTCGCCGCCGGATGGGCGCTGTTCATCGCGGCCGTGGTGGTCGCGAGCACGGTGGCGCTGTTCGGCGCGGTCGGGGCCGGCTGAGCGGTGCCGGTCGCCGAGGGGCGGGACTCCGGTCCCGCCCCTTCGCCGTGTCCGGGCGGGCGGGGCACGGCCGCGAGTCGAACACATCTACCCACAGCCTGTGGACAACCATGTGGACAGAACCGTGCCGGGTTGTGGACAAACGTCCGATTCCCCCCACTGAGCAGGGGAAACGGGGTCAATGCCAGCGTGTGGACAAGATGACGCAGATGATGATCCCGCCGAAGCCGATCGCCAGGTTCCAGTTGCCCAGTTCCGCCATGAACGGGATCTTCCCGTCCACGCCGGCGATGTAGTACGTGGCGATCCACAGCACGCCGACGATGCCGAACGTGAGCATGGCGGGCGCCAGCCAGCGCGGGCTGATCTTGGGCTTGACCGCCTCCACCGGAGGCGTGTAGACGGCCTTCTTGGCCTTATTCTTGCGATCGTTGCGGGACTTGGGCACGGTCGCTGCTCCAATTACCAATCGGCCGGAACGGGCGCGTTGCGGGGTCCAGTGTACGCCCGGGTCAGTCCCGGCGGCCCCACGACGGAACCTCCCAGCCGGTCTCGTCCCCGTCGCCGCCGTTGCCGCCGCCCTGGTCGCCGTCGCCGCCGTCACCGCCGTCGCCCTCGCCGGGGGGCGGGCTCTGCGGCTCACGCGCGATCGTGACGGTCACCAGGGTCCCCGGGTCGACCTCCTGGCCGGCCGCCGGGTCCTGGGCGATGACCCGCCCCGGCTCGGCCTCGTCGCTGTCGGCCTGCTGGAACGAGCTGTTCAGCCCCTCGTCGGCGAGGAGCTGGGCGGCCTCCTCCTGGGTGCGCCCGCTCAGGTCGGGCACCTGCACCTGCCCGGCGCCCTCGGACACCACCAGGTCGACCGCGCTCCCCGGCGCGGCGGACTCGCCCGAGCCCGGCGAGGAACGGACGACCAGGCCCTCGTCGTACTGGTCGGACTCCTCCCGGGTGACCTGGCCGACGGTGAAGCCGCGGTCCTGCAGGGTCTGCCGGGCGTCGTCCTCGCTCATCCCCTCCAGGGACGGCACCTGCACCGCCTCGGGCCCCGAGGACACGTAGACCGTGATGCCGGCGTCCGCGTCGGCCTCCTCGCCCGCCTCCGGGTCCGTCCGGGTGACCTGGTCCTCGTCGTAGTCCTCGCTGGGCTCGGACTCCTGTGAGATGTCGCCGGTGAAGCCCTCGTCCCGGAGCGCCTGCTCGGCGTCGGCGAACGACTCCCCCGCGACGTCGGGGACGCTCAGCCGCGTCGGCTCATCGCCGCCGCCCCCGCCGTCGTCCCCCTGGCTCATGAAGACCAGGAAGCCCACCAGGGCCCCCGCAGCCAGCAGCGCGAGCACCAGCAGCACCCACAGGGCCGCCTTGCCGCCCTTGCCGTCCCGGTCGTAGTCGTCGTCATAGCGGTCGTAGCCGCGGTCCTCCTCCACCGGCGGCAGCGCCGTGGTGGACCCGGCCGCGCCCATGGCCATGGTGCTGGGCGCGGGCTGCATGCCCTGGAGGCCCCGCTCCAGGTCCTGGCGCATCTCCTCGGCGCTCTGGTAGCGCTCGTCCCGGTCCTTGGCCATGGAGCGCAGCACGACGGCGTCCAGCCACTCCGGGATCTCCGGGTCGACGTCGGCCGGGGGCACCGGGTCCTCGCGCACGTGCTGGTAGGCGATGGAGACCGGGGAGTCGCCGGTGAACGGCGGGCCGCCGGTGAGCAGCTCGTAGAGCACGCACCCGGTGGAGTAGATGTCGCTGCGGGCGTCCACCCGCTCACCGCGGGCCTGCTCCGGCGACAGGTACTGGGCCGTCCCGATGACCTGCGAGGCCTGGGTCATGGTGGCCTGGTCGTCGTTCATCGCCCGGGCGATGCCGAAGTCCATCACCTTGACCTCGGCCTGCCGGGTGAGCATCACGTTCGCGGGCTTGATGTCCCGGTGCACGATGCCGTTGCGGTGGCTGTACTCCAGCGCCCGCAGGATGCCCTCGGTGATCTCGGCGCACCGCTCCGGAAGCAGCTTCCGGCCGTCGTCGAGGATCTCCTTGAGGGTGCGCCCGTCGACGTACTCCATCACGATGAACGGCAGCGGGACGCCGTCCACCATGTCCTCGCCGGTGTCGTAGACCGCGATGATCGACGGGTGGTTCAGCGACGCCGCCGACTGGGCCTCGCGCCGGAAGCGCTCCTGGAACGTGTGGTCGCGCGCCAGGTCGGCGCGGAGCGTCTTCACCGCCACCAGCCGGTCCAGGCGCAGGTCGCGCGCGCGGTGGACCTCCGCCATGCCGCCGCGCCCGATGAGGGCGTCGAGCTCGTAGCGTCCGCCGAAGAGCCGTGGCTGTGACATGTGCTGAACAGTTCCTTATGTCGTCGCGGTGGCCGGGCGCCCCGTCGGTGCCTTCTCGGGTGGTCGTCGGATCAGGGGGTCTCGCCGGTGTCCCCGCCGTCGCCGCCGGGATCGGTGCCCCCGCCGGGCTCCTCGTCACCGCCGCCGCCGGGGTCGGTGCCGTCGTCGGGCGGCGGCGTCTCGCCCCCGTGCCCGGGATCGGTCCCGTCGTCGGGCGGCGGTGTGCTCCCCCCGTCCCCGGGGTCGGTCCCGTCCCCGGGGAC
This sequence comes from Nocardiopsis suaedae, assembly GCF_027706745.1. Classification (GTDB taxonomy): domain Bacteria; phylum Actinomycetota; class Actinomycetes; order Streptosporangiales; family Streptosporangiaceae; genus Nocardiopsis_A; species Nocardiopsis_A suaedae. The sequence continues at coordinate 23,852 of NZ_JAQFWP010000036.1, read as the reverse complement.
GCCGCTGGGCGTCGGATCCTCGGTGACCGGAGCCTGTCCGCCGGTGTCGGGCGGTTCGTAGCCGCCGGTCCCGTCCCCGCCGGTCCCGGTCGCGTCGTCCTGTGCGTCCTGCTGTTCCTGCTCCGTGGGCTGCTGCGGCCCCGACGGCGTCGCCGACGGCGAGGTGCCGCGGCTGTTGCCGACGTTGCGGCCCTCCTGGCCGTCCCCGTTCCACAGGGCCCCGGCGAAGGCCACCCCGACCACCACCGCCACCGCCGCGACCACGGCCGCGATCACCAGCGGGAGCCGGCTGCGCGGTCGGTCGGATCCGCGGGCCAGCCTATCCGAGGAGGCCTCCCGGTCCGCGGACCAGGAGCCCGTGGCGGTGCGCCGGGCGGACGGGTCGGCCACCACGGTGCGGGTGGGGTCGGTCAGGTCCATCGCGGTGGTGGCGCCCAGGTCCGGCGCCCCGTGGCGGAGCGCCTGCGCGGCGCGGGCCACCTCGCCCGCCGACTCCGGCCGCGCGTCCGGGTCCTTGGCCAGCAGCGCCTCCACCAGGTCGGTGAGGGGGCCGGGCAGGTGCTCGGGCAGCGGCGGGGGCGGTTCGCGGGTGTGCGCCAGAGCCAGCGCGAGCGGGCTGTCCGCGGTGAACGGCGGCTGCCCGGCCAGGCACTCGTAGGCGACCACGCCCAGCGCGTACACGTCCGAGGCGTGCGTGGCCGGGCGGCCGGAGGCCTGCTCGGGGGAGATGTACTGGGCGGTGCCCATGACCATGCCGGTCTGGGTGAGCGTCACCGACTGGTCGCCGCGGGCGATGCCGAAGTCGGTGAGCTTGACCGTGCCGTCGTCGGTGACCAGCAGGTTGCCGGGCTTGATGTCGCGGTGCACCACGCCGCGGGCGTGCGCGGCGGCCAGCGCCGCCGCCGATTGGGAGAGGATGTCCAGGGTGACCCCGGGCTCCAGCCCCTCGTTGCGCTTGAGGATGGAGGAGAGCGGCTCCCCGGGCACCAGCTCCATGATCAGGAACGCCCGGTCGTCCTGTTCGCCGTAGTCGTAGACCTGGGCGATGCCCGGGTGCGACAGGCCGGCGGTGATCCGCCCCTCGGTGCGGAACCGCTCCCGGGAGGTGGGTTCGGCCATCTGCGCCGGGTGCAGGAGCTTGACCGCGACGGGGCGGTTCAGCAGCGTGTCGGTGGCCCGCCAGACCGTGCCCATGCCGCCGGAGCCGATCTGCTCATCGAGCTGGTAGCGGCCGCTGAGAACGGTCCCCGACAGTCCCGTGGGGTCGTCGGAGGCGCCGCCGGGGTCGTTGTCGCTCACTCGTCGATCACAGCTTCCATGATGCCCTTGGCGATGGGGGCCGCGGCGGTTCCGCCGCTCATGCCGCCGTGCTCGACGACGACGGCGACCGCCACCTGGGGGTCGTCTGCGGGCGCGAAGGAGATGAACCAGTTGTGCGTGGGGCCGCTGCCGGTCTCGGCGGTACCGGTCTTGCCGGCGACCTGCATGCCGGGGATGGCGCCCTGGGAACCGGAGGCGTCCGGCCCCTCGGTCACCAGCACCATCATGTCCTTGAGCTGGTCGGCGGTCTGTCCGCTGACCGCGGTGGCGTACGTCTCGGGGGAGTGGCCCTCGATCGTGGACAGGTCCGAGTCCTTGACCGATTCCACCATGTAGGGCTGCATGATGTCGCCCTTGTTGGCGATGCCCGAGGCGACCATCGCCATCTGCAGCGGCGTCGCCTCGACGTTGCCCTGCCCGATCCCGGAGCGGCCGAGGAGGTTCCGGTCGCCGGAGGGGTTGGGGTACAGGCTCTCCAGGGCCGGCACCGGGGTCTCCAGCCCGCCCTGGTTGAAGCCGAACTTCTCGGCCTGCTCGGTCATCTTGGCGTCGCCGAGCTCGAGGGCCCAGTTGGCCATGGAGGTGTTGCAGGACTGCTCGATGGAGTGGGCCAGGCTGTCCGGCTCGCCGCCGTTGCACGGCCCGCCCCAGGCGTTGGGCAGCGGCGCCCCGAGGTTGATGCTGGCCGGGGCGTCCATGGTCGAGTCGGGGCTGGCCCCGTTCTCCAGGGCGGCCGCCGCGGTGACCACCTTGAAGGTGGAGCCCGGCGGGTAGCGCTCCTTCAGGGCGCGGTTGAGCAGCGGCTTCCGCTCGTCCTCGGTGAGCTCGGTCCACGCGGCCTGAGCGTCGTTGGGATTGGCGACGTCGCTCACGGGGTTGGGGTCGAACGTCGGGTTGGAGTACAGCGCCAGGATCGCGCCGGTCGACGGGTCGAGCGCGACCGCCGCCCCGTTCTTGCCCAGCGCCTCCAGGCCGTCCATGGCCGCCTGCTGCGCGGCGGGGTCGATGGTCATCTCGACGCTGGCGCCCTGGTGCTCGGCGCCGGTGATGGTGTCCATGAAGTTCCGCACCGCGAGGCGCTCGTCGGTGCCGTCCAGCAGGGAGTTCTCCGACTTCTCGACCCCGTCCCCGCGGATCGGGAAAGTGCCCACGGCGTGCGCGTAGAGCCCGCCGGCGGTGTATTCGCGCTGGTAGGCCTCGCTGTCGCCGCCGACCGGCTCGGACATGGCCACCTCGTCGCCGCCGATGACGATCGGCCCGCGCGGCAGGTTCAGGACCTCGGCGTACTGCCGGGCGTTGAAGGGGTGTTCGCGCAGCGACTCGGCCTGGAACGCCTGGATCCAGGTGACGTTGAGCAGCAGGACGCCGAACAGCGCCATGCAGAAGAACGCGAGTCGGCGGATGGGCGTGTTCATCGTTGGATCACCTGGGTGGCGCCCTCGTCCTGGATGGCCTGGGGGGCGGGCTTGCGGGCGTTGTTGCTCATGCGCATCAGCAGGGCCAGCATGATCCAACTGGACAGCAGCGCTGATCCGCCCTTGGCGACGAAGGGGATGGTCGCACCGGTCATCGGGATGACCCGGGTGACGCCGCCGATGACGACGAAGGTCTGGAAGCCGATCAGGAAGGAGATGCCCGAGGCGAACATCTTGATGAACAGCTCCTTGGAGGCCAGCGCGATGCGCATCCCCCGCTCCACCATCAGCACGAGGGCCAGCAGCATGACCATGATGCCGGTCAGCCCCAGCTCCTCGGCGAACGCGGCGAAGATGAAGTCGTTCTGCACCTCGATGATGTAGCCGACGTCGCCGCCGCCGAAGCCGCGGCCGGTGACGCCGCCCTCGGCCAGCGCGAAGATGCCGCGGACGAGCTGCTGGCTGTTGCCGTTGCCGAGGATGTTGCACCAGGCGTCCGGCTGGTTGTTGATGACGTCGTCGGTGCAGTACACCTCGGGGGCGAACGCGTCCAGCCAGGTCACCATGCGGACCTTGAAGTGGGACACGAACGGGTACAGGGCGAGGCAGGCGCCGAAGAAGGCGGTCAGCCCGATGACGATCCACGACGACCGGTGCGTGGCGACGTAGATCATCGCCAGGAAGGTGCCGAACAGCAGCAGCGAGGTGCCCAGGTCGTTCATCAGGATGACCAGGACGATGATGCAGAAGCCCCACATGGCGGCCATCGGCGCCATGTCGCGCATGCGCGGCAGGTCCAGGATCTTGAACCGGCCGACCTTCACCTGCTTGCTGGCGAGCGAGAGCACGTCGCGCTTGCTCACCATGTACCCGGACAGGAAGATCACCAGGGCGATCTTGGCGAACTCGGAGGGCTGCAGGGTCGTGAAGCCCAGGTTCACCCACTGCCGGGCGCCGTTGACCGTCATGCCGATGCCGGGGATGAGCGGCATCAGCAGCAGGATGACGGCGCCGAGCCCGATCATGTAGGGGTAGCGCTGAAGGGTCCGGGGCTCCTTCAGGAAGAAGATGATGCCGGCGAAGACCGCCATGCTGACGGCGGTCAGGATGAGCTGGCTCATCGGGCCGGCCCGGTCGATGCCCCCCTGGTCCAGGCGCCACAGCATCGCGATGCCCAGGCCGTTGAGCAGGGTGGCCAGCGGCAGCAGCAGCGGGTCGGACCACGGCGCGAAGAACCGGATGAACACGTGCGACAGGATGGCCAGCCCGCCGAACACCCCGCCGTAGAGGAAGAGCTGGGGCGGCATCTCGCCGTTGCGGGTGAGGCCGATCTCGATCAGGGCGAACATGGTCGCCCCGATGGCCGCCAGGGTCATCGCCAGCTCGGCGTTGCGCCGTTTGACCGGCGGCAGCGCCTGGCTGTTGGTGGCGGTGCTCATCGCGGCTCCCCGGAGGGGCCCTGCTCGGCGCCGCCGGTACCGGCGCCGGACCCGGCGCCCTGCTCCGCCTCCGCGCCCGCGCCGGCCTCCGTGCCGGTGTCCGACCCGGCGCCGGTGTCCGACCCGGCCCCGGCGTCGGCCTCGGCGCCCTGATCGGCCCCGGCCTCCTCGTCGGCGGCGGCGCGCAGGTCCTCCAGGCGCCCGTCGGCCTCGGCCCGGTCGGTGAACTCGATGGTGCGCTCGACGGCGCCCCGCTCGGTGTCGGGCAGCGCGTCCAGCGCGATGCCGGTGTCCTCGACCTCCTCGGCCAGGCTGTATCCGGCGATGTCGGTGTTGATGCCCTGGTACAGCGCGACGGTGCCGCCCTGCTGGGACTCGCCGATGAAGTAGCGGCCGTTCACGTAGGAGGTGCCGAAGTACCACCCGGCGCCCGCGACCAGGGCGGCCACGACCACGAACACGGCGATCATGGGCCACCAGCGCTTGGTGCGCGGGGCGCCCTCGTCATCGTCGTCGCGCCCGGGGCCGGCGGCGGCCATCCCCGGGGGGCGCGACATCTCGGCGGTGTCGCCCGCCGACCGGTTGAGCCCCTGGGCGCGGCCCGCGGGGGTGTCCGGGGTCATGGCCGGCTCGCGGCGCTGGTCGGCGGCGCCGACCACGGACGGGGCCTGGGTGGGCCCGAGCGGGTCGGTGGCGCTGTCGATCACGTCGGCGACCACGGTGGTGATGTTGTCCGGTCCGCCGCCCCGGTTGGCCAGGTCGATCAGGCGGCGGGCGGCCGCGTCCGGGCTCCGCTCGGCCTGCAGGGTCTCCTTTATCGTGGCGGCGCTGACCACGCCGGACAGCCCGTCGGAGCACAGCAGGTAGCGGTCGCCGGGCCGGGCCTCGCTGATCGCGATGTCCGGGTCGACCTGGGAGCGCCCGTCCAGGGCGCGCAGCAGCAGCGAGCGCTGCGGGTGGGTGGCGACCTCCTCCTCGGTGATCTTGCCCTCGTCGACGAGGGTCTGCACCAGGGTGTGGTCGTGGGTGATCTGCCCGAACTCGCCGTCGCGCAGCAGGTAGGCGCGCGAGTCGCCGATGTGGATCATGGCCACCCGGGCGCCCGACCACAGCATCGCGGTCAGCGTGGTGCCCATGTTCTCCAGCCGCGGCTCCTCCCGCACCCGCTGGGCCAGCGTGGTGTTGGCGGCCTCGACGGCGCGCTGGAGCGCGTCCGTCATGTGCTCGGTGGAGGGGACGTCGTCGTCGAGCGGCATCAGAGCCGAGATCGCGATGGCGCTGGCGATCTCGCCTCCGGCGTGCCCGCCCATCCCGTCGGCGACGGCGAGGAGGTAGGGGCCGGCGTAGGCGGAGTCCTCGTTGCCTTCGCGGAGGCATCCCACGTCGGAGTACGCCGCGTATCGGAGAGCGATTGTCATTTGCGCAGTTCCAGGACCGTTTTGCCGATGCGGATGGGTTGCCCCACCGAGATGGGCTGCGGGCGGGTCAGCCTCTGCTGGCCCATGTAGGTGCCGTTCGTCGATCCCAGGTCCTCGACGAACCAGCGGCCGTTCTCGGAGTAGATCCGCGCGTGCCGGCCCGAGGCGTAGTCGTCGTTGATGACGAGCGTGGCGTCGTTGGCGCGGCCGATGAGGATCGGATGGGGGCCGAGGGGGAGGGAGTTCCCGGCCAGTGGGCCCTTGGTGACCACGAGGGTGCGCGGCTCGTTGCGCCGCCCGCGCGGGGCCTTGGGGGCGGCGGGGCGCTTGGGCGCGCCGCCGTCCTGACCGGAGGGGGAGGGGCGGGGGCGCCGTTTGGACTTCGCGGGGGATCCGATGAGGTCGGTGCGGATGACGCCGACGGCGAAGATGACGAACAGCCAAAGCACCGCCAGGTAGGCGATCTTGATCAGCATGAGGGTCAAGTCGGACATCGAACTGCTCTTCAGCCCCTGTCGTGCTCTGGCGGGCGGCGCAGGCGCCGCCGCGTTCTCTCGGCCCGAACCCTAGGAGATCGTGTCGGAAAAACCCAACGGACCCGGAAGCTCCTGGTCGGTTCCCTCTCTTCTGCTCTCCGCGGTGTCGGCCGCCCGGGCCGTCCCCGGCGGGCTCCGCCCCCTTACAGACGCAGCGGGGGCGCGTTCGGTTCGCCCTTTCTTCCGGCCGACCGCGCGGCGCCCCTCAGGCGCGCCGCGGGCGGCCGCGGGCCCGGGGTCAGTCGCGGCGGAAGGTCATGGTGGTGCGCCCGAGGCTGATGCGGGTCCCGTCGACCAGCCCGACTCGGCGCACCTGCTGTCCGTTGACGAAGGTGCCGTTGGTGGAGCCGAGGTCGACCAGCACGGCCTCGTCGTCCTCCAAGCGGATCTCCGCGTGGTGCCGGGAGACGCCGTTGTCCACCAGCCGCAGGTCGCAGTCGGTCCCCCGGCCCAGGAGGGTGACCGGAGTGGTGAGCTCGAAGGACTGCTGCATCCCCTGCCCGGCGGTGGTCCCCTCGGTGGCGGCGCCGCCGGGGGAGATGAGCAGCCGGGGCTTGCCCGGGGCGGACTCGGCGCCGCGCGGCGGGTCGCCCACCGGGCGCCGGATCTCGCCGCTCTCCACGGTGGAGCCGCGCACCACGCCCGAGCGGATGCGGAAGCGGCCCGTCTGCAGTTCGGCGTCGGAGGTGAAGTGCACGCGCACCGGGCCGACGAAGGAGTAGCCCTGCTCGGTGGCGTAGTCCCGGGCCAGCTTGGCGAGCTCTTGGCCGATGCTGTCGGCCATGGCGTCCATCTGCTCGCTGTCGCCCGCGGACAGCTCGACGATGAAGTCGTTGGGGACCAGGGTGCGCCCCTGGGCGACGATGGCCGCCCGCTCGTCCATCTCCCGCTGTACGGCGCTGGCGATCTCGACGGGCTCGAGCTTGGACTTGAAGGCCCGCGCGAAGGTGCCTTCGATCATGCCCTCAAGGCGCCGCTCGAAGCGTTGGAGCACTCCCACGAGGTACCTCCCTTACTCCACTCCGGTCTAGAACGATCGTAACCGGGTAACCGCGTCCACTGTTTCACGTGCGTCGGCCGCACCGCCCCGGAGGGGGCCGCGCGCTCCGGGCGGCGTGCGGGCCGCACGGAAAAACGTGTGCGGAGCGGTCCCCGGGCCGTGCTAGTCTTTTTCCTGTCGCCAAGCGGACGGCACCGGGGAGGACCGGAAAGGTCCGGGTACCGAACGCACGGGGACACACCCCATGTATATGTCACTCGGGCGGGTGGCGGAACGGTAGACGCGCACGGTTCAGGTCCGTGTGTCCGAAAGGACGTGAGGGTTCAAATCCCTCCTCGCCCACAGGAGAGGGCCCCGTTTCCGGAGAGATCCGGAAGCGGGGCCCTCGTTCGTGTGCGGTCGGTGTGGTCCGGGCGGGCGCCCGGGGCGCCTGCGGCCGCATGATGGGGGTGCGGCCGGAAGCGGCCCCGGGGCGGCCCTTGCGGCCGGGTCAGGGGGCCAGCACGGCGCCCATCTTCTCGTAGCGGTCGATCTCGCAACCGCCGGACTTGTTGAACTCGGTGGACACGTCGGTCTCGCCCACGTGGCCCTCCACCCGGGCGACCTCGGGGCCGCCCATCTCGTAGGTGCAGGCCTGGTCCTCGGGGACCTCCTCGAAGCCCTCGGCGCCGACCTCTTCCAGGTCGGCGCAGGCCGCCTCGGGGTCGGGGTGGTCGCCGCCGGCGGGGCCGCAGGTGAGGGTCCAGTCCGTGGGCTCGGTGTCGCCCTCGGCGGGCGGGTCGTCGGCGTAGGTGATTTGGATGGTCAGCTCGGTCGTCGGGGCCGCTCCGGAGCCGGAGCCCCCGGAGCCGGAGTCGTCGTCCGGTGTGGTGACCGTGGTCCCCCCGCACGCGGCGGCCGTGGCGACCACGGCCGCGAGCGCGCCTGGGAGGACCACTGCGGTCGCAAGGCTATGCGTGCGCATACCCTTTTGACGCGGGGCGCCCGCGGGCGGTTCCCACCGCCGTGCGTTCCCCCGGCGGCCCCGGCCAACCGACGTCGTGATGAGGGGTAGACCCTGGTGTTCGAGCAGAGCGTTCCCGTGGTCGAGGTCGGCACGGTGCCCGAGGACGGGTACCTGCTGGACGTGCGGGAGCAGGACGAGTGGCAGGCGGGCCGTGCGCCGCAGGCGGTGCACATCCCGCTGAGCGAGCTCGCCGCGCGCGCGGGGGAGGTGCCCCGGGACCGCCAGGTGTACGTGGTCTGCCGGGTCGGGGGCCGCTCGGCCCAGGCGGTGCAGGCGCTCAACGAGGCCGGGTGGCGGGCGGCCAACGTGGCCGGGGGCATGCAGGCCTGGGCGCTGGCGGGCCGCCCGATGGAGGCCGACGGCGGCGCCGACCCCCAGGTGGTCTGACCCGCGTGATCCGCGGGCCGCGCGGTGGCACTATGGCCGGGTGATCCCCGATGGCCCGGACGTGAGCGCCGACGCGGTCCTGGCGTCCTGTCCGGACGCGATCGTCGCCGTCGACGCGCGGATGCGCGTGGCGGTGTGGAACGCGGCGGCCGAGCGGCTGTTCGGCTGGTCGGCCGCCGAGACGCTGGGCCGCCCCGCCCCGATCGTCCCCGGCGAGCTGCTCGCCGAGGAGCACGCGGTGCTGGAGCGGACGCGCGCCGGTGAGCCGGTCTCCGTGCTCACCCGGCGGCTGCGCCGCGACGGCACCGCGGTGGACGTGCGGGTGGACACCGGCCCGCTGCGCACCGCCGACGGCGCCCCCGCCGGGTGGCTGCAGGTGTTCCGCCGGGACGCCGACCACGGGGAGCTGCGCTCGCACGCGGCCGAGCGGGCCCGGCTGGTGCGGCGGCTGACCGACGTGGCCGCCGACATCAACGCCGACCTGGACCTGGGCGCGGTGCTGGACCGGATCGCCCGCAGCCTCACCGAGCTGACCGGCGCCGACGCCGGGGGGTTCGCGCTGATCGAGGGGGACCGGCTGCGCCTGGTCAGCCTGAGCGGGCTGTCGGAGCACCTCAAGGGCTACACCGCGCCCCTGGAGTCGAGCCTGTTCGGGGAGCTGCTGCGCAGCGGCCGCTCCGTGCTGCTCGCCACCGACGACACCCGCAGCCTCGACGACCTCATCTGGGCCGACCTGGACGGCCTGCACACCATCGCGCTGGGGGTCTCCTCGGTGCAGGGGCGGCCCTACGGCGCCCTGTACGCCCTGTACAGCGGGCGCAGGGTCGGCCACGTCGAGCTGGAGCTGCTGGAGCTGCTCGCCGCGCACGCCGGGGTGGCCCTGGGCAACGCCATGGCCTACCAGGAGATGGTGCGCCGCCGCGCCAAGGAGCACGCGGTGGTCGAGTCCAGTGCCGACGGCATCGCGGTGCTCGACGGCGAGGGCCGGGTGCGCAAGTGGAACCGGGCCGCCGCCGAGCTGACCGGCGTCCCCGCGGCGCGGGCGGCCGGGCGCCCGCCGCCCTTCCCGCTGCCCGAGGGGGAGGGCGCCTCGGTGCGGCACCGGCTTCCGGGGGGTCGCTGGCTGGAGATCCTGGTGACCGGAATCAGCGGCACCGAGGAGCGCGTGGTCGACTTCCGGGACGTCACCCAGGCCAAGGAGCTGGAGGAGGAGAAGGACCTCTTCATGGCCACGGCCGGGCACGAGCTGCGCACCCCGGTCACCGTGGTGCAGGGGTTCGCCGGGACGCTGGTGCGGCGCTGGGAGCAGCTCGACGACGCGGCCCGCAAGGACGCGGTGCGCACCATCGCCGAGCGCTCCTCGGTGCTGGCCCGGCTGGTGGAGAACCTGCTGCTGGGGTCGGCCGCCGGGGGCGACCTGCGGGTCGGGGCCGAGGCGTTCGACCTGCGGCGGCTGCTGGAGGAGGCGGCCGGGGCGTTCTCCTCCTTCTCCCCGCGGCACACCCTGTGCCTGGAGGCGTCCGAGCCGCTGCCCGCCGCGCTGGGCGACCCGGTGGCCACCGACGTCATCCTGGGCCAGTTGCTGGAGAACGCGTTCAAGTACTCGCCCGACGGCGGGCGGGTCCGGCTGCGTGCCGGGGTGGACGGCGGCCGGCTGGTGGTGGACGTCGAGGACGAGGGGGTGGGCATCGCCCCCGGGGACGAGGAGCGCATCTTCGGCCGGTTCGTCCAGGGCGAGGCGGGGGACCGGCGCCGGTTCGGCGGGATCGGGCTGGGCCTGTACATCGTGCGCCGCCTGGCCCGCGCCCAGGGCGGGGACGTGACCGCCTCCGCGCGCGCCCTTGGGACGCGGATGAGACTGACATTACATTCGGCGCCCCCCGTCGGTGGTCCGGAGGCCGGGGGCGCCGGGGAGGGCGGGGTTTCGGTCCCGGGGGGCCTCCGGCCGGAGCCGGACGAAGGCCCGGACCAGGGGTGCTGAGGTGTTTCCCCACCCCGTGAACGGGGCATTTCGGCCCTGGCGGGCGTCAAAGCCGATGCTTTGCCGATAACCGGCGAAAGACGGACCGAGTTTTTCGGGAGACGGGGCGCGAGATGGACGGCTGCTGTTCCGCCGGTGTGCGGGGCGAGGTACGGGAGGACGACATGGCGAGGACGGTACTCGTGCCGTACGCGCCGTCGAGTGTCACCAGCGCGCGGCAGCGGCTCTGCACCGAGCTCGAAGAGGGCGGTCTGGACGCCCCGCGCGTCAACGACGCCGCGCTGGTGCTGAGCGAGCTCCTGAGCAACGCCCTGCGGCACGCCTCCCCGCTGCCCCCGCCCTTCCCGCCCGACTCGGTCCAGGTGGCCTGGGACGTGGAGACCGCCGCCTCGGGCCGGGTCCGCCTGGAGATCCGGGTCCGCGACGGGGGCGCGTCCACGCTGCCGCGCATCGCCCGCCCCTCCCCGTCCGCGCTCGGCGGCCGGGGCCTGGGCATCGTCGAGCACCTCGCCCGCCGCTGGGGCACCGAGGTGGACGGCTCGGTCACCACCGTGTGGGCGGTCCTGGAGCTGGGCGACGGGGAGGACGGCGCGGTCCCGGCGTTCGTATCCTCCCGAACGCGCGTGATGTCCGGGTGATGAGGCGAAACACCGGTCACCAGGTGGCCAGCTCCGCGCCGTGCCGCTACAGTCACGACTGTGGAGTTGAAGATATCGAGTCAGTCTCACGCGGATCACGCGGTGGTAACCGTTCGCGGTGAGGTCGACCTGTACACGGCACCGCAATTGCACAGCGCCCTCGTCGACGCGCTCGACGACGGGGCACGCCGCCTGGTGGTGGAGATGTCCGGGGTGGAGTTCTGCGACTCCACGGGCATGAACGTGCTGCTGTCGGCCATGAAGCGCTCCCGCGAGCAGGGCGGCGACCTCGTCCTCGCCGCGCCGCGCCCCGCGGTCACCAAGATCCTGGAGGTCACCGGCCTCGACGGGGTCTTCACCGTCGCCGACTCCACCGACCTCCCGGACCAGGCCTCCACCACCGCGCCCTAGATCCGGCCCAGATCCCCGTTGATCTCGGGAAAATCGACGCTATGACCGTGCGTGTAGCGTCGTTTCCCCCGAGATCAGCGCCGGTCCAGATTCGTGGAAGTCCCGCCAGCCTTCCGGAGGCGCCGATGGGCAGTGCCGAGCACCGGCCGGGAGTCGCGGCCGTGATCCCCGCCAAGGACGAGGCCGAGCGGATCGGCGCCACCGTGCACGCGGTGCGCTCCCTGCCCGGTGTGGACCTGGTCGTCGTCGTGGACGACGGCTCCTCCGACGGCACCGCCGAGGCCGCCCTGGCGGCCGGGGCGCGGGTGCTGCGCCACGCCCGCAACCGCGGCAAGGGCGCCGCCATGGAGAGCGGCGCCGAAGGGGTGCGGCTGATCGAGGCCGGCGCCTCCGGCGGCGGCCCGCCCCGCCACCGCCACCTGCTCTTCCTCGACGCCGACCTGGGCGCCTCCGCCGCCGGTGCCGCCCCGCTGATCGGCCCCGTCGAGCGCGGCGACGCCGACATGGCCGTCGCCCTGTTCCCCGCCACCCGCATGCGCCTGGGCGGCCACGGCTTCGTGGTCCGCCTGGCCCGCGACGGCATCCGCCGCGCCACCGGGTGGGAGCCCGAGCAGCCGCTGAACGGGCAGCGCTGCCTGACCCGCGCCGCCTTCGAGGCCGCGCTGCCGCTGGCGCACGGGTTCGGGGTGGAGACCGGCCTGACCATCGACGTGCTGCACGCGGGACTGCGCGTGGTGGAGGTGGAGGTGCCGCTGGAGCACCGCGCCACCGGGACCGACCTGCGCGCCCAGGTGCACCGGGCGCGCCAGTTCACCGACGTGGGGCGGGCGCTGGCCGCGCGGGAGCTGGGCCCGGCGCTGGCCCGGAGGGCGCGCCGGACCGGACGGGACGCCGCGGCGGCCGTTAGGTCCGTTTCGCGAAAAATCCAGCAAAGTCGCCGTAGAGATTACCGCTAGTCACCTTACGGGGGCCGCGCGTAGCGGTACGCTCGCACCGTGTTGACTTCGATCCTCGCCGCGGTCGGCGTTCTGGCGGGCCTGGCCGGCCTGGCGGTCGGCGGGTACGCGCTCTGGCGCACCCGCAGGGCCGCCGACGACTGCCGCGCCCTGGTGCACCGGCTTCTCCCCGAAGGCAGCGGCGTCGACGTCCGGGCCGTCCGGGACGTCGGCGTGGTCCGCTACGACGCGCTGGAGGAGATGTCCGGCGCCCGCTCGTTCTCCCTGGCCCTGCTCAACGCCGCCGGCGACGGCATCGTCGTCACCTCCATCAACGGGCGCACCGAGTCGCGCACCTACGCCAAGGCGGTGCAGGGCGGCCGCGCCGCCGAGGAGCTCTCGCCCGAGGAGTACCGGGCGATCCGCGCCGCCCGCATGGGGCAGCAGACCGAGTCCGCCGGGTCCTTCCCGGCCCCCGAGGAGGCCGGCGCCGTCCGGCCCGTGGTGCCCGGCGCGCGCGCCGCGGGCGCACCCCCGTCCCGGGGGTAACCTGCGACATATGCCGAACCGCTATGCCTACCTCGGCCCCGAGGGCACCTTCACCGAAGCCGCCCTGCGCGCGCTGCGGCCCGAGGCCGCCGACGCCCAGCTGCTGCCCTGCGCCGGGGTGGACGCCGTGTTCGGCGCCGTGCGCCGCGGCGAGGCCGACGCCGGGGTGGTGCCGCTGGAGAACTCGGTGGAGGGCGGGGTCCCCACCACCATGGCCGAGCTGATCAACGGCGACCCGCTGCTGATCACCGCCGAGGCCGCGGTCCCGGTGGAGTTCACCCTGTTCGCCCGGGACGGCGCGGCCGTCGGCGACGTCAAGCGGGTCGCCACCCACCCGCACGCGCTCGCCCAGTGCCGCCGCTGGCTGTCCCGGCACCTGCCCGACGCCGAGATGCACACCGTCTCCTCCACCGCCGCCGCGGCCCAGTCCGTCGCCGAGCCCGGCTCGCCGTACGACGCCGCGATCTGCGCCCGCATCGCCGGGGAGCGCTACGGGCTGACCGCGCTCGCCTCGGGCATCGGCGACCGCGCCGAGGCGGCCACCCGGTTCGTGCAGCTCTCCCGGCCCGGCCCACCGCCCCCGCCCACCGGCGCCGACCGCACCTCCCTGGTGGCGTTCCTGTCCGCCGACCACCCCGGCGCGCTGGCCGAGCTGCTCGACCAGTTCGCGGTGCGCGGGGTCAACCTCACCCGCCTGGAGTCCCGCCCCACCGGGGACGGGCTCGGCCGGTACTGCTTCTGCGTCGACGCCGACGGGCACGTCGCCGACGCCGCGGTCGGCGAGGCCCTCATGGGGCTGCGCCGCATCTGCACGGACGTGCGCTTCCTCGGCAGCTACCCGCGCGCCGACGAGACCGCCGACCTGACCCCGTTCCTGCCCGCGCGCACCACCGAGGCCGACTTCCAGGAGGCCGCCCGGTGGCTGGAGGACATCCGCGCGGGCCGGGTCTGAGAGACGGCGCCCCGGCCCGCGCGGGCATGGGTGCGCGGCCGCGGGGGTCCCCGCCCCCTTCGGCGGCCGACCGCGCCCCCCCTGCGCACAGCCGGCCCGGGGACCCCCGGCGCCCGCGCCCGCGATCAGGCCTGGAGCCCGACCGCGTGCTCGGTGCGCTCGGTGTTCATCGCGCGCATCAGCTCGGCGCGCACGGCGGCCTCCAGGGCCTCGTCCTCGGGCGCCACCGCGTCGAGCTGCTCCAGCGCGGCCAGGAGCTCGGCCGCCGTCATGGCGCCGAGGGGCTTCATCGGCCAGGTCAGGGTCATCGGGTCCGTCCTCCTCGACTGGCGCGGCGGTCCGGGCCCGCCGTCACCTGTAGAGACCCCGCGGCCCCGGAGCTATGACGCGGTTCCGCGGATCTTTTCCGCGCCGAACATCGCGGCGCACGGATCGACCCCCTCGACCTGCACCCCCATCGTGCGGTGGCGCTCCCAACCGTCCCGGCCCAGCACGAACCGGTGGTCGGTGCGGAGTTCCCCGCGCACGGCGACGCGCACGGTCCCGTCGGGGCGGTAGCCGAGCCTCTCGGTGACCTTCCGGGACGCGGTGCTGCCGTCCAGCACGGAGGTGCGCGCCGACTCGGCGCCCAGTTCGGCGAAGGCCAGGTGCAGCACGGCCGAGCGCATCTCCTTGCCCAGCCCCCGGCCCTGGTGGGCCAGGCCCAGCCAGGAGCCGGTGGACACCTCGCGCGTCACCGCGAAGTCCGTGGAGGCCACCTCCTGGATGCCGATGGGCGCGCCGTCGAGGAAGACGGTGAGCTGCAGGGCCCAGGAGTCGGGGCGCCACTCGGACAGCGTCTTCCAGAAGTGGGTGAGAACGCTGCGGGCGCGTTCGCCGGGCGGGGCGTCGGTCCACGGCTTGACGAAGGGGGTCCGGGCCGGGTCGTGCACCCCCGCCGCGGCGACCGAGCCGAGCGCGTCCAACTCCTTCAGGTCCGGCAGCCGCAGCTCCAACCGGGGTGTGGTGAGCCGCAGCCCGTACAGGGGCCAGTGGTCGAGGTCCATCCGGTGATTGTCCCGCCGCGCGCGGACGGCGCGCCCGCCGGGGCGGTACCCTGCACACGTGATCGACCTCCGTGCTCTCCGAGACGACCCTGACCGCCTCCGCGCCTCGCAGCGGGCCCGCGGGGAAGACGACGCCGTCGTCGACCGCGTGCTGGAGCTGGACTCCGCCCACCGCTCGGCGCTGTCCCGCTTCGAGTCCCTGCGGGCCGAGCAGAAGAGCGTCGGCAAGTCCGTCTCCAAAGCCTCCCCCGAGGAGCGCGAAGGGCTGCTCGCCAAGGCCAAGGGCCTGGCCGCGGACGTCAAGGAGGCCGAGGCCGAGGCCGGGCGGCTCTCCGACGAGCTGGAGCGCGCGCTGGCCGGTGTCCCCAACATCGTGGAGGAGGGCGCGCCCGCGGGCGGCGTCGACGACTTCGTGGTGATGGAGGAGGCCGGGACGCCGCGCGCGTTCGACTTCACCCCGCGCGACCACCTGGAGCTGGGCGAGATGCTCGGCGCCATCGACACCGAGCGGGGCGCCAAGGTCTCCGGCGCCCGCTTCTACTTCCTCACCGGACCGGGCGCCCGGCTGGAGCTGGGGCTGCTCAACATGGCCCTGCAGCAGGCCGTCGCCAACGGGTTCACCCCCATGGTGCCGCCGGTGCTGGTCAAGCCCGAGACCATGGAGGGCACCGGGTTCCTGGGGGCGCACGCCGACGAGGTGTACCGGCTGGCCGAGGACGACCAGTACCTGGTGGGCACCTCGGAGGTGCCGCTGGCCGGGTACCACGCCGGGGAGATCCTGGAGGCGGGGTCCTTCCCGCTGCGCTACGCCGGGTGGTCGTCCTGCTTCCGCCGCGAGGCCGGGTCCTACGGCAAGGACACCCGCGGCATCATCCGGGTGCACCAGTTCAACAAGGTCGAGATGTTCGTCTACGCCCGGCCCGAGGACGCCCACGAGGAGCACCTGCGGCTGCTCGCCTGGGAGCGGGAGATGCTCGACAAGCTGGAGCTGCCCTACCGGGTCGTGGACATCGCCGGGGCCGACCTGGGCGCGAGCGCGGCCCGCAAGTACGACTGCGAGGCGTGGATCCCCACCCAGGGGCGGTACCGGGAGCTGACCTCCACCTCCAACTGCACCGAGTTCCAGGCGCGGCGGCTCGACATCCGCTACCGGGACGCCGACGGCAAGCCGCGGTTCGCCGCGACCCTCAACGGGACGCTGGCGACCACCCGGTGGATCGTCGCGATCCTGGAGAACCACCAGCGCGCCGACGGGTCGGTCGTGGTGCCCGAGGCGCTGCGCCCCTACGTCGGCCTGGACGTGCTGGAGCCCGTCAAGGCCTGAGGCGTCCACGAGGGCGGCCGGGGCGGCCGCCCCGGCACGCGCGAAAAAGGGGGGCCGGTCCTGGGACCGGCCCCCCTTCACCGTTCTCGGCGGCGCCCCGCCGCGTCGTGGGCGCGCGGACGGCGCCCGACCGTACCGCTACAGGTACGGGCCCGACCCCGGGCCGGGGTGGCCCTGCTGGGGGTCCTGGCCCTGCGGCAGCGCCTTGCGCATGTTCTCCAGCTGGGCGCGGGCCGCCATCTGCTGGGCGAACAGCGTGGTCTGGATGCCGTGGAACAGGCCCTCCAGCCAGCCCACGAGCTGGGCCTGGGCGATGCGCAGCTCCGGCTCGCTGGGCGTGTTGCCGTCGGTGAAGGGCAGCGTCAGCCGCTCCAGCTCCTCCACCAGCTCCGGCGCGAGGCCGTCCTCCAGCTCCTTCACCGAGTTCGCGTGGATCTCCCGCAGGCGCGCGCGGCTGGCCTCGTCCAGCGGGGCGGCCTTCACCTCTTCCAGGAGCTGGCGGATCATGCTGCCGATCCGCATGACCTTGGCCGGCTGCTCCACCATCTCGCTGAGCGGCCGCTGCCCCTCGCCCTCCTCGGACTCCCCGCCGTCGGCGCCGTCCTGGCCCCCGGGGCCGACGATGAGCACCTGCGGCTGCTCCTCTTCGCTGAATCCGTTGTTCATAGCAACCCTCACTCGCGGATGGTCGTACGGGGGCTCCGCCCGCCGGGCGGTCCTCAGGACCCGTCCCGCCGGCCGGCGGTGAGCACGATCTTGCCGACATGGGCGCCGGACTCCATGGCCCGGTGCGCCTCGGCGGCCTGCGCGAGCGGCAGCGTCCGGTCCACGACCGGGCGGACCTCGCCCCGCTCCACCAGCGGCCACACGTGCTCGGCCACGCCCGCGACGATACCCGCCTTCTCCTCCACGGGGCGGGAGCGCAGCGTGGTCGCGTGCACCGACTGGCGCTTCACCAGCATCCGGCCCAGGTCCAGCTCGGCCTTGCGGCCGCCCATCAGGCCGATCACCACGAGCCGCCCGCCCACGTTGAGCGAACGCAGGTTCGGGTCGAGGTAGGAGGCGCCCATGATGTCCAGCACCACGTCGGCGCCGGCCCCGCCGGTCTCCTCCTTGACGCGGGACGGGAAGTCCTCGGACCGGTAGTCGATGACGGCGTCGGCGCCCAGCTTCCGGCAGCGCTCCGCCTTCTCCGGCCCCCCGGCGGTGACGAGCACGCGGGCGCCGCGGGCGCGGGCGAGCTGGATCGCGAAGGTGCCGATGCCGCTGGCGCCGCCGTGCACCAGCAGGGTCTGCCCGGCGGCGAGGCCGCCCACCATGAAGACGTTGGACCAGACGGTGGCCGCGGCCTCGGGGAGCGCGGCCGCCTCGACCAGGCCGAGCCCGGCGGGGACGGGCAGCAGCTGTCCGACGGGGACCGCGACGCGCTCGGCGTAGCCGCCCCCGGCGAGCAGGGCGCACACCGGGTCGCCGACCGACCACCCCGCCCCCTCGGTGCCGGGGCCCAGGGCGGCGATGTGCCCGGAGCACTCCAGGCCCGGGTAGACGGACGCGCCGGGGGGCGGCGGGTAGCTGCCCTGGCGCTGGTTGACGTCGGCCCGGTTGACCGCGGTCGCCGCGACGTCGACGAGGACCTCCCCCGGACCCGGAACGGGGTCGGGGACCTCGTTCCAGGAGAGGACGTCCGGGTCGCCCGGCTCAAGGATCTCGATCGCGTGCATGCCATGAAAGCTACCCAGAGCGGAGGTGCGGGCGACACCGTGGGACGGCGTGATCTTCCGGCCACTTCGGGCGGGCGCCCCGCCGGGAGCCGGGGCCGACGCGGACGCGTCCGAGGGAGAGGAGGCGCACAGGAAGGCCGCACAGGAAGGCGCACAGGAAGGCGCACAAGGGTGTCGCGCCGAGCGGGAACCGGGAGGCGGACGGGACGGACTCCCGCGGGCGGTGCACGACGGGCGCGAGGGGACACGGGGTGACCGGTGTGATAGGGGGCAGAGGCGTCAGAGGCGTCGGGAATGAACGGTGTGAGTCCTGGTGGGCAGGGTGCGCGGCGGCAGGAGCCCGAGGTCGGCGGGAGGGCGGGCAAGGGTTCGCCGCGGGCCGCACCCGGCCGGGAGGAAGATGGCGGACCGAGCGAACCATGGGCGCCGGAAGCCCTGTCACACAGGGGAAGACGAGTGCGGCTCGGGCCGCGCGTCACGCCTTGGGCGCTGGGTTTTATCTTTGTTGACTGAGGTGAGAAAACCGACGACGCTGGGTGCCCGAACCCCCTGCTCCCCCTGACCCCCTGCGGGTCTGGGCCCCGGCTTGCACGATCACGCCCCTGATTCGCTTCTTGAGGAGAACCTCCGTGGCACAGAGAGATCACGACGGTCCGGAGCCCCACACTCCGCGTCCGCCGGAGGACGGGCGTGACCATGGGGCGGCCGCCGTGCCGGGGGACGACGTCGACGGCCACGGCTGGTCGGCCGCCGAGGGGCCGGACCAGTGGTTCGGCGACGGGGGCATGCTGCCGCCCCCGCCGTACGCCCTGGACGGGGGTGCGCCGCCGCCCCCGCCGTACGCGGTGCAGGACGCGGGCGGGATGCAGGCGCCCCAGCCGGTGTTCCCCGCTTACACCGACGGGCAGGCGCAGGCGGGCGCCGACCCCTCGGTTCCGGAGGCGCCGGAGGCGTTCGGGACCCCGCAGGTCCCGGAGGAGCCGCAGGCGCCGGAGCCGGAGGCCGCGCAGGCACCATGGGCACCAGAGGTACCGCAGGAGGCGTTCGCTGAAGGGGGGCCCATCGGCGGCGAGCCGCAGCCCCACGCGGCCGGTCCGGAGCCCGCTGTTCCGGAGGCGCCGTACGCCGAATCTCCCGCCCCGTCGTACGACCACGCGGACCAGGGCGTCCCCGCCGGTGCCGAGCAGCAGCCGCTGGATCCGCAGCCGCAGCCGCAGCCGCAGGACCTGCCGGAGGAGACCGTCGCGCTTTCCGAAGGGCCGCAGGCCGCGGGAGAGCCGGACGCCGCACCTTCGGCTCCCCAGGGGGCCGCTGACCCGTCTCCCCTGGGGGCGGGTGGGCCCGCCGTCCCGGAGGCACCGTACGCGGAGCCTCCGGCGCCGCAGCCCGGTCCGAACGCCGCTCCCGCCGACCGTGCCGCGTTCAACGGCGGCGCGCGCGGGGGCGTGCACGGTCAGGAGCAGACGCCGCCGCCCCCGCCTCCGCATGCGCGGCCCACTCCGCCGAACGCACCGCACAACGCGCCGCCGAACGCCCAGCCGAACGCCCAGCCGAACGTGCAGTCGAACCCCCAGCAGCAGGGCCCCGCGGTCCCTCCCGGGCCGCCGCAGGGTCCGCCGCCGCACGGTCCGGGGCCGCAGGGTCCGGGGCCGGGTCCCCGGCAGGGCCCGCCCCCGCAGGCACCGAACCCGAACGCTCCGCACCCGAACGCTCCGCACCCGAACGCTCCGCACCCCGGCCCCCGCCAGGGGCCTCCCGGACCTCCGCCCCAGGGGCAGCAGCCGCCCAGGCCTCCCCAGGGGCCGCACGGCAGACCGCCGCAGGGCCACCCGGCCGGCCCTCACGGGGATCCCCAGGGGCCCCAGGGCGGTCGTCCGCCGCAAGGCCCGCCTGGACCGCAGGGGCCCCAGGGGCCGCCTGGGCAGCAGCGCCCGCAGTACGGGCCTCCGCAGGGGCCGCAGCAGGGTGCTCCGGCGCAGCAGGGGCGTCCGCACGCGCCCATGCCCCCGCAGCCCGACGGCCCCCATGGACAGCAGGGCCCGCAGGGCCCGCAAAGGCAGCAGGGGCAGCCGGGCCCGCAGGGCCAGCAGGGCCAGCCGGGTCAGTACGGTCCTCAGGGTCCTCAGGGGCCGCAGCCTCAGCAGGGCGGCCCCGCGCAGCAGGGAGCGCAGGGGCGGCCGCCGATGCCCCCGGGGCCGCAGCCCGGCCCGGGGGGTCCGCAGGCGCCGCCACCGCAAGAGCCGCAGCCGCAAGAGCCGCAGCCCCAGGCACCGCACCAGGCAGCGCACCAGGCGCAGGCCGCCCCGGTGGCACCGCCTGTGCCCCCTGGGCCCTCTGAGCCCACCGCGCCTTCGGCGGAGTCGGCACCGCCCGCCGACACCGCGCCGCCCGCGCCCGAGCCCGACGGCGCCGCGGAGTCCGCAGGCGTGCCCGTGGGTGAGCGGCGCGGCGGTGACGACGTACCCGAACCCGAGCAGCTCCCTCCCCTGTCCTCGGCCGCCCCCCATTCGGCCGAAGAGCAGGAGAGGCCCACACCCGAGGGTGCTGAGCAGCACGAGGCGTCGTACGAAGGCGGCGGCCCCGAGGCCCAGGATGCCGAGGGCACGCACACGGAAGGCACGGTCGCGGAGGCCGCGGTCGCGGACGGCGGGGAAGCGCCGCTTCCCGACGCCGCGCCGCTGCCGGACGACGACGCGGGTGAGCCCGAGGCCACGATGCGTCTGGCCCCGGACACCGGAGCCGCGTCGGCGCCGCCCGCGGCGGACGATTGGAGCGGCTTCCCGTCCGCCGCCCAGCCCGGGCCGGGCGCGTTCGCGCCTCAGGAGGCGGCTCCGGCGGACGGGGGATACGGGGAACCCGGCACCGGGTCGGACACCGGCGGGCAGCCCGTGTACCGGCTGCCCGAGCCGCAGGCCCCGCAGGACGCGCCGGGAGAGCCGGAGGACTGGGCGTGGACCGAGGCCGAGGAGCCGGACGGCGCCGCCCGGTCCGGGCCGGGGCAGGCGGAGCAGGCCTCCGCCGGGCCGGGTGCCGAGCCGGTCGCCGGACCCGGCGCCGGGCAGGTGTTCGCCGACGGCGATGGGCAGGACGCGGCGGCTGAGCGGGGGCTCTACGGAGAGCCTCCGCAGCCTCCCTATGTTCAGGAGCCGGACGGGGCGGCGGCCTCCGTTCCCGGGAGCGGGGGCGAGCACTCGGGTCAGGCCGAGCCGCAGACGATGGCTTTCGGCACCGGCCCCCAGGCGCCGGTGCAGGAGGCCGACCCGTATCAGGGGCAGCCTGGCCAGTGGGATGGGCGGCAGGCGGACCCGTACGCCTCTGCGGAGCAGGGGCAGCCGCCTGCGGGTGCCTACGGCACCGGCCCGCAGCCCGCGGTGCAGGGCGAGCCTGCCGAATTCTTCGCTGACGAGGCCTACCAACAGGCCGCGGCATACCAGGGTCGGCCTGCCGACGGCGGCGCCTACGAGGGGGACCACCCGTACGCCCCTGCGGAGCAGGTGCAGCCCCCCGCAGGCGCTTATGGCACCGGCCCGCAGCCGGTGGTGTACGGGGAGGGGGCTCACGCCTCTCCTGGCGAGGGCTCCTCCCACGCCGACCCGTATCAGGGGCAGCCTGGCCAGTGGGATGGGCGGCAGGCGGACCCGTACGCCCCTGCGGAGCAGGGGCAGCCGCCCGCCGGCGCCTACGGAACCGGCCCACAGGCCGCTGTTCAAGGGGGATCGCCGTATGCCCCCGGTTATGAGGGGGTCCAGGACCAGGGCGGGCAGCCGCAGCAGTGGGCGTACGACCAGGCACACCCGCCCGTCGACCCCTCCACCCCGGTGCAGGAGCAGTACCCCGACGGGGCCTACACCCAGGCCGACCCGTATCAGAGTGGGGCCGGTCAGTGGGATGCGCAGCAGTACGGCGCGTATGCCCCTGCGGAGCAGGGGCAGCCCCCAGCGGGTGCCTACGGCACCGGGCCCCAGCCTGTGCAGGACCCGGCACAGCAGGGCCAGTGGGGGGATCCTGCACACCAGGGGGGCCAGTGGGGCGACCCCACGCAGCAAGGGCAGTGGGGCGACCCCTCTCAGGCGCAGTGGGGTGCGCCGGTTCAGCAGCCGCCGCAGCCCGAGAGCCCGTACGGTCCCGCCACCGGAGCCCAGCAGCCTTACCAGCAGCCTTACCAGCAGCCCTACCAGCAGCCGCAGCCTGGCTACGCCGCCTACCCCGAGGTGGTCGGCCAGCAGCAGTCCACGAGTGCCGAGGAGCTCGACGCGGAGTCGCTGGTGCGCGGCGGCCCCCGCAGGCGCAAGCCCGGCGGCGGGTGGCGGCGCGCCGTGCACGCCGCCTCGTTCGGGCTGGTCAACCCCGGTGAGTCGGCGGACGAGAAGCGCCGGAACGAGCTGGTGGCGCGCTCCCGCACGCACGTGGCCGGAGGGCACCACCGGGTGGCGGTGCTCAGCCTCAAGGGCGGCGTCGGGAAGACCACCACGACGGTGGCCCTGGGATCGATGCTGGCCTCCCTGCGCGGGGACCGCATCCTCGCGGTCGACGCCAACCCGGACCGGGGCACGCTCTCGGACAAGGTGCGGCTGGAGACGGCGGCCACCATCAGGGATCTGCTCAACGAGCGGCACACCATCACCCGGTACGCCGACATCCGCGGGTTCACCTCGCAGGCGCTGAGCCGGCTGGAGATCCTGGCGTCGGACCGGGACCCGGCCGTCTCCGAGGCGTTCAGCGAGAACGACTACCGCGAGGTGTCGCGGCTGCTGGAGCACTACTACTCCATCTGCATCACCGACTGCGGCACCGGCCTGCTGCACTCGGCGATGCGGGGTGTGCTGGGCATGGCCGACCAGGTGGTCCTGGTCAGCTCCCCGTCGGTGGACGGGGCGCGCAGTGCCAGCGCCACCCTGGACTGGCTGGAGGCGCACGAGTACGGGTACCTGGTGCGCGGCGCCGTAGTCGTGCTGTCGATGGTGCGCACGAGCGGCAAGAGCAGCGTCGACCTCGACAAGCTGGAGCAGCACTTCGCCAGCCGGTGCCGGGCTGTGATCCGGGTCCCGTGGGACCCCCACCTGGAGGAGGGGGCCGAGGTCGACCTGGACCGCCTGGCCCCGGGGACCCGCGACTCCTACCTGCAGCTCGGTGCGACCGTCGGCGAGGCCTTCGCCTGGCCGCGCTGACCCCGACCCACCACCGCGCACCGTCTGGGCCACCCGAGAGGGGCCCAGACGGTGCGCGGTGGTGCGCATTCACTCGTAGGGGAGTCACGCGGTCGCCGTGCCCGGCGGCGAGGGCCGGGCCCGTGCCCCGCTCCGGACGCTGGCCGGGCGGCAGGCCGCCGGGGGTGTGGGGTGGATGGCGACGACGAAGGGCGGCGGCTCTACCTGTTGTTCTGTCGGCTGGCGGGTGGGTGCGTGGTCGGGGTGTTCGGCGGCGACGGCGTGAGCGGGGTGGTTCCCGGGCTTGCTTGCCGGGCGGCGGGTTCCTCGCGGTCCGGGTGGGCGGCTCGGGTGGTTCCCAGCTGACGGACCCCGGCCGGGCGCCGGGCTGCCGGGGTGCGAGGGAGGTGGCGGCGACGACGAAGGTCAACGGCCCTACCTGCTGTTCTGTCGGCCGCCGGGCGTGTGCGTGGTCACCGTTCTTGGCGGCGACAGCGTGAGCGGGGCGGTTCCCTGGGCCTGCTTGCCGGGTGCCGGGCTGCTCGCGGTGCAGGTGGGCGGCTCGGCCGGTGCCCCGCTGACGGGCCCCGGCCGTCCGCCGGGCCGCCGGATGCCCTTCTCGCGATG
>NZ_JAQFWP010000035.1 GCF_027706745.1 Nocardiopsis suaedae | reverse complement strand
CCCGGCAAGCAGGCCCGGGGAACCGCCCCGCTTCCGCCGTCGCCGCCAACCACCCCGACCACGCACACGCCGCGCAGCCGACAACGTTGCAGATAGAGCCTCCGACCTGCGTCGTCGCCGCCCTCCACCCCGGCACCCCGGCGACCCGGCGCCCGGCCGGGGCCCGTCAGCGGGGTACCCCACCGAGCCACCTCCCACCCGCACCGCAAGAGGCCCGCCGCCGGGCAGGCAGCCTTGAGTGGGGCTCGGCCAACTCCGTCCACTGCCCCCTGGCGCCCGCCACCTCCATTCGCCCCGGTGCTACGCTCCGCCCGTGACCGACCACCGCACGCGCCACTATTGACCCTTCCTCCGCAGCGCCGTCCGTACGCGGACGCCCTCTTCGCCCACGCCCTCTTCGCCCACGCCCTCTTCGCCTGCGCCCTCTTCGCCCACGCCCTCTTCGCCTACGCCGTCATCGCCGGTGTCGGCACGCGCGCCTCCTCGGCCGCACGTTCCCGGCACAGAAGCGGACGACGAGGAAGAGGACGAAGAGAATGAACACTGCTTCCGCCCCGGCGATTCTGGAGTGGGTCCGCGACACCGCGGGCCCCGGCGCGCGCGTGCCCGCGGAACCGCGGCGGGTGGGCGTCGCCTCGACGACACTGGACGCCGTCGACGTGATCGACGGCGGCGGCACCCGGCACGCCTGGATGGTGCGGCGCTTCCACGACCGGGCGCGCCTGGCCGACGACCCCTGGTACCGCCCCGAGTCCGAGGCCGCCGTGCTCAGGCTGCTGAAGAACACCGGCGTCCGCGCCCCGGCGCTGCACGCGGCCGACCCGGACGGTTCGCGGCTCGGAGTTCCCGCGCTGCTGACCGACCGCGTCCCCGGCCACGCCGACTGGGACGCGCTCGACCCCGCGGCCGTGGTCGAGGACCTCGCCCGGGAGCTGGCCGCCATCCACGCGGTGGGCGGTAGCGCGCGCGGCGGCGCGGACGCGGGCCTCGCCCTGCTTCCGGAGTACCGCCCCTACTACGACCCCGGCGAGCACGGCCCCCTCGGACCGCACCCCTGGAGCGACGCCCGCCTGTGGGAGCGCGTGTTCACCGTCCTCGACGGCCCCGCGCCGGACGTCCCGCACACCTTCATCCACCGGGACTACCACCCCGGCCAGGCGCTGTGGGTGGACGGCCGGTTGAGCGGGATCGTCGACTGGCTGACCGGGTGCCGCGGCCCACAGGCCGTCGACCTCGCCCGCATGCGCCTCAATCTGGCGCAGGGAGCGGGCCCAGAGGCCGAGCGGTCGTTCCTGGCCGCGCACCGCCGGATCACCGGCGGGGACGCGCACCACCCCTACTGGGACCTGGTGGACGCGACCGACTTCATGCTCTGGTCCGACCCGCCCGAGGACGGCGAGGAGCGCCGGGCGTGGTCGGCGTTCGAGTCGTGGACGGCCCACGCCCTCGCCGAACTCGGGTGAACCGGGGCTGAACCGGCGCGCCTCCCCCTCCGTCTAAGGCCCGAAGACCCTGTTTGGAGGCCTGCATGGGCGAGTTCATCGCGATCCTGGCCGTCGTACTTCCGGTGCTGGCGATCGTGGGCGGCCTGGTCGCGGAGCGGCGGCTCCGCGCCCGTCCGCACCGGAACGCGCTCGGCCGGTCGGCGGTCCGGGTCGACGAGTACGGCACGCAAATCCACATGCTGGCCGAATCGCTGCGCCGGTCGGTGGAACTGGTGCGGGCCGGGTCCGTGGAGGAGGAGGCGCGCGCGGCCCTCGCGGACGCCGAGGAGCGGCTGGGCCGCGCCGACGAACTGCTGGGCGAGCGCGACCGGCTGGCCGACGCGCGCGCCAGGACCACGTGGCGGACCCGCCCCGAGGAGCTGGAGCGCGCGGCCCGCCGCTGGGAGGAGCTCGAACACGACGCGGCCGGGCTGCTCGACGGATTGCGCGACGCCGAGGAGCGGTGCTCGCGTGTGCTCGCGGCCTCCGCTTCACTCGGCGACGGGGACCGGGAGGCCGTGCGGCTGGCCGAGCAGGGGCGCTCCGCCGCCGAAGAGGCCCGCGCGCGGGGCTACTCCGTGGACGGGGAGGCGTCGGTGCTCGCCACCGCCCACCACCGGTTGGAGGACGTGCGGCGGCTGGCCTCTGAAGGACGTCCGATGGCCGCCCGGGAGGCCCTCACCGGGCTCACCACGGAACTGACCGACGTGCTGTCCGCCCTTCGGACGATCGCCGACCGCGAATCACGCTCGCGCCGCCGCCTGAGCGCGCTGGCCGGTGCCGGGCAGGAGAACGGCGACCGCCGTACTGCGGCGGTCGCCGCCGTGGAGGAGCTGACGGCCGGATACGCGGCCGCACTCTCCGAAGGGCTCCAGGCGCGCCTGGAGGAGGGCGTCCGTTCCGCAGCCGAGGTGGCCGAGCAGGTTCAGGACGCCCAGGCAGGGCTGGAGGAGCGCGACGTCCAGCGCGCGGAGGCCGCGCTCGATGCGGCCGAGGAGGCGCACAGGCGCGCCGGTGAGGAGTACGGGGCCGCCGACTCCCGGCTGGAGGAGGTCCGGGAGCTGAGCGCTTCCGTGCCGGGGCGGCGGCTGCAGACCTTGATCCTGGTGACCGAACTGGCGGAGCGCGCGGCCTCGGACAAGGGGAGCGAGCACCTGTCCCCTGCCCTGCAGACCCTCCGCGCGCGCGTGGAGGCGCTGGACGTGGAGGGCGACCGGCCGGACTGGCTGCGGTTGCAGGCCGGCCTCGACGAGGCGGAGGAGCTGGCGGCGTCGTTGTCGGATGCGGCCGAGGCCGCCGTCGGAGCCGCGCGTAAGGCCCGTGCCGAGATCGACCGCTTGGAGGGCGCGCTGCGGCGGTCGGAGGAGGAGCGCGCAAGCGCGCAGGACTTCGTGCGCAGGGAGCTCGGCAAGGTGCCGCCCGCGGCGCGCACGGGTGGGAAGCGGACCGACGACGCGCTGGGCCGTGCCCTGGAGCGGCTGCGTTACCTGGAGGCGGCGGCGGAGAGGCATTCCATAGCGGTGCACACCGCCGTGTTCAACCACCGCGCCGCGGCGGCGGCAGCGCGCGACTACGCGGCCGCGATGTGGGCTGCGGGCCGCTTGGACGAGGCGGCCCAGATCGCCGAGGAGGCGCGCAACCGCTACGCCGGTTCGGTCGGCCAGGAGGCCGTGGCCGACCTGCGCGTCGTGCTCTCCTTGATCGACGCGGAACGCGCCGCCACCCGGGAGTGAGGTCGGGCTGGCCGGAAGCGGCCATAGGGGCGGGCGGTCGCACCGCCGGACCCGCCCCTCCGTCCAAGGCTCGGAAAACCCCCGAACTTGGGAGACTGCGTGGGCGAGCTCATCGCGTTCCTGGCGATCACCGTCTCGGCTCTCTTGGCGGTCGCCGGCGTCGCCGCCCGGCGGCGGTGGCAGGCGGCCCCTGTGAGGGAGGCGTTCGAGGACCGCGCGGGCCGGTTGAACGAGACGTGCACCCGGGCCCACGCCCTGGGTGATTCTCTGCGACGCTCCTCCGAGCTCATCCGCTCCGGATTCGCCTCCGACGAGGCGGAGCCGGTCCTCTCCGGTCTCGACGAAGCGCTGAGCGAGGCCGACGCTCTCCTCAAGGAGCGCGACCGGCTGGCCGACCGGTACGCGGCGCTCACCCGGTGGTCCCCGCACTCAGAGCTGGTCGCCGTGGCCCGGCGGTGGGAGGACCTTGAAGGGCGGGCCGAGCGCGCGCTCGGCATCATGCGGGCCGCCGAGGAGCGGGCCTCGCGCGCCCTGGCCACCTCGACCGCGCTTGCGGACGAGGCGCGGGAGACCGGGCGTCGGATCGAGCAGGTGCGCGCCTCCGCTGAGCAGGCCCGCGCGCAGGGCTATGTCGTCGACGGTGAGACGTCCGTACTGAAAAGCGCCCACGACGACCTGTCGGAGGTCCAGGGGCTGGTGGCCGAGGGCAGGCCGCTGACCGGCGGCGGGGCCCTGTCCGACCTGTCCTCGAAGCTGTCCGCCGCGAGCTCCGCCCTGCAGGCGCTCAAGGAGCGCGAGGCACGTGCCGGTGCGCGGCTCGGCGGTCTTGAGGAGGACCTGCGCGGCCTCCGGGCCCAGCACGCGGCGTCGGAGGAGGCCGCCGAGGAGCTGATCGCCGGGTTCGCGCCCGCCGTCGCCGACGGCATGGAAAACCGGCTCCGGCACGGCGAGCGGTGGGCCGCTCAGGCCGAGGAGCGCGTGGCGGCCGCCCGGTCGGCGCTGGAGCAGCGCGACGTCCACAGCGCCGAACAGGACCTGGCGGCGGCGGAGTCGGCCCACCGGACCGCCGCCGACGCGTTCCGCTCCCCGCTCACCCGGCTGGGCAAGGTCCGCGAACTCGCCCTCTGGCTCCCCCGTCACCGGTCGCAAGTCCTGATCCAGCTCACCGAGCTCGCCGAACGTGCGGCCTCCGACAAGGGCACGCGACACCTGTCACGGATCGCGTACGACCTTCGGGCCCGTGTCGAGTCCCTGGACATGGACGGTGATCGCCCCGACTGGCTGGAGCTGGAGAGCCGCCTGAACGAGGCCGAAGTGCTCGGGCACACCATCGCCGACGCGTCGTCCGAGGTGCTGGGCGTCATCGACGAGATCAGGACGGCCCTGCGGGACGCCGAGCGCGAATTGACGCGTACGCGGGAACGGGCACGCGCTCTGGAGCGGCAGATGCGGTAGCCCCTGCAACGGTTGCGTCATCGCCGCGCTGTACTCCTCGGGGGGGGCGGTCCCGCTCGTGACGGGCGCGGCGCCGCCTCACCCTGTTCTTCACCTGACCGGTGCGCACGGGTCGTAGCCGTAGAGCCAGTCGGCGAAGTCCTCCATCTCCTCACCGGCCGGCGGCCCCGCCGCCGCGTCCGGGGCGGTTCCCGCCTTCTTCATGGCCCGGTTGGCGGCGGCCATCCCCAGCACCCGCTCGATCCGCGGCGCCCGCTCGGACCGGTAGGCCGCCAGAGCGCCGGGGACGTCCGCCGCGCCGCCGACCAGGCCGGCGAGGACCAGCGCGTCCTCCAGCGCCATCGAGGCCCCCTGGCCCGCGCCGACCGGGTGCGCCGCGTCCCCGATGAGCACCGTGCGCCCGCCCGTCCAGGCCGGGACCGGGTCCATCGCGTGCATCACCGTGAACGGGTGCGCCCGGACGGTGGCGGAGACGAGAGCGGCCGGGAGCGGGTCGTCCCGGTAGGCCGCGGCCAGGGCCGCGAGGCGGTCGGCGCCGACGGGGCCCACCGGCCGCTCGGGCTCGTCGGCGGACGGCACCTGGGCCGACCACCAGATCCGCCCGTCGGGCGTGCCGACGTGGAAGAAGACGCCGCCCGCGCGCGTGCGCCGCATGGTGACGGCCCGCGGATCGGCCGCGATCCCGGCGCGGTCGGGGTCGGAGGTGCCCGACAGCGTGTACAGCCCCGCATAGCGCGGGGACGGCGCCTCGGGCAGATGGGCCCGGCGGGCGGCCGACCAGATGCCGTCGGCGCCCACGAGCAGGTCGCCCTCGGGCGCGTCTCCGCCGCCGAGCACGGCCGCCACGCGGTCGCCGTGGTCGCGCACGCCGACGAGGCGGTCGCCGGTGCGGATGCGCGCGCCCTCCCGCTCGGCCTGCGCGCGCAGGGCCTCCACCAGGCGCCCGCGCAGCAGGGTGACGCTGCGCAGGGTGTCGTGCTCGCGGCGCCCGCGCGGGGTGTCGGAGAGCAGCGCCCCGTCGGCGGAGCGCGCGTGCAGCCGCTCGACCTCCACCCCGGCGCCGCGGACCGCGTCGAGGCAGCCGAGGGCGCCGAGCCCGCGCAGCCCGTTGGCGGCCAGGCTCACGAACGACCCGACGTCGCCGCCGGGGTCGGGGTGGGCCTCGTAGACGTCGACCTCGGCACCGGCGCGGCGCAGCGCGATGGCGGCCGCCGCGCCGGCGACCCCGGCGCCCGCGATCAGGACCCGCATGCCATCCTCCCTGAATCTCTATTCACTGAATCTTTATTCAGCGAAACCGGGTTCAGTATCATCGCGGACGGCGCGCCCGTCAAGCGCGGCCACGGGCACGGACGACAGGAGGCGGTGTGGCACAGACCCGGAAGGAGCGGGCCGCGCGGACCCGGGAGGAGCTCAAGCGCGCGGCGCGGCGGCTGTTCGCCGAGCGCGGCTTCCTGAACACCAAGATCACCGACATCACCGCCGCCGCGGGGCGGTCGACCGGGTCGTTCTACGAGCACTTCCGCGACAAGGACGCGCTGCTGCAGGCGCTCGCCCAGGACATGGAGGACCAGGCCGACCGGGAGATCGCCGCCTTCGACGGCGCGCACGGCACCGACGCCTCCCGGCACGACCTGGCCGACCCCGACCACCTGCGCGCCCACGTCGCGGGCGGGTGGCAGGTGTTCCGGGACCACCTCCCGGTGATGGCGGCCCGCTTCCAGTCGGCGGCCGCGGCCCCGCCGGAGGAGGGCCGGATGTGGCGGATGCTGGTCGAGCAGACCGGGCCGTTCCGGCGGCACCTGGAGGACATGGCCGCCCGGGGCCGGACGCCGCCCGGACCCCCGGAGCTGACGGCGGCGGCGATCGGGGCGCTGCTGTCGGGCCTCGGCTACGCGGCCCTGACCGCGCGGGAGCCCGTGCCCTCGGACGAGGAGGTCGTGGACACCCTGACGGCCCTGCTGCTCAACGGCCTCGCGGGCGGCGCCGGGGCCGGACCCGGGGAGGCCGGTGAGCCGGGGCCGCTTAACGGCGGCTGAGAGGGGCTCAGAGTGCTCTCAGGGGTGATCGCCGATGGTGTGTGCGGCCGGGACGGGAAGCCCGGCCGGCTCACCGCGTGGATCACGATGGAACAAGGAGCGGCATGGACCTCAAGAAGAAGCTGGCCCTGGCGGCGCTGATCGCCCTCCCGCTGGGCGTGGGGGCGGCCGGGACCGCGTACGCGGCGGCCGCCGCCGACTCCCCTGCGGGGCCGGAGGTGCAGAGCGTCCAGAACACCGAGTCCGACTCCGGCTCCGACAGCGCGCCGGAGGCGGAGGGCTCGGAGGGTTCTGAGGGCTCGGGGGGCTCGTCGGGCGCCGACGAGGACTGCAACGAGTCCTGACCCCCGCTTCGGGCGGCTCTCAGCCCCGGGGCAGGCGCACGGTGAACTCGGCGCCTCCCCCGGGGCCTTCGCCTGCCTCGACCGTGCCGCCGTGGTCCCGGGCGATCGCGGCGACGATGGAGAGCCCCAGGCCCGTCCCCCCTGAGCCCCTCCCCCGAGCCGAGTCGAGGCGGACGAAGCGCTCGAAGACCCGCTCCCGGTCCTCCGGCGGGACGCCCGGGCCGTCGTCGCCGACCCGGATGACGGCCTCTCCGCCGCTCTGCGCCCGGACCTCCAGCTCCACCCGGCCCCGTGCGTGCCGGACCGCGTTGTCGGCCAGGTTCCGGGCCAGGCGCGCCAAGGCGTCGCGATCCCCCACCACCTTGACCGGCTCCAGGCGGGTCACCACGCGCACGCCCTCGGGCGTGCCCGCAGAGCGCAGGCGGGCCCGCTCACCGTCCAGCACGTCGTCCAGGTCCACCTCTTCGCGCCGCAGCCCCAGGCCGCTCTCATCGGCGCGCGCCAGCAGCAGCAGGTCGTCCACCAGGATGCGGATGCGGCCCAGCTCCCCTTCGGCTGACGACAGCGCCTCAGACGGGATCCGTCCGCCGTCCCTGCGGGCCAGCTCCACGATGCCGGTCAGCGTCGTCAGCGGACTGCGCAGCTCGTGCCCGGCGTCGGCGACGAACCGGCGCTGGGTGCGCTGTGCGGCCTCAAGGCGGGACAGCATCGCGTTCATCGTCGTGGCCAGGCGCGCGATCTCGTCGTCCCCCGCGGGCTCGGGGACGCGCCGCCCCAGGTCGCCCCCGCCGCCGATGGCGGCGACCCGCTCGCGGATGCCCTCCACCGGGGCGAGGGCGCGCCCGGCCAGCCGGTGCGCCGCGAACGCCACCAAGGCGAGCAGCAGCGGGATCGCCCCCAGCGCCAGCAGCACCGAGGTGCGCACCGCCACCTGGATGGGCTCGGCGGACATGCCGACGACGATCACATGGTCGGCCCCGTCCACGCGGACGCCCAGGGCCATCAGGCGCATCCCGCCGTCGGTGGTCTCCACCAGCTCCCCCGGCGGCGGGGTGAGCGGGGCGTAGGCGGGCGGGCCGCAGTCGGAGCCCGCGGCGCCGCATCCCCGCACCACCCGCCCGTCGGGGCCGATGAGCTGGGCCAGGTCGGTCTTGCGCGGCGGGGTCCACTCCGGCTCCGGCCCCTCCAAGCCGTCCTTGATCTGGCCGACGCCCGAGCCGAGCGTGGTGTGCGCCGAGCGCAGCAGGGCCTCGCGCAGCACCACGATGCCCCCGGCCGTCGCCGCGACCAGCGCGATCCCGGTGACCACCGTGGACAGCACCATCAGCCGGCGCCGGACCCCGGCGCGCAGCATCCCCGCGCGCATCTCAGCCGCCCTTCGGGTCGAGCACGTAGCCCGCGCCGCGGACGGTGCGCACGGCCTGGCGCCCGAACGGTTCGTCGATCTTGCGGCGCAGGTAGCGGACGTAGACCTCGACGACGTTGTCGCCGCCGCCGAACTCGGGGTCCCAGACGTTGTCCAGGATCTCGGCCTTGGAGACGACCGCGCCCGCGCGGCGGATGAGGAACTCCAGGAGCGCGTATTCGCGCGGTGTCAGCTCCACCTCCCGGGCGCCGCGGGCGACCCGGCGCCGGGCCGGGTCGAGCGTCAGGTCGCCCGCGGCCAGGACCGCCGGGCGGGCCGCCTCCCCGCGGCGCACCAGCGCGCGCAGCCGGGCCGCGAGCACCACGAAGGAGAACGGCTTGGTGAGGTAGTCGTCGGCGCCCAGGTCGAAGGCGTCGGCCTCGTCGTACTCGCCGTCCTTGGCGGTGAGCATGAGCACGGGCGTCCACACCTCGCGCCCGCGCAGGCCCTCCAGCACCTTGTAGCCGCTCAGGCCGGGGAGCATGATGTCGAGGACCAGAGCGTCGTAGCAGGCGCGCTCGGAGGCGGCCCAGAGGCCGTCGACGCCGTCCTCCACGATGTCGACGCTGATGCCCTCGCCTGCCAGACCGCGCCGGACCGTCTCGGCGATGCGGGCGTCGTCCTCGATCAGCAGAATGCGCACTGGGGCATGCTATGCGCGTTCCGCACCCGGGCACGAGGACGGTCCGGAAGCGGACATCCCGGACCGCTCGGACCCGGTGGGGAGGGTCTCGGCGCCGGAGTCGGCCGGAGCCGGGGGGATCTCCTGGACGCGCCCCGGCAGGAGGGGGCCGGCGGCCAGGATGACCACCCCCACCGCGACGAGGAACCAGGCGGCGTTCTGGAAGCCGCCCGCCCCGTCGGCGGCGCCGGTTCCGGTGCCGGTCCCCGAGGCCGCGAGGATGAGCGCGGCACAGGCCACGCCGAGCGCTCCGCCGAGCTGGTTGAGGTTGTACAGCACGGAGCTGCCCTGCGGGACCTTCTCCTGCGGCAGGGTCCGGTACAGCGACCCCATGGTCGGTGCGCCGACCCCGCCCAGCCCGAGGCCGATGGCGAACGCGGCCAGGGCCGACCGCGTCTCGGCGCCCTCGGCGCCGACGAGGGTGAGTGCGAAGGCGCCCGCCGCGGCGATCAGGGCGCCGCCCTGGACCAGGGTGCGCGCCCCCAGCTTGTCGCTCAGCCGTCCCGCGATGGGCATGGCCAGGGCCGAGCCCAGTCCCAGCGGCGCCACCAGCAGCCCCGCGGCGGCGGCGGTGTGGCCGTGGACGATCTGGTAGTACAGCGGGAGCACGAACAGGCCGGCGAACGTGCCCACCCCCACCAGCCCCTGGACCGTGACACTGGCGGCGAAGCTCCGGCCGGCGAACAGCCGCACGTCGATCAGCGGCTCGGTGGCGCGGAGCCGGAGCGCTCGCAGGACGTAGGCGGCGAGGAGCCCGGCCCCCAGGACGAGGGGGACGAGGACCGTCGGCGCCGCGAACGCCCCGCGCTCCCCGGCCTCGGTGAGCGCCAGGACGAGCGCGGCCAGCCCCGGGGCCATCAGTGCGAAGCCCGCGATGTCCAGGGGCAGGCCCGCCTTTCGCTCCTCAGGGGCGTCCGCCGGGATCACCCGGAGGGCGAGGAGCAGGGCGATGACGCCGATGGGGATGTTGATGAAGAACATCGAGCGCCATCCGGAGGAGTCGAGCAGGAGCCCGCCCAGCACGGGGCCCAGAACCGGGCCGAGGGACAGCACGACCCCCATCGTGCCCATGACCCGGCCCGCGCGGCTCGGCCCGGCGGCCCGCGCCAGGATCACCAGGACCAGCGGGTCGAGGATGCCCGCGCCGACGCCCTGGACGACGCGGAAGACGATGAGGCTCTCCACGCTCCAGGACAGCGCCGAGGCGAGCGAGGCCCCCATGAACAGGACGAGCCCGAACAGCCAGAGCCGCTTGACGCCGAAGCGGCGCACGGCCCAGCCGGTGATCGGGATGGTGACGGTGAGCGCGAGCAGGTAGCCGGTGGTGGCCCAGCTGATGACGCTCAGCGAGCGGTCGAACTCCGTGGAGAGCGTCTCGGCCGCGACGGTGACCATCGTGCTGTCGAGGATCCCCATGATCCCGCCCAGCAGGGTCACGCCGATCAGCCTCAGCAGCGCACCGTCCAGACGGTCGCCTCTGACGTCGGTCATGTCCGCCCCAATGAATAACGGTCGATACAAGTAAATGAACCGGTTGGTTCAACGTACTCCGGCACACCCCCGCCCTGCAACGCTGATGCAAACAAAGTGAACCGTCCGGTTCAGGTCGCGGAGTCGCACGGTAAGATGCCACCGTGAGCAGAGCCAGGACCCCTGAGGCGGGGAGCCGCGGCGAACCCCGCGGGCGCACCGACAAGCGGCAGGCCATCCTCGAGGCCGCGTTCCGCACCTTCGCCCGGGACGGCTACGGCCAGTCCTGCGTGCGCGAGATCGCCGAGGCGGCCGAGGTGGCCAAACCCACGATCTACAACCGCCTCGGCGACAAGGAGACGCTCTTCCGGGAGGCCATGAAGGCCGCCGTGGAGCACACCGCCGACCGCTCGCTGAGCGCGCTGGAACCCCTGCGCACGCCCGGCGACGACATCCGCCCGGTCCTGGAGGAAGCGGGACTGCGGCTCCTGCGCAGCCACGCCTGCCAGGAGTCGCAGGCGCTGCGCCGCCTCCTCAGCGCGGAGGCCCCCCGCTTCCCCGATCTCCTGGAGGAGATCCAGCGCGTGGGGGCCCAGCGCATCCAGGACGCCCTGGCCGACCGGCTCGCCCGGCTCGTCCTCGCCAAGCGGCTGGAGGCCACCGACGTCGAGCGGGCGAGCGAACAGTTCCTCGCCCTGCTCACCGGCCCGATGGAGCTGCGCTCCGCACTCGGCACCCGCGCGGTCCCCGACGAGGAGCTGCACTCGGTGGCCGAAGCCGCCGTCGACACCTTCCTGCGCGCCTACGCACCCCGCGACCCCGGCTGACCGACGGCCGGAACCCGCGGTTCGGGGTCAGGCGTCCGGCTCGGACCAGCTCAGGCCGTCGGCGGAGGGGACGAGGCCGCCTTCGATGAGCGGCGCCTCCCCGGTCCCGGGACCGGTCACGCCGCGCCGCTGGATGCTGTTCATCTCCTGCATCACCTCGCTCACCACAGGCGCGCCGAAGAGGTTGTTCATCCGCTCCCCGCTGCGGGTCTGCGCCGGGCCGGTGCGCGCGACGGCGTCGGCCAGGTCGGCCGAGGAGGTGGAGAACCGTTCGGCGACCGCGGAGGCGTCCACCAGCGCGCGCTCACCGGAGAACGCGCCGCCGACCAGGGTCGTGAACGCCTCCATGGAGGTGAGGTTCTCAGAGCCGGTGACCTTGCGGGCCTGCCAGAAGTAGGAGTCCTCCTGCTGGTCCATGTCGTAGAAGGCGGAGAGGAACTCGTAGAAGACCGCGTACTCGCGGCGGTAGCGCGCCTCGAACTCGCCGAAGGCGCGGGCCTCGTCCAGGTCCCCGGACAGGACGCCGTTGACGGAGCGGGCGGCCAGCAGGCCGGCGTAGGTCGCCAGGTGCACGCCGGTGGAGAAGACCGGGTCGATGAAGCAGGCGGCGTCGCCGATCAGCGCCATCCCGGGGGTCCAGAAGCGGGAGTTGGCGTAGGAGTAGTCCTTGCGGACCCGGATCTCGCCGTAGGTGCCCTCGGTGACGCGGGTGGCGCCGGACAGGAAGTCGCGGACGATTTCGCACCGGTCGATGGCGTCGCGCAGGGCGCCCTCCCGGTCGGCCTGGATACGGGCCGCCTGATCGCGGTGGAGGACGGCGCCGACGCTGGTGAGGGTGTCGCTGAGCGGGATGTACCAGAGCCAGCCCTGATCGAAGGCGGCGCACAGGATGTTGCCGCGGTCGGGCCCGGGGAGGCGCCCGCCGCCCTCGAAGTAGCCGAAGACGGCGAGGTTGCGGAAGAACTCGGAGTACGTCCGCTCACCGCCCACGGCGCGGCTCAGTCGGCCGGCCCCGCCGGAGGCGTCCAGGACGTGGCGCGCGGAGATCTCCCGCGCGGCGCCGTCGGGGCCGGTGTAGCGCACGCCGGTCACCCGGTCGGGGCCGCGCAGGGCCTCCAGGGCGGTGGCCTCCTCGCGGACGTCGACCCCGTGCCGGGCGGCGTTCTTGAGCAGGATGTCGTCGAAGGTCATCCGGTCGACCTGGTAGGCGTAGGAGGTCGGCCCGGAGAGCTGTGGGGAGAGCGCGAACAGGAAGTTCCAGGGGTCGGGGCTGGTGCCCCAGCGGAAGCTGCCGCCGCGTTTGACCTGGAAGCCCGCGGCCTCGATCTCGTCGGACACGTCCAGCAGGCGGCACACCCCGTGCACGGTGGCCGGGAGCAGGGATTCACCGATCTGGTAGCGGGGGAAGCGCTCGCGCTCCAGGAGGACGACGCGGTGGCCGCGCTTGGCGATGAGCGCGGCGGCGGTGGATCCGGCGGGGCCGCCCCCGACGACGGCCACGTCGAACTCTTCGCGTTCCTCGACTTCCCGGACGGACATGTGGGGTCCTCGTCTCATGACGGAGTGCAGGGAGGGGGTCGGCCGCGCGGAATGCCGATAAGGCAAAGCTAACCTAAGTCTCCCTGCACCGTGAAGGAGGGCCCCGGCCGGGGACGCGGGCCGCCCCGCTCCGGGCGCGGCCCGCACCGGGCGGTCACACGTACGGCTTCACGAGCTCCACCACGTTCCCCTTTGAGGCCGGGCCGATCCTGGTGGCGACGATCTCGCCCTTCAGGAAGACGTGCAGGGTCGGGATCGCGGTGACGTCGTACTTCGGCGGGGTCTCGGGGCTCCTGTCGATATCGAGCCGGGCCGCGGTCAGGCGGCCGGCGAACTCCTTCGCCACGTCGACGAGGACCGGGTCCAGCGCCCGGCATACGCCGCTCCACTCGGCGCGGAAGCACACCAGCACCGGCCCCTGCGCCTGAAGCACGTCCTCAGAGAAACTCGCATCGCTCAGTTCGACGACCATTCCGCTCATGAACAACCCCTTTCGGCACGTGGAAGGCGAACGTAAATCCCTCCGACCGCGGACGACAACCGCTCCGTACGGCATTGAAAACGCACCCCGGGGATCGGAACCCTTCCCCCACCCGGGCCTTGTCGGCCGGTCGGAGCCGCGGCGGCCGGGGCGGGGGACGGCATCACGCCACAGCGGTCCCCTCCAGTTCCACCATCATGATGGGAAACGCCAGCCGCTCCACTCCCAGAAGCGTGCTCGGCGGCCGCACTCCCGCGGCGGCCAGCCGCGACGCGAGCACACCGTAGTTGCGCGTCAGCAGGTCGGCGTCGGTCGTGAAGACATTGAGCCGGACGAGGTTCGCGAGCGCCATGCCCGCCCCGCGGAGAACGGCCTCCAGATTGTCCAGGCTCAATTCCAGCTGCGCGGCCATATCGCCCTCGTGCTGCGGAGCCCCTTCGGCGTCCGTCGCCGCCTGCCCGGCGCAGTAGAGGGTCCGGGTGCCCCCGGAAACGACCTCACCCTGGTTGAACCCGAACCGCATCGACCATTCCACCGGGTTGACGGCGCTTCTCTCAACAGCCATTCCAGCTCCATTCTCTTCCGGGATTCCACACGTCGGGCGGCCATCGCCCGGACGCCCACGACTTCGCGGATACGAGCCTGCCAAGAAACCACGACACCTTTTGTCATGTATTCCAGTAGGGTCGGCGCATGCGCGCCGATCGGCTGGTCTCCCTCGTGCTGCTGCTCCGCCACAAGGGGCGGATGTCCGCGTCCGCGCTGGCCGGGGAGCTGGAGGTGTCCACCCGAACGGTGCTGCGCGACATCGAGGCGCTGTCCGCGGCGGGCGTTCCGGTCTACGCCGAACGCGGGCGGCACGGAGGGTTCGCGCTGCTGCCCGGGTTCCGGACCGAACTGGCGGGGCTGACCCGGGACGAGGCGCTGGCCCTGCTCGTCGCCGGGTCGCGCCGCGGCGCCTCGGTGTTCGGCCTCGGCCCGGCGCTGGCCTCGGCCATGCGGAAGGTCGCCGACGCGCTCCCCGAGGGGGACCGCGCCGCCGCGTCCGGTTCGGCCGGCAGGCTGCTCGTCGACCCCGACACCGACCTGCTGTCGCGCCGGACCGCCGCCGACGAGGTGCCCGCCGCGGTGGCGGACGCGGTCCGGCGCGCGGTGCTGTCCGGGCACCGGCTGCGCATCCGCTACGCGGCCGCCGACGCGGCCCCGGCCCGGCCGGCCGAACGGCCTCCGCGATGGCGGACGGTGGAACCCATCGGCCTGGTCGACGTGCGCGGCCAGGGCTACCTGCTGGCCACGAGGTCCGGCGAGGAGCGCACCTACCGGCTGTCGAGGATCACCGCCACCGAGGAGACCGGCGAGCCCGCACGGCGGCCGGACCGCGTGGACATGGAACGTCTCTGGCGGGAACGCGCCGCCCGTTTCCGCCACGGCGGCGACCGGGTCGCCGTCCGAATGGCACTGGCCCCCGAACGGCGCACGGACCTCGCGGAGACCGCCCTGGCCGTCCACCCCGAAGACCCCGGGAAGGACGGCCGCCTGCGCGTCGTGGCGACCTTCCAGGACCGCAGACACGCCGAATGGGCCCTATGGCGACTCGGCGAGGACGCCGAGGCCCTGACCCCGCAGTGGTTGCGCGACGCCCTGCACGCCCGCGCCGCCGCCATCGCCGCCCGCTATGAGAAGGCGCCCTGACCCGCGCCCCCTCCCCCGGACGGCGATCCGGAACCAAAGGCCGGAGGCGGCCACAATCCCCTTGAAGCGCGATACTCGCTTGCCCCTTCCCCAGCGCCATGGAACGGTGACGAATTGCGACCCCCGTTCCGATGATCGGTTTCGGCGGGAAGGAGAGGGCCCATGCCGACTGCTCCGGTCGAGGCGGCTCTGGTGTGCGTCACGGACGGATCGGGGGCTCCCGTCGGGGCCGGGTTCCTGGTATCCGAAGACCACCTGGTGACATGCGCGCACGTGGTGTCCTCCGCGCTCGGAACCGGGCCGCACGCGCTCCCCGCCGCCGGGGCCCAGATCCCGGTG
Source organism: Nocardiopsis suaedae (assembly GCF_027706745.1). Classification (GTDB taxonomy): domain Bacteria; phylum Actinomycetota; class Actinomycetes; order Streptosporangiales; family Streptosporangiaceae; genus Nocardiopsis_A; species Nocardiopsis_A suaedae. Next base: position 52,760 of record NZ_JAQFWP010000035.1, on the reverse strand, counting down.
GTCTTCCCGCTGCTGGCACCGGGGACACGGCTCCAGGCCGTGGTCGCACGGACAGGCGGCGGCGGGGGCCGCCTCGCGGACGACCACGCCCTGCTCCGGATCACCGGCCCCCTGCCCTCAGGGGCCCAGCCCGTCCGCCTCGTCACCGGCCCGGACCTGTCCGGACTCGACGTGCGGGCCGGAGGCTTCCCCCGTGGTCTCAACGGGGCCCCCGCCTGGGCCAGGTGCACCATCCTCGGGCGCTCCGCCACGGAGGTGGTGCAGACCGAGGACGTGCGCACGTCCGGCATCGCCATCCAGCCCGGGTTCAGCGGAGGGCCGCTCTGGTCCGACGGGCTCCACGGCGTCGTCGGCATGACCCTCGCCGTCGCGCCCCGACGCGAGGCCCGGACGAGCTACGCCCTCACCGGCAGGGCCCTGTTCGACGCGCTGCCCGAACTCGCGGAACGCGCCATGCCCCCGAACCCCTATCGCGGGCTCGACCCGTTCCGCAGCAAGGACGGCCGCCTGTTCTTCGGCCGCGAAGAGATGGTCGAGGAGCTCGTCGACCTGGTCGCACGGCGCGAGAACGTCCTCCTCGTCGGCCCGTCGGGGTGCGGGAAGACCTCCCTCATCCACGCGGGCCTCCTCTTCCGGGAGCCGCTGCCCGACCCTGAGGGCGTCTTCGTGATCCGCCCCGGGGAGGCGGACGCGGCCGCCCGGACCGACGCGGCACTGGCGCGGGACGACCGGACGCTCATCGTGGTCGACCAGGCCGAAGAGGCCGTCACCACCGGCGCCGTCGGCCTCGCCGCCAGGATCACCGCCGCGGCGTCCCGCCCGTCGTCGCCGGTGCAGGCGCTGTTCTCCGTGCGCTCCGACTTCCTCGACGCCCTGCTCTCCCTGCGCGAGACGGCGGACCTGGCCTCGTGGCGCACGCGGTCCGTCCCGGCCCTGCCGGAAGCCGGTCTCCGGCGGGCCGTCGTGGGGCCCCTCCCGCCCGGGGTCGTCTTCGAGAACGGCCTCGTGGAACGGATCCTGGAAGCCGTCCGGGACGCCCGTGCTCCCCTGCCGCTGCTCCAGTTCACCCTGTCCCGTCTCTGGGAGGAACAGCGGAGCGGTGTGATCGGGCACCGCGCGTACGACGACATCGGCGGAGTCCCCGGGGCGCTCGACGGCTACGCCGAAGAGGTGTGGGCCCTGTTGGGGCCGGAGGAGCGGAGCGTCGCCCCCCGCCTCTTCGGCAGGCTCGTCCGCGTCCGGCGCGGCCACGCGCCGACCGCCCGGAGTGCGCCGCTGGCGGAACTCGGGCCCGCCGAACGGCGGTTCACGCTGCTTCCCTCGGCGGCCAGGCTGATCGTCACCGAGAATGCCGCGGGGCGTGCCGTCGTACGGCCGGCGCACGAGGCCCTGATCACCCATTGGGCGAGGCTGCGGAACTGGGTGCGCGACGACGCGCGCTTCCTGTTCTGGCGGGAGGAGTTCCGCGCGGACACCGACCGCTGGCGGCGCTCCGGTCAGGACGAGTCCCTGCTCCTGCGCGGGGCCGCCCTGGCCCAGGCCGAGGGCTGGGCCCGAGAGCGCCGGGCGGAGCTCACCGGCGAGGAGCTCGACTATCTGACCGCCTCCGGCGCGCTGCGCCTCCGCCAGCGGCGGAGGTCCCGGCGCATCGTCGCGACGGTGTCCGCGCTCCTCGCCCTCGCCCTCGTCGTCGGTGTCGTGGCGGAGGCCCAGCGGCGGCGCGCCGAACAGGAGGAGGCCAACGCGGCCTCCCAGACGCTGGCCGAAGACCTCCTCGGCCGAACCGGTCTGGACGAGACCCTGGTCCTGCACGCGGTCGCCGCCTACCGGACCGCACCGACCCAGAGGGCGACCGATGCGCTGTTCGACACCTACGCCCGTACCCGTGACCTGGACGCGCTGGTCTCAGCGGGAGGCGTCCTGGCGTCAGGGGCGCACGAGCCCGCGGCATCGACCGATCTGAGCTGGATCGGTACCGTCGCCAATCTGCGCGTCCACACGTGGAACCGCACCGACGACGGGTTCACCGAGGGGCCGCTCACCGGTGAGACCGCGAGCAGGATCGCGATATCCGCGGACGGAACGACGGCGGCGCTCCTGGAAGACCACCGGGTCACCCTGCACGACCGGCAGGGGCGCCGGGTCGGGGTCGTCGACGTTCCCGACGGCGGGGTCGTGGACTCCCCGCAACCGATCACCCTGTCGCCCTCCGGGGACTACCTGGCCGTTCATGAGCTCAACCTCTCTCTGGAGATCGCCGTCTATGACACGGATACGGGCGAACGGGTGACGGGGAAGCAGGTCGAAGACGATGTCGGGGCGTTCGTCCTGAGCGATGAAGCCCTCTTCATCTCCTCAGGAGACCGGGTCGAGATCCATGGGCTCACAGAGGGATCGACCGAGACCATCGACCTTCCCGGATTCGGGCTCGACCGCGAGGGGAACCAGGTCGCCAGCAGCGTGAGCGCAGGCCCGGAGGGCTCCGTCCATGCGGCATGCCGACAAGGGGCCGACCGATGGCGGTCCAGGATCCATACACGCCGCCCGGCCCTGGACGGAACGGCCGCGGTCGTGAAGGCGCCGATCGCCTGCGACGAATCGTTCGCCCCCGCCCCCGACGGACACCTCGCCGTAGGGCGACACCCGGTGAGCGGGGAAGGGGATGAGAAAGGCGACCAGGACACGCCGCCCCTGCGCTTCGTCGACCTGCGCGGTGGCGGCCTCATCGGCGGCAGCGCGCTACCGGCGAAGGCGGAGCGGCACCGAATCGCGCCGGCCGACGAGGAAGGAGTGCGCGTCATCGGCTGGAACGAGGAGGTGGACAGCATTCGATCGGCCGAGTACCGACTCGGACGGATGGACACGACTCCCGGCATCAGGGTCGGGGACCTCTCGGCCCGCTACGCGGCGACGGTGCGGACCGAGAACGGAACACTGAAGGGCGCCGGCGTCGATCTCTGGAACGCGGACGACCTCACGCACATCAGCCATGCCTCCGTGCGCGGGACCATGCGCGTCTCCCTCTTCAAGGACCTGCTCGTGATCGAAGCGAAGGGGCGGGTCCAGGTACGCACCACCCCCGACCTCGAAATCCTCTGGGAGCACGAGCTTCCCGAATCGGAGTGGCCCCGGGCGGTACCGAGCTTCGATGAGCGGTACCTGATCGTCGCCGCTGAGGACGGTATGACGAGCGTCCATAGGATTCGTACGGGGGAGACCACCGGAGAACCGTTCAGCCTTCCGCGTCCGACGCCCGACTACGGCCTCGGGCCGGTCTCCCCTTCCACCCCCCTCCTCCAGCCGGTCTCTGAGGGGGAACTGATGGCCATCAGTGAGGACACCCGGTCCTTGGAGCGCTGGGACTGGCGTACCGGGGAGCGGACCGACACGATCGAGCTCCCCGGTGACGCCTCGTTGGTCTCCTTCGCCCCGGTGCCGGGAACAGGCGGACGGGACTTCGCCTTCTTTCGGCGGGAGAAGACCGTGGAACGCAACCTGGAGATCTGGAGGATCACCGACGGCGATGCCACAAGAGTAGAGGTGCTGACCACCGGTGTCTGGGAGAGCTTCTTTCCCGTCCGGATGTCCGGTGAAGGCGACTTCGGTATCCAGGACGGGAAGAGGATGGGGATCTGGCAGGTCGACGGCGAGGGAGGCGAGCAGGTCCTCGACCTCCCGGTGCCCGAGGGGATGGCGCCGGTGGCCGCGGACCTGGATTCCCGGTCCCTGATGGCCGACGGCCCCATGGGCGGGGTGGCCGTGTACTCCTTGGACCCGGAGCGGTGGCTCTCCCACTTGTGCGGTCTCGTCGGCGGACGCGGGATGAGCGAGCCCGAGACGCGGAACCTGCCCCCCGGCGTGCGGACCGATGACCTCTGCTGACCCGACCGCCCAAACGCGCGCTGAACCGAAAGGAGCCTGGTGAGCCAGTACTTCGAACTGCCCATCGACGGCCATGCCCCGATCCGTGTCGAGGTGGAGGATTCCGAGGTCGGCATGGTGCCGGCCGGTGCGGGCCCCGGCCCGGGCCGGTTCAAGGAGTCGCTGAACGAGGCGCTGGACAGGATCCGCCCGGTGGCCGAAGCGATCGCCGAGAAGGTCGCGGCCCTCCCGAGCCGCCCCGAACAGGTCCAAGCCGAGCTCGGCATGAAGTTCTCGACCGACCTGGGGGTCGTCATCGCCCGCTCGAAGGCCGAGTCCCACATCACCATCACCCTCACCTGGAGCGGCTCCGGCGGGACCCGACACGACGAAACCCCAGGCCGGAACCCGCGTTGAAGCGGTTCCGGCCTGGGGTTCCTTCTGTGCGCCATCCAGGACTCGAACCTGGAACCCACTGATTAAGAGTCAGTTGCTCTGCCAATTGAGCTAATGGCGCGTGCCGCTTCCGGCGGCCCTGGGGCCTTCGCTCGCGACGGGTTCAACTTTACCGGACTTTCCGGGGTGTCCTGACCAACCCCGCTGCCGTACAGGTCACAGTCCGGGGTCCCCGGCCCCCTCAGAAGGCCTCGGGCGCCCCCTGGGACCCGTGCGCGTCGCGGGCGGAGGCCTGGAGTTCCCCCGCCTCCCGGCGGGCCTGTTCGGCCGCCGCGTGGCGGCCGTCGGCCTCGTAGGCGCCCGCCAGCGTCTCCAGCGCCCCCGCCAGGAAGGACGACCACCCGCGGGTCCGCCACAGGCGCACCGACTCCTCCAGGGCCGAGATCGCCTCGCCCGTCCGGTCCGCCGCCAGGTGGATCTCCCCCGCCAGGCCCAGCGAATCCGCCAGGTGGTGGTTGATCCCGTGCCGACGGCTCAGCGCGACCGCCGTCTCCACCGTCGGCAGCGCCTCCGGGTCGCCCAGGGCGATGTACAGCCGCGTCAGGTACATCAGCGAGAACACCTCGGCGTACCGGTCCCCCATCGCCCGCGCCATCTCCAGCGAGCGCACCAGGTGGTACCGGCCCGTCTCCACCCGGCCCGACAGGGCCTGCGCCGCCCCGAGGAACTGCATCGCCGTCGCCTCGAACCGCGAGTTGCCCAGCAGGCGCGCCAGCTCCAGCGCCTTCTCCAGGCAGGCGACCGCGTCCTCCAGGCGCCCGTCCTCGTGGGCCGCGACCGCCATCACGTGGTACGCGCGCGCCCGGCCGCCGAGGTAGTCGGCCTCCTCGGCGATGCGCAGCGCCTCCTCCGCCGACACGTGCGCGGCGCGCGCCTCCCCGCGGGACACCAGGCCCCACGTCCGCATCACCAGGGCGTCGGCCACCCCGCGCGTCTCGCCCAGGTCGCGGAACATCTCCAGCACGCTCTGGGCCTCGGACCGCATGCCCGACATGGCCTCCCCGGGCCCCTGCGGCGACGCCCAGGTCGTCAGGTCGGCCAGCCCGCGCCGCAGCACGGCCTCCCCGAGCCGGTCCCCGGCCGCCCGGCACGCGCCGATCGCGCTCTCGTGGGTGCGCCGCCAGTCGTCGAACCGGCCCCGCACGTCGAAGTACTTCTCCAGGCACCCCGCCAGGTCCCAGGCGGCCTCGTGCATCCCGAGCGCGCCCGCCTGCTGCACCGCCGCCGCCATCGCCTGCCACTCGGCGTCGAACCACAGCATCGGCTCGGCCAGCGCCTCGGAGGCCTCCTGCGCCGGGAGCGGCCACCGCACGGCCTGGCCGTGCAGGGTGGCGTAGCAGGGACCGGGGATGTACTCGGTCGCCTGCTCGGCGAGCCACAGCCACCCGCCGAACGCCCTCCTGAGCGCCTCGCGCCGCTCCTCCTCGGGCTCGTCGGACTCGCCCAGCTCGCGCGCGTACAGCCGGATGAGGTCGTGCATCCTGTACCGCAGTGCGCCGCACGGCCCCTCGGTGATGCTCAGCAGCCGGGCGTCGACGAGCTGTTCGATGTACTCCTGCGCCTTCCCGGTCGGCACGTCCATGAGGGCGGCGACCGCCCACTCCGGGAAGTCGGGCACCTCCAGTGCGCCCAGCAGCCGGAAGGCGCGCCTTGCGCCCTCCCCCAGCGCGCGGTGGCTCAGCGCGAAGCTCGCCCGCACGGCCCTGTCCCCGGCGGCCAGCTCGTCCAGGCGGCGGCGCTCGTCCTCCAGCAGGCGCACCATGCGCCCCAGCCGCCACTCGGGGCGGCCCGCCAGGCGCGCCCCGGCGATGCGCACCGCCAGCGGGGCGTGCCCGCACAGTTCGGCGATCCGCTCGGCGGCGGCGGGCTCGCGGCCGACCCGCTCCCGCCCGGCGATCCGGCCCAGCAGCTCCACCGCCTGCCCGGGGGTGAACACCTCCAGGTCCACCAGGAGCGCCCCGTCCAGGCCGGTCAGCCGGGGGCGGCCGGTGACCAGGACGGTGGCCCCGGGGGCGCCCGGCAGCAGCGGCCGCACCTGGGCCTCGCTCGCGGCGCCGTCGAGCACCAGCAGCACCCTGCGCCCCGCCACCATGCTGCGGAACAGGGCCGAGCGCGCGTCGAGGGAGTCGGGCACGCCCGCCCCGTCCGCCCCCAGGGCGTGCAGGAGGTTGGACAGCGCCTGCGCCGGGTCGAGGGGCTCGGCCTCGGCCCCGCGCAGGTCGACGTAGAGCCGCCCGTCCGGGTGCTCGTCGGCGAGGGCGTGGGCGGCGCGCAGGGCGAGCGCCGTCTTGCCGACCCCGCCCATGCCGGACACCGCCACCACCGGCACCGGTTCACCGCCGGCCAGGTGGGCGTGGATGCGTTCCAGAGCGCGCTCCCGGCCGGTGAAGTCGGGCAGGTCCGCCGGGAGCTGGGCGGGCAGGGGCAGGGGCACCGCGGGCGGGGCGGCGCTGCCGGGCGCCGCCAGGGACGGGTCGTCCCGCAGCACGCCCTGCTCCAGCTCGCGCAGCTCCCGGCCGGGTTCGGTGCCGAGCTGGTCGACCAGCAGCTCGCGCCCGGTCCGGTACACCTCCAGCGCCTCGGCGGACCGCCCGGAGCGGTGCAGCGCCAGCATGAGGCGAGCCCGCAGGCGCTCGCGGAAGGGGTGCTCGTGGACGAGGGCGGTGAGCTCGGCGACCACCTCGGCGTGGCGGCCCCGGTCCAGCTCGGCGCCCATCAGCTCCTCGGTGCAGCTCCAGCGCAGCTCGTTGAGGCGGGCGGCCTCGTCGCGCACCACGGGCAGGCCGTCGACGCCGGAGAGGGCGGGGCCCTGCCACAGGCCGAGCGCTTCGCGGAACAGGGCGGCGGCGGGTTCGGCGCCGCCTTCGGCCAGCGCGCGGCGGCCCTGGTCGACCAGGTCGCCGAAGCGGTCGGCGTCGAGGTCGCCGTCCGACCGCTCGATGCTGTAGCCGCCTGGTCCCCGCGCGACGGTCGACGGTCCGCCCAGGGCCTGCCGGAGGTGGTGGACGTACACTTGGAGGCTCTTCTGGGCCGAGCGCGGGGGATCGCCCTCCCACAGGACGTCGATGAGCCGCTCGTCGGCCACCGGCGCCCCCCGCGCGCACAGCAGCGCCGCGACGATCCCGGCCAGCTTGGGCGACAGCCGCACCTCGCGCCCGTCGTCGCCGCGGACCCGGAGCGGCCCCAGGACGGAGAACCGCATGCGCTCCCTTCCCAGGCGGGCCCGGCGCCCGCCGATCGCTCCCGCGTCCAGGGTGGCGCGGGGGATCCAACCGTAGTCCAACCGGACCACAATCGCGGGAGGGGAGGATGGGCCGTGGATGTAGCGGCACCACCCGCGCGCGATGCAGGCGAGGGTGCGATCTTGGTCCGCCCAGGACGGCAGCCGGCGGCGCGAGCCCCGGCTGGGGAGGACCAGGAGACGTCCGGCGGCCGCTCCCCGCTCGCGGGGAGCGGCCGCCGCCGCTTCACCCGCCGAACGGACGCCGCCGGCGGCGAGGCCGCCGCGGGGGCGCGGTCCCCGCCGCCGACGGCGGAGCCGCGAGGGCCCAGCCCCGGCCGCCGCGCCTCCCCCTTCAGAGGCCGCGCCGCACCCGGGACCGCCCTGCCTCTTCACGTCGTCTTGTCCCATGAATGCGGGACGAACGCCCTGTGTTCCGCGGCGCCTCCCGGAGCATCATTCAGACCTGGGCGTTGGAGCGCCGCCCGAGGGGACGGCGCCCGAACCGCGCGGACGGTGGCCTGCCCTGCACCGGCCGCCCCAGGCGGCCGGGGACCCCGCACGGAGATCCCCGAAGGACCGGGAGGAGGACGCGATGAGTACCGGTAGCGCCCCTGAGCTTCCGCGCATCGTGGTCGGGGTCGACGGATCGCCCTCGGCGCACAAGGCGCTCGTCTGGGCCCTGGACCAGGCCAGGTCCACGGGGGCCGGTGTCGAAGCCGTCATGGCCTGGGACATCCCCATCACCTACGGCACGCCGACGATGGTCCTGCCCTATGAGGACCTGGCCAAGAGCGCTCGGGCGACGCTGGCCGCCCAAATCGACGAGGCGGCCGCCGACTTCCCGAGGCCGCGGCTGTCCCAGCGGGTGGTGCGCGGGCACCCCGCCCACGTGCTGACCGAACTCGCCGAGGGCGCGGACCTGCTCGTCGTGGGAAGCCACGGACACGGCACATTCGCCAGGGCCCTGCTCGGCTCGGTCGGCCACCATTGCGTCCAACACGCGCCCTGTCCGGTCGTGGTCGTCCGCTGAGCGGCCGGGGCCGAGTCCGGCGGGGCGTGTTCCCGTCACCCCGTCACCGGACGCGGAGGCGCCATACGCCGAAGACCCAGGCCGGAAACCGCACTAAAGCGGTTGTGACCTGGGGGCTCACGGTCTCCGCAACAGCGAGGGCCGGGACGCCGTGACCCGCCGAGGCGGCCCCGGCCGCCCTGCGCTGGGCCCCGGCGGACGGCCGGTTCCGGCTCACCTCTCTGCGCTGTCCGGTTCCGCGAACCGGGACAGCAGCTTGAGCGAGTCGGCGGCGGAGGATCCCTCCTCGGTAGTGACCACCACCAGCGACTGCTCAGGTGAGCGGGCTACCGCGAACACCTGCTGCGCAACGGTGAGTTCGCCCACCAGCGGGTGGCGCAACCGGTAGCGGTCCGCCTCACACGGCTTGACCCGGCGGTCGCTCCACAGCTCGGCGAACTCCTCCGACTGCACGGACAGCTCACCGACCAGTGACGCCAGCACCCCGTCCTCCGGGTGGCGGCCCGCGACCAGCCGCAGACTCCCCACGACCGCCCGCGCCTTGCGCTCCCAGTCGACGTACAGGTCCCGAGTGTGGGGGTCCAGGAACAGCATTCGCGCCAGGTTCGGCGGCTCCTCGCAGCGGTCCGGCGCAGCCGGGTCCAGGTGCCCGGCCAGCAGGGCACGGGCCATAGGGTTCCAGGCCAGCACGTCCGTGCGGCGGCCCAGGACCATCGCGGGCACATCGCCCAGCGAGCGCAACAGGTCATGGGTGGGGGAGTCGACCCGCTCCGGCGCCGGCCGCTCCAGTCGCCGGGGGCGCCGCGCAGCGAGTTCCCGCAGGTGCTCGGCCTCGTGCTCGTCCAACCGCAGGGCCCGCGCGATGGCGTCCAGCACGGCGTCGGAGGCGTTGGCCGCATGCCCCTGCTCCAGCCGCGTGTAGTAGGACACGCTGACCCCCGCCAGCAGCGCCAGTTCCTCACGCCGCAGACCGGCCACACGCCTGCGCCCGGGCAGTGCCGCCGAGCCCGCGTCCTCGGGCCGCAGCCGCTCCCGACGCGCCCTCAGGAAATCGCCCAGCCGGTCCGCGGCCGCCGGCCCGGCCTCCCGTGAAGTCGTCATACGGGCAGCCTAGGCGCCGGGACCCTGCTCCCGCCGCTGTGAGCCTATCCCTGGCGCGGATACGCAGAGCAGAGGGCTGGCTGCCCCGACGCGGGCGACGGATCCTGACCGGGAAACGACGCCGAGCACGAAGCGGAGCAGGCAGTGCAGGAACACCATCAGGAGATCGTGCTGGGTGACGTCACGCTCACCCGCCTCGTGGAGTACTTCGGACCGGTCGACATCGCTCCGCGAACCTTCTTCCCCGAGGCGCCGGAGGCGGCCTGGCGGAAGCACGGCCCCTGGCTCACGCCGGACTTCGTCGACGCCGACGCCGACGTCGTCGTGAGTGCCATCCAGACCTGGCTGCTGCGCAGCGAGGGCCGGAACATCCTGATCGACACCGGCGTGGGCAACCACAAGGAACGCCCCTACTCGCCGGTCTGGAGCCGGAGGGAGAGCGATTTCCTGGGCGAGCTGGCCCGGGCCGGTCTGGCGCCCGAGGACGTCGACCTGGTGGTCAACACCCATCTCCACGTCGACCACGTCGGCTGGAACACCCGCCTCGCCGGCCGCGAGTGGGTTCCGACGTTCCCCAACGCCACCTACCTGATGCCCAGAGCGGACTTCGACTTCTGGAATCCGGCGAACGGCCACACGCCGCGGCTGGGCCGCGGAAACCAGAACGTGTTCGAGGACAGCGTGGCCCCGGTATTCGACGCCGGACAGGCGCAGCTGTGGGAGGACGGCCACACCATCGACGCCGACCTGCGCCTGGAGGCCGCACCGGGGCACACTCCGGGCTCCTCCGTGGTGCGGTTGGCTTCGCGCGGCGACCGGGCGCTCTTCGTGGGGGACCTGGTGCACAGTGCGCTGCAGATCGTGGAACCCGACGCCAACAGTTGCTTCTGCGAAGACCCGGCCGAGTCCCGGGCCACCCGGCGCCGGCTGCTGGGCGAGGCCGCCGACACCCGCGCCTTGCTGTTTCCCGCCCATCTGGGCGGCCACGGCGGCGCGGAGGTCACGCGGGAGGGCGACGGGTTCGCCGTCGGGGAATGGGCGCCCTTCGCCCGGATCTGACGCCGAGCCCGGAACCAGCGAACAGCTACAGAGCAGGAGCGCAACGTGTCCGATCCGATCGTGCAGACCACCGAAGGTGCAGTCCGCGGCACCCTCGAAGGCACCGCGGCCCGCTTCCTATCCCTGCCCTACGCGGCGGCGCCCGCCCGTGCCGACCGATTCGCCCCGCCCGCGCAGCCGCGTCCTTGGACGAACGTGCGCGACGCGACGTCGCCGGGCCCAACCGCGCCGCAACCCCGCCGGGACGCCTTCGGTGAACTGGACATGTCGCCGTACTTCGGCCCCGGCTGGGTGAAGGGCGAGGAATACCTGACCGTGGACATCTGGGCCCCGAGGGAGGCTCGCCGCAGCCCGGTCCTGGTGTTCGTGCACGGCGGCGGGTTCGTCGCCGGCTCCAGCCGCGCACCGCTGCACGACGGGGCGGCCTTCGCCCGCGACGGCGTCGTCGTCGTAACGCTGAACTACCGGCTGGGTGTGGCCGGGTTCCTGGACCTTCCCGGCGCGCCGCGCAACCGGGGACTGCTCGACGTGCTCGCGGCCCTGCGATGGGTGCAGCGCAACATCGCGGGTTTCGGGGGCGACCCCGGAAACGTGACGTTGGCGGGCCAATCGGCCGGCGCGACGATGGTCGGGGGCCTGCTCGCCGATCCGCGGGCCACCGGCCTGTTCCATCGGGCGATCCTGCAGAGCGGCAGCGGGCTGGGCGCGTTCTCCCCTGAGCAGGCCGCTCGGGTGGCCCGAGCCGCCGCAGGGGTGCTGGGCGTGGCACCGGACGCGGACGGCTTCGCCGCGGTACCCGACGAGGATCTGGTCGCAGCCGTCCCCAGAATCGCCGGGATCGACCTGCACACGGCGGACCGCACCGACCCGCTCATGGGACTCAGCCCGTTCAGCCTGGTACTGGACCGCCAACCGGCCGAAAGCCGCCTGGCCGATGTCGGCCTGCTCATCGGCACCACCGCGGAAGAGGGCAACCTCTACCTCGCTCCGCAGGGCGAACTGGCCGCCTCGACCGCCGAGGACGTGCATGCCACCGCGGCCCGTGCCCACCGCGACCCCGACCGGCTCGTCGCGGCCTATCAAGCGCAGCGGCCGGGCGCCGGCCCCGGCGAGCTGCGGTCGGCCATCCTGGGCGACGCGCTGTTCGGCGTCGGCACCCGCAGACTCGCCGAAGCGCACGGCGGCGCCCACGTCTACGAGTTCGCCTGGCGGTCGACCGCGCTCGACGGGCGACTCGGCGCAGCTCACGCGCTGGAGCTGCCGTTCGTCTTCGACCGGCTGACCGCGTCAGGGCTACACGGCCCGAAGGCGTTGACGGGGCCGGATGGGGGCCCAGAGGCATTGGCCGAGGAGATGCATTCGGCGTGGATCGCGTTCGCCCGCACCGGGGACCCGGGATGGCCGCGCTTCGGAGCGGGTGGCCGGATCCGCCGGTTCGGCTCGGTTTCGGAGACGACCGAAGCCCGGGACCTGCCCGCCTGGTAGGCGGCGTTCACCGGCGCCACCCGCGGCGCGGTCGGACCGCAGCGCCCACTCCGTGTTCACCGACGGCTCACCCAGGCGCCTGGAACCACGATCTCCGGTGCCCGCCCCGGCGAGGGTCTCGCTCTTGCGCCGGGTCGCCCTTCGGTGGGCACGGATGGTGCGGGCGCCGAGGCTCGGCGACCGGCGTGACGGCCGCGTGCGACAGTCGACGGCCCTCCGGGGGCCCAGGCCCGGGCGCGGCGTCTCCGCTTACGGTGACCGCGTGCCCCCTTCAGCGCCTCCCCCGACACCCGCCCGGTACCTGGTCTGGTTGGCGGCCCGCCAGAAGGGCCGCGTCGCGCTCGGGGCCGCCCTGGGCACCGCCTGGATGCTGGGCCTGGCACTCCCGCCCCACCTGCTCTCCCGCGCGATCGACGACGGGCTCGCCGCCGGTGACGGCGGCCGCTTCCTCCTGTGGGTGTCCGCCCTGCTCGGCACCGGCCTGCTCACCGCCGCCCTCGCCACCCTGCGCCACCGGACGATGTCGAGGATCCGGATGGACGCCTCCCTGCGCACCGTCCGCACGGCGGTGCACCGGTCCACGCTCCTGGGCGCCGCGCTCCCCCGCCGCATGACCGCCGGGGAGGTGTCCGCGATCGGCATGTCCGACGTGCAGGTCATCGCCCAGACCCTGACCGTTGCCGGTCCGGGCGTCGGGGCGGTCGCCGCCTACGCCGCCGTCGCGGCGGTCCTCTTCTCGATCTCCCCCGTCCTCGCCGCGATCGTGCTCGCGGGCGTCCCCGTGCTGGGGATCGCCGTCGGGCCGCTGCTGCGCCGCCTGTCCCGCACCGGCGACCGCTACCGCGAGCACGACGGGGCGCTCACCGCCCGCCTCGTGGACACCGTCTCCGGGCTGCGCGTCCTCAACGGGTTCGGCGGGAAAGGGGCCGTCGCCGGGCGGTACGCCGCCGCCTCCCGGGCGCTGCGCGGCGAGGGCCACCGCGTCGGGGCCGCCGCGAGCCGGATCGGGGCGCTGGGAGCGGGGCTGCCCGCCCTCTTCCTCGCCGCCGTGACCTGGAGCGGCGCCAGAATGGCCGCGGCGGGGGCCATCACCGTCGGGGACCTCGTCGCCGTGTACGGGTACGCGGCGGTGCTCGTCGTCCCCGTCTCGTTCTTGATAGAAGGGGCCGGGGACATCACCCGCGGCCTGGTCGCGGCCCGGCGGGTGACCGCGTTCCTCGGCATGGAGCCCGACACCTCCTCCTCCCGCGCCATCGGGCCCGGGCCGACCGCACGGACGCCGGAGCCGGGGAGCGGCCTGTACGACCCGCACTCGGGCGTGCGCGTCGAAGGCGGCCGCTTCACCGCGCTCGTGGGAGCCCGCCCCGCGGACGCCACCGGTGTCATCGACCGCTTGGGGCGCTTCACCGACTCGGACGTTGAATGGGGCGGCGTCCCCATGGCACGGTTCCCCCTTGACCGGGTGCGGGAGCGCATCCTGGTCGCCGACACCGCCGCCCACCTGTTCCCCGGGTCCGTCCGGGACGTCGTCGCGGGCCGGACGGACCCCGACGACGACGCGGTACGCGAAGCCCTGCACACCGCCGCGGCCACCGACGTCGCCGAAACGCTGGGCGACGGCCTCGACTCCGCCGTCGCGTCCGGGGGCCGCACGCTCTCCGGGGGCCAGGCGCAGCGCCTGCGGCTCGCCCGCGCCGTCCATGCCCGGCCCGAGGTGCTCCTCGCGGACGAGCCCACCTCCGCGCTCGACGCCCACACCGAGGCGGTCACGGCCGCCCGCCTGAAGGCGGCGCGCACCGGGCTGACCACGCTGGTGTCGACCACGTCCCGGCTGGTGCTCGAACACGCCGACACCGTCGTCCACATCGCCGACGGCAGGGTCGCCTCCACCGGCACCCACCGCGGCCTCCTCCGCGCCGACCCGGGGTACCGGGAGCTCGTGTCGCGGGGAGCCGCCCCGGGGGAGGAGGGACCATGACCGCGCCCCTGCCCGTCGCGAGCCGCGCCGAGGTCCGCCGCGCCGTCCTCCGGGAGGTCCGGGCCGACCGCGGCATGTTCGCGGCGCTGCTCACGCTGAACGCCCTGGCCGCGGTCGCCGGGCTGCTGCCCTCGTGGCTGCTCGGCTCCATCGTGGACACCGTGGCGGCCGCCCCGGGGCCGGGCGCCCTGGCCGAGGTGGACCGGCTCGCCATGATGATCGTGCTCGCCGTCCTGGCGCAGATCCTGCTGACCCGCCGTGCGCTGTCCCTGGGCCACCGCTTCGGGGAGCGCATCGCCCTGCGCTTCCGGGAGAGGTTCATGCGCCGCCTGCTCGACCTGCCTCCCCCGGTGGCCGACCAGGCGCCGGTGGGCGACCTGACCGCCCGCGGCACGGCCGACATCGCCCGGGTCTCCACCGTCCTGCGGACCGCCCTGCCGGAGCTGTTCGTCGCGGCCTCCCAAGGGCTCCTCCTCGTCGTCGCCGTGCTCGTCCTGGACCCGTTCCTGGGCGCGTGCGCCCTGGGCGCCCTCGTCGTCCTCGCCGCGGCCCTGCGCTGGTACCTCAAGCGCGCCCGCGGCGCCTACCTCGCCGAGGGCGCCGCCAATTCCGGGTTGGCCGAGGTCCTGACCGGCACGGCGGCCGGGGCCCGCACCGTCGAGGCGCTGAGCCTGCAGGAGGAGCGCCTCCGAGCGGCGGACGCGGCGATCGCGGAGGCCCACCGCACCCGGCTGGGCACGCTGCGGCTGCGGACCGTCCTGCTCCCCGCCATCGACATCTCCTCGCTGCTGCCCCTCGTCGGCGTCCTCCTGGTCGGCGGGGCGTTCCACCTCAGCGGCCAGGCCACCCTGGGCACCGTGGTCACCGCGGCGATGCTGCTCCGACAGCTGTCTGGGCCCATCGAGGCGGCGATGCTCTGGGTCGAACAGCTCCAAGCGAGCGGTGCGTCGTTCGCGCGCGCCGAAGGGCTGGGGGCGGTGCCGCCCGGACCGCCCCCGGCCGCGCGGGAGCCCGCGGACGACCGGATCCGTATGGACGGGGTGCGCTACGCCTACGGGGGCCGGGACGACGTCCTCACCGGGGTCTCCCTGGACATCGAACCGGGAGAGCGCATCGCGGTGGTCGGCGCCTCCGGCGCGGGCAAGTCGACCCTCGGTCGGCTCCTGGCGGGCCTGGACGGTCCCCGCACGGGCACGGTCACCGTCGGCGGTGTCCCCATCGCCGAGCTTCCCCCGGAGCGCCTACGGCGCCAGGTCGTGCTCATCGTGCAGGAGCAGCACGTCTTCAGGGACACGCTGCGCGACAACCTGCTGATCGCCGCCCCGGACGCCGACGACGCGCGCTTGGCCGACGCGCTGGAGGCGGTCGGCGCGTCCTGGGCGTCAGCGCTCCCGGACGGGCTGGACACGGTGCTCGGCGGCGACCGGAACCCGTTGAGCGGGGCGGAGGCACAGCAGCTCGCTTTGGCGCGGGTGGTGCTCGCCGACCCGCACACGATCGTGCTGGACGAGGCCACGGCCCTGCTCGACCCGGCCACGGCCCGCGCCACCGAGCGGTCCTTGGCGGAGCTGCTGGAAGGCCGCACTGTGGTCGCGATCGCACACCGGCTCCAGACGGCGCGCGACGCCGACCGCATCGCCGTCATGGAGCAAGGACGGATCGTCGAGCTGGGCCCCCACGGTGACCTGGTGTCGCGGGGCGGGCCTTACGCCGCCCTATGGAGCGCCTGGAGCGGCGGGCCTGGAGCGGGTTCGGATCCTGACGGGTGAACGGGTCAGATCCAGCCGCGGTCGCGGGCCAGGTACACGGCCTCGTGCCGGTTTCCCGCGCCGAGCTTGGTGAGGGCGGACGAAAGGTAGTTGCGCACCGTGCCCGGAGCGAGGAAGGCGCGTTCGGCGATCTCGGTGACCGGCGCGCCGTCCCCGGCATGGGAGAGGACCTCGGTCTCCCTCGCCGTGAGCGGCGAGTCGCCCGCCGCGATGGCGTCGGCGGCGAGCGAGGCGTCGATGTACCGTTCCCCGCCGTGGACGGTGCGGATCGCATCGGCGAGCTTGGCCGCGGAGGTGGTCTTGGGCACGAACCCGGCGACGCCGGCCTCGAGCGCGCGCTTGAGGTTCCCGGGGATGCCGTGGCCGGTCACGATCAGAACGGTGCAGTCGGCGTCGCCCCGCAGGATCTCCTTGGCCGCGGTGATCCCGTTGTACCCGGGCATCTGCAGGTCGAGGACGGCGACGTCGGGCCGGTGCGTGCGCGCGGCCGCGACCGCCTCGGGGCCCGAGGACGCCTGCGCGACCAGGTCGAGGTCGAGTTCGAGCGTGAGGAGCGCCCCCATCGCCTCGCGGATCAGGTGCTCGTCTTCGGCCAGAAGAACTCGGATCATCGCTACTCCTGTCCCCGGGGGATGCGTGCGCGCAGATGGTAGGTGCGGCCGTCGCCGCCGTGCTCGACCGTGCCGCCGTGATCGGCCAGCCGCTGCCGCAGCCCGGCCAGCCCCGTTCCCGGGCCGCGTCCGGGATCCGCGGGGCGGACGCCCTTGTCCGGCCCGCGCCGCACCCCGTCGTTCACGATCGTGACCGCCGCGTCCTCCGGACCCGTTTCGAACGCCACGCTGCAGCGGGTCGCGCGGGAGTGGCGGATGACGTTGGTCGCCCCTTCTCTGACCACCCAGCCCAGCAGGGACCGGTCCTCGCGCCCCAGCCCGCCGACGGCATCGGCCCCGGACACCCGGACGTCGACACCGGCCGCGGCGAGCACGGACCGGGCGCCCTCCAGCTCCGTCTCCAGGTCGACGCGGCGGTAGCCGCGCACGACCTCCCGGATCTCCTCCTGGGAGGACGCCGCCAGTGCCTGCACCTCTGCCATCTCCGCCTGCGCCCGCGGGTCGCCGCTCAGCCGTCCCGCCAGTTCGGACTTGAGCGCCACGACGGCGAGGGTCCTGCCGAGGGTGTCGTGGAGGTCGCGGGCGAAGCGCAACCGCTCCTCGGCGACGGCGAGGAGGGCTTCGGTCCGGTGCGCGCTCTCCAGTCGGCGCATGATGGCGATGCTCCAGGCGTACAGGTGGACGATCGCGATCGCGGCCCCCCAGGTGCCCGCGATGACGGCCAGCGCCGCTCCCGGGTGCGGGTGCCCCGCCGCGGCGATGCCGCTCACGATGGCCAGGGTGCTCATCACCCGCCGGCTCCGCATCGCCCAGACGGCTGCGGCCGGGAGTACGGCGAGAAGGTAGGCCGAGTAGGTGTGGATTCCGGTCAGCCAGCCGTGCGCGACGGCCGGGTGGAGGACACCGAGTTCCACGGCGGTCAGTCCTGTGATGACCACCTGCAGCAGGAGTGCCGGAGGCGCATCGGCCCGTTCCAGCGAGCGCGCGGCGATCACGAGAGCCGCGACGGCCTGCGCGGCGTAGACGGCCGTGATGGCCCCCGTCAGCCCCGCTCCCGCATGGCGCAGCAGCTCTTCGGCCGCCCCCAGACCGAAAACGACCACCAGCACGCCGAAGGGGACGGGAAGGGTCCAGCGGGTGGCGCGAATGTTGCGCTGGAACCCGTAGTGGTCCTCCTCCTGCATCAGACGCGCGGCTCCCATCGGCGAGAACGATTCCGGTGGCAGTCCACCGCCGCTCATCCTCGCGGGCACCGCGATCGGAGAACAGTGCCGCTTGCAATACATCGCGGTTGCATCTGCCACAAGATCCCATGACAGATGTCAGGGCAGGTGCCCCCGGCAGCGGCGCCGGGGCGCGGCAGAAGGGCCGGGAACGGCGAAACCCCAGGCCCGAACCCGCGTTAAAGCGGTTCTGACCTGGGGTTTCTGCTGTGCGCCATCAGGGACTCGAACCCCAAACCCACTGATTAAGAGTCAGTTGCTCTGCCAATTGAGCTAATGGCGCGTGCCGGATTCCGCCTGCTCGGCTCCGTCCGACGCCGTCAAGGTTAGCAGCCTCCCGGAGCGGTCGCGAACAGGTTTCCCTGGGGACTCCGTGCCCTGAGGACGCCGTGCCCGGGGCCGCCCGTGTCCCCACCTTCCCCGGTGGTGTGGAAGGTGGGGGCCTCAGCGTGCATGGTCCGCCGGGAGGGTCAGCTCCACGTCACCACCACGGCGACGATGATGGCGATCGCCACGACCGCCCCCGCCCCGGCCAGGACGTAGGGGGTGATGGGGCGGCGCGGCGGGGCCTGCGGTTCGTCGTTCTCGGAGACGAACTTCTGGAACATCACGGTCGAGCCCGCGGGATCGACGTTCTCTTCATTCTTCTGAGACATGCGCACGACCCTAGCGACTCACGGGCCCTCACGGGTCCCCCACGGACGTGAAATCCGCCGACGAGTTCCTCATCGGCGGCCCGAGAGCAGCCGGGCGTGCGCATCCGGCGGGGCCCCGGCGGCCCGGAGGGCCAGCCCCGCGGCGCCGAGCACCCCGTCGGCGGCCGCCAGCGGCGCCCTCCCGAACCGCTCGCCGACCCCCGCCCTGACGCGTTCGGCGACCGGTCCGCGGCCCATCAGCGACCCCGAGAGCACGATCGGCGCCCCCGCCCCGGACGGGAGCACCGCCTCCAAGGCACCGAGGAGGCGCCCCGCCCCCTCGCGGCAGATGCGCGCCGCCTCGGCGTCCCCCTCCTGCGCGGCGCCCGCCACCTCAGGGGCCAGTCCGCCCAGTTCCGCAGGCGGCCGCGCGTAGACCGTCCGGATGAACTCCTGTGGGTCTCCGGGGGCGATCTCCAACGCCGCCGCCATGCGCTCGGAGAGCACCGTCGCCCCTCCCCTGCCGTCGATCCCGGCGAGCGCGGCCCGCAGCCCCGCCAGTGCGATCCACACGGCCGAGCCCTCGTCCCCCAGCAGCCATCCGTATCCGTCGCACCGCCGCCGCACGCTCCCGTCGGCGACATAGGCCGCCACGGCCCCGGTACCGGCGATCACGACCGCCCCCTCGGGCTCGGGCGTCCCGGCCGCGAACGCGACCGCGATGTCGTCGGTGACGCGCGGCGCCCTCTGCAGCCCCGCGGCCTGCCACGCCCGGGCCGCCGCCGCGGACGCGCGCGCGTGCCCGGCCGCCGACGCCCCCGCGATGCCGAACACCGCGGCGGCCACCCGGTCGGTCCCGACACCGCCGAGCGCCTCCCCGAGAGCCGCCTCCAGGGCGCCCGCCGGGTCGGCGCTGGAGAACGGGTTGGCGCCCCCGGCGCTCCCCCGGGACAGCACCCGGCCGTCGAGGCGGGCGACCACGCACCGGGTCGACGTGCCGCCGGCGTCCACACCGATCACCACATCGCGTTCCATAGGGGAAGCCTAGGGCGCAACTCCCCGCCCGGGCTCAGGCCGTTTCCGGCCATTCCGGACGTCCGGACCCGGCCGTGCCCCAGCCCGCCGGGGGCGCTTCCGATGTGCTGATGGCCCTGCGGGCCTGCCTGAAAGCGGACCGCCAGTGCGGTGAAAGCCGCCTCGTGCACATTGGGAGACCTCGGAGGACACCACGGCCGGCGCTTCCCCGCGGCCGCGCGCCCTCCGAAGAGGAAAGCGGGCCGGGCACGGGGAGGGGTCCGGCTCCCCGCGAGCCGGAGGACGGACGGCTCGCGGGGGGATGCGGTGCCCCCTGGGGAAGGGCACCGAGCCTGGCAGGGCGAACGGGGGACGGTCGCCCTCGCCAGGCGCCTTCCCCCTCCTCTGTCCCGCGCCCCTCCTACTCACGGCCGCCGATGAGGAAACGCGGATCGCCGCCCAGCGCGGCGGCCATCCGCACCGCGGGGGCGTCCTCATCGCGGTCCTCCACCCGGGCCGCCAGCTCCGCAGGGGCGGCGCCCGGGTGGGTGGACAGCCACGCCCCGGCCATGCTGAGGGGCAGCGGCAGCCGCCCGGCGGCGGCGACCAGCCGCCGCAGCCCTCCCGGGTCGGCCGCGGCCCGCTCGGCGCCGATACAGGTGCGCAGCATCAGCTCGGCCTCCTCCTCGGACAGCTCGCCCACCTCCACGGCCCGCACGCCGTCGCGCACCATCAGGTCGGCCAGCCAGAAGCGGCTGGTGACCACGACCGCGCTCGGCGAACTCCCGGGCAGCAGCGGGCGCACCTGATCGACGCTGCGCGCGTTGTCCAGCACCATGAGCACCCGCCGGGCGGCCAGCGCGGACCGCAGCAGCGGCGCCCGCTCCTCCAGCGCGTCGGGGTAGGGCTCGGGCACGCCGAGCGCGCGTAGGAAGCGCGCCGCGATCTCCCCTGGCGCGGGCCTGAACTCCTCTCCACCGCGCAGGTCGGCGTAGAGCCGCCCGTCGGGGAACCCGCCCGCCCGGGCCGCCCACTTCAGCACCAGGGCCGTACACCCCGCCCCGTGCGGGCCGCTGACCAGCACTCGGGCCGTTCCGCGCCGGTCGCGCAACAGCCGGTCAAGCCGGCTGAGCTCCGCCGTGCGCCCGACGAAGAGAGGGTGCGGTGCGGGAAGCTGGAACGGCACCGGGTAGCCGCGCCGGGGCGGTGGGGCCCCGTGGGGGCGGGGCGGTTCCGTCGGCGCCGCGCGCTGTCGCGGCACTGACGACGGTTCGGCCGCCTCCTCCGCAAGATTGCCGTGGAGGATCCCCTCGAAGGTCTTCTGGAGTTTGTGCCCGGGGTCCAGGCCCAGACGCTCGACCAGCGCGCGGCGGGTGCGGCCGAATGCCGCCAGCGCGTCCCCCTGCCGCCCCGAGCGGAACAGTGCCACCATGTGCTGGCGCACCAGCTCCTCGCGTTCGGGGAAGCGCGACGCCAGCCGGTTGAAGGCCTGGAGGAGCGCGCCGTGCCTGCCCAGGCGCAGCCCCAGGGCGCCCCAGCGCTCGGCGGCGTGCAGCAGTTCGTCCTCTACATGGCGCGCGTCGCCTTCGTGGATGACGGCGGAGACCACGTCTTCCAGGATCGGGCCCCGCCAAAGCCCGAGCGCCTCGCGCAGCAGCTCGTAGGCGCGCAGCGCGTCCCCGGCCTGCTCGGCGCGGTCGGCCCCGGAGCGCAGCGCCCGCAGGCGCAGCAGGTCCAGCCGGTCGGGCGGCAGCTCCATCCGGTAGCCGCCGTCGCCGCCGGTGACCAGGATCCGCCCGCCGTACTCGCCGCCCAGGGCCGCCCGCAGCCGGGCGACGTGCACCTGCAGCGACCCCTTGCGCGCCTCGGGGGCGGCGTCTGGGCCCCACAGGGCGGCCACGATGTCGGCGACCGGCACGGCCCGGCCGCACCGCAGCAGGAGCAGGGCCAAAAGGGCGCGGCGCTTGGTGCCGCGGAGCTCCACGGGGTCGTCCCCGTAGGTGAGGCTCAGCGGCCCGAGAACGCCGAACTCGTAGTACGCCACCTGCTCCCCTGCGGGTCCGCTGCTCCGGGCACCCCGGCGTCGTGGGATCCGTGCTCGCCCTCTACAGTGCCGGGCGGCGCACGCGCCGCGCAATCTGCCCGTGCCGGGGCCCACCTTGTGGCGGCTCCGCAACCGTCCGACGCGCGCACCGCTCTGATTGACTCCGACCCAAGCGAGCATGAGACTCTCTGCGATGGCGAACTCGGCGAACCCTCCGTCGGCCCCCGGCACCGTGCTGCGGGTGCGGGCCCTGCTGCCCTCCCTGCCCCCGGCCGAGCAGCGGGTGGCGCAGCGCATCATCGACGACCCCGAACGCGTGGCCGCCTCCTCCATCACCCAGCTGGCCCGGGACTGCTCCACCTCCGAGGCGACCGTCATCCGGTTCTGCCGGACGATCGAGCTGTCCGGGTACCGGGAGCTGCGGCTGGCCCTGGCGACCGAGGCCGGGCAGGCGCGCGGCGCCGGGCTGAGCGGGCGCGAGCCGGTGGGCGACATCGACCCGGACGACACGCTGGTCACCGTGGTGCAGAAGATCGCCTACACCGACGCGCGGGCCGTGGAGGAGACCGGGGCGCAGCTCGACCCGGAGGTGCTGCAGGCGGCCGTGGAGGCGATGGGGGCGGCCCGCAGGATCGACATCTACGGTGTGGGCGCCAGCGCGTTCGTCGGCGCCGACCTGCAGCAGAAGCTGCACCGCATCGGCCTGGCCTCGTTCGCCTGGTCGGACAGCCACGTGATGCTGACCAGCGCGGCGGTACTGCGCCCGGGCGACGTCGCGGTGGGCGTCTCGCACAGCGGCGCCACCATCGAGACGGTGAACGCGCTGGCCGAGGCGCGTGGACGCGGGGCGACCACCGTGGTGGTCACCAACTTCCCGCGCAGCCCCATCTGCGCCTACGCCGACCACGTGCTGACGACCGCCGCCCGGGAGACGACGTTCCGCTCGGGGGCGACCGCCAGCAGGCTGGCCCAGCTCACGGTGGTGGACTGCCTCTTCGTGGGGCTGGCGCAGCTGCGCTACGCCGACAGCCGCTCGGCCCTGGAGACCACCGCCGACGCGGTGCGGGGGCTGCGGGTGGGCGAGAAGGGCCGCCGGCCCCCCGGCGGCCCCTCCCCGGCGTGACGGCGCGCAGGCACGCGCTCAGCCCCGTTCGAGGGCCGTCCCCATCAGGCCCAGCGGCGGCGCGCCCAGCTCCAGCAGCGCCGCGTGGAAGCGCGGGAGCGTGAAGCCCGCTCCCCATTCGCGGCGCGCCCGCTCACGCAGCGCCTGGATCTCCAGCTTGCCCCAGGTGTAGCGGCCGTAGGTGGGGTCGAACACCGCGCGCTGGGCCTCGGCGAGCGCGGCGGGCCCGGCCAGGGCGGTGTCCGCGGCGAACCGGCGCGCCGCGTCCTCGACCGTCATCGCCCCGGTGTGCACGCCGATCGCGGCGGCCAGGCGGGTGACCCGGATGAGCGCCTCCAGCCACACCCCGGCCTCGAAGTGGGCGGCGGTGAACCGCGCCCCGGGCCGGTCCGCGGTGCGCTCCTCGGCGTAGGCGCCGAAGCCCTCCTCCACGCTCAGCTCCTCGGCGTAGTGCGCCCATCCTTCGATGAACGCCACCGAGTAGAACAGCGGGCGCACCTGCCCGGGCGTGCGGCGGAGCGCGCGGCCGTGCGAGTAGTGGCCGGGGGCGACCTCGTGCACGCAGATCGCCGGGAGGGTGGTGGCGCTGAACATCTCCAGCCACTCCTGGCGGTCCTGCTCGGGCCAGTCCGGGTCGGGCGGGGTGATGAAGTAGTTGGTGTCGCCGTCGGCCTCCCCCGGGCCCGCCCAGGCCAGCATGGCCGTGGCCCAGCGGCGCGACTCCGGCGACTCCGAGACGCGCACGGCGCCGTCGCTGTAGGGCGCCAGGCCGCGCTCGCGGGTGAAGTCCACCGCCAGCCGCGTCCACATGCGCGCCTCCTCCATCACGCCCTCGGGCCCCGGGTGGTCGCGCACCAGCTCGCGGGAGACCTCCAGCGCGGGGCGGCCGGGGGCGAGGCGGCCGGTGGCCTCGGCCAGGCGCTCCATGAGGCGGTCGCGTTCAGCGTCGGCGCGCTCGGCCAGACGGCCCAGGTCCACCTCGAGCCCGTCGCGCACGCCCATGAGGCGGGCCAGCGCGTCCCCGCCCAGGGTGGCGCTGGGGTCGCCGTCGCGTGCGGCCTTCTCCAGGTGGGAGACGAGGGCGGCATGGGCGACGAGCGCGGGGCGCCGCACGTCCTCAGGGGTGTCGTCGGGGATGCCCGCAGCCAGGCCGCGGGCCGCCGCGAGCAGCGCGCGGGCGGTGGGGGCGCTGACGCGGTCGAGGCTGTCCACGGCGGTCGCGGCCGCCTGCGGCCACGCCCTGAGGTGGTTCAACCGGGCCTCGCGCCGCTCCTCCTCGGGCGCGTATTCGCGGCTGTAGCAGGACAGGTCGAGCTCGTCGAGGTGGACCAGGGGGTTGGTGCGATGCGCCTGCAGGTCCCCGAACCAGCAGCGCAGCGCCTCCTCGGCCACCCGGGTGTGCGCCTCGTCGTGCGGGTCGGCCAGCTCCTCGCCGCCGAGGCGGGCCAGGCCCGCACGCACGCCCTCCTTCGACATGTCGCCGGTGGTGCCGTCGTACTCGTGCCGCCCCGCACCCTCGCGCATCTCGGGGGCTTGGAGGTCGGCGATCGCACGCAGCCGTGCGGGAAGTGCGTCCATGGGGCGTGAGCCTACTCCCGCAGGGGAACTCGCGCCCGGGTCCAGCCGTCGCACCCGGTATGGGTCGACTCCGCGGGCTCCTCCCGCTCTCCGGACGCAGGCGCGCGGCCGCCGCCGTCGCGGCCGCAAGCGCGCTCCTGCTGCTGCCGCTGCCCTTCTCCTGGCTGGCGTGGTCCACCGCCGGCATACGCGGCACGGTGGACGAGGCGCCCGAGCGGCCGGTGGCGCTGGTGCTCGGGGCGGGCCTGGACGACGACGGGCGGCCGCGCGCGCTGCTGTCGCGGCGGCTCGACCTGGCGGCCGAGCTGTACCACT
Organism: Nocardiopsis suaedae; assembly: GCF_027706745.1. Taxonomy (GTDB): domain Bacteria; phylum Actinomycetota; class Actinomycetes; order Streptosporangiales; family Streptosporangiaceae; genus Nocardiopsis_A; species Nocardiopsis_A suaedae. The sequence continues at coordinate 28,255 of NZ_JAQFWP010000035.1, read as the reverse complement.
CGGCGAAGGTGGAGGCGGTACTGGTCAGCGGCGACAACAGCCGCGAGGCCTACAACGAGACCGACGCGATGGCCGACTACCTGGCGGCGGTGGGGGTGCCGCCGGAGAAGGTCGCCGCCGACTACGCCGGGTTCAGCACATGGGACTCGTGCGCGCGGGCGCGCGGGGTGTTCGGCGTCGAGGCGGCCACCGTGGTGACACAGGATTTCCACCTGCCGCGCGCGGTGGGCCTGTGCCGCGCGGCCGGGATCGACGCCGTCGGCGTGGGCGACCCGAGCGGGGACCGGAGGATCAGCGCCACCGTCTACGGCTACGCGCGCGAGCTCCCTGCGGGCTACAAGGCGGCCGCGCAGGCCGCCCTGCGACCGGACCCGGTCTTCCCCGGCCCGGCGGAGACGAGCGTGGAGGAGGCGCTGGCCGCCCCGCGCTGAGGGCGGGGCGGCCCCGGAGATCAGTTCCCGCCGAAGAGGCGGCCGAGCAGGCCTGTGGGGCCCTCCCCGGAGGTCTTCGGCTGCGTCGCGAGCCCTTCCGCGGAGCCCGCGGCGTCCACCGCCTCCGCGGCCGGTTCCACGTCCTCCTCCTCGTCCACGCCGACGAAGTCGCGGAACCCGGCACGGTCGGCGGGCAGGGACCAGGCCTCCGCCACGTCGCCGACGCCGTGCTCGTCCCAGTCGGCCGCCGGCAGCTCGGCGACGGCCCACAGCACGCGCAGCAGCCGGTCCGGCTCCCCGTCGCCGCCCTCGGTGAGCGCCTTCTCCATGGCCTCGGCGGGGTCCTCCGGCGCGGTGCGCGGGCCCAGCACCGATTCCAGGGCCTCGCCCACCACCGCGGCGGCGGTCGGCCCGGCGTGGGCCAGCGCCCCGGGGAGGATAGCGGCGCGCAGCTCGGCGGCGGCGCCCCGGCAGCGGCCCAGCGCCACGTACCCCAGCACGACCGGCTCGACCACGCCCGGGTGCGGCCAGGCGTCGTTGAACAGCGCGGTGAAGCCGACCCGCGTGTCGCCCAGCTCGGCGAGCTTGGCCAGGGCCTGCTCGGGGGCGTTCTCCCCGTGGATGAGCGCCAGCGCGCACCCGGCCGCGAACGACCGGTACAGGTTGCCCGACTCCAGCTCCTTCACCAGTGCCACGGTGGCGGTGGCGTCCGACGCGTCGGCGAGCATCCCCAGCGCGACCATCTCGGCCGGCAGCGCCTGGCGCCACTCGTCCTGCATCCGGAGCCCGGCCGCGGCGTCCTGCGGCCGCCGGGCCTCCTCCACCATGCGGGCGCGGATCCGCGGCACGGCATGGCCGGCCGCCTCGGGCAGGAACGCCAGGACGGACGCGGCCCACTCGGCGGTGGAGTTCATCCCGCGGCGGTTCTCCCGCCCCTCCAGCAGCCCCGCGAGGGCCTCGGCGCGCTCGGTGACCGCGGTGCGCACGTCCAGCTCGGCCTGGAGCAGGGCGGCGCCGCCGTCGCGGCCGAGCACGCCGTAACGGGCGGACATGCGGCGGTAGGACTGCTCGTCCGGGGCCTCGGCGCACCACTGCCGGTACTGCTCGCGGGCCTGTTCGGGGTCGGCCGCGACCGCCCAGGCCACCTCGTCACGCCACAGGTCCAGGTCCCAGGACTGCGGGACGACCGCCAGCGGCACCGGGACCACCAGCTCGAACAGCAGGCTCAGCGCCTCGCCCGGCGCGGCCGTGTCCGGGTGGCAGGCGATGTCGGCGAGGAAGCGCGCCGCCTCGGCGGCGGCCGCGTACCCCGGCCCGGGGTGGCGCAGGATGTCATAGAGCGCCGTGACCGCCTCCATGGACCCTCCGCCGCCTTGGGCGACGGTCTGGAGCAGCCCCGGGATCTCGTCCCCGCGCTCGGGCGCCAGCCGCGCCCATTCGACGTCGTGCACTCCTGTGAGCGGCCCCCGGCCGGTGTTCGCGTCCATGGGAACCGATTATCCCCTTTCGGACGCCTCCGACGCGACCCGGAGGGCGTCCGCCGCCAGCAGCGCGTCGCGCACGTCGTCCCGGGGCTGGCAGGTGCGGTACGGCTCGGGGCGTGCCAAGGCGTCGCCCAGGGCGCGGGCGTTGGCGCCGACCTCGCGCGCGTACCCCAGGGCGGTGGCGCGGGCCCGCACGCGCCAGCTGCGGTCGCCCACGCCGACGGCGTCGATCCCGGCCGCCAGGGCCAGCAGCAGCGCGCGCGGCAGGTGGAACTCCTGGGTGACGACGGTGGCGGCGTTGATCCCGTAGACGTCACGGGCGCGCACGAAACTGTCCCAGGTACGGAAGCCGTAGGGGTCGGCGGCGATGCACGCCGGGGGCACGCCGGCCTCGGCCAGGTAGTCGGCCATGCCGTCGGTCTCGCGCCCCGAGACCGCCCGGTTGTCGCCCGAGACCAGCACCGCCCGCACGCGCCCCGCGCCGTGCAGGAACGCGGCCAGGTCGAGGCGGCGCGCCAGCAGCAGGGACGGGCCGTGCGGCTTCATCCCCGCCCCCAGTACGACGGCCACCGGCCGGTCGGGCACCTCCTCGGGGCCGAACCGGCGCCTCAGGGCGGCCGCCTGCACCCAGGCCGTCGGCCCGAGGGCCGCGGCCGCCGCGCTCCCTGCGGCCAGTGCCGCCCGTTTCGCTGCTCCCACAAGGCGACCCTACCGGGCCCGCACTCAGTGGATCGGCCATCGGCGCGCGACCTCGGGGTAGTGCTCGGCGATCGTGCTGTGGAGCCCGGCGGCCTCGGCGTACAGGTCCTCCCAGCCGTGCTCGGCCGCTTGCACCGCCGCCCGCCCCAGCTCCTCGGAGGCCTGGTCCGCCGTGCGCTCCAACTGCTCGGAGGCCTGGTCGCGCGCTTCCTTGAGGTGGTGGGCGACCGCCCGTTTGAAGGCACCGTCCACCCACATGATGCGGGCGAGCAGGATGCGCGCGGCGACCTCCCCTGAGGAGTTACCCCGCTCCCGGTACAGCCGCATCGCCTCCAGGGCATGCCCCTGGGCGGTCTTCAGCGGCTCGGAGTACCGCGACGGGACCGTGCGCTCCACCGCCTGGCCGGGAGGGGACGCCTTGCGGTAGACGTCCTCGGCGGCGATGTGGTGGGTGCGCGCCTCCCAGCGCTTGTCGCCGGGCTCGCCGGAGCGCTGTCCGGCCTGGCTGAGCGAGGCGAACCCCTCGGCCGCGCTCCGGAACGCCGCGTCGGCCTCGCGGAACCTCTCGGCGGCGACGAGCACCCGCCCCAGGGTCACGCGGGCGCGGTGCACCCCCCACTCGTCGCCCATCCGCTCCATGAGCACGATCGACTCCTGCACCATCTCGCGGCGGCGGCGCGCGGACCAGGCCCGGCGCAACCGCCGGCCCGTGCGCCGCAGCACCTGCGGCTCGGGCCGCTCGCGCACCGCGTGGGCGGCCTCCGCGTCGCCGACCAGGTCGGCGAGTTCGGCGCCGAGGCGGTCGCGGCGGCCGCGGGCGTCCTGCACCGCCCCTCCCAGAGCCGCGGTGGCGCCGGGGCCCCGTACCTTCCGCAGGGCCTCGGCATCGAAGCTGGCCCGCTTGGCGATGCGGTTCAGCTCCCTGAGCCGCGACTCGACCATGCGCCACTGCGCGCGCAGCACGGACTCCTCCAGCCCGCCGAGCGCGCGCAGGCACTGGGCGGCGTACCAGAGCCGCCCCTCGGCGCGGAAGCGCTCGCTCATGTCGGTCAGCTCGTACCAGGCCCGGAGCTGCCGCCCCTCGACCGCGTGGACCTCGGCGAGGAGCACGCGGGCCAGGTCGCTCTGACCGGTGTCGCCCTCCTCGGCGAAGATGTCGCATGCCCAGCGCAGGAGGTCCGAAGCGGGGCCGGTGTGGCCGATGTCGGCGTTGAGCTCGGCGAGGTTGTACAGCGCACGCGCGCGCCACCACCGCTCGCCGTGCCGGGACATCACGGCCTCGGCGCGCTCCAGCTCGTCCTTGGCCCGGTCGAGCTCGCCCCAGCGCTGCAGGCACACTCCGCGTGCGCGGTGCGCCCGCGCCAACCAGCGCTCGTCGACGCCCTGCTGTTCGAAGGCGTAGAGGGCGCGCTCGGCGTAGATGATGCCGGGCCGGTACTGCCCGCGCGCGCCGGACAGTTCCGAGGCGTCCAGCAGGGCCATTCCGAGCGCGTGCAGGTCCCCGTGGCCGTAGGCGAACGCGAGCTGGGCCTCGACCGCCTGGTCCCACTCGCTCCAGTGGGCGCGCAGCACCTGGCACATGACGGCGACGGAACGGGCCAGGCGCCAGCCCAGACCGACGTGGCCCGCGTCGGCGGCCAGCCACAGGCACCCCAGGAGCACCTCGCGCTCCCGGTCCAGCCAGGCCGGAGGACTCTCCGGACCGGCCAGGCCGAGGCCGCCGTCGTCGCCGGGCCCGGGGGCGGGACCGGCGATCGGCGGCTGCGGGAAGCCCGCGTCGACCCGGTGCAGGTCCGCGGCGGCCCGCTCGACCATCCAGGTGTAGGCGGCCACCAGGCGCCGCCCGGCCGCCGCGACCTGTCCGTCGGACCAGGCCGCGAGGGCCTCGTCGGGGTCCACGCCCAGTTCGGCCGGGCCCAGTTTGCGCATGGTGTCGTGCACGAGCTGGTGCTGCCGGTAGCGCTGGACCCCGTCCTCGGCGCTGCCGATGGGCTCGATCAGCGACAGGCCCGCCAGCTCCTTCAGGACCGCGTCGGCGCGGCGGCGGTCGAGGTCCAGCAGCGCGGCGGCGCTGTAGTCGGCGGCCTCCTGCATGCCGGTGGCGGCCATGCGGTGCAGCAGGCGTGCGGCCTGGGTGCCGCAGAGCCGGAAGACCCCCAGGAAGGAGGTGGGGAACCCGGTGGGCCCCAGCAGCGGGGTGACCGAGGAGCTGCGCAGCTTCTCCAGCAGCTCCCGCGTGTCCTCCCCGCTGTGCGAGGCCAGGCGGGTGCCGCACATCTTCAGCGCGAGCGGCAGGCCGTGGCAGTGCGCGGCGATCGAGCGGCGCAGGAGGCGCTCCTCCTCCCGCTCGGCGGGGTCGGCGGGGAGGTCGACCTGGAGGTCGAGCAGTTCGGCGCCCTCGTCGTCGGTCAGCCCTTCCAGGTAGACGCTCTCGAAGTCGAACCCGGCGTCGTGGAAGGGGGCGCGAGCGGTCACGATGACCGCGCTGTCGGGACTGTTCGGCAGGAGCGGCTCGACCTGGCGGGGGTCCTCGGCGTTCTCCAGCACCAGCAGCAGGCGGCGCCCGGCGGTGCGGCTGCGCCAGGCCTCCTCCAGGTGGCGGCGCGGGCCGCGGGGGCTGTCCCCGGAAGCGCCGAGCAGCTCCTCCAGCAGGTCGGCGACGGGGCGGGGGCGCGCGGAGGCCGCCGCCGCGAACTCGGCGGCCAGCGCGGCCTTCCGTTCGGCGTCCGGATCGTCGTCGCCGTCGGGGCCGGCGCCCAGTCCGGGGAGCCGCCGCAGCCGCCGGGGCAGCACACGGATCAGGGTCCAGCCGGGCCCGCCGGGCCCGCTCGGGTCGTCGGCGCCGTTCCCGTCCTCCTCGTCGGGGCTGGTGCCGGTGGTCAGGTCCACCCAGCGGGGGTCGTCGGGGAAGCGCTCGGTCACATAGCGGGCGACGCGGTTGGCGAGCTGGCTCTTGCCGGTGCCCGGGGCGCCGGTGACCACGACCACCAGCGGCGGGCGCTGCCGCCCCCGGCGCCGCCAGGAGCGCAGCCGGTCGGCCAGGCCGCGCTGCCCGGGCCTGGGGAAGCCCCGGAAGAGCCGGAGCATCTGCCGCTGCTGCGCGCCGTACCCGGTGAAGTGGGGTTCGGGGTGGAGCAGGTTCTTGCCGCGGCCCTCGCGCCAGAAGGGGGTCGGGACACGGCCCACGGCACGGCGCCGCACGTCGCGCACGATGAACGGGAGCTGGGCCAGGGCGCCGATGACGACCAGGCCCCAGATCGCCTCGTTGGGCAGCCAGTCGAGGAGGTCGGGCGCGTTCTGCAGGACGGTGGCGGTGATGGAGAGCCCGCCCCAGGCCGTCCAGGCGGCGGCGTAGGCGCCCAGGCGGCGGCGGGAGAGCGCCTCGGCGGGGCGCCGCCGCTGGGGGGTGCGCTCGGTCATCCGCTCCTTCTTCCCGGCCCGGGGGTACCGCCCCGATGGTCTCAGACCGCCCGCCGTTCCCCGGATCCCGCATCCGTCCCGGGGGCCGCCCGCACCCGTGGGGCCACCGATTCGGACGCCCCCTGCGGCGGCCTGGTTCGACCCGCGCCCGAAACCGGCCGGATCCGCACCGGAACCCAACTCCTGTCTGAAATCCGGGACACGGCGGATGTCGTCTTCGCAGGTCACAGGGGATATAGCGGACCGCGCCCGCCGCAGGGGACCCAGAAGGCCGGGGCGGGCGGTGTGACCTGGCGAACAATGGGCCGCGTCCCACCCCGTCGCGGAGGTCTCCCCATGACAGACACCCCCCGGGCCGCGGCCGAGGCCGCGGCGCCTCCCCGCACCGCGGCCCTCCGGTTCGCCGCCGCCACCCTCACCGGGCTGTTCTTCTTCCTCCTGCCGCTGCGCGTCGACGGCGCCTGGACCATCCCCTTCGACCTGCTGGTCAGCGCGATCCGGGACGGCGCGCCCACGGTCGTGGAGTACACGGTGCTGGCCATGGTCGCCCTGTCGGCGGTGCTCACCGCCGCCGCCAAGGCGCAGCGGACACGGGGCCGCACCGGGCCCATCGACCTGTCGCCGTTCGCCACCGGCTGGGCGTTCACGCTCATCCGCATCGCCGGGGCGGTGCTGGCGGTGATGGTGGTGTCCGGGCTCGGCCCGGCCACCGTGCTGGACGAGGGCGTCGGACCGATGATCTTCGGCAGCGTCGTCACCGCGGTGGCGGTGATCGTGCCGATCGGCGCGGTGTTCGTGACGCTGCTGGTCTCCTACGGCGGCCTGGAGTTCATCGGCACGCTCGCCCGGCCGGTGATGCGCCCGCTGTTCAAGGTGCCCGGGCGCGGCGCGCTGGACGCACTGGCGTCGTTCGTGGGCTCCTACTCCATCGGGCTCTACGTCACCAACCGCATGTACCTGGAGGGCCGCTACACCGCCCGGGAGTCGGCCACCATCGCCACCTGCTTCAGCAGCGTCAGCCTGGGCTTCTTCGCCGTGGTCGCCGCCACGCTGGACCTGATGCCCTACTTCCCGCTGATCGTGGGGTCGGTGCTGCTGCTGTCGGTGGTCCTGGCCGTGGTCCTGGTGCGCATCCCGCCGCTGTCGCGCAAGCCCGACACCTACGCGGCCGACCCCCGCCCCGAGCCCGAGCCGGAGGGGGCGCTGCTGCGCACCGCCGTGCGGCGGGCGGTCGAGCGCGCGGGCACCGCACAGGGCGTGGGCCGCGAGTGCGCCACCGGGTTCGCCGAAGGGCTGCGCCTGGCGCTGGTGATCCTGCCGACGATCCTGGCGGTGGGCACGGCCGCGGTGCTGGCCGCCCAGCACACCCCCGTCTTCGACTGGCTCGGGCGGCCGCTGGAGCCGGTGATCGCGCTGCTGGGCATCCCCGACGCCGACATCGTCGCCCCGGCCTCCCTGGTGGGGGTCAGCGAGATGTTCCTGCCGGCATTGTTCGCCACCGGTGCCGCCGTCGAGGCCAAGTTCTTCGTGGCGGTGCTGTCGTTGACCCAGCTGCTGTTCTTCTCGGCGACCATTCCGCTGCTGCTGGAACTGGACGTGCCGATCCGGCTGCGGGACTGCCTGGCGCTGTTCGTTCTGCGGACGGCCATCTCGATCCCGCTCATCGCCCTCATCGTGCACCTCGTGTTCTAGCATCTCCGCCCATGGACATCCGCACCGTCGCCTATGCGCACCCCGACGCCCGTGCGCTCATCGCCGAACTGCAGAAGGAGTACATCGACCGCTACGGAGACGAGGACGAGACCCCCGTCGCCCCGGAGGAGTTCGCCCCGCCCAACGGGGCGTTCGCCGTCGGGTACGACGGCGGGCGCCCGGTCGCCTGCGGGGGATGGCGGGTCCACCGAGGGGCTGCGGAGGTCAAGCGCATGTACGTGCGCGCACAGGACCGCGGGCGCGGCCTGGCCCGCGCCATGCTCGCCCACCTGGAGGCCGACGCCGCGCGCGCCGGGTGGCGTCGGGTCCTGCTGATGACGGGCGACCTGCAGCCCGAGGCCGTCGAGCTGTACCGGTCGAGCGGGTACGCCCCCGCAGAGCCGTGGGGGCCGTACAAGGACGACCCGCTCGCGCACTTCTACGCCAAAGAGGTCGGCCTTCCGGGGACTTGATGGCCGGATCGGGCCACACGGGAGGTTTGTCCCCCCTTTCCGATAGAAACGGGCATGTAAGGCGAGACGCAAGCGGCCCGCGCCGGACCTGAGGAGGCCCATGCCCCAGTTGGCCATCGACGCGACGTGTCTGCCCCAGTACGACAAGCTCGACCGGCCCACACGGGAGCGCCTGCGCGAGGCCACCCGGAAGTTCAGGGAGCTCCCCCTCGAGGCCCTGCTCGCCCACCCCGACCTGCGCATCAGTGCCCTGCCCGAGGGGCAGGACCCGCGGGTGCGCACCTTCCGCATCAGCGACTCCTGGACCGGGGTGATGCTCGCCCCCGAGTCCGGCGAGACGTTCCTGCTCGTCCACCTGCTGCCCCGGGACACCGCCGAGGGCTGGGCGCAGGACCACCGGCACGACGTCAACGGGGTGATGGGCACCCTGGAGCGCCGGGACGCCGCCGCCCTGGAGAAGACCGCCCCCGACGAGCCCGCCGCGGCCCTGTCCGGGGCGGGGCCGGACGGCCCCTTCGACGCCGTCACCGACGGGGACCTGGAGCGGCTCGGCGTCGACCCCGAGATCCGCCGCTTCGCCCGCACCCTCTCCTCCCCCGCCGAGCTGCACGCCTGGCGGCCCGCCCTGCCCCAGGACCAGTTCGAGGTGCTGACCGCGCTGGCCGAGGGCCACCCGGTGCGCCGGGTGCAGGAGGAGGTGGTCGCCCCGCGCCGCCCGCGCGTGGGCGCGGTCTCCACCGACGACTACGACGCCGCCATCCGCAACACCCGCGAGCGGGTCATCGTGGTCGGCGACGACCAGGAGATCGAGGACGTGCTCGCCGGGGAGTTCAACGCCTGGCGCGTCTTCCTCCACCCCAAGCAGCGCGACCTGGCCTACCGCACGCGCTTCGGCGGCCCGGCCAAGGTCACCGGCGGCCCCGGCACCGGCAAGACCGTCGTCGCCCTGCACCGGGTCAAGCACCTGGCCGAGAACCTGCCGCTGGACGGGCGCATCCTGCTCACCAGCTTCACGAACGCGCTCGTGGAGTCGCTCAAGGGCAACCTCGCCCTGCTGCTGGACCCGGCGCTGCTGGACGACGTGGACGTGCTCACCATCGACAAGGTGGCCCTGGACGTGGTGCGCAAGGCCCACCCCGACATCCGGCTGCGCACCGACACCCGGGGCGTGTTCGCCAACATCGCCCGCCAGCACGGCCTGCCCTACCCGCCGGACTTCCTGTACTCGGAGTACCGGCACGTGGTGATGGCCCAGCAGATCACCACCCTCGAGGGCTACCTCGACCCCGACGCGCGGCGGGGGCGCAGCACCGCGCTCGCCGCCGACCAGCGGCGCGCCGTGTGGCACGCCGTCAGCGACGCCCGCGCCCTCATGCGCACGGGGCGCGCCCTGCCCGCCGAGGAGATGCACGCCGAGGCGGCACGGCTGCTGGCCGAGCGGCACGAACCGCCCTACACCAGCGTCGTCGTGGACGAGGCGCAGGACCTGCACCCGATGCAGTGGCGCACGCTGCGGGCCGCCGCGCCGGAAGGCCCGGACGACCTGTTCATCGCCGGGGACAACCGCCAGCGCATCTACGACAACACGGTCTCCTTCAAGCGGCTGGGCATCAACGTGGTGGGCCGCTCCTACCCGCTGCGGGTCAACTACCGCACCACCCGGCAGATCCTCGACTGGGCGGGGGGCATCGTCGGCGGCCGCACCACCGAGGAGCTGGGCGGGTCGGCCCCGGAGCCGGAGGGCGCCGACCGGTGCGTGCTCAGCGGCCCCGCGCCCCGGCTGCACGGCGCCGCCGACGAGCCCGCCGAGCTGGACGCCCTCGCCGAGCAGGTGCGGACCTGGCTGGCGGAGGGCATCGCCCCGGCCGACGTGTGCGTCACGGCCCGCACCAACCGGCAGCGCGACGCCGTCGCCGCCCACCTGCGGGCGCGGTCGCTGCCCGCGGCCGCGTTCAACCCGCGGGAGCAGGCGGTGACGGACGCGGCCGGATCGGTCCGGGTGACCACCATGCACGGGGCGAAGGGCCTGGAGTTCCGCGCCGTCGCGGTCACCGGCGCGACGGCGGCGGCACTGCCGCTGATGGACCACGTGACCCCGGCCGAACAGGACGAGAACCAGCACCGGGCGGACCTGGAGGCGCAGCGGTCACTGCTCTATGTGGCCTGCACGAGGGCGAGGGAGCGGTTGTTCGTCTCCTGGCACGGCCCCCCGAGCCCGTTCCTGCCGATATGAGGCCGGGTTGAGGCGGCCCTGCCTGTAGCGGTGCCGGGCTGTACGCGTGGGTGGAGACCGGGCCGCTCCCCCGCCGTCAGGGACCAGGCTCACGTCCGCTCTCCGGGCGGCTCCCCCACTTCCCTCGCACCTTCGGGGGTGGCCAAGGCCTCGCGGACCATGGCGGCGATCTGGTCGGGGTGGCGCAGATCGCTCCAGGTGAACCGGAGCAGGACCAGCTTCCCCGGTGCGGCGGCCATCCGGTTGTGCCGCTCGCGGTCGGTGAAGAGGGCCTGCGGCAGCGTGTGCGGACCCGCCCCGTCGGCCTCGGCGGCCACGCCGTGGTCCGGCCAGGCCAGATCGGCGCGCCCGGCCAGCTCACCGGTGGCCGTGAACACCGGGTACTGCAGCTCCTGCGGGGCCAGCCCGCGGTCGGTGAGCACCAGCCGCAGCCGGGTCTCGAAGGTGCTCTCCGCCCGCCCGTCGGCCTCGCGCCACCAGGCGCGGCTGCGCCGGGCGCCGGCCCTCCCGGCGTTGGCGTCGGCCAGCTCGGGCAGGTCGCCCGGGTCGACCAGGCCCAGGTTGAGCGCCGAGTCGGCGACGCTGACCGCCGTGTAGCGGTCGGTCAGCAGCACCGTGTCGCGCACGGTGCGCCCCGGGGTGGTCAGCCGCAGTCCGCCGCGGACCGTGGTCTCCCCCGCCGGGACGTCCCAGCCGTGCCGGCGCACCCCCGCGGAGGCGCCCGATCCCCGCCCCGGCGCGCTGACGTGCACGTGCTCGTACCCGGGGCCGGGCATGGGGCCCTGCATCCCCCACAGCCGGGCGGCCGTGGGCCCCACCGCCACCGCGCGGGGGCCCAGCACCAGCTGCACCGCCTTGACCCGGGCGGCCAGCGGCAGCGGCCCCGGCTCCACCCGGTAGACGTTGGGGCGGACCTTGGCCCACCGGCGGGACCGCACCAGGCGGTCGATCGCGCGGTCGGACAGCCCGCAGGAGCGGGCCTGGTCGCGGGAGACCACCCCGTGCTGGGAGGCGGCCAGGGAGGTGACAGCGCCGAACTCGTCCATGCGCCCCATCGGACACCCGGCCGCCCGGCGCCGCCAGACGGTTCCGTCCGCCTGTGGACAGCGGCCGGGGACCGAGCGCGCCCCCGCGGTCGGTAGGCTCACCGACCATGATCACCCCCGTACGCGACGCCTTCTCCGGCGCCGGGCTGCTGCTGCGCGGCGCCGGCATCGTACTGAGCCGCCCCAAGCTGTTCTTCCTGGGCGCCATCCCCCCGCTGTTCACTTCCCTGCTCTTCCTCGGCGCGCTCATCGCGCTGCTGTTCAGCATCGACGACCTGGCCGCCTGGGTCACCCCCTTCGCCGACGCGTGGGCCGAGGGCTGGCGGAACACGGTGCGCATCACCGCCGGGGTGCTGATCGTGGGCGCCGCCGTGCTGGTGATGGTGGTCGGCTTCACCGGCCTGACGCTGGCCCTGGGGGCCCCGCTGTACGACCTGATCGCCGAGGACGTCGAGAAGCGCATGGGAGGCGCCCCCGAGGTGGACGAGTCCCTGGCCGGGTCCATCGCGCGGTCGGTGCGCCAGTCGCTGGTGCTGGTCCTGATCTCGGCGCTGGTATCGCTGCCGCTGCTGATCGCCGGGTTCGTCCCGGTCGTCGGGCAGACGGTGGTCCCGGTGGTCTCCGCGCTGTTCGGCGGGTTCATGCTCGGCATGGAGCTGGTGGGCGCCGCCTTCGACCGGCGGGGGCTGCGGCGCCTGGGCGACCGGCGGCGCGCCCTGTGGTCCCGCAAGGCCCTGTCGCTGGGCTTCGCCGTGCCCGCCTACTTCCTGCTGGCGATCCCGTTCGTGGCGGTGTTCGTCTTCCCCGCCGCCACGGCGGGGGGCACCCTGCTGGCGCGGCGGATCCTGCCCGCGGCTCCCCCGGCCGCCCCTCCGGCGGCACCGCCGCAGAGGTACCCGCAGGGCGGGTACCCGCAAGGCGGCCACCCGCCGCAGCAGTGGCAGCCGCCCTACGGTCCGGGGCAGCCCCGCTAGCGCAGGCCCGCGGAGCGGTTCAGCGCCGAGGTGATCAGACGGTCCACCAGCTGCGCGTAGTCGACGCCGGTGGCCGCCCACATCTGCGGGAACGCCGAGCTGGGGGTGAACCCCGGCATCGTGTTCAGCTCGTTGACGTAGACCTCGCCGTCGTCGCCGTAGAAGAAGTCCACCCGGGCCAGCCCTTCGCAGCCCATGGCCTCGAAGGTGCGCACCGCCAGGGCGCGGATGCGCTCGATGACCTCCTCGGGCAGGTCGGCCGGGATGGTCAGGCTGCTGCTCGACAGGTACTTGGCCTCGAAGTCGTAGAAGTCGAACCCGTCGGCCACGTGGATCTCGGCCGGGAGGGAGGCCTCCGGGGCGCCCCCGTCCGCGCCCTCCAGGACGCCGCACTCCACCTCGCGCCCGGACAGGGCCGCCTCCACGATGACCTTGGGGTCGTGCTCGCGCGCGGCCTCGATCGCGGCCACCACCGCGTCGGTGTCCGAGCCGTCCTTCACCTTGGTGATGCCGACACTGCTGCCCGCGCGCGCGGGCTTGACGAACAGCACCTCGCCCAGCTTGGCGACGTCGTCGAGCACGCGGCGCCGCTCGGTGCGCCACTCGCGGTCGGTCACCGGCACGTACGGCCCGGTGGCGATCCCGTGCCCGGTGAGCATCGCCTTCATGAAGACCTTGTCCATGGAGGCGGCGCTGGCGAACACGCCCGCGCCCACGTAGCGCGCGCCCATCATCTCGAAGAGCCCCTGGATGGTGCCGTCCTCGCCGTAGGGGCCGTGCAGCAGGGGCAGGACCACGTCCACCTCGGCCAGCCGCTCGGGCACCGCGCCGGGCTCCATCACCGCCAGCCCGGTCCCGGCGTCGAACGGCAGCGCCAGCGCCTTGCCGCCGCCCGCGCCCTCCACGGTGGGCAGCTCCCCGCCCTCTATGGCCAGGCGGTCCGGGTCGCCGGAGGCCAGCACCCATTCGCCGGTGCGGGTGATGCCGACGGGCACCACCTCGTACCGGCCCTCATCGATCACCGACAGGACACTGCCCGCGGTGACGCAGCTGATCTCGTGCTCGGAACTGCGACCGCCGAAGACCACGGCGACGCGGACCCTGTCGTTCCCGCCCGTTCTGCGCTGCTCGGCCATGCTGACCTACCCGATCTCGCCTCGTTCCGACCCGGGCGCCGCGGCGGCGCTCCGGTGCTGTCCGATCGGCCCCGTCCCCGGTGACCGCATACCCGCCCCGGCCCGGCTCTCACGCACCGCCGCTGCGGTCGAGCGCCGCGAGGGCGTCGCGGACCAGGTCCTGCGGGTCCTCCAGGCCGATGGAGAAGCGTACCGCGCTCGCCGCGATGCCCGCCCCCTCCAGCTCGGCGTCGCTCATCTGGCGGTGCGAGGTGGAGGCGACGTGCCCGGCCAGGGTGTGCGTGCCGCCCAGCGACGCGGCCACGTCGGCCAGGCCCAGCGCGTCGGCGAAGGCCATGCCCTCCTCGCGGCCGCCGTGCGGGGCGACCGTCACCACGGCGCCGTACCGGCCCTCGTCGAACAGGGCGCGGGCGAGCCCGTGCCCGGGGTGGCCCGGCAGCGACGGGTGGTCCACGTTCGCGACCGCCGGGTGGGCGGCCACGGCTGCGGCGAACTCGGCCGCGGTGGCGCACTGGCGGGCCACCCGCAGCGGCAGCGTCTCCAGGCCCCGGTGGAGCATGTAGGCCTCGTCCGGGGCGAGGCAGGGGCCCAGGTCGACGCGGGCGGCACGCACCCGGGCCATCGGCTCGCCGAACCCGGCGACGGCGCCGCCGGTGGCGTCGCTGTGCCCGCCGATGTACTTGGTGGCCGAGTGCAGGACCAGGTCGGCGCCGTGTTCCAGGGGGCGGCACATCGCCGGGGAGGCGAAGGTGGAGTCCACCACCAGCAGCGCCCCGGCGTCGTGGGCGGCGTCCGCCAGGGCGGGGATGTCGGAGACGAGCATGGCCGGGTTGGACAGCGTCTCGGTGAACACCAGTGCGGTCTCCGGGCGCATCGCCGCGCGCACCTGTTCGGTGTCGCCGATGTCGACGAAGTCGGTCTCCACACCGAAGCGGCGCAGCATCCCGTCCAGGAGCGAGAAGGTGTTCCCGTACAGCGCGCGCGAGGCCACCACGTGCGACCCGGCGGAGGTCAGTGCCAGCAGCACGGTGCTGATGGCCGCCATGCCGGACGCGAACGCCTGGCCGTGCACCTCGCGGCCGGTCCCGGCGCCCTCCATCGCCGCCAAAGCGGTGGCGAAGGCGTCGGAGGTCGGGTTGTCGATGCGCGCATAGGAGTAGCCGCCCCGGACGCCGTCCAGCACGTCGGCGTAGTCCTGGGACGCCTCGAAGGCGTAGGTGGTGCTGCGGTGCACCGGCGGGCGCATAGGGCGCTCGCCCCGGGTGCCTCCGCCGGTGGGCAGCCGGACCGCCCGCGTCGCCTCGCCGTACTCTCCGCCGTGGCCGGCCATGCCGCCCCTCCTCAGACTCCGTACCGTTCCGGCTTGGCCGTGCGGGCCATGAAGGCCTGCAGCGCCTCGGCCGGGGACAGGTCGTGGTGGATCATGCCGACCACGGCCTCGGTGATGGGCATGTCGATCCCGTTGGCGCGGGCCAGCGCCAGGATGGACTCGGAGGACTTGACCCCCTCCGCGGTCTGCTTGGTGTTCTCGATCGCCTGCTCGACCGTGAACCCCTTGCCGAGCTGCTCGCCGAAGGTGCGGTTGCGCGACAGCGGCGAGGAGCACGTGGCGACCAGGTCGCCCATCCCGGCCAGCCCGGCCAGGGTGTGCTCGTCGGCCCCGAGCGCCACGGCCAGCCGCACGGTCTCGGCCAGGCCGCGGGTGATCAGCGCCGCCTTGGCGTTGTCGCCGAAGCCCATGCCCACGGCCACCCCCACGGCCAGGGCGATGACGTTCTTGACCGCGCCGCCCAGCTCCGCGCCGACCAGGTCGGTGGCGCTGTAAGGGCGGAAGTAGGCGGACTTGCACAGGTGCTGGAAGCGCACCGCGGTGGGCTCGTGCGGGCAGGCGACCACGGCGGTGGCCGGCTGCCGCTCGGCGATCTCCCGGGCCAGGTTGGGGCCGGTCACCGCGGCCACACGCTCGGGCGGCAGGTCCAGCTCCTGGGCGATCACCTCGCTGGCGCGCAGCGAGGTGCCCAGCTCCACGCCCTTGATGAGGCTGACGACCACGGTGCCGGGCGCGATGTGCGGGGCCCAGGCGCGCAGGTTGGCGCGCAGGGACTGGGAGGGCACCGCGACGACGGCGAACTCGGCGCCCGCGAGCGCCTTGGCCGGGTCGGCGGTGGCCGCCAGGGCCGGGTTGAGCGCGATCCCCGGCAGGTAGTCGGGGTTCTCGTGGCGGGTGGAGATCGCCTCGGCCAGTTCGGCGCGGCGGCCGCAGACCTCGACGTCGGCGGCGCCGGCGTCGGCCACCACGTTGGCGAAGGCGGTCCCCCAGGAACCGCCGCCCATGACCGCGACCTTCGTCATGCGGCCCCTTTCCGGTCCTACTCGTGCTGTCGGTGCGCTCGTTCCCGGTGCGCTCAGGGGCGCTCGGCCCCGTTCTCCGCCCCGTCGCCGGGCGCGTCCCCGGTTCCGTCCCCGGGCGCGCCCTCGTCGGCGGAGCGCTCCTCCACGGCCTCGCGCCGCGCCTGCTTGGGGTCGAAGGGCACGGCGGGGGGCTCCTCGCCGCGGATGCCCGCCTGCAGGTCGGTGATGGCGCGCATGATGTCGGCGGTGGCCTCCTTCAGGAGGGTCGACGTCAGCGGCTTGTCGCGGTAGGCCGACAGGTCCACCGGCGGCCCGGCCGCCATCTCGACCTTCTTGCGCGGGAAGGGGCGCAGCTTCGACGTGCCGTAGGGCAGCAGGTGCTGCTCGCCCCAGTGCGCCAGCGGGACCACCGGGACGCCGGTGGTCAGGGCCAGCCGCGCCACGCCCGTCTTGGCCGCCATGGGCCACAGCTCCGGGTCCCGGGTGCAGGTGCCCTCCGGGTAGAAGATCACCGAGCTGCCGTCGCGGACCAGGGCCTTCTCGGCCTCCTGCAGCGCCTTGACGGCGTCGGTGCTGCCCCGCTTGACGGGGATCTGCCCGGTGCTGCGGGCGACCGACCGCACCACGGGGATGCGCATGACGGCCTCCTTCATCGTGAAGGTGGGCCACCGGCGCGCCCCCACGTACAGGAAGTGCGCGATGGTGAGAGGGTCGGACAACGACAGGTGGTTGGCGGCGATGATCACTCCGCCCTCGCGGGGGACGTTCTCCTGCCCGCTCCACCGGGGCCGGGTCACCGCTCGCAGGATCGGGCGCACGATGGAGGCCACCACGACCTTCACCCACCGCGACTCGCGTTGCTGGGCCACTGCTTCCTCCGGATTCGCCCCTGGTCATCGGCGCACTCCGCACAGCCCCAGGGGGTGGGACGGTCCGTGCGCGGTCGACCCAGTCTAGGAGCCCCGGCGGTCGTCCCATGTCACGGGCGCGCTGTACGCGCCCGCACCCCGTCCTGTTTACCCTTTTTCCGGGTCTGTTTCAGTGTCCGCCCGGGTTGCCCCGTTCGGGGTCCCGCAGAACCGAGGGGGAAGTGCGCCGGTGACATGGTCGGTGCTGGTCCCGGTGAAGCCCCTGGAGAGCGCGAAGACGCGGCTCGCGGGTCCGGACGCCGCGCGCGCGGAGCTGGCGCTGGCGTTCGCCTGTGACACCGTGATGGCCGCGGCCGCCTGTCCGCGCGTCGGCCTCGTCTTCGCGGTGACCGACGACCCGCGCGCGCACGAGGCCCTGGCGGCGCTGGGCGCGCACATCGTCGACGGAGAGCCCGGGGGCGGGCTCAACCCGGCGCTGGCGCACGGGGCGGACCAGGCGCGCGCGCTGCGCCCCGACGAGGGGGTGTGCGCGGTCTCCGCGGACCTGCCCGCCCTGCGCTCCGACGAGCTGGACCGGGTGCTCGCCGACGCGGGGCTGCACGCGCGCTCGTTCACCGCCGACGCCCTGGGGGTGGGCACCACGCTCTACGCCGCCGCGCCGGGGGCGGCGTTCCTCCCCGCGTTCGAGGGGCGCTCCCGCATGCGGCACCGCTCGCTGGGCACGGTCGAGATCCTCCGGACCGATGTACCGGGGCTGCGCCGGGACGTCGACACGCGCGCGGACCTGGCTCTGGCGCGCGCTCTGGGGGTCGGGCCGCACACCGCCAAGGCGCTGGGGCGGTTGGGCCTCTAGGGCCCCGTACAAGGCCGTCCCCGCACACACGACGGCGCCGCCCGGCCCGAGTGGGCCGAGCGGCGCCGCCACCGCCCGGGGGGCTACTTCTTCTTGCCGTTGACCAGGTCCTTGAAGTCGGCCCCGGCCCGGAACTTCGGGACGAAGCTGGCGGGGACGTTGATGGTCTCCCCGGTGGCGGGGTTGCGGGCGGTCCGGGCGGCGCGCTCGGCCTTCTCGAACACGCCGAACCCGGTGATGGCCACCTTGTCGCCTTCGGCGACGGTCTTCTGGATGGTCTCCAACACGGCGTTCACGGCCTCGGTTGCGGTTTTCTTGTCCCCCAACCGGTCGGAGATCGCGTCGATCAGGTCACGCTTGTTCATTAGATCCTCCGGTTCCCCCTTGCTCGCACGAAATTAGGGGACCGGAGGGCCCTGGCACAAACACAAACACCGAAAGTTCTCAGCGTGTCGGGGGCTCCTCCACCTGCGCAGAGATCTCCTCCAGCATCCGGTCCAGCCGCTCGGAACCACGCACGGGATCCCTTTTGACCGCTTCTGTGACCGTCAAAAGCCTACGAATAACCGGAATCCGGACACCCTCGGGGAGCGCCTCGGCCCGCCGGTGGGCCTCCCGCAGGCGCCGCGCCAAATCCAGGTAAAATTCCGCGCCGGGCGGCACGTCCGACCCGTCCGGGCCGCCCGGGGCCCCCTCCCCGGGGCCTACTGCGTCACCGGCAGCCACGGCGCCCGCCGCTCCTCGAAGGCGGAGATGTCGTCGGTCTCGCGCAGGGTCAGGGCGATGTCGTCCAGCCCCTCCATCAGCCGCCAGCGGGTGTAGTCGTCCAGCTCGAAGGGGTGCGCCAGGCCGGGGGCGCGCACCTCGCGCTCCACCAGGTCCACGGTGATGTCCGTGGCGGGGTCGGCCTCGACCATCTCCCACAGCCGCTCGATCACCTCCTGCGGCAGCACCACCGTCAGCAGCCCGCCCTTGAGCGAGTTGCCGCGGAAGATGTCGGCGAACCGCGGCGAGAGCACCGCTTTGAAGCCGTAGTCCTGCAGGGCCCACACCGCGTGCTCGCGGGAGGAGCCGGTACCGAAGTCGGGCCCGGCGATCAGCACGTCGGCGCCGGCGAACTCCTCCTTGTTCAGCACGAAGTCCGGGTCGCTCGCGCGCCACGCCGAGAACAGGCCGTCCTCGAAGCCGGTGCGGGAGACCCGCTTGAGGTACACGGCCGGGATGATCTGGTCGGTGTCCACGTTGCTCGCGCGCAGGGGGGCGCCCCTGCCGGTGTGGACGGTGAACTTCTCCATGCTCTGAGCCTTTCGCTTCCGTCGTCGCCGTCGTCGGTGGGGCCCGGCTACAGGTCCGCGGGCGAGGACAGCGTGCCGCGCACCGCGGTGGCCGCGGCCACCAGCGGCGAGACCAGGTGGGTGCGGCCGCCCTTGCCCTGGCGGCCCTCGAAGTTGCGGTTGGAGGTGGAGGCGCTGCGCTCGCCCGGCTTGAGCTGGTCGGGGTTCATGCCCAGGCACATGGAGCACCCGGCCTCGCGCCACTCGGCCCCGGCGGCGGTGAACACCTCGCCCAGCCCCTCGGCGTTGGCCTGCTCCTTGACCCGCATGGAGCCGGGGACCACCATCATCCGCACGCCGTCGGCGACCTTGCGGCCCCGGATGACCTCGGCGGCGGCGCGCAGGTCCTCGATCCGGCCGTTGGTGCACGACCCCAGGAACACCGTGTCCACCGCGATGTCGCGCATCGGCGTGCCCGGCTCCAGGTCCATGTAGGCCAGGGCCTTCTCCGCGGAGGCGCGCGCGCTCGGGTCGTCGAAGTCCGCGGGCGCGGGCACCGCCGCGTCCAGCGCCACGCCCTGCCCGGGGTTGGTGCCCCAGGTGACGAAGGGCGAGATGTCCTCGGCCCGCAGCACCACCTCGTGGTCGAACCCGGCGTCCTCGTCGGTGCGCAGGTCCTCCCAGTGCGCGACGGCGGCGTCCCAGTCCGCGCCCTGCGGGGCGTGCGGGCGGCCCTTGATGTAGTCGAAGGTGGTCGCGTCGGGGGCGATCATGCCCGCGCGCGCTCCGGCCTCGATGGACATGTTGCACACGGTCATCCGGGCCTCCATCGACAGCGACCTGATGGCCTCGCCCCGGTACTCGATGACGTAGCCCTGCCCGCCGCCGGTGCCGATCTCGGCGATGACCGCCAGGATGATGTCCTTGGCGGTCACCCCGGGCCGCAGCTGTCCCTCCACCGTGACCGCCATGGTCTTGAAGGGCGCCATCGGCAGCGTCTGGGTGGCCAGCACGTGCTCGACCTGGCTGGTGCCGATGCCGAAGGCGAGCGCGCCGAAGGCGCCGTGGGTGCTGGTGTGGCTGTCGCCGCAGACGATGGTCATGCCCGGCTGGGTCAGGCCCATCTGCGGTCCCACCACGTGGACGATGCCCTGGTCGATGTCGCCCATGGGGAAGAGCCGCACGCCGAACTCCGAGGCGTTCTTGCGCAGCGTCTCGATCTGGGTGCGCGAGACCTTGTCGGCGATGGGGCCGAACACGTTCTCGGTGGGGACGTTGTGGTCCTCGGTGGCGACGGTGAGGTCGGGGCGGCGCACGCTCCGCCCGGCCAGGCGCAGGCCCTCGAACGCCTGGGGGCTGGTGACCTCGTGGACCAGGTGGAGGTCGATGTAGAGCAGGTCGGGTTCGCCCTCGGCACGCCGGACGACGTGCTCCTCCCAGACCTTCTCGGCCATCGTGCGGGCCATGGCGACGCCTCCTCGCGTCTCGGCGGTGCGCGGACAGCGGCCGACACCCGCCCCGAACGGATTTGCATTCCACATATCGAGACGGCAATATCAAGCCATGGACAACTCTAGCCCATCGAGCGGCGTCGGCGTCCTGGACAAGACGATGTCCGTGCTCGACGCCCTGGAATCGGGGCCGGCGTCGCTGGCCCAGCTCGTCCGGATCACCGGCCTGGCCCGGCCCACCGCCCACCGGCTGGCGGTGGCCCTGGAGCGGCACCGCATGGTGGCCCGCGACAGCCAGGGTCGGTTCGTGCTCGGCCCGCGCCTGGGCGAGCTGTCCATCGCCACCGGGGAGGACCGGCTGCTCGCGGTCTCCACCCCGGTCCTGGCCCAGCTGCGCGACCTGACCGGGGAGAGCGCCCAGCTCTACCGGCGCCAGGGCGACGTGCGGGTGTGCGTGGCCGCCGCCGAGCGGACCAGCGGCCTGCGCGACACGGTGCCGGTCGGCAGCGAGCTGCCGATGAACGCCGGGTCCGCCGCGCAGATCCTGCTGGCCTGGGAAGACGCCGACCGCATCCGCCGGAGCCTGCGCGGGGCGCACTTCACCGCGCAGAGCCTGACCCAGGTGCGCCGCCGCCGCTGGGCCCAGAGCGTGGGCGAGCGCGAGCAGGGCGTGGCGTCGGTGTCGGCCCCCATCCACGGCCCCGGGGGCCGCGTGATCGCGGCGGTCTCGGTGTCGGGCCCCATCGAGCGCCTGACCCGCTCCCCCGGCCGCCTGCACGCCCCGGCCGTGACGGCCGCCTCCGAGAAGATCACCGAGGCCCTGCACCACACCGAGGGGATGTAGGGGGCACCGCCCGGGGCCGGGTGCCTGGGATTCGGCGAAACGCCGGACTAACCTGGAAGGCGCCTGTTAGCGTCACGACCGACGGTTCGACATAGGAGGTCAGGCCGATGGCCGCACCACTTCCTGAGGTGCCGTTCCAAGGCGCGTCGTTCGACCTCCAGGAGGTCGCCGACACCTTCACGCCACCCGACGGCTTCCGGGTGGAGATCATCGAAGGGAATCTGGTCGTGTCGCCTACCCCCCTGGGCCCCCGCCTCAGGATCACGAGTCTCCTCCAGGACGCCTTGAAGGACCTCGCTCCCGGATACCTGGCGGTCCAGCACGCGACGCTCACCATCGGAGCGACCGGGGAGCGCTACATCCCCGATCTCGTCCTCCTCCCGGAGCCGATGCTCGAAGAGAAGCGCTGGAAGTTCCCCTCTCACGTCGCCGCTCTGGCCGTGGAGGTCACCTCTCCCAGCAACGCGGACACCGACAGGGTGAAGAAGCTGCGCGGGTACGCGCTCGGAGAGGCCCCCGCCTACCTGCTCATCGACATCGACGACGGCCGATGGACCCTCTTCGAAGAGCCGCAGGCGGGGGTCTACCGCAAGCAGACCCGCCCCTCCCCTGAGGGGATCCTCCACCTGCCCGACCCCTTCACCGCGCCCCTCGACTGCAGCGGCATCGCCTGACCGGGGCCCACTTCACTCCCCCAGGGGGATCCGGATGATCCGGTCGTCGTCGGCGGCCGGGTCGCCCCGGCCGTCGCGGTTGCTGGTGGCGATCCACACCGCCCCGCCGCCCGGCTCGGCCGCCACGTCGCGGATGCGGCCGAACTCGCCGGTGAACAGCGCCTCCGGCTCGCCCACCGGGTCCTCCGGATCGCCGGTCAGCGGGAGCCGCCACAGGCGCTCGCCGCGCAGCGCCGCCACCCACAGCGAGCCCGCGGCCACCACCGCCCCGCTCGGGGACGCCTCCGGGGGGCGCCACACCACCAGCGGGTCCACCTGGCCCTCGCCGCCGCCCTCGCCCTCCACGCCGGGCCACCCGTGGTCGCCGCCGGGCCGCACCGCGTTCACCTCGTCCCAGGTGTCCTGGCCGAACTCGGTGGCCAGCAGCACGTTGCCGTGCCAGGCCAGCCCCTGCACGTTGCGGTGGCCGTAGCTGTAGACGAGGTTGTCGAACGGGTTGTCCGGCGCCGGGTCGCCGTCGGTGGTCATCCGCAGGATCTTGCCCGCGGGCGAGTCCGTGTCCTGGGCCAGTCCGCTCTGCCCGGCGTCGCCCGTGCCCGCGTACAGCATGCCGTCCGGCCCGAACTCGATCCGGCCGCCGTTGTGGAACCGCGCCTTGGGGATGCCGTCGGCGATGACCTCCTGCTCACCGAGGCCCTCCCCGGGCGTGTAGGACATGCGCACGATCCGGTTCTCCGTGTCGGCCGTGTAGTAGGCGAACACGTCCCCGCCGTCCCCGCCGTCCCCGTCGGCCCCCGGCTCCACCGCCAGGCCCAGGAGCCCGCCCTCGCCGCCGGGGCCCACCCCTTCGACGGTGCCGACCTCCTCGGACTCGGTGCCGGGGTCGGCGTCGACGCGCAGCACGCGCCCCGAGTCGCGCTCGCTGACCAGGGCCGACCCGTCCGGCAGGAACTCCATCTCCCAGGGCACCTCCAGCCCGGTGGCCAGGGTCTCCGGCTCGCCCGGCGGGACCAGGCGCCCCTGCTCCCCGGTGGCGGACGGGCCGGTGCCCGACGCGCCGCCGGGGCCGTCCGCCTCCTGCGGCTCACCGCCCCCGCCCGCGCAGGCCGGGGCGGCCATGAGGACGAGGAGGGCCGATGCGGCCCGCAGCGCCCGCGGTCGCGCTCGCATGTCCCCATTCCTGCCCAAGGTGCGCGGAACGGAATCGCGCCCCACCCCCTGGCCCCTTATTGACACTTTGTTTAACATGACGCCATGTCTCGCACTGATGTGACCGGCACCACCGCCACGCGCTTCTCCGTCCCCACCGGGGACGGACTCGCGCTCGCGGCGCGCTCCTACGGCGACCCGGCCGCGCCCACCGTGCTGTGCGTCCACGGCTACCCGGACGACTCCTCGGTCTGGGAGGGCGTCGTCGCCGACCTGGCGGCCGACCACCACGTCGTCGTCTACGACGTCCGCGGCGCCGGCGCCTCCCCCGCGCCGCGCGAGCGGTCCGGGTACGCCCTGGACCGCCTCGCCGACGACCTGGCCCGGGTCGCCGCCGCCGCGAGCCCCGACCGCCCCGTACACCTGCTCGCCCACGACTGGGGCTCCCTCGCCGCCTGGCACACCGTCACCGAGGAGCGCCACGCGCGCCTGTTCGCCTCCTACACCTCCGTCTCGGGGCCCTGCCTGGACCACGCGGCGCACTGGCTGCGCTCCCGGCTGCGCCCGAGCCCGCGCGCGCTGGCGGAGGTCGCCGACGAGGCGCTGCGCTCGGCCTATATCGGCTTCTTCCACCTGCCCTGGGCGCCCGAGTTCGCCTGGCTCACCGGGATCGGCGGGGCCGCCATGCGCGCGCTGGAGCGCGTCGGCCCGCCGAAGGGCCGCCCGCCCAGGGAGCGGCGCCTGCTGCGCAACCAGCTGAACGGCCTGGAGCTGTACCGGGTGAACATGCGCGACCGGCTGCTGCGCCCGCAGGAGCGCCGCACCTCCGTTCCCGTGCAGCTGCTCGCCCCCACGCACGAGCTGTTCATGCTCGAAAGCGCCCAGTCCTCCGCCGCCCAGTGGTGCGAGGACTTCCGCTTCCACCGCGTGGCCGGAGGGCATTGGATCCCGCGCTCACGGCCCGGCGTGGTCGCCGGACGGGTGCGCGAACTGGTCGCCGACACCGAGGAGGAGCGGGCACCGGGCCGCGGCCCCCTGGCCGTGGTCACCGGCGCGGGCAGCGGCATCGGCCGCGCCACCGCCCTGGAGCTGGCCGCCCGCGGCACCCGCGTGGTCTGCGCCGACATCGACGGCGGCGCGGCCGAGCGCACCGCTGAACAGGCCGCCCGCACCGGTCCCGGTGCCGCCGCCTACCAGGTCGATGTGGCCGACACCGCCGCCGTCGAGGAGTTCGCCAAACGGGTGCGCGCCGAGCACGGCGTGCCCGACACCGGCAACAACAACGCGGGGATCGGGGTCGGCGGCACGTTCCTGGACACCGCCCCCGACGACTGGCGGCGCGCCATCGACGTCAACCTGTGGGGCGTGGTCAACGGCTGCCGCGCCTTCGCCCCGATGATGATCGAGGAGGGCGTGGGCGGGCGCATCCTCAACACCGCCTCCGCCGCTGCCTACCTGCCCTCGCGCGCCTACCCCGCCTACGCGTCCACCAAGTCGGCCGTACTGATGCTGAGCCGGTGCCTGCGCGGGGAGCTGGCCGAGCACGGCATCCGGGTCACCGCCGTGTGCCCCGGGCTGGTGAACACCAACATCATCTCCACGACGACCTTCAGCGGCGCAGGGTCCGCCTCCTCCACGCGCGACCGCCTGAACCGGCTCTACCGCCGCCGCGGCTTCACCCCCGAGCGCGCCGCCCGGGAGATCGCCGACGCCGTCGACCGCGCCCCCGAAGTCCTCCCCGTCACCTCCGAGGCCCGCGCCGGGCTGGCCCTGTCGCGCCTGGCCCCCGCCGCCCTGCGCGCCGCCGCCCGCCTGTCCCCCCTGTCCTGAGGAAGGCCCCCATGACCTCCGACGCCCCTGAAGACGAGCCCGAGCACATCGTGCTGCACGCGCGCGACGTCGAATTCGACTGGACGCGCATGGACCTTCACTGGATCCCCGGCGACCCGTTCGCCACACACACGATCAACGTGCTGCACCTGCTGCTGCCCGAAGGCGAGCGCTGGTTCGTCAAAGTCTTCAAGGAGGCCCTGCCCTACATCCGCGACGAGCGGCTGCGCGAGGACGTGCTCGGCTTCATCGGGCAGGAGGCCATGCACGCCGAGGCCCACGCCGGGGTCCTCGACCACATGGACGCCCACGGGCTCGACCCCTCCCCCTACGTCTCCCAGATCGCCTGGATGTTCCGGCGGCTGCTGGGCGACCGCGGCCTCACCGGCGCCAAGGCCGAATCGTGGCTGATGACGCGGCTGGCCCTGGTCTCGGGCATCGAGCACATGACCGCCGTGCTGGGGCAGTGGGTGCTCGACGCCGAGGCCCTCGACCGGGCCGGGGCCGACCCCGTGATGCTCGACCTGCTGCGCTGGCACGGCGCCGAGGAGGTCGAGCACCGGGCCGTCGCCTTCGACCTGTTCATGCACGTGGACGGGGACTACCGGCGCCGCGCGCTGGCGATGGTCGTGTCCACGGGCGCGCTGTTCGCCCTGTGGGTGCGCGGCGTGCGGTTCCTGATGGCCGCCGACCCGGTCACCAAGGGGCGCCTCAAACCCCGCTGGCGCGACATCCTCCGTACCGGGCGGCAGGGCACCACCCCCAACCTGTGGCGGCTTGCGCGGTCGGTCCCCGAGTACTTCAAGCCGCGCTTCCACCCCTCGCAGGTCGGCTCGACCGCCAAGGCCGTTGCCTACCTCGCCGTGTCCCCGGCCGCGCGCGCCGCCGAGCACTGAGGGGCGGCCGGTACGTGAAGCACAGCAGCCGAAGATACGCGGACCCGCCCTTCCCCAGGGACCTCGCCGGGCGGGACCGCCCCGACCCCTTCTTCCGGGGCCTGGAACGGCTCCTCAACGGCCTGCAACCGGTCATGGCCCGCCTCGGCGGCGCCAAGTACCCCGACGGCGGCGCGAGCGGCGCCGGACGGGAGCTGCCCATGCGGGTGGCCGCCGTCGACCGTCCCGCCGAGGACGTGGCGGCCCTGCGCCTAGAGCCCGAGGACGGCAGCCCCGTGCGCCCCTGGCAGCCCGGGTGGCATCTGGACCTGGTGCTGTCCTCCGGCGCGGTGCGCCAGTACTCCCTGTGCGGCGACCCGGCCGACCGGGCGGGCTACCGCATCGCCGTGCGGCGCATCCCCGGCGGCAGCGGCTCGGGCGAGGTTCACGCGCTCGAACCAGGGGCGCGGGTGGCGGTGCGCGGCCCCCGCAACGCCTTCCCCTTCGCGCGCGCCGACCGCTACGTATTCATCGCCGGGGGCATCGGCATCACCCCGATCCTGCCGATGGCCAAGGCGGCGGCGCGGCGGGGAGCACCGTTCCGGCTCGTCTACACCGGCCGCAGCCGCGCCGCGCTGCCGTTCCTGGACGAGCTGCCGTCCTCGCCCTCCGGGACCGTGGAGGTGCGCTCCGACGACGCCGACGGGGTGCCGGGCGGCGCGGAGCTGCTGGGCGCCCCCGAGGCCGGGACCGCCGTCTACTGTTGCGGGCCGCCGCCGATGATCGACGCCGTGCGCAGCGCGCTGCCCGACCACCCGTCGCTGCCGTTCTTCTGGGAGCGGTTCTCCCCGCCGCCGGTGCGCGGCGGCGTCCCCTTCGAAGTGGAGCTCGCGCGCAGCGGGCGGGTGCTGACGGTCCCCGCCGACCGCTCCGCTCTGGACGCCGTGCGCGACGCCGTCCCGGACGTCGCCTATTCGTGCCGCCAGGGCTTCTGCGGGACCTGCCGGGTGCCGCTGCTGAGCGGCACGGACGACACCGTCGCGCTGTGCGTGTCCCGGACGGACGGCGGCCGACTCGTCGTCGACCTGTAGCCCCGCCCGGTACGGTCGGGACCATGGTCAGCAGCGAGCGCGCGGGCGGCGGGGGGCGCGGAGCGGGGCGGCGCCCCCGCCGAATGGCCCCCCACCGGCGGCGCGAGGACCTCATCCGCACCGCCCTGGAGCTGTTCGCCCGGCGCCCGCCCGACGAGGTGGCCCCCGAGGACGTGGCCGAGGCGGCGGACGTGTCGCGCGCCCTGGTGTACCGGTACTTCCCGAACATGGCCGAGCTGCGGCAGGCGGCGCTGCGCACCGCCGTGGACGAGCTGGCCCCCCGTCTGGTGCCGCCGCCCGACCTGCCGGTGCTCGAACAGCTGCGCGCCGCGCTGCGGGAGTTCATCGCCTTCGCCGACGCCTACGCCCCGGCCTACACCGCGCTGCTGCGCGGCGGGTCGATGGTGGCCACGGAGAGCACCGAGTCGGTCATCGACGAGGTGCGCGGGCAGGTCCTGGACCTGCTGGTGGAACGGTCGGGGGCGGGCGCCCCCGGGCCGCGGATGCGGCTCGCGCTGCGGTGCTGGATCTCGGCGGTGGAGTCGGCGGTGCTGATCTGGCTGCGCGAGCGCACGATGCCGGCCGAGGAGCTGGCCGACTGGCTGCTCGACCAGCTGCTGGCGATGACCGGCGCCGCGGGCGCCGGGGAGGTGGAGACCCGGGCCCTGGTGGCCCGGATCTCCGAGGGCGCCTGACCGCCTGCGGTCAGGAGCGCCGCCGCGGCGGGTGCAGGTGCGTGGTGATGGCGACCCGGTTGAGCAGGTTCATGTGCGCGGCGGCCAGGATCAGCGCCGCGGTCTCCCGCTCGTCGAAGTGCTCGGCGGCCCCCGCGTAGGCCTCCTCGCTCACCCCGTGCTCACCCAGGCGGGTGACCTGGTCGACCAGCTCCAGCGCCGCCTGTTCGGCGTCGGTGAAGTGGGCGGGGGCCTCCCGCCACGCGGCCAGCAGGAAGAGGCGCTGCCGCGACTCGCCCCGCTCCAGCGCGTCGGCGGTGTGCTTGTCGATGCAGAACGCGCACCCGTTGATGTAGGAGACGCGCAGCTTCACCAGCTCGGCCAGGGTGTCGCCGAGGATCTTCTGCAGTTCGGGGCCGACCTCGAGGATCTTGCCGTAGATCTCGGGGATCTGGTCCCGGACGGTGACGCGCTTCATGGGGCGCCTGCCTTTCGTCGTCGATCGCTGGAGGCGGTTCGTCGACAAGGGGGACACGGCGGCCCGCCGGGCCGTGACGGGAGGGGAGGGTGATCCGCGGCACACACCGTCGCGCGGGGGACACACCGTCACGCGGGGGACGCTGCCGCGCCGGACATGCGAAAAGCCCGGACTCGCGATGAGTCCGGGCTCCTCCTGGTACCCCCGAGCGGATTCGAACCGCCGTTACCGCCTTGAGAGGGCGGCGTCCTAG